>JAPKFB010000100.1 GCA_028821775.1 Roseibacillus sp.
GACCTTGGGAGGAGCAGAGACCCTGGGTGCCGGCGCCTTGGCCGCGACGATCGCCTATGGCATCGGCGTCCTCCTGCGCCCCCTCGCAGAGGGTCTCTAACAAAACAACCGAGCAGGGATTACTTCTCCTCCTCTTTTGCCTTCTCAAGCTCGCGGAACTTTTTCTTGGCGGCGCGAAAGATCTTCTTCCCTTCGGTGGAAATATTCTTCCCGGACGTCGCCCCCAGCACGACCTTCATCTCGGTGTCGAGGATCACGACGAGGGGATAGGTATTGCCCGCTGCATTCATTCCCGCGACCAAAGCCTTGGGAGCCGCGTCTTCCTTGCCTTGGGAGGCAGCACGCACGGCCTGCATGTTCCCCTTCACGATCAGGCAAAACGACTTGAGGGCTCTAATGGTATCGTTGGTGGCCGAGATGGAGCGCCCGACACTGCCATTCAAATCCTCGGGCCATTCCACGGGAACAAAGACAAAGGCGAGACCCTTCCCCTCTTTCTTGGCAGTTTCCTCTGCCTCCTTCAGCTTCTCCCATTCCACGACATCGCGGGGCCAGCGTACTTTGGAAGCCGCAAAGGTGAAGGAGGTCGCGAACCCGCTGAAGAGGAGGATGCAGAGGAGAGTTCTCATGATCCCCATACCCTAAGCACTCCCGCCATTGCCGCAACCTCAATCGCGCTCCGATTTTCTCGCCAGAAGCCACAGAAGATCCGAAGTTCGGTTGAGAAAGAGAGGGATGGCGGGATTGGAGAGGTCCGCACTCAGCGCCAGCACGCGGCGTTCGGCGCGTCGGCACACCGTGCGCGCAACATCGAGCTGCGCACCCTCGACATTCCCATTGGCACCAGGACGGGCCCATCCTTTGAAGGAGATCCCTTCGTCCTCAATCGCGGCGGCCTCACGCTCAAGGCTTACGACATCCTCGGGGGTGATCGAGGGATAGTCGGAATCTGCATAACGCTGTGCATCATCCGGGTGCACGGCGAGCTCCCCCATCAGGCCCACCAACTTCTCCTGCAGCCGATCGATCAGGGAATTGGTGACGGCCTCTCCCCGGGCCCGAACCAGTCCCAGGGCGGCATTCAGTTCATCGATGGTCCCCACCGCCTCAAAGCGGGCATCTGTCTTGGGCAATCTCTTTCCAAAGAGGAGGTCGGAATGACCGTTATCTCCGCGCCTAGTCACAATACTCACGGAGCTAGCTCTACCCGGCCTCCAGCCAACTGACAACTCTGCCTTGTAAAGCCCGCTTAGATCTTGCGCCGCAGCCCGAGAAACCTACCCTTTGCGCGCCATGAACAGACGTCTCTTCCTCAAGCAAAGCACAGCCGCAACCGGACTCTCCCTCGCCCCTTTTCTCGCCCAGGCGGATCATCACAAGAAGGGCAAGCCCCTCTTTGAAATCTCTCTCGCGGAATGGTCCCTGCACCGGACCATCCGTAAAAACGAGATGACCAATCTCGATTTCCCCAAGGTCTCCAAAGAGAAGTTTGGCATCACGGCCCTCGAGTACGTCAACCAGTTCTTCAAGGACAAGGCCCAGGACCAGAAGTACCTCACCGAACTCAAGAAACGATGCGACGACCTCGGGGTGAAGAGCGTGCTCATCATGATCGACGGCGAAGGTCATCTCGGCGAAGCCGACGAAGCAAAGCGCCAGCAGGTGATCGACAATCACAAGAAGTGGGTGGAGGCCGCAAAGTTTCTCGGCTGTCATTCCATCCGCGTGAATGCTCACGGCAAAGGAAAGACTGACAAAGAGAAGGCTGCCAACACCACTAAGGGTCTGCGCGGTCTTTCGGAATTTGGCAAAGCGCATGGAATCAACGTGATCGTGGAGAACCACGGCGGGCTCTCTTCAAACGGCAAGTGGCTGGCCGGCGTGCTCAAGAATGTCGGCTTGGACAACTGCGGATCGCTGCCGGACTTTGGCAACTTCCACAGCTACGACCGCTACCTGGGAATCAAAGAGTTGATGCCGTTTGCCAAAGGAGTGAGCGCAAAGAGCCACGACTTCGATGCCGAGGGCAACGAAACCAAGACCGACTACCTCAAGGCGCTCAAGCTCGTTCTCGACGCTGGCTACCGCGGCTATGTCGGGGTGGAATACGAAGGCGGCAAACTGAGCGAGGAAGACGGCATCATCGCCACCAAAAAACTTCTCGTCAAAGCGCGCGCCCAACTGGCCAAGAAATACAAATAGCGTAAATAATCCGATTGCAGAGCCCAGCTCTTCGTGAGTCGATTCTTCGCCGCGAAGATTCTTGCTAAGTCACTAACTGGCTGGTTGTGTGGCGTTCAGGGAACCTTCTCCCGAGTTGCTCACCTGCCCCCCCTAGCCCTGTCATGAAAATCGCCCGTCTCCCCAACGGGTCTCCGGAAGTATTCCACACCCTGCAAGGGGAGGGAATCTCGACCGGTGTCCCCGCAGTCTTCGTCCGCGCCTCGCTCTGCAACCTGCACTGCGTCTGGTGCGACACGGACTACACCTGGAACTTTGAAGGAACTCCCTGGCCGCACGAGAAGGATGCGGACCCGAACTACACGAAGTTCTCCAAGGACAGGCACATGATCGAAATGACTCCCGCAGATGTCGCGGCAGCCATCCGGGAGTACTCTTGCCGACGCCTGGTGGTCACCGGCGGTGAACCTCTCGTGCAGCAGGAGGAATTCATCGATGTCCTGGAAATCCTCCGGGATTGGGACCATCGCTGGATCTTCGAACTCGAAACCAATGGAGCGATCACCCCAGAGCCAGACCTCGATCGCATCATTTCGCAGTACAACGTCTCCCCCAAGCTCAGCAATTCAGGCAACAACGAAGATCTGCGACTCAACCAAGAAGCCCTTACCTTCTTTGCCGCCTCTCCCCGCGCGTGGTTCAAGTTCGTGATCTCCAGCCCCGCCGACTTGGCAGAGGTAGCCGGGCTCCAGAGCCAATTTGGCCTCGACGTGGAGCGCATCTTCCTCATGCCTGAGGGCCGGGACCCCAAAACGCTGCAGGGCCGACGGGAGTGGCTGGCCGAAAAATGCCGGGCCTTGGGCTACCGATTCTCCGATCGCCTCCACATCCAGCTCTGGGGAGACGAACGCGGCCGCTAAAACCAACCGATTTTGGCCGGAAATCCTGAAACTTTCGGCTATGGTAGGGGTTGGATCCCCCGAAGCGACGAAGAATCATGAGTGGCCTTGACCAAAATGACTGGGAGAACGACCCGGTTTGGAACCTCCTTGACGAGGCGAAACCCCGGCAAGCGGGGACCCTGTTCGTGCGCAATGTAATGCGGGAAGTGCGCCTCACGGACGAAACGCCAGTCCGCTGGTGGCAGCAACTGCTCACCCCTAAGCCCATCCTCGCCGGATCGCTCGGAGCCCTCGCGGTGGCTATCCTCATCGCCGTCAACGGCGGCCCTCAAAATGAGATCGTGGAGCACCCGCAGCCCGCTCCTGCGGCCATCACGGAACTCGACGACATGGTCGCCGCAGAGATGCTCACCCAGGCGGCAGAAGATCCCACCGTCCTCACCGACGAGGCCTTGGTTGCACTCCTCTATTGATTAGCGTCGCCAATTCGCTGAAGAGCGAGTAGGCCGCCTGCGTGATTCGCGCCGCGATTTTTGACCTCGACGGAACCCTCGTCGACTCCCTCCCCGGCATCGCCGACGGGCTAAACCGAGCCCTCGAATCGAAAGGCCGTCCCCCCCACTCTCTGGATCGGATCGGGACCTTCATCGGCAATGGTGCCTGGATGCTGGCCAAGCGTGGCCTGACGGGCGATCCGAGCGAGGAGGAGGTCGACGACCTGCAGGAGGCCTTCTTTCGCGAGTACGGAGAGAGCTGGCTCTCAGGCACGACGCTCTACCCGGGAATTCGCGAGCTCCTCGAAGAGCTTCACGAGGAGAACATCCCCCTCGCGGTTTTCTCCAACAAACCTCACCACTACACGGTCGAGATCATGCAGACCCTCTTCGACTGGGTTCCCTGGGTGATGGTCCTCGGCCAGCAGAAAATCATGCCCCGCAAGCCCGATCCCACTGGAGCATTGATGATCGCAAAGAAACTCGCACTCCCTCCCTCCGAGATTGCGTTCGTTGGCGACTCCACCGTCGACTTCGAAACCGCGGAGGCCGCCGGCATGCAGGCGGTTCTCGTCAACTGGGGTTTCCACTCTTCGGAGATGCTTCGAGCGAAGAAGGCTCCTCTGATGCAGTCTGCGGCGGAACTTCGTAGGTATCTCCTAGCGCCTTATCGAGGAGAGTGAAGTAGTCCTCGCGCAGAATCTCTTCGCCCCCGAACTGCCGCAGGTGATCAGTCATCCACTGCGTGTCCAGCAGGGTGTAGCCTTCCTCCCGCAGCCACTCGACGAGGTGCACAAGCGCGACTTTGCTCGCCTCGGGTTTGCGCGAAAACATGGACTCCCCGAAGAAGACCCGCCCAAGCGACACCCCATACAGGCCACCCTGGAGTCCCTCCTCATCCCAGCACTCCATCGAATGCGCAAACCCGAGTTCATGCAAGTGGACGTAGCTCTCGACGATCACCTCATCAATCCAAGTCTCCTCCCGCTCCCCACAGGCTCGGATTACTTGACGAAAGTCCGAGTCGCGTCTTACCTCGAAGGGCTTCCGCTTGAGGGTGCGCTTCAACCCATGCGGGATGTGGAAGCGCTCATCAAGCGGAAGGAGCCCCCGCTTGAGCGGCGAAAACCAAAGGATCTCCCCTCCTTCCGCCATGGGAAAAACACCCTCGGTATAAGCCCCGAGCAAAATATGGGGAGGAATCCGTTCCACGGCCTTATTTCAATAGTCCTTCTGTAATATTCAACCTACATTCGCAAAATGAATCGTCTTGTCATCGATTTGGGTATGCTCCCCGAAAAAGGCCAGCAGCTCGAAGATGAGCTCCCTCCCGAAATTTTCGAGCTCCCCGAGGGCGAAGTAAAGTCCCTTGGCCCGCTCTCCTTCAATCTCCATGCCCAGCGATTTGGGGACGAATTACTTGTCCAGGGGGCTCTCAGCGCCCCCTTCGAGTTCCAGTGCGTGCGCACCCTCCAGCGCTTCAAACAGACCATCACGCTCCCGGAGACCACAATTTCCTTTGAAATAGGCATTTTGGGAGAAATCGACGCCACCGATTCGCTCCGCGAGGAGGTTCTTTTGAACTTTCCAGCCTATCCCAAGTGCGACGAAGGGGACAAACCGGTGCCCTGCGAAATCGACCCACAGTATTTAGCGGTGGACAAGCCCGTGGAGGATGATGTAGAGGTCCCGCCCGCCTCACAGGGTGATAGCCGATGGGCTGCCCTCGATGAACTCGATAACCCGGACGGCCCCTCTTAACCGCCTTTTTCGCCATGGCAGTACCAAAACGCAGAACGTCAAAGATGAAGCAGCGCATGCGCCGTGGCGCCAATCGCTGGCACAAACCCCTGCTTCAAACCTGTCCGGAATGCGGCAGCCGCATTCCAGGTCACATCGCTTGCCCCTCCTGCGGATTCTACCGCGAGCGCCAAGTCCTCGATGTGGACGTCCTTTGATTCGACCGGTTCCCCTCGGGCAGGCTCCGAGCCCACCCTTCAGTTTGCGCCGCTCTCTAAATTCCGGGCTCCCTCATTCGACCCAGCTCTGTAAGGCTGGGTGGAATTCGGGTCTCAATTTGTCATGAACATTGCGCTCGATGCCATGGGTGGGGACAAAGCCCCCGAAGTCAACGTGATGGGAGCGCACGAGGCTCTGGCGCGCCTTCCCAAGATCGAGAAACTCTACCTTGTGGGCGATGCCGACACGGTGGAAAAAGAATGCACGAAACAGGGCCTCAGCGATGCGCGCCTCAACATCGTGCACGCTCCGGAGGTCATCGAAATGCACGAGTCCGCGGTCCAGGGACTCCGCCGGAAGAAGAAATCCTCCATCTCGATTGCGACCGATCTTGTAAAGGAAGGTGACGCCGACGCGGTCATCAGCGCCGGCAACACCGGAGCTGCGGTGGCGGCCGCCACCCTCAAGCTCCGCCATCTCGAAGGGGTGAAACGGGCTGGAATCGCTTCCCCGATTCCCAACGAACACGGCCTCTGCAATATCCTCGACGCCGGGGCGAATCCTGAAGCGAAGCCCAGTCATCTGCTCGGCTATGCCATCATGGGTTCGGTCTATGCCAAGCACGTGCTCAAGGTGGCCCAGCCCACGGTGGGCCTCATGTCGAATGGTGAAGAGGACGAAAAGGGAACGACCTTCACCAAGGAAACCTTCGCCCTCATCAAGGACTACGTCGAGACTGGAAAGGCCCCTTTTGAGTGGCTCGGCAACGTGGAGGGTCACGACCTCTACATGAGCAAGCTCGATGTCTGCCTCTGCGACGGATTTGTCGGCAATGTGGTTCTCAAGAGTTGCGAAGCCACCGCCAAGGCCATGTCGAAGTGGCTCAAGGAAGAGATGAAGGCGAGCCCGATTCGGATGGCCGGCGCCTTGCTGGCCAAGGGCAGCTTCGCTGCGGTGAAAGACCGCACCAATTACGAATCCTACGGCGGCAGCCCGCTCCTCGGAGTCAAGGGGGTGTGCATCATCGCGCACGGATCCTCCTCGGCCCTCGCGATCCAGAATGCCATTCGAGTCGCCGCAGAAGCGATCGAGCACAAGGTCAACCCTCACATCGTAGAAGCCATGCAGGCCATCGGATAAGTCGTGACACCCCAGTTGCTACTTGCTCACACGCAAAAGCTGGCGTTCACTCCTCCGCAATGAGCGACACGGCTAGCGAGCTGCCCGTCACGATCGCAGGCACGGGAAGCTATCTTCCCGAGAAAATCCTTACCAATGCCGACCTCGAGCTGATGGTCGAGACCTCTGACGATTGGATCACCAGTCGCACGGGCATCAAGGAACGCCGCATCGCTGCCGAGGGAGAACACACCTCCCACTTGGCCACCAACGCAGCGCGAAAGGCTATGGAGCAAGCCGGCCTCGATCCCGCAGAGCTCAACTTGATCATCGTGGCCACCATCACGCCCGATACCCTCACTCCGGCCACCGCGTGCTACGTGCAACAAAACCTCGGAGCACTCAACGCGGTCGCCTTCGACATTTCGGCCGCTTGCTCCGGATTCCTCTTCGCGATGAAAATCGCCAAGCGCCTCATCTCCACCGGTGCCTTTGAGAATGCACTCATTGTGGGAGCCGAAAAACTCTCCTCCTTCGTCAATTGGGAAGACCGCAGCACGGCCGTGCTTTTCGGAGACGGCGCCGGCGCGGCAATCCTCACCCGCGGCGAAGAAGGCGGGGGGGAAATTCTCGCCACTGAGATCGGCACCGACGGTAGCCAGACTCACCTTCTCAACATTCCCGGGGGCGGTTCGGCCTGCCCCATTACCAGCAAGAATGCGGACAAGCAGCTCGCCACGCTCGCCATGCTCGGCAAGGAAGTGTTCAAGCACGCCGTGACCCGTATGCGCGACTCCGCCAACCAGGTCATCGAGCGCTCCGGACTCAAAGCGGAAGACATCAAACTCGTCATTCCCCACCAGGCCAACCTGCGCATCATTGACGCCATTTCCAAACGCCTCGCGGTGCCCAGCGATCGCGTCTTTGTGAACCTCCACAAGTATGGCAACACTTCGGCGGCCGCTTGTGCCATCGCCCTCGATGAAGCGCACCGCAGCGGCAAGTTCGAGAAGGGCGATCACATCGTGCTGGTGGCCTTTGGGGCGGGCCTCACCTGGGCCGCAGCAGCAGTCCGCTGGTAGACCTGCACCCCTCTTGGAGCCACACCCCGAAATCGGTTCCTGGAGTCTCAAGAAGAGCCTTCCATGGTGTGCCCCACCTCCCGAAGTGCCCACCGCTTCCGCGCGAATCCGCGCCCTTCCCTCGCACCATTGACTTCGCGCCCTAGACCTAGAATTACGGCCTGCTGAGCAACAACCTCCCTCTCGGGTTCCTCCCTCCGGGACCGTCACTTGGCTCCCTCGATCTCCCGCTGATTGGAGATATTGCAATCTCGATCCCGCCCGCTACAACTCGCGTCACTTCATGTCGAAATACCGCACCTCCCCGGACCCCAACAACACGGGCATGCCCAAGGGCATCCCCTTCATCATCGGAAACGAGGCCGCTGAACGGTTCAGCTTCTACGGGATGAAAACGATCCTCGCGGTTTTCATGACCAAGTACCTCTGGCTCATGAACGACACCCCGGGGCAGATCATGAGTGATGCGGCGGTCTCAGAGAAGGTTCACCTCTTCTCATCGGCCGTGTATCTCACGCCGCTCCTCGGAGCATTCATCTCCGACGCCTTCTTCGGAAAGTACAGAACCATCATCTGGCTCTCGCTCGTTTATTGCGCCGGCCATGCCGCTTTGGCCTTGATGGGTATCCAAGGCGAAGCCGCGATGTGGTTGATCGCCGGCCTGGCCTTGATTTCTCTGGGCGCGGGAGGAATCAAACCCTGCGTTTCCGCTCACGTGGGCGATCAGTTTGGAGCCTCCAACGGCCACCTCGTCACGAAGATCTTCAACTACTTCTACTGGTCCATCAACTTGGGTGCCTTTCTCTCCACCATGCTGACCCCCTGGCTCATGGAGTGGTACGGCCCTCACGTCGCCTTCGGGGTTCCCGGCGTCTTGATGGGCTTGGCGACCCTGGTGTTCTGGATGGGGCGCAACCGTTTTATCCACATTCCCGCGGGTGGCACCGCCTTCCTCAAGGAGACCTTCAGTCCCGTTGGTATGAAGGCGATCGGGAAACTGTCGATCCTCTTCCTCTTTGTGGCCATGTTCTGGGCCCTCTTCGATCAGACCGCCTCCCGCTGGATCTTCCAGGCCCGGGAAATGGATCGAAACTTCATGGGAGTGGAGTGGCTCGAGTCCCAGGTCCAAGCCGTCAATCCGGTCCTCATCCTCACCTTCATTCCCCTCTTCACCTTCATCATTTATCCACAGGTCGGGCGGGTGGTGAAACTCACTCCTCTGCGGAAAATTGGAGCAGGACTCTTTCTGATGGGCTGTGCCTTTGCTCTGAGCTCGACCATCCAGGGATGGATCGATGCCGGGGAGCGCCCCAACATTGGCTGGCAGATATTGGCCTACATCCTCCTGACCGCCGCTGAAATCATGGTTTCGATCGTCGCTCTCGAGTTTTCCTACACCCAGGCGCCTCGCACCATGAAGTCGCTGATCCTCGGCCTCTTCCTCTTCTCGGTCTCGCTCGGCAATCTCTTCACCGCGGGTGTGAATCACTACATCCAGATCCCCTCCCCGGGCGCCACCGTGCAAGGAACTTTGCAAGCGATGGTGGACAAGGATCGCACGGCCGCCGCGACCGAAACCCATCCCGGCGCCGACGAACAACCTGGAACTGCTGACGACCTCGTCTTCACCCTCAAGTTTGGGGAGCAAACCAAGGTCGCGACTCCGAGCAAAGCGTCCCTCGACCTAGCCGGCGCCAAGATCGAGGCTTGGACCGAAGCAAACGGTTCCAAGTTTCCACGGCCCGAGGTCGGCGCCAAGGAACTTGAAGGCTTGCAGGATCAGTGGGGGAACGCCCTTCACTACTTCCTCGAAAATAGCCGCACTTGCCGAATCACCAGCGATGGGCCCGACCAGAAATCCAAAACCCAATGGGATGTTGGCATCCGAATCAGGTTGAAGGAGAAAAAGGAAGCGAAGAAGGCATCATGGACCGACGCCCTCCATCCAGAGCGTCCCTGGCTCGAGCGCCGCAAGGAGAAAATCAATTACGTGGACGCAACGGAGATGAACGGGGAGAAGAACAGCGAGTTCATTCGGACCAGCTTCGCGGGGGGTGGCGAGCGCCTCGAAGGGGCCTCCTATTACTGGTTCTTCACAACCTTGATGTTCATCACGGCCATCATCTTCATGCCCTACGCCTTCTTCTATCGAGGGAAAACGATCCTCCAAGAATAGTCATGGACCTGACCGTGCTGCCCTGCAATGCGCTGATCGGAATCCAGAAAGCGAAGGATGTTTCCTCGCTCCTCACCCTCAAAGAGCACAAGCGCCTGCACAATCACCTCGGCACCCTTCACGCGTCGGCCCTCTTCAGTCTCGCCGAAGCAAGCAGCGCAGAGTTTCTTCTTCGCCATCGCGGCGAATGCAAAGAGATCCGCTGAGTCGTCTGCAAAGCCACCTGCACTTATTAGAAACCCGCCCACGGCACCCTCACTTTGTAATCTCCCACCACCCCGGAATCGCTCCGCGGTGCCATCGCCACCGTGGTCCGGAGGGGCCGCACTCTCTACCTGATCGAAATCGAGCTCCTCACTGAAGCCAGAGAAACCGTGTCCTCATTCACCTTCACCTGGTTCCTCGCCCAGGAACTCTAGCTCCCTCCTGCCACCGTCCGCCCTGCGACTCCCTCCCCCCATGCTCACCGATAGCCATTGCCATCTCGGCTCTCACAAATTCTCTGCCGACGAGCTGCCCGCTCTGCTCACCCGAGCTCGCGAAGCAGGGATCACCCGCCTCATCACCCTCGCTACCAACCTCGAAGACATCCCCACCAATCTTGCGATCGCGGAACGCTTTGCAGAGGTCTTCGCCTGCGTGGGCATTCATCCCTGCGACGTGCAGGACACTCCCGATGATTACCTCTCCGCGCTCCGGGAGTTCGCCCGCCACCCCAGGACCGCCGCAATCGGAGAGACCGGATTGGACTACTTCCATCCCGCACCTGCCGACTGGACCGATGAGGACTACCACCAACGGCAACGCGACTTTCTCCGCCAGCACTTCGAACTGGCTGCCGAGCTCAATCTGAATGTCGTGATCCACACCCGCGACCGGAAGGGCGACGCCTCGTTCTCTGATGCCCTGGAAATCTACGCCCCCTTTGCGGAGCAGGTCCGCACCGTCTTCCACTGCTTCCCGGGCCCCTTCGCGCAGGCCGAGCGGGTCTTCGCCCTGGGCGGGCTGATCTCCTTCACCGGGATCGCGACCTTTAAGAAAGCGACCGCAGTCCTCGACGCCGCGGTGCGGGCTCCCACCGGACGCTTCATGGTCGAAACCGACTCACCCTACCTCGCTCCAGTCCCTCATCGGGGCCAACGCTGCGAACCCGCCTACACCCGCCAGACCGCCGAGCATCTCGCAGCAGCCCGCTCCGAATCCCTGGAATTCCTTGCTTCCCACACCGAAATGACCGCCCAAGACTTTTTTCGGCTGGAAATTTGAACAAAACCTCTGGGGACGCTCGTTTTATGTGCTAGAAAAACTGCAAAAAAACGTTTCGCTTTTCTTAACTAATTGCTTACTCTGCCGCCATGAAACTACCGCTCTGCCTCGCCATTGCCCTGTCCCTCTCTTTCACCTCCTGCTCAACCTTCGATCCGGAGTACGCGGAATACAAGAAGCAGAAGGAGGCTCAGACAGCTGGCGGCGCTCAATCAGCCTTCGGGGATCCCTACGGAGTTCCCGGCGGCGAAAGCGGCGTCTACACCCCGAACCCGCCTTACCAACCGCTCCCGGGGGTCAACAATCCCCCACCGCCACCCGATCCCATTCCACCGCTGGGCGTCACTCCGGGACCAACGTCCTTTCCGCCGAGTCTCCCGCCCACTCCGGCCCCTGGGGCTGGCGTCAGCGCTCCCGAGGGCAAGACCGTGCCGCACATCGTGACCAAGGGTGATTCCCTCTGGGGCCTCGCCAAGCATTACGGCACCTCGGTGGAAGCGATCCAGGCCGCCAACGGCCTTTCCGACATCAACATCCAAGCCGGCCGGACCCTGCAGATTCCGAGCAACAATTGATCCGAGCGTTCGCTAGCCGACTTGTTCCGGGAGGACTCGCACTCTTGGCGAGTCTCCTGCCGCTGCGGGGCCAGGAGAGCAGGGCCGGAGAGGTCGGCGCGGAGCAGAAACTCATTCAGGCCCTCTTTGAGAGTGAGGACGCCCCTTCGATCGCAAGTGCGATCGCCGCTGCCAGGAAGGGCAAGGTTGCCGACCAGGCCATTCTTGAAGCACAGTTCCTTTTCCTGATCGATCAGCAGGACTTCAAGGCGGTCGCCGCACTCGCGCCAGTCCTTGAGAAACAGAGGGCTGCGTTTCGGATCGATGATTCGGTGATTTTCAGCATCCCGGAGGAGTTCTTTGCCATCATCGAATACTGCCACGCCCTCGAAGCGCTCGAGAAAGGCGACGAGGCAGAGTTCAAATCGCGCATCACGGAAGCCTTCTGGCTGAGTCCCAGGCAAGCCACCGCCTTCGCCTCTCACATCGAAGGTCTCCGGCAGGAAAAGATCATCGCCAAGCTCAAGGTTGATCAGAACGCGAAGTTCGCCTCCCAAGGCAGTGGCAAACTGGTCTCCCTCGCCTCCCTCGCGAACAACGCCAAGTGCCATGTTGTTCACTTCTGGTCTCCGTGGAGCGAACAGTGCGAAGCGAACTTGCCCGACTTCATTGCGATGACCGAAGAGCTCACCCGCAACAAAATCCCGGTCACTTCCGTCATGATCGAAACTGGCGCAGAGGCACTCAAAGCAGCCAAAGAATTTCGCGCCGGGATCAAGAGGGAGAATCTTGGGGATTGGATTGTGGATAACTCCAAAGTGTCGCTCGCTCGAAAACTGCGCGTAGTCGAACTTCCCACCGTCGCTTTGCTCACCCTCGAGGGCGGGGTCCTCTTCAGTGGACATCCCTCCGACGATGGCTTTTGGAACGCTCTCACCAAGATCGTTCCGAATACAAAACGCCCGCGCCTTGATCCGGCAAGGTAAGAACCAACCTTCGCCCGGAATCCCCACCCCGGACTCAGCGGAATGGACTACGAATCTAACAAAGGCGTCCTCTCCACGGAGTGGAGGGCACCTGTTAGATGGTTCTGTTAGGAAAAGGGTTGATTCTACGGGGGAAATCAACCATGTATTTAAGGAATATTAAACTTGCGCGTCTTGCATATTTTTCGTTTAATTGGGCTTATAGGTTTCTAATCAAGCATGTCGGGTCAGCTACTTCCTTCCAACTTGGAGCTTCAAGCACTCACCGTTTTGTACGCGGAAGGACCATCTACTGTGCCTATCGTACTTGAAAACATCGCCGACGGGAAGGAACGTGCCTACACCACAATCCTCTCGGTGATGCAAAGTCTGGAGCGCAAGGGGCTCGTAAAAGCGACACGTGAAGGACGAGCTCACATCTATAAACCCACTAAAAGTCAAGCAAGTATCATCTCTCCCCTTGCAAAAGATTTTGTCTTAAACGCTTTCGGAGGAAGCGTAGGTCACGCTATTCTCCATCTACTCTCAACTGGCAATTTAACGCCTGAAGAGAAAACCGACGTTGAGCGCTTACTCAACAACCATAGAGCCATGGCTGCAAAGAAGAAGACCACAAAAAGAAAAGCCGCTGCAAAGCGGAAACCTGCGAAGAAAGCCGCTGCCAAGCGTAAACCCGCCAAGAAGGCGGCCAAGCGTAAAGCGGCCAAACGCAAGCCTGCCAAGAAGGCGGCTAAGAAAAAAACTGCCAAGCGCAAGCCTGCCAAGAAAAAGGCGGCCAAGCGTAAGCCTGCCAAGAAAAAGGCGGCCA
>JAPKFB010000035.1 GCA_028821775.1 Roseibacillus sp.
CAACCGGAAACCCCTCTTCCGGGTGGAACTCAAGAAGGTTTACGGGGGAACTCCGTCATATTCAGAAATCCAAATCCTGCAAATCCTGCTGATTTGCAGTCTGTTGGAGCGAGCTTCTGATCATGCCAGACGGCCAGAAGACTGACTTGCTTCAGAAACCTGACCTCTCGGCGCAGGACACCAGCGGGCGCGTGATCCGCCGAAGCAGGTTTGGTATTCAAGGGCTTCAGTAAGTCGCTCTCCCCCCGGAGAGATCAAAGACCGCCCCTGTGCTGAAGGAGCAGTCCGCCGAGCAAAGCCACCCAACGAGGGCGGCGGCCTCCTCGGTCATGCCGAAGCGACCCATGGGGATTTTTGAGAGCATGTAGTCGATGTGCTCCTGGGTGATCTGCTTGAGAATGTCGGTCTCGATCACGGCTGGCGTGACGCAGTTCACGATCACTCCGCTCTGCGCGGTTTCCTTGGCAAGAGACTTGGTAAGACCGATCACTCCCGCCTTGGCCGCGCTGTAATGCGAAGCGTTGGGATTGCCTTCCTTGCCGGCAATGGAAGCGATGTTGACGATGCGTCCATAACCGCGTTCGACCATTTGGGAAACAATCGCGCGGCAGCAGAGAAAGACGCCAAAGAGGTCAACTTGCAGGACCTCTTGCCACTCCTCCGGACTGTAGTCCCAGAGCTTCTTGCTCGAACCCGCGATGCCGGCATTGTTGACCAGAATATCGATACCCCCGAGTTGCTCCAGGGTGGCTCTGGTGGCGGTTGCCACCGAATCCGCGTCGGTCACATCAACAATAACTGCCGCCGCGCCCTCAAGAGATTGGGCGGCCGCGATTGCAGCATCGGGATCAAGATCCCAAATTGCACATCGCGCACCGGAAGCAGTGAGCCGTTGAGCGATCGCGAATCCAATTCCACGAGCGCCTCCCGTGATAATAGCGGTCCTGTCCTTGAGATCGATCTGATTCATGGGAGGTGATTACTCTGGTAAATGGGTTCTCAGGAAGCGAATGAAGTTTCCGTGGAAGATCTTGTTGATGTCGGCCTCGGAGTATCCTCGATTCTCCAGGAGACCTTCCAGGCGCGCGAGATCCGCGATGGAGTTCAAATCCTGCGCGGTTTGTTCAGTTCCAAATCCTCCATCGAGATCGGAACCAATCCCCACGTGATCGGCATTCCCGGCCAACTGGCAGATCCGATCGGTATGATCGAGCATGTGATCGAGTATGACGCCGGACCCTTCCGGAGTGCTCAACCCCCGGTGCCACCCGGGCACCAGCATCCACGCATCAAGCGCGGCCCCGATCACCGATCCACGTTCAATGAGGCGCTTGATTTGCTCATCCGTAAACTGCCTCGGGTCATCAACGAGGACGCGGCAGTTTGAGTGACTGGCCCAGACTGGACCCTGGTAGAGTTCGAGGGCATCGTGGAAGGTCCAATCACAGAGATGGGTGACATCGAGAATCATGCCGAGACGATCCATCTCACGGACAAATTCGCGGCCCACCTCAGAGAGCGGGCCGTCGCGGTCGTGACCGAGCGCGTAGCGGCCGACCCCAAAGTGGGAGGGACCGAGGGCGCGCAGTCCCTGGGCGTAGGCGGCCTCAAGGTGACCGACGGTTCGGATCGAATCAGCGCCTTCCAAGCTGAGCAGGTAACCAAGCGCTCCTTCAGATTCTCCGTCCTTCCATCGTGCAAGAACTCGCTCGAGAGACTTCCGGTCCGTGATTTGCTCCAACTCTCCCAGCTCTTCCATGGCCCGATACCAGGAAAGCTGACCCTGAGTTTGGGCCCAGGCGATCTCCGGGGCATTCCAGCCGGACGCCACCGCCCCGGGCTTCATGCAGCCGGCAAGAAGAGTGGCCACGCAAAGGCCGATCCCGCCCCGACGCATCTCGGGAAAGCAAACCACCCCGTTGCCGCGACCACCAAGATCGCTCTTTCCGACCTCCTCGGCACGAATGGTGTCCAGCTCCTGACGCAGATCGCGGTTGTAGTCGAGCGCGTTGAGCGAAAGGTCGAGGTGGGCATCGAAGATCAGTTTCATACCGTGATTCTGCGGTTGCGGGCGGTCACTTCCCATCGTTCGCCGGTGGCTTCTCCCCCCCGAACAAGAAAGGCTTCCTGGTGGAGAGCCACGGTGGGACAAATGTGATGCGGGATGCCAAGAACGCAGTGGCCGAGTTCGAAGAGGCTCGCATCCTCCACCTCCACCACAAGGTGCTCCTCGCTGTGCTGCACTGGCTTGGCACCTTCCAGGCCGAGCAGCCGTACTCGATTTTCCAACGGGCCTTCGGAAGCGATCGCCTTGTGTCCCAAGTCGAGACAGAGTCGATTGTTCCCTGGCTTGCTAATCACCCGGGTCAGGATGGCGGCTGCTGATTCAAAGGGCAAATCAGGAAAAGCCGCGCCATACCCGCCATCCCAAAACACGGTCGTGCCCGGGCTGCATTGCCAGCCCTGCTTGGCGGCGTGAAGTCCAAAGGTGGGCGATCCTCCCCCAACCACCGCCTCGACCCTCAGCCCGCTCTCCTGCAAGGCTTTCACCAGCCGCCGGACCGAGTCCATCGCGGCATCCCAAATCCGTTCCCGTTCCTCCACCGAAGCAACGCGCACATGACCATCGTAGGCATGCACTCCGGAAAAACAGAGTGAGCCGGATTCATGGACGGCAGCGGCAAGTCGCAGCGACTCCGCGATGGAGTCGGTCCCGGTCCGTTGCATTCCACAATCGAAGTCAAGGAAGACCCCCAGTTCAATCCCAGCCTCCTCGCACCGACGGTCCATGGAAGTCACGACCTCCGCGTTGTCGGCGAGAAACTGAACCGTGGCCTCCGGATACCGGGTCGCGAGCTGCACGAGACGTCCCCGGTTGGGACCCACCAGCGGATAAGCCAGCAAGACCTCCCGCGCACCAGCGGCCAGACAAAGCTCCAACTCGGCAATGGTCGCAGCCTTGAACATCTCGATCCCGGAGGCGAGATGCATCCGCACCACCGCATCCATCTTGTGGGTCTTGACATGCGGGCGCAGGCGAGCGGGATCCCCGGCCAGATCAATCATGCGCTCGATGTTCGCCTGCACGCGATCAGGCCAGACCAGCAATGCGGGAGAGGGCACCCGGTCCAGATTCGCAACTTGGCCGAGCTCCTTCATTCCGGCGCAATCTCAACGATCATCTCGATCTCCACCGCAATTCCTCCCGGCAAAGTATTCGATGGAAGTGCACTCCGGGCGCCCACTCCATTCTCCGTTCCGTAGAGTTCCGCAAACAAATCACTGCAGCCATTGATGACCTTCGGTTGATCTTCGAAGTTGTCCGCCGAATTCACGAAGCCCAGGGTCTTCACCACGCGCTGCACGCGATCAAGACTACCCAGCGAGGCCTTGAGGGTGGAGAGCAGCGAGAGACCGGTTTCTCTGGCCGCCTGGTAGCCCGCGGTCAGGTCCATGTTTTCGCCCACCCGCCCGACGGTGAGGGTCTTGTCTTCCTTCAACGGTCCATGGCCGGAGAGGTAGGCGAGGGTGCCCACAATCACGATCGGCTTGTAGACGCCCATCGGTTTGGGAGCCGGCGGCAAGGTGAGGTTGAGTTCTTGAAATTTGGATTCTGCGCTCATCGGTGATTTGGAAGGTAGCGAGGGAGATCCTCAGGGCAAGGAACGGAAAGAGCTCTTCCTCCCGATCTCTGTCTTGCGTGAGATTGCTCAGGTTCCGAAGTAACGCTCCACGAGCTCCCGGTCTGGTTTCTGGCCGGAGATGCTGAGCCGCACGGCTACCAACAGATTCGCGAGCGATGCCCAGATGAAGGGGTGGATCTCCAACGGATTGTAGGAGCTGAATCTTCCGAACTCGGACCACCCTTTCAGATAGCACCCCAACATGACGAGCGCTCCCACCATCATCCCCGCAACCGCAGCTCGCGAGGTCATTCGCTTCCAATAGAGAGCGAGGATAACGGGGACCAGGAAGGAGGCGCCCAGGCCCCCGGAGGCAAAGATGATCAGGGTCTGGAGAAACTCGGGCGGATTGAGGGCACACAACACGGCCAGGGCACCGACCGAGATTGTTGTCCAGTGGCTCAAGCGCGCGATGGTCTTCTCGGAGACCTCGCGCTTGGTGTTTTGCTGGTAAATATCGCGCACTACCCCTGAGGAGACGAGGAGAAGAAAACTATCAACGCTCGACATAATCGCGGCAAAGGGCGCCGCCACCAGAATTCCCGCCAGCCAGGGAATGTTCGCATTGCTGGTCACCACCGTCGCCATGGCGGGCATGATTCGATCCGCCTCGCCTTCCATCCCCGGCAGGAGAATGCGCGCGCTGGTAAAGATGAAAATCAGGGGGAGATAGATGAGGGTGAAGAAGACCGCGACGAACAGGATCGAACGCCGCAAGACAATCGTGTCCCGGAAGGCCATTTGGCGCACCATGTAGCTTGGTTGCCCCGCGCCCGAGAAGGTCCAGAACCCGAAAAAGCTGAGCGCCAAGATGACCGGAAGAAAGCCTTCCGGCTTGGTGGCATGAGGTCCCGGCGCCGAAAGATAAACTCCCTTCTCCCCCGCCCCACCAGCGTAGGGGATGCGCTCCGTGACATGAGCAACGATTTCCGGCTCCACCTTGTCGGAAAGCTGCGCTTGCTGCTCCGCTCCCGTGATGATTAGAACATCAAAGGGCCCCTGTGGTCCCTCTTTCGCCTCCATGATCGCAATCGCGCTTAGCCGCATGACCTCACCATCGGCCGAGGCCAGAAAGGTCCCCTTGGCCAGAGTTTGAACCCGACTCTCCCCGATCAATTCCAGCTCCGCTTTGCCAAATTCGGGTGGGGTCTGCAGGGCAAGTTGCCGAGTCGCTCCTTCCAGCCCCCCGACCTGGGACAAGGTCAGCCCGAGCAGGATGAGCACCCCGACCACCATCACCAGGCCCTGGAGAACATCGGTCCAAACGACCGCTCGAAACCCGCCATAGGCCGTGTAAGCGACCACCGCGACTGCGAAGCAACACAGGCAGACGAGATAGTCGGCATCGGCACTGCCGATCCAGAACCACTCTCCGGTCGTTCGTTCCACCGCCGCCACTGCCTTCTGATAGA
Organism: Roseibacillus sp.; assembly: GCA_028821775.1. Taxonomy (GTDB): domain Bacteria; phylum Verrucomicrobiota; class Verrucomicrobiia; order Verrucomicrobiales; family Akkermansiaceae; genus Roseibacillus_B. The sequence continues at coordinate 5,096 of JAPKFB010000035.1, forward strand.
TGGGAACGTCGCCAAAGAGGGTGGCCATGATTTCCGCGCCGGCCTTGAACTGGGCCAGGAGAAAGAAAAACATGAAGAACAAGACCAGGAGGGTGGCAACGTTTCCAACCTGGTTGCTCGCAAAACGCTTCCGCAACAACTCGGGGATCGTGATTGCTCCCGCGATGCGTCCCACCTGGTTGATGCGCTTGGCAAACAATCCCAGGGCCACGAGCGGGACCACCATGTAGCCGCCGATCCACCAAGCCAGGGACCAGCCATGGGTGTAGATCAGGGCCGGAAATCCCATGAAACTTCCACCACTTGCCAGGGTCGCTGCATAGGTCAGGGCAAAGGCCCACATTCCGAAGTTACGCCCGCCCAGGTAGTACTCGCCAACAAATGGTTTCCCCTTCCCGGCCCGCCCCGCAAGGAAAGCGATCACGAAGACCACCCCCACATAGCCCAGGAAACAAATCAGCGCGGAGTTTGATCCGGTCCCGGGGGTACTCGCGAACAGGGGAAGAATACTCACCGTCCTTCCCCGTGTTCCTCCCCGTTGGCCTCGCGCTCACGATCCGGATCCAGGTCCGTGTCCTTCATGTAGAACATGGAAAACCAATAGGTGAATCCGCAGGCGGCCAGCCAGGGAACGACCACTCCAAAGAAGACCCACCGCGGCATCCCGAAGGCGGTCACGACCTCTTCGCCCTGCTTCAATTGCGAACCAAATCCACAGACGAATCCGGTCCAGATCAAGAAGGCAAGCCAGGCAAGAACGATCACGGCCGTCTCGCGCCGCGCCTGTCGAAACGACTCGCCGAGTTGCCGATTTCTCTCTTCGTTGCTCTTCACCAATTCTGCCAAGGAGTAAAGAGGATCCCCTGCCACAGCAAGAATCATCCTTGAACGCGACCGGCCCAATCTGCGGAGATGAAGCTGTGCCCGATTCCACGCCACCAAGGCCCAGCCCCTTCGAACAAACCCAGTGGAGCCGGGTTCTCCCAGCGGGTGCGGCGAATGCCCCGGGAGCGGACGCCGCGCTGGCCGAGTTATGCCTGACTTACTGGTATCCCCTCCATGCCTTCGTCCGCCGACGCGGATCCGCTCATCACGATGCCGAAGACCTCACCCAAGCCTTCTTTGGAAAGCTGCTTGAGAAAAATTATCTCGGGGATGCATCCCGCGAACGCGGTCGTTTCCTCACCTTCCTCCTCGCCTCCCTGCAACATTTTCTCGCCAACGAATGGGACCAACGCCGGGCGAAGAAGCGCGGCGGCGGGAGCACGGGGAGCACCGGACAAGAGGTCTACTCCGGCTTGCCTTTGGGGTCCGGCTTCTCGCCATTGATCATACGCACCGCCTGTCGCACGAGGCGCTGACCAAAGAGATCGTAGCCTGCCTTGGTGTAGTGCAGGCCGTTGTGATTCTTCCCGTTCTTTTCCTTGTCGTTGGTGTCGTCGGTGTCGACCCATGACCCGCGGGGATCGTCCTTTGCCACTTTGACCTGTGCGGCGCGCACCGCTTCCCAGTGATCGCTGGTGGAGAAGTCACTGAGGCGACCGATGACAAAGGCCATCTCGGGAGTGTCGAGATCCTTGCGGAGATTCGCGATGAGGGTTTTCATGCTCTCCTCGTAGGCGGCAGAGAGACTCTCCTTGGCATCACGCTCTCCTTGCATCCAGAGAAAGGTGATCGTCTTCGGCTTCCCCTTCGCGATCGCCTCCCGGGCGGCCTTGAGGGTTTGATCGTAGAAGGCCCCTGGATCCTTCTTGGCTGGGAGCTTGTTCTTCTTCGCGATCTCATCAAAATTCTTCACCCACTTGCGAATCGGCTGTCCTCCCTTGGCAAACTTCACGTGCTGGATATCGGCCTCCGGCAAGAGTTTCTTAAGCTCCGGAAGAAAGGCGTTTTCGGGTTTCAGGCCGGCCATGTTCGATTGTCCAGAAAGAATAAAGAGATGGCGATCCCCTGCCTGGGCAGCGAGCGAGAGAGTCAAAGAAGCGGCGGCGAGCAGGGCTGGTAGTCTCATAACCTTCTCCTAGATCCCCAGTGGCACCTTGTCAGGGCCAATTTCCACCTTCGTGATGGAAGAAGCGAGCCGCTCTCTCTTTACTATCCCCACCATGTTCGCACGCTCTGCCCTCATGCTGCTTTTCGCAGCGTCGTTTTCCGCGCTCCCCGCCGCCGTCGTCCCCAAGTCAAAAGTGGACCTCCTCGCTGATCCGACTTTCAAAGACTGGGTCTTCCATCTCAGTGAAAACAACTCGGTCAGCACCAGGCGCGAGGATGTCGCGGTGATCAAGGACGGCGTCCTCCAAGTCACGGGCAAGGGATTCGGCTACTTTCGGACCAAGGAGAGCTACCAGGACTACCACCTCGTCCTCGATTACAAGTGGGGCGAGAACACCTGGTCGAAGCGCAAGGATCGCGCCCGCGATTGTGGATTACTCCTTCACAGCCACGGACCGGATGGCTCATTTGGCGGATCTTGGATTCCCTGCATCCAGGCTCAAATGCTCGAGGGCTCGATGGGCGACATCAATGTCCTGCAAGGCAAGACCAAGGACGGTAAGCTCATCCCGACCCAGCTGACCTGCGAAGTGGTGAAGGATGAGAAGGGTGGACTGCGGTGGCAGAAGGGTGGCGAAACGATCACGGTGCCCATCAAGGGCAAGTCTGTTCAGAGCATTCGTTGGAAGGACCGCGATCCCAAGTGGAAGGATGTGAAGGGATTCCGGGGAGAGAAGGACGTCGATCATCCGGTCGGCGAATGGAATCGCATGGAGGTGATTTGCAATGGCGCATCATACAAGATCCTGCTCAACGGGGTCCTCGTGAACGAAGGCCGGAATGCGACCCCGGCCTCCGGATTCATCGGGATCCAGAACGAATGGGCGGAGTGCTTCATTCGAAAGCTCGAACTCTGGCCGCTTGGAGCAGTCGCCAAGCCGGGCAAACCCGGCGCATCTGTCCTCCCACCAGAAGAATGGTCGCCCGCCGACAAGCGACTGGCATCCTTCCAAAAAACTCCCGGCGCCGTAATCCCCCTCTGGCCGGGCGATGGAACGTGTGCCGATGATCCCGCGAAGAACCTCGTGGAGTCCATGCCTGACAGGGGCGACAACATCCTGCGAATCCAGAACGTCACGAAACCGACTCTCCATCTCTGGAAGCCAACGAAACAAAACGGGCGCGCCGTGATCATTTTTCCTGGTGGCGGCTATGGGATTCTCGCCGCCCAGCATGAAGGATCCGAGATTGCCGAGTGGCTGAACAAGCAAGGCATCACCGCTTTTCTTGCCAAGTACCGTGTACCCCGTCGCAAGGGTCTGCCCAAGCACACTGTCGCGCTTCAGGACGCGCAGCGAGCCATCCGCCTTGTTCGCTCGCGCGCAAAGGAGTTTGGGATCAGCCCCGACAAGATTGGCGTTCTTGGTTTCTCGGCCGGCGGCCACCTCTCTGCCCTCACCGTGCATCAGGCGGACAGACCCAGCTACGAGGCGAGCGACGAGATCGACCAGATAAGCGCGCGTCCTGACTTTGCGATTCCGATCTATCCCGCCTATCTTACCGTTGAGCGCAATGGTTCGGAAATCGACCCCCTGGTGGACAACCTTCCCTCCCGCAACGATTACCCTCCCATCTTCACCTCGATTGCATCGGATGATCCCTTCACTCCCGGCACGCTTCGCTATCTCATCAGTTTGCAGGCGGCCAAGGTCCCCTACGAGTTGCACATTTATCCTCGCGGCGGCCACGGAAAGGGCATGCGCGAAGTGGGCTACCCGTTTTCTCAGTGGATTCTCCCCTGCGAACGCTGGCTCAAGGACTTGAACTAGAGTCCGCCGCCTCAACAGGTGAGGCCACAGCCATCAACCCAAGGAGGCCCCCGAGCAGAGCTGTCAGCAAAGTCATCCCGCAATCCTAAGGCTCTCCCCTCCACAAACAACATCGATTCGCGAGAGTCCTCAGCGCATGCCGCGCACGGTTGTGCGGTCGCAACTGGACTCACCGGCAGATCAAGGTGGCCGACCAATTGTTTCGAAGCACTCTCCAAGTCACGGGGAAGACAATTTCCGCTCAAGAGTCAAAATTTCGACCCGTCCCTGCCCGCCGAGAAGAAGTCTCCCCCTGGCATCAAAGGCAAGGGCATAGATCGGATCACGCCCGTTCCGTGCGATCCTCCTCGAGGTATCATCCCCAAGCGAGAGCCGATAGAGAATTCCTTTCGAGGTGCCAGCCACCAGTTGATCCTGCCATGCAAGCGCGAGGACGCGCGACTGCACCCGCCCGGCGACCGGCTCGTTTTCCATGCCGAGACCATCATAGGTGCGGACAAGTTTTCCAGGAAGCTCATGAAGACGCACTTTGGAATCGAGAGATCCACTGGCGAGTCGCTGTGAATCCGGGGAGAAGACGAGACACTCGACCCCCGAGGTGTGGTCGAGAAGCTTGCGCGAATTGCCCAACTTCCCCTCCACGATCTCGGAAAGAATGACCACTCCATCACGCCCCGCCGACGCCAACCACCTTCCATCAGGCGAGATGGCAACCGCGCTGCGCGGCAGCGGTGTGCTTGTAGACAAGTTCGAACTGCCGGGATGTTGGGAGCGCTCCTCTCCCGACGTGAACTTCGCCATTGGCTTGCGCAACCACGATCGAAGCGTGACTCCGTTTCGAACGGGAAGAAAGCGGATCTTTGGCCCCAGGGTGTGGCCCTCACCGATTGCCTGCTCAGTTCCTTCCTCAAATTCCGGATTCCGGAACGCTCGGGGGATCCGTCCGCTCCATCACTTCCTGTGATGCTTCTCGTAGTGCTGCTCCAGCAGGCTCTTGCCGTAATCGTTCCCATTGGGAGTGCGGATCACGGCGTGGATGTGTTCGCGGGAAGGAATCCCGGTGCGCTGGAGGCCGATGGGGCGTTGGTGATCGAATTCGATGTAGATCACCGGGCTCTGGATGCGGTAGTAGAAGACGGCGTCCTTCCCGGTGGAACCGATCCAGGCGAAGTAGGTGTCCTCAAGGTGAGCCTTCACTTCCTCGAGACGAACTTTTGCGTGGCCCTCCGCCTGGTGGTTGACGAAAACCGCAATGAGTCCGAGGAGTCCTTTCTTGGCGGATTCGTCGAACTCGCTGGCACGGATCCCGACCTTGGCAACGATGAGGTTGTCCTTGAAGGCTTCGGCCAGATTATTGGTGCCGCCCTTTTCGCCCTTGATGAGGGCCTGCTTCTGTTGGGCGGCGGGAAGTGACTGCATGAAGGCGAGTCCTCGATCCTGCTCTTCCTGCATGATGACCGTCCCCTTGTGCTTGCCCGATTCCGCCTTGACCGGTTCGGATCCGAGAAAGACCGGTGACATGACGACCTGATCGCCGAGAACGAAGTAGTTGATGATGGCATGGTGCCCATCAAACTGCCATCCCCATGGTTTGGTGGCGGACGGCTCGCCCATGATGGTGAAGTGATACAGCCACTCGCCGTAGCCATCCCAGCTCTTCTTCAACTCCGCGAGTGTTTCGTTGAGCTTCATGATGTCGCGGGTGGTCTGAAGCCCGCGCGCACTGAGACCGGATTCGAGGAGCGCAAAACCGAGCCTGCGTTGTTCGTCATTCATTTCGGCAAAGCTCACTCCCTGCCGGGTATAGGAATGTTGATTAGCCCACTTGCGCCATTCGTGGTCGTCGACCTTGAATACCGTCTTCTTGCGCTGCTCAGCGGTCAGACCATTGAGAAAGGCTTCGGCCGCTTTCTTCACGGGCTCCGTGGAAACGCCGGTGGATACAATCTTGAAAAGACCGGGGACGACTTTGCCATCGGTCGTGAGGCCCTTGAACCCCTCTGCGATGGTTTTCTTTTCCTGTTCGGAGAGGGGAACCCGCCGCGGTCGGCCGGGACGTTGCGCGGGGGCAACCTGAAGAAGGGCAAAAGAGCAGAGGAGGAAGAGGAAGAACGGTCGAGGAGTCATCGCTGGAACAAGATTAGGGAGTTAAGGAAAGATGCCGGGAATTCCCGGCATCTTTGAAAACGATGGTGAAGAAACTAGCGGCCGCCGGGGCGACCAGGAGGACGCTCTGGCGTGCCTTCCCCGGGGGGCGGACCTCCAGGACCACGAGGCGGACCACCGCGGCGACCACGACCGCGCGGACCGCCACCGGGACGACCAGCGCCCCCGCGTCCGCCCCTGTGATCGATCTCGCCATCGCCGTCACGGTCTTCGCCGTAGGCCACGCCGTTTTCGAAGTACACCTGCTCACGGCGACCTTCGGAAACATGCTCGCTGTAGACCTTGCGCTTCTCGGTTTTCGCAAACTCAGCGTTGGCTTTCAGGAGCGCGCTCTTGATCTCCTTCGACGTTGCCTCCATCGCCAGGCTTGCCATGACGCTCCCTTTTTGCCCGAACTTGTCGGCGCGAATAATATAGAGGCTGGACTTGGACTGGGCACCCTTCACGGCGTCGCGCCACTTGGCATCCTCCCTGGTCTCTGCAAAGTCGGTGTGGAACCGGCCCACAATTTCCTGGTCGCCCAAGACCACGCGCAAACTCTCGCGAAGTTCGCGGCGCTCCTTTTCGGGCGCGACCACATAAAGAAACAAGCGTTGGTCCCCGGAAGCAACATTGAGGCCCTGGCGGAAGGAATGAAAATCCTGCACCACTGCTTCCTCCCTCTTCCCCTTGGTTCGATACTTCTTCGCAATCGTATTCATCGCTTCGATCACCGAATCGTTGCTTCCCTTTCCCCCACCAGGACCGCGGGCACCGCGTCCCCCACTGCGCAAGCCCATCGCGGGACCCCGCCCGGTTCCAGAAAGGCGCGTCACGGCATCGGGGGCGAGAAGACAGAATGCGGTGTTTTCAAATCGGCCATTGAGAAAGGAGCGCACCATCTTCTGGTGCTCCTCGCTCTCGTAGGACTCGAGACGGACACAAACAAAGTCGCGGGAGGCGCCGATGAATTCTTTTTGCGAGAACAAACTGTTCTGCGTGCCGGTGTAGCCCGGTCAGAAGACGCCCGAGATGCCGCTACAGGTCGCGGCCGCAGCCATGAAGAAGATTGGGCGATTTGAGCGCTTGGCTTCGGCCTTGGCGGTGTCCCAAGTGGTATACCAGGCGATTCCTGCCTCTCCGATGGGCTGCGGGCTGGCCCCGAGGTCGTTCGGACGTGGTCCTTGCGCGGCAAGGAGACCAGCGGTAAGCCCCAGCAGCGAAGTGGATAAAAGGAGTGCTTTCACGGAAGAAGAAACGCCCCAAATGGGCCGGAGTTGCAAGGTGAAGTGTAAAGAGTCTGTAATGGGCAGGGAACTCGCTAAGCTGTCGAAATGAATTGCCAATCCCTCTGCGCCCTGCTCCTCCCGACCTTGGTGTTGCTCAGCGGATCATTGAGGACTTCAGGACAAACGGATCCCGTGCAGGAGTGGCGCTTCGAAGCCGGGAGCGTCCAGGGGGGCAAGCTCCTCGCCTCGGTGGGCGGCCTCCGCGGCAGCATGATCGGGGAATACCGTTTCGAACGTGATGGAGAATTGCAGTTCATGCGACTCGTGCCCTCCGCCAAGAACCCCAGAACTGGCGGCATCCTGCTCGCTCGGGATCTGAAAGAAGCCCGCCTTCCGAGCAAGGCCTTCACCGCAGAGGCTTGGGTCCAGATCGACCGCACCATTGAATGGGGAGGCATCATCGGCGCCGTGCACGACACCGGCACACATGAACGGGGATGGATCCTCGGCTACGGGGAGGATCAGTTCTACTTCGGCCTTACCGCGGAGAAGCCGGGCCGCATGACTTACCTGCGGACCCCAGGGAATGTGGTGACCGGTCTGTGGTATCACGTGGCCGCCAGCTATGACGGCAAGGAGATGCTCCTCTATCTCGACGGGAAATTGAGCGCTCGTCACGCCGGACAAGAGGGGCCCATCCTCCAACCCGAGTCGCCGTTCTACACCATCGGCGCCTACCGGGACGACAACGACTACTATCCCTTCACGGGGAAGCTGGAGCGCATCTCCATTTGGCATCGCGCACTCGCGCCCGAAAAGATTTCACAGCGCTACGAAACGCGAAAGGCAGAGTTTCCCGGAATCGAGACGGATGTTGTCGAGCACCCCGGCAAGCCCGCGGACTGGGTGACCTGGATGGGAGACAACTTTCGCAGTGGGCGCGCCGGGGAAGCCATTCCGCTCCCCTTGAAGAAGGAGCCCGATTGGGAACACTTCGCGGTGGGCACTAGTCCGGCCTGGCCGGAATCAGCGCAAAGCGATTACTGGCGCAAGCGCTCGACCCCGGAAGTCCCCCGCGTGACCTTCGACTGGATCCACGGCGTCGCAGTGGCATCGGATCGCCTTTACTACGGTTCCTCCAGGGACGACACTCTCCGTTGTCTGGAGGTAGAGTCAGGAAGACAGGTATGGAGCTTCGTGGCGGGAGGACCCATTCGTCTCACCCCAACGGTCAGCCGTGGCACCGTTCTCTTCGGATGCGATGATGGGGCGCTCTACGCGCTCGATGCGGCCACTGGGGAATTGCGGTGGAAAGCCCGGCCGTCCTCCGCACGCGATGAACGTCTACCGGGCAATGGGCGTCTCATCAGTCTGTGGCCGATTCGGACCGGAGTGCTTGTGATGGGATCCTCCGCCTACTTCGGGGCTGGCCTCTTTCCTTCGGAAGGGTGCTGGCAGTGCGAAGTCGATCTAAGAACAGGAAAGGTGGTGTCGGAGAAAGCGGTAACCCTGAGCCCGCAAGGATATCTCACCGAACGCGAGGGCCAGGTGGTGGCTTCGACCGGACGGGCCCCGCAGGGTGGCGCTTTTGCCACGATCGCCCAACACCGCCAATCGAAATCCGACGCACCGGCTCCGCGAGCAGCCATCAAGGAGTTTCCGCACGTCGCGGTGATCGCAGGCGAGATCACCTTCGCAGGCGGCGATCATTCCGTGGCGGCCTTTGATGCGGCGGGGAAAAAGGTTTGGGAAGCAGAGGTCAACCGTCCCGCGCGGGGCCTCGCCGTGGCCGCGGGCAGGCTCTTCGTCAGCACGGAAGGCGGTCGCATCTACTGCTTTTCCCACCAGGGGAAGCGGAAGGGCGCCGACTCTCCCGCCGCAGTTGCTCTCACCGCCAAGGCAACCAGGCAGGGCAGGCACCTGGCAGATCTCCTTCCACGAAGGCGAGGATACATCCTCGTGGTCGGATTGAAGGACGGAGCGCTCGTGCACGAGTTGTCCCTGACCACCGGAATGAAGGTGGTCGCAGTCGATCGCGATGAAAAACGAATCGCGGCCCTGCGCGTGAAGATGGCGGACTGGAAATCGCTTGCGAGACCCTCGCTTCAATGGGTGCGCAGCCATGAGAAGCTCCCCTACCTCGACGGGATTTTCAACGCGGTGACGAGCGAGGATCCGAACCTGAAAATTCCCGAGGACGAGTTGCAACGACTTCTTCGTCCCTACGATGGGGTGGCAGTGTTGGCGGGGAAGACCCATCGTGCGCATGAAGTCCCCTCTGCCGGGGGCTGGACGCACATCTACGGCAATCCGGGGAGCAGCGCTTCGAGCGGAGGCGATCGGCTACCCGACGGTCCGCTACGCCCCCAGTGGTTCGGAGCACCCGGCCCCCATCACATGGTTGATCGTCATCTCCGCGCCCCACCGCCTCTCGCCGCCAACGGACTCCTCTTTGTGCCGGGCCGCGATTACCTCTTTGGGATCGACTCCTTCAATGGCACCATTCTGTGGGAGCAGCCGATCGCAAATTTTACGCGTCTCGCGGTTCTCAGGGACGGTGGCAACCTGGCGCTTGCTCAGGATGATCGGCTTTATGCCAGCGCGGGGGCACACTGTTTCGAAATCGAGGGCAACACCGGGAGGCGCCGCCGCACGTTCTCCGTTGATCCGGAGACGCAGGAGTGGGGGTATCTAGCAGTGGCCGGCGAGAACGAAAACCTCTTGCTCGGATCCGCATCTCCGAAGGGAGCGATCCGGCGGAATCTTGCCCCTGAAACGATCTTCGGCGGAGCCTACGGAGACCGGCAACGCATCGTATGCAGCGAGAAGCTCTTTGCGCTCAATCGGAAGTCCGGGAAGACACAGTGGAGCTATGAACCACGGGGCGCCATCTTCAATCCTTCCCTCTGCACCCATTCCGGCCGCCTTTTCTTCATTGAGAGCGCTGATCCAGGCACCTTGCTGAAGCCCGGCTCCCGGGATGGGGATCGCACTTCCAAGACGAACGCAGGCCAGGCGAAGAATGTCCCCGGGCGATGGCACTACGCCGATCTGATCGGAGCCAAGGGGGCCACTATTATCGCTCTCGACCTTCAATCGGGACAACCAATCTGGCGAAAACCACTGGAGACCCAAGCGGGCATTCAGACTCTCTTTGCTTCCTGCACCAATGACCAACTCGTGATCGTGAACTCTCGGAACGGGGCCAGAACCTCAAAAACGGGAGGCCTCTCGCTTCACTACGACACGCAAGTCTATCATGCCCGCAGCGGAGAACGCAGTTGGCAGCACAGCTTTGATACCGGCCGTGGCAAAGACCTCACCCACGGCGAACAGGATCTTCATCCCGTCATCACGGGCGGAAAATTGATCGTGGAACCGCAGGTCTACGAACTCGCAACCGGCAAAACACTCTTTACCTTCAAACGGTCTGGGGGCGGAGGATGCGGCACCCTCTCGGCTTCCGCGAGCCGCCTCTACTACCGGGCTTCACACCCGACCACCTTCGACTTGGACAAGCGAAAACAGAAAAAGATCGCAACCGTGTCGCGGCCCGGCTGCTGGATCAACATGATCCCGGCCAGCGGTTTGCTTCTCATTCCCGAAGCAAGTTCGGGATGTATCTGCAGTTATCCTATCCAAGCAAGTATGGCCTTCCGCCCAACGGGGGCTCTAGTGACGCCCGAACTCCTAAAATCCAACTAGCCCCCAACCCGCACGACTCGATTTCCCTTGAACTGCCGTCCCGACCTCGCCTGACTGACTCAATCAATTTTATCATGAAAAGCAACTCACCCCGTCACCCGTCCCCCCACTCCCGCCGCCGCTTCCTGAAGGGAGTGTCTGCGACCGCAACCACGAGCGCAATCGGCTTTCCCGCCATCGTCCGAGGCAAGAATCTCAACGGAAAACTAGACATTGCCATCATCGGCTGCGGAGGCCGCGGAGGCGGCAACATGGGGGCGGTGGGTAAGACCGAGAACATCGTGGCCTTGATCGATGTCAATGACCGCAACCTGCAAAACGCGGCCAAACGATTTCCAAAGGCGACCAAGTTTCGCGACTTCCGCAAGTTCTACGACAAGCCCGGCAACTACGATGCGGTGGTCGTGAGCACGACCGAACATACCCACGCCTTCGCCACCCTCCCGGCCCTCCGCAGCAAGAAACACGTTTACTGTGAGAAGCCTCTCTCGCGGGATGTCTACGAAGCGCGCCTCGTGACCGAAACAGCGCGGCAGGCCGGAGTCGCCACCCAACAGGGAACCCAGATTCATGCCAACGGAAACTACCGCCGCGTGGTGGAACTCATTCAGAGCGGCGCGATCGGAACGGTCACCGAAGCACACGTCTGGGTGGGCCGGGCCTGGGGATGGCAAAGCCCGGCCGACGCGAAGAAGAATCGCGACATCGTCAATGTCCAGGATCGGCCAAAGGAAGCTCAGCCCATTCCGAAAGAGCTCGATTGGGACCTCTGGATTGGGCCGGCTCCCATGCGCCCCTACCACTCCGTCTACTTCCCGGGACCGAAGTGGTATCGCTGGTGGGACTTCGGCAACGGCACGATGTCGGATCTTGGCAGCCATTGGAATGACCTTCCCTTCTGGGCCCTCAATCTGGATGCCCCAACCTCGATCGAAGGAGGCGGACCGGATCCCCATCCCGAGATTGCACCGGCCTCGATGTGGGCCCGCTACGAGTACCCCCAGCGGGGTGACCGAGGACCGGTCAACCTCACCTGGTATCAAGGATCCGAGAAGCCGGAGATTTGGAAGAAGGGCGGAATTCCCCAGTGGGGCAGCGGCGCTCTCTTCATCGGCGACAAGGGCATGCTGCTCTCCGACTACGGAAAGCACCTCTTGCTTCCGGAAGACAATTTCAAGGATTTTGTGCGACCGGAGAAAACCATTCCTGACTCCCTGGGGCATCACCGCGAGTGGATCCACGCCTGCAAGACCGGCGAGATCACGACCTGTCACTTCGACTATGCCGGACCCCTCACGGAAGCTAACCACCTCGGCAACGTCGCCTTCCGGGCTGGCCAGAAGCTGCAGTGGGATGCCAAGAATATGAAATTTCCGAATGCCCCCGAGGCGGAAAAATACCTCCGCCGCGAGTACCGGGAAGGGTGGAAACTGTAGCACCCCTCATCGACAGCCGTTCACACCCGAGCTCCCGCATCTCTTGATGGCGGATGCTCAGGGGTAGAGAATCCGCCGGTGTCCTGCACCCCAAATTCGTCCCCTTATGTTTGATTCATGGGATTTAAAAGTCAGCGCTTCGCGGACCGCGTGGAGAGTGGCGCCCTAATGCAACGCTCTTAGCGCGCAGGACACTAGCCGACCCTGAGCACGCGATCCGCGTTCTTCAAGGATTGGGCGATGACAAGCTCGGCATTGAGACCGTCGTTGCGATCTACTCGCCGACGTGCGATCTCGATGGATTTTCCGGTCCGCAGGTGGCGCTGGAAAACCCGCTGGTTACACTCAGCGATGGGCACATCGAGAAACCACGTTTTGTCGAAAACGCTTTCGCGGAGCCGGCACCAAGGATTGCCGTCCAACAGGAGATAATTTCCCTCCACTAAAACGATCTGCGGTCGCTCGTTGGTAAGGGCAATGGCATCTTCCACGGGATCTCCCACTCCGTGATCGAAATCAGGGAAGGATCCAGTACCCCGCTCCCGCGCTGCGAGCAAATCCGCCACCAGTCGGCCCGCGTCAAAGGTGAAAGGCGCTCCCCGCCGGGCATGGGCATTCTCGGGGTCGCTCATGGCGTCCAATTCGCGACGAGTGTAGTGATACCCATCCATCGGAAGGACGGTGAGCGATTCTCCGAGTTGTTCCTGCAAGGCGGCGGCCACTGTGCTCTTCCCGCTCCCCGGCGCGCCGGCCAGTCCAATCCAATACTGGGATTTCGCCGGCAATCGGGAAACTGTTCGTTTCAATTCCTCGGCAAGTCGGTCGTAGTCCATCAAGCGCACTGGTCGTGGACAAGAATGGCGGTCATCCATCGAATCTGCAATATCTCCTTCCACGGTTGAACATTCCCTCCAACTCCCTATGATGCCCGGGATATGAAACTACTTCCGTCTCTGCGCCGACGGCTTCTCGCCGTGTCTTCCCTCGTTGCAGTCCTCAGTCTGTCGAGCTGTGTGACCGAAAATCCGTACACCGGCGAGCAACAGGTTTCCAAAACCACGGCTGGCGCTGGATTGGGCGCAGTCGGCGGTGCCATACTTGGTGGCATCATCGGGAACAACGTGGGCGACGGCGATGCCGGACGCGGAGCATTGATCGGTGGCGCGCTGGGTGCCCTGGCAGGTGGGAGCATCGGCAACTACATGGATCAGCAGGAGTCCATGCTGCGCCAGGAGTTGCGCAGCACAGGGGTGAGCGTTTCCCGGCGGGACAACAACATCATCCTCAACATGCCTCATGACATCACCTTCAACACGGGTAGTTCTCGCATCAAGTCCAGCTTCAGCCGGACGCTGAACTCAGTGGGCCTCGTCTTGCGCAAATACAATCGCACGACCATACTGGTGAGCGGTCATACCGATTCCGATGGCGGAACATCCTATAACCGCGGCCTCTCACAGGACCGAGCCAATTCCGTTTCGAGCTTCCTCGCCGGTCGGGGCGTGAGTCGGGACCGTCTTGTGGCCCGTGGATATGGCGAGTCCCAGCCCATCGCTTCCAACAACAGCGCTGCCGGTAAAGCGAAGAACCGCCGAGTCGAAATTCACATTGCTCCGCACAGCTAAGGAATGACTCAAATCTCTTCTCTCAGGGGAACGGTGATCGCCGTTCCCCTTTTTCTTCTCCCGGGGTGAGGGCGTAATCGAAGGATCCACCAACAAGCGCCAGGCAGATTCCCGCTCAGGGCGACACCAAAGTTGGAGCTCGCGACCTAAAACGGAATATCGCCTTCCTCCGGATCCGTAAAATCATCAGGCGGGTCACCAACGCCAGCCGGAGCATCCTGGTCACCGTGCTGGGCGGCCGAGGACGCCCCACCGGAGGACGCCCCAAGCTTTTCGAGCTTCCAGGCATTCAGATTCACATAGTAGCGCTCCTTGAACTCGTTGCCCCGGATGTCAAAAGTCACCTTGACCGAATCATCAATCTCCATTCCATCGGGGAGTGAAGTCTTCTCCTTCACGCACTCAAACTTGATCATCTGCGGGTAGTTCCCGTCTTCGACTTCCACCACGAATTCTCGCTTGGTGAAGCCACTGTTAAAGGTCTGGATGTCCGCAACGACTTTCAGCTTCCCCTCGATTTCGAATGATTTTCCCATGGTGTCAACGCTCTGCGATGGCGCCTTTCTAGACCGATTGCAGGGAGCGTGCAATGCCCGGCATGATCCGATTTCGCTCCCGGCCTGTGCTTGCGCCCGGGCCCGAATTGTTCACCCTGCTCCCATCATGAGACCCGGCTGTATGTCCTCGCTGTTCCTGGTTGCCTGTGCAGCCGCCCTCTTCCTGATTAATTCCGCCTTCGGGGCCAGACCGGAGGGGCAACTCTGGACTGACCCGAAGAAGGCGGCGCAGGAGGATGCGGACTACGCTGTGCAGGGCGAGTACGTCGGCAAGAGCAGTGGGGTGCAAGTCGTCGCCCTCGGAGATGGCAAGTTTTACGTGAGCACCTTCGAGGGGGGACTCCCCGGGGCGGGCTGGGACAAATCGGCCCCAGTGGTGGCCTCCACCGACAAGGCTGGCGTCACGGGAGCGACCAAGGGGACCAATCGCGTGGAGAGAGTAAGCCCAACCCTCCACAAGAAAGCGCCGGCAGGAGCCGACGTCCTGGTCGGCGACAGCGTCGATGCCACGCTGGTGAAGGGCGAAGCGAAAGAGGGCTTCCTCTGGGCCGGAGCGCAATCGATTAAAGAGTACGGCAACTTCACCATGCATCTCGAATTTCGGCTGCCCTACATTCCGAAAGCCGTAGTCAGCAGCCAGGACCGCGGAAACAGCGGCATCTATCTCCAAAACCGCTATGAAGTCCAGATCCTCGACAGCTTCGGACTGGTCTATGATCGGGAACAGATCAAGCTTCCCATCCGATCAGATCCCAAACAGTGGTGCGGTTGCTTCTACCAATTCAAGACCGCCGACACGCCGATGTGTTTTCCGCCTCTCATCTGGCAAACCTATGACATTGATTTTACGGCGCCGGCCTTTGATGGCGCCGGGAAAAAGACCGCCAACGCAACCATCACGGTCGTTCAAAACGGCGTGAAGATTCACGACGCGGTCAAGTTGCCCAAAGGAACCGGTGCGGGTGGTGGTCGCAAGGAAGTCCCGAAAGGGCCCATCATCTTCCAGGGTCACGGAAACCCGGTGGCCTTCCGGAACATCTGGATTCTCGAGCGGTAGGTCACTCCGCCCCAAGATCTGTTCGAAAAACCGGTCGTATCTTCGGGCAGGGGAAAGGCCTTCGCCACCACGATCGCGGCCATGACATGTGCCTTGGAGGAGGTCGGCGCGCAATATCCTGTTTCGAAAAACGACCCACCCAAAGTCCTGAAACCCGAACTCCCCTGAGTCCTGCTAGGCTAGCGATCCTGCTCCGTATCACAGGAGGACTTGATCACCGGGCCAACCCGCTCGACCGGCGGAAAGAGGAGTCGAGCCGCCCACGCCGCAAAAATCCTGGGGCCGGGCTCGGGCATGAACACGAATTGAGCTAGTCGCTCTCCCATGAAGGGGCGGAGGTAAGGATGGTGGGGGTGCAGAAAGCCGTCGTATCAGGACCTGAGCCGACGAAGGGGACAATAGAACGGATACCAGAACCTGTCGGATTTGGCAAACGCAATCCCTCTGCACGCTCCCAGCTGAGTTGGTCACCCTCCTTCCTCCCTCAGGCATCCAGCCCTGAATTACAGGGGCGCCTGAACAATTCAAAAAGATTGGACGGGAAATTAAAATCCCGCCACTCCCCATCCCTTGCGATACTCGCGGCGCAGAAGTTTCTGAGCTGCCTCGTTGTTGGTGATTGCGAGATTTTTTGGATCCCAATTGAGCAGCGTGTCCGGTGTCCGGATGGCAATCGTCCCGAGAAGAATCGCTTCCGTCATGGGCCCGGTCTGCTGGAAGTAGGACTCGTTCTTCGCAGTTCCGTGAATGGCATCGCAGAAGTGGTGATAGTGATTGCGCTCCTCCAATTTCGGGACCTTGACGTCCTTGAACTTGTCACCTGGAAGCAAGGTCGGCATGGCGCCATTGGGCAAGATCATGGCCCCCTTGGTTCCGATCACCATCGCCGACTCCTCCGGGTAAGGCGTGCCGGGGTAGAGGGCCCGAACATCCGCCGGCGGGTAGATGAGCCCGTCAAACCACTCCACCGTGATCTCATCCTTCTCCGTCATCTTGGTTCCGGGAAAGGTCCAGGTGATATGATCGCTCTGCGGCCAGGTATCGCCCCGGCGTGCCGGCGACTTCTTCCATGAGTCCTGCACTTTCGCACTGATGGTCTTCGGCGCAGTGAGCCCGAGAGCCTTCCATGTCGCATCGAAGACGTGACATCCGATATCTCCGGACCAACCGGTCCCAAAATCCTGCCACGAGCGCCACTTGGCTGGATGATAAATATTCGGCGCGTACGAACGAACCGGCGCCGAACCTGTCCAGAGGTCCCAGTTGAGATGATCAGGCGCCTTCACCGGCTTCGCGGGACGCGGGCCCACGAATCGATACGCCTCGATCGCACCGGGACGGTTGGAACAGAGCACCACCCGCTTGATCTTCCCGATTACTCCCGACTTCACCCAGTGCACGAAAGTGCGGTCTCCAAAGCCGGCCGCCGCCTGGGTGCCCAGCTGGCTCTTCACCCCTGCCTTCTCGGTCGCCCTGGTCAATTCACGCACTTCCGCCACATCGTGGCAGAGCGGTTTCTGGCAGTAAACATGCTTGCCAGCCTGCACCGCGTTCATCGCGATTGAAAAGTGCATATGGTCCGGAACGGTCACATTGACTGAATCTATCTTGTCCTCCTCGGCCGCAAGCAACTCACGCCAGTCCGTGTAAGTCCGAGCATCCGGAACCTCCTTGGAAGCGCGTGCGAGGCGCTGGCTGTCGACGTCGCAAATTGCAACCACCTCCGTTTTCCCATGCGACTTGAACTGGTTGAAATCGTTCCACCCCATGCCTCCAACCCCGATACAGGCGTGCTGCCCCTTGCCATTGAGGTTTGCAGCACGAGTGGCGGCCGGAGCTGCAAGGGCGGACCCGGATGCAATCCGAAGAAATGTGCGGCGAGTTGTGTTCATGATTAAAAAGGTTCCTAGAGAAGTGACAGGAGCATTGCAAGGCCCTACGTATTCCTCAATCAGAGGGCCCACACTCATCCAACTCATCATGAACATCCCATCCACTCGCCGTCGCTTTCTCACCACTGCCAGCCTCGCAACTGTCGGGGCCTTGACTGCCTCCCAAACAATCGCCCAAAAGGCCAAGGGAACGGGTCCCTCTCTCGATGGTCACATTTTCAAAGCCGTCAAAGGCGGAAGAAAGGGGGGCGAGTCGCCTCTCGAATTCTTCAACCGCCTCAAGGGACTGGGATTTCATGGGGTGGAAAGTGGAAACGTAAACGAGGCCGAGGCCTACGCTGCGGCCTCTGCGGAGACCGGCGTCATGTTCCACGGCATGGTTTGCGGATGGCATTGGGGAACGCGCCTGAGCAGCCCCGATGAAGCGACCCGTGCCAAGGGCCTTGCCAACCTGAGGAAAAACATCCTCGCCACTCATCGTCTCGGGGGCTCCGCAGTCCTCCTCGTGCCCGGCAAAGTCAGCGGCCCAAGCGAAACCCACGAGCACGTCTGGCACCGCTCCATCGCACAGGTTCGCCAGGTCCTTCCGCTGGCCAGCCGTCTCGGCGTCCGCGTCCTGATCGAAACCGTTTGGAACGGCTTCTGCGAATCGCCCGAGAAATTTCGCGACTACCTCGATGCCTTCAACAACCCGTGGGTTGGCGCTTACTTCGACATCGGGAACATGCAAAAATTCGCGCCCGCCGAAGAATGGATCCGCACCTTGGGAAACCGAACCGTAAAACTGGACATCAAGGACTGGGGCACAAAGAACGGGTTCTGCCGCCTCGGCGAAGGCGATGTCGATTGGGATCAGGTGCGCGTCGCGCTCAAGGAGATCGGATTCTCAGGATGGGCCACCCGCGAAGGTCGCGACAAAAGTCTCGAGGACACCTCGGCCTTGATCGATCAGTTGATGATCGGAGTATAGAATCCTAAAAGATTACCAGGCCCACGGCCGCGCAAAGAAGAGCGGTCTCCCGCCAGCTTGACTCCCGCCGGCCGGGCGCAGCCGAACGAACGGGAGAACGCCACGAGGATGACCTTGGATCCCAAGACCGGAGTGACCACCGAGACATCTCCCTTCTGCAGGGCGAGAAAAGTGAAG
Organism: Roseibacillus sp.; assembly: GCA_028821775.1. Taxonomy (GTDB): domain Bacteria; phylum Verrucomicrobiota; class Verrucomicrobiia; order Verrucomicrobiales; family Akkermansiaceae; genus Roseibacillus_B. The sequence goes on from JAPKFB010000035.1 coordinate 23,710, forward strand.
AGCTGCGCGACCACAAAGAGCAGGCCGACCAGAACCGGTTGGTAAAACTGAGCGAGGGCGGGAACCTCCCCGCCGAGAGGCCATACGCTACTTGGACGACTTGACCAGGGCCACCTTGATGACCGCAGCCACCTTCTGTCCCAACAACTTCGACCCCTCGGGCTTGAAGTGGACATTTCCGGGCCTTGTTCCAAGGGTGTCCATCTTACCAGCCACCGCCGCGTGCAGGTCATTGATTGCGACCTTGTGTCTCTTCATGACTGCCACCGCAGCTTTGTTGTAGCGAAGATCATCGCCCACTTTGCGACCCGCCTCTCCTTCAGGAACTGGCGTGGTGGTGGCAAAGATGAGATGTGCTCCTGTCTTCTTGAGACGCAGCACCAGCTTCTCGAGATTGGCAGCGTATTCCTCGAGGTCATGGGTCACCTTGCCATTCGCCTTGTCGCGATTGCCTTGGGTCTTGGATTGGGGATCTCGATAGCACAGGTCGTGCAGTCCCCAGTTGAAGTGAATGACGCCCCACTTCGTCTGGCCAATCCACTTCTCGATGTTCTCGATGCCCCTGCTGGTGGGCCCGCCGTTGGTGGGAATCCGATGCAGGTTCGCCACTCCTTTGAGCTCCGCGCGGGCGGAGAGAGTGTATCCAATCGAGATTGAGTCCCCGATCAGAAGAGCGCGGGGGAGCGCAGGATCATCCTTGATGGGAGCCATCGGACCACTCTTCTTCTGCGCGTGGCAGGGAAGCACGAGGAGAGCGAGGAACAACATGGAGAGGAGCTTGCTCATGGACGCGACGCTGACCGATCAAAGCTCCAAGGTCAAAGGTGCAATCCCCGCCAGGGTAGTAGAAAAGGAGTGAACCTTCCCAGCCCGTGGACCGAAGCCAAAAAGAAGGCTCCAGCAAAGGCCAGCGATGCTCAACACAAAGCCGAGGAAGCCCTCCGCCCCGGCGGCAAAGTCCTCGCCGAAATCGAGTCCGCCCTCAAGCGCCACGACTCCCATTGGCGCCAACCCGAAGAGTCCTACCTGAAGAACAAGGCTCACGCTGAGGCTCAGGAACGGGCCAAATCCCAGGCAGCTGCTTCCGCCCGGAAACGCGCTGAGAAAGACGGTTTCCGATCTCAAGAGAACCGTCGAAAGTCTTCAGAGAGATCTCGCCCGCCTCCAGTCACAACCCGCGAAGGGTTCGGAGAAGAAAGAATCCGAGAAGCGCAAATCCGATTAGCTACTTCGCCAGCGCCCACTCGAAAAACCGGCAGACAACTTCGTTCGACTCGGGAGTGGGCGCATGGCCGGCCCGGTTGTGCATGGCGACGCCATTCCTGACTCCAAGCATCTCGTTAATGGCAACCGTTTGATTGAGCGCCCGCCACCGCGCGGGCGGGTCTTCACTTCCGCCCGAGACCAGAAACGGCCGCGGGGGCATGAGCGCATGCAACTCATGGAGATCGCGTCCGGACTCCACGAGTTTCGGATAAAGCCCGCGGGCAGGATGGGCCTCCGTGATCACCCCACGCTTGCGCCACGGCTTGGGATGATAGCCAAGATACCACGGCTCCCAGTAGTTCACACTGGATCGCGTGTCGAAGACGATCCCGGGATCAGACCACACCGCGCAGGCAAATTTGTCATAGAGACACGAAGCAAACATCGCCCACTTCCCCCCGAAGGAGTGCCCGACGATGCCAATGCGCTCCGCGTCAACCTCGGCACGACTGGCGAGAACCTGCCAAGCATTGGCGGCCGCATAACCCAGCATGGACAGCGGTTGTATTTCCGCCTTCTCGAGGGAGGGCCAGTATAGGCCATAGGTTCCCGCCCGGCTTGCTTCGGCGGTGCCAATTGAGAGGGTCACAAATCCGCGTTCGGCCAGTTGAATGGCAAAGTTGCGATGCTCTTTGCCTCTTCCGATCGCAGTCTCGGGCTCGTAATAGACAGTGAGGACCGCGGGACGCTTACCCTCGCCCTTCGGGATGAGGAGATACCCGGTCGTCTTCTCCCTGGGAGTCCACCGGAAGCGAACCTGATGTTGAACGATCTCCCCGCGGTGGACGGTGGCGAGGATCTCCACCTTCGGCTTGGAAATGATCTCCGGCCACTTGCCCATCAAGGCGTGCCACTCGCTACGCAACTCTTTCCGCCGCAACGACCATTCGCTCTGCGAGTCGATCACCCGGCCGCCTTTTCGTTGGAGCATCGATCGGTATCCCGAGGTGTCCTTGGCAAACTCAGCAGGAGGAAAAAAGAAGGGTGCCAGGACCTGAGGCAGCGGCTCCGCGACGGCGACCCTGACCGCAGTAATTCCACAGAAACCAGCCACCCCGATGAATTTCCCGGCCCATCTCATTCGCAATTCTTAGCAGGCTCTCCCTGCAAGCCACGCAGATTCCAAATCAGCCATTGCGACTGTGCGCGAACTCGCGTAAGGGTGCGCCCGTAACCATCGATGGAGCAGGAGCAAGAAGCCACAACTCCCCATGAGTGCCTTACCGAGGTCATCGAGGCCACCCGATCCTATGAAAACGGTCGGGTCAAGGCCCTCCGCGGAGTGAGCCTGCGCATCGAGGATGGTGAGTTCGTGGCCATCATCGGCTCCAGTGGCAGCGGGAAGACCACTCTTCTTCAGCTCCTCGGGGGTCTCGATACCCCCACCTCCGGCGAGGTGAAGTTCCGCGATAAGGCGCTCTCCGAGATGGGTGATCTCTCGACTTACCGCGCCGAGAAAGTCGGGTTTGTGTTCCAGTCCTTTCACCTCCTGCCCACCCTCACAGCTTGTGAGAACGTGCAACTCCCCATGGTTGAGAGCCCCCTCTCGATGAGGAAACGGGAAGAACGGGCCATCTTCCTGCTCAAGGAAGTTGGTCTCGCGGATCGCACCCACCATCGGCCGACCGAACTTTCCGGCGGCGAGCGGCAACGGGTGGCAATCGCCCGCAGCCTCGCCAACAAGCCCGACCTCCTGCTCGCTGACGAACCGACCGGCAACCTTGACTGTAAGTCGACCGCTATGGTGATGGAGTTGCTCACGCGCCTGCACCGCGAAAACGGAATGACTCTCGTCCTCGTCACCCACGATCTCTCCACCGCCGCCCACGCCGAGCGCTGCATCGAAATGAGCGACGGCGTGGTAGTGAAGGAAACGACGAACCCTGCCGCACGATGAGACTCTGGACCATCGTTTCGCGCAACTTGTGCACCCGCCGCATGAGGACCGCCCTGACCGTGCTTGGAATCGCGGTCGGAATGATGGCGGTAATCTCGCTCATGGGGCTGGCACGCGGATTCGAAAACAACTGGAATCAGACCTTGAACGCGCGCGGCACGGACGCCGTCGTCAACCGGATCACCACCGGAAACCCGATCCCGGGACCATTCTCACAAAAGTTTGCCCATGAGATAGCCCAGATGCCCGGCATCGAAGCGAGCGGGAAAGTGCTCAGTTCCCTCATGCCGGTCGAGCATCTCCCCATGGTGTTGGTCACCAGCTGGGAGTGGGAGAGCTACATCTGGGATCACCTCGAGATCGTGGAAGGACGCAAGCAACACGACGGCACGGAATTGGCTGCCATGCTTGGCAAGACGGCAGCCCAGATGCTCAACAAGAAGGTGGGCGACACCCTCAAGGTCATCGGCACCGAGGTTACGGTATGCGGAATCTACGAGAGCACCTCGATGGTGGAGGCTGGTGCGATCCTGATTTCGCTCGATGTCATGCAGGCGCATACCGACAACGAGGAGAAGATCAATTTCATGAACCTGCGCTTCGAGGAAGATATTGACAAGGCGCGCGGGAGGGCGATCTGCCAGGAAATCGAAGCCAACCACAACGGGCTCTCCGCCAGCCTCGCCAATGAAGCGGCCGATCATCACTCCACGACCAAGGCCGTCAAGGGTATGACCCTGGCGGTGACCTTGCTCGCGATGATCGTCGGGCTAGCCAGCGTGATGAACACGATGTTGATGAGCGTCTTTGAGCGCACGGTCGAGATCGGAGTCCTCCGCGCGATCGGCTGGAGGGCTGCACGGATTCGGAAAATGATCCTCCTGGAAGCGACTCTGCTCGGCGTGGCGGGAGGAATTTTGGGAGTCCTTCTGGGATTCCTCGCCCGCGAACTTCTCTACCTCCTTCCGACCATCGGCGGAACGATTCGGATCGAGATCGGAGTGGACGCTGTTCTCTCCACCATCTTTTTTGCAACCGTGGTGGGCGCCTTGAGCGGGCTCTACCCTGCCATCCGAGCCTCACGCATGAACCCCACGGTTGCGTTTCGACACCAGTAGGGAGCTGCCTCCTCCGCAACCGGTTGACCTCGGCCGGAACCTCTCCCAGACTTCCGCCATGAAGTCGCTGTTCGTCCTCGCTGCCTGTGCCCTTTTGTTCGCGCCTCTCGCCAGAGCCGCAGGCCAGCCCAACGTCATTGTGATCCTTGTCGACGACATGGGTTGGATGGATCTCTCCTGCCAGGGAAGCGACTACTACCGAACGCCCGCCATCGATCAAATCGCGAGCGAAGGCATGCGCTACACCAATGGCTATGCCGCCTGCGCTGTTTGTTCCCCCACCCGCGCAGCCTTGCAGACCGGTCGCTATCCTCACCGCGTCGGCGTGACGGATTGGATTCGCTCCATGTTTCAACGCGGTAATCTGGGAACCCCGGACCAGAACCCGACCAAGTATGTCGGAAGAAAGAACCGCGCCTATCTTTGCCCGCCCAATCCCTACTGGATGGAGCACGAAGAGGTCACCATTGCGGAGGTATTGAAAACCCGGGGCTATCAGAGCGGTTACATCGGCAAGTGGCATCTCGGCGATCCCGCTTGGTTTCCCCCCGGACAAGGATACGACGAGAACAAGGGCGGCTGCGACTACGGTCAGCCTCCCAGCTACTTTGATCCCTACAACCAGCCCAAGGGGAGACACGAATCCTTGCGCAAGGGGATCCACAATTTGCCCGGGCGCAAGAAGGGTGAGTTTCTCACTCACCGCGAAGGCGACGAAGCGGAAGCGCTCATTCGTGGCTGGCATCAGAAGAAGCACCCCTTCTTATTGGTGCTCGGGCACTACGCGGTGCACACCCCCATCCAGGCCCTCCCGGATGTTGCCTCCAAGTACAAGCGCGACAAGAAGCCGAACAACGCAAAGTACGCCGCCATGGTGGAATCGGTGGACGACTCCACCCGCCAGATCCTCGCCACTCTCAAGGAACTCAAGATCGACAAAAACACCCTCATCATCTTCACCAGCGACAATGGAGGACTCGATCACAACGGTTCGCCTACCGAAAACGCTCCCCTCCGCAGCGGCAAGGGCTACCCCTACGAGGGTGGTATCCGCGTTCCCTTTCTCGCCCGCTGGCCCGGGGTCATTCCCGCGGGCAAGGTGAGCGATATGCCTGTGTGTTCGATCGATGTCTTCCCCACCGTGCTCGAGGCCACCGGGCCGATCGCAGCAAGCGACCGGATCATCGATGGCCTCTCCCTCCTCCCTCACCTCAAGTCAGGAGGCGCTAAGGAACTCAAGCGCGACGAGCTCCTCTGGCACTTCCCCCATTACCGCCACAACCCGGGACCCTACAGCATCATCCGCAAGGGCAACTACAAGCTCATCAAGTTCTGGGCGGGAGAATCCGAACTCTATGATCTCTCAAAGGACCTCGGCGAGAAGAACAACCGCGCCGCCGGGATGGCGGAGAAGGTGAAGGAGTTGGACACACTCCTGCTGAAGCGGCTGAAGGAAACCGGGGCTAAATTGCCGAAGAAGAATCCGGATTTTGTGAAGAAGTGACAGTCCTCGCCAGTGAGAATCCTGGCAGTGAGCGCCCCTCGTCCAGCCATTTCTGCGGTTCGACGTCACCACCAGCAGCCTTGCACCTTCGGCGGCGGTCCCTGCCTCGAATCGCAACAGCCCAAATGTGCCCCTTGGCTTCCTCGTAGGTATTGATGTGCGCAAGCTTGTCTCGATCGGCGAGCGCGGCTCCTTCCAGAGGCTTCCCATCAGGGATATGGGGCGACAACGAACTCACCTCGCCACTTCCTTCTTCACCCACGCCCGCAATTCCTTCCTCACCGGCGAGGGCCTGAGCAACCACCCATCGTTGTGATTGCGAAATCCTGTCCCCCTAATGGTGAACCTTCCTTCCACCTTGGTTTGTTTCAGGTAGTCCTCGGTCTGCTGCGCATTGCCTCCTTCTCCACAGATAAACTGTGGGCGGCCCTTCAACCGCTGCAATCTCTTCAAGGCCGACTCCCGATCGGCACCAGGGTAGGGCCACCCGGTGTGCACTCCGTCGTAGTGACTGTAGGGAACAAAGGCCTTCCAGAGCTTCGCGATCCTGTCGTCGTGCAGTCCGATATAATTGCACGCAATCGCCCCCCGTGAGAACCCGCAGAGAATCACCCTCTCACGATTCCCACCGTACATCGTGCAGATCCAATTCACCGCTTCGATGCAGTAGTCGATGGTCGGTTGCGCATTGCGCTTCGGTTTACTCCCCCACCAACTCGTGACGTTCGCAGCTCCCTCGCCGTTGAGATAGGGAAGGCAGAGCCAGATGAATCCCTTGCCAGCGGAGATCCCGTATCCCATCCGGCTTCCTTCCACCAGTCCGGTGCTCACGTCACCGTAGCCGTTCTTGAAGGGGCCGTTACCCGCCAACTCCACAAGGACAGGATACTTCGCCCCCGCCTTCCAGTCGATCGGGAGATAGAGAACATGATGCGCCTTGGTCCCCGAGTATCTTGGCAGCGTCTGCTTCACGCGCTTGCCGGCGGCGGGATTCCCCTCCGAAAGCCCGGGTACGACGAGATCAGGCTCCACGGTGGCCATGTCCGGAAGTTGGGCCTTCGTCTGGGTAGCGAGGACGCAAAGCACGATCAGGATCCCACGAGTCATGACCCACCCTAGCCCTCCGATTTCAAAGATCGAGAATTCTGCTCTCCCCAATTGCCGCGCCCTCCTGTTCAATCTCTTCCGCCCCATGAAGGATCTCCTTCCCGCAAATCGTCCCGTGCTCGTGCTTGCTCCCATGCAGGACGTGACCGACTTGCCCTTCATGCGGGTGATGGCGCGCTTCGGGGGACCGGACCTTTACGTCACGGAATACTTCCGCGTCTACGAAAGCTCCCGTATCACTCCCTACATTCTCCGTTCCATCGACGAGAATCCGACCGGGAAACCGATCTTCGCCCAGATGATCGGCCAGGATATTCCCGCTCTCTTGCGGACCGTGAAGGAACTCGAAGAGCATCCCATTGCAGGGATCGACCTCAATCTCGGCTGTCCCGCCCCGGTGGTGTGCCGCAAGGATGCCGGCGGCGGCCTCCTGCGAAATCCCGACAAAGTGGACCGGATTCTCGGAGCTCTGCGTGAAGCGGTGCAAGGACGGTTCACGGTCAAGACCCGGGTCGGCTACGAAGATCCGAGCGAGTTTGCGGCCCTCCTGGAGGTCTTCCAACGACACAAAATCGATGCCCTCGCCATCCACGGACGCACCGTGAAGGAGCGCTACCAGTCCCCGGTCCATCCCGAGTGCATTCGTCGCGCCGTGGAGGCCATGCCCTGCCCCGTGATTGCAAACGGCAATGTGGTCAACGTGGACACGGGACTCTCAGTGCTCGACCAAACCGGAGCGGCCGGACTGATGCTGGGCCGCGGTGCGATTCGCAACCCATGGCTCTTTGATCAATTGCGCGCCGCCTTCGCCGGGCAGGAAATCCCCGGGCGGAGCGGTCAGGACCTGTTGGATTACATCGAAGCGCTTTGGGAGGAAACCGCGCGTGAACAACGCAAGGTGTATCGCGGTGACAAGCAGGTTCACAAAATGAAGCGCTACGTGGCCTACATCACGCAAGGCCTGGATCCCGCCTTCGATCACGACATTCTGCGGGCACGGGAGGAAGAGGAATTCTTTCGCATTTGCCGCCAGCATCTCGGCCATGACGATGCGGTGCCCGATCTTCCGCAAGAGGAATCTAGACGGTTTTGTGGCTTTGCTGAGCTCCTGCCCACCTCTCGGAATTAGCTCTCATCCCAAGGCCCGCACCACAAGCAACCTGCAAAAATTCGATTCCGTTCGCGAGCACCCCTGATCCGACAATTTCAATCCCCCGCAATTCCATGGCCCCCCGATCTCTTCTCTTCCTCTGTCTTTGCTCTCTCCCCTGCTCTCTGTTCGCCAAGAAGCCGGTCGAGAACGTCCTCTTCCTGATCTCCGATGATCTCAAAGCCAGCGTGCTCGGTTGCTACGGGGACAAGGTCTGCCGGACCCCGAACATCGATAAACTGGCCGCACAATCGGTGGTCTTTGAGCGCGCCTATTGCCAGGGCACGTCCTGCGGACCTTCCCGCACGTCCTTCATGCACAGCCGCTACCGCGATGGTGGAACAAAGCGCGTGAACATGGGCCAGCACTTCCGGGAGAACGGGTTCTACAGCGCGCGGGTCGGCAAGATCTACCACATGCGCGTCCCGGGCGACATCATTGCCGGAACCAATGGCAACGACCTCGCCTCGTCGTGGACCGAGCGCTTCAATTCACAGGGCCAGGAAGCGCACACCCCTGGAGACTATGCCTGCCTCAATCTGAACCTCTTCACCAAGGAACTCGAAGGACGCCAGTCAACCAAGATGCCGCATCGCATGTTTGTTTCGGTGAGTTACGAGGGCGACGGATCGGATCAGCCCGATCACAAGACCGCCAGCAAAACGATCGAGCTGCTGCGCAAACATAAGGCCAAGCCCTTCTTTCTCGCTGCTGGTTTCGTGCGTCCACACTACCCGATGGTGCAGCCGAAGCAGTACTTCGATCCCTACCCGTGGCAAATGATGACTCTCCCAAAGGCCATCCCGGACGACCTCGCCGACATGCCCAAGCTGGCCCTCACCAGGAGCCGATCGGAGCTCAATGGGATCGACAAGTATCCTGACAACCAGAAGCGGATGTGGGCCGCCTACTATGCTTCGGTGGCTTTTATGGATGAACAGGTGGGTCGCATTCTTGATGAACTCGATCGGCTCGGTTTGCGGGAAACGACCGCCATCGTCTTCACGAGCGACCACGGCTATCACCTCGGGGAACACACTTTCTGGCAGAAAAACAACCTGCATGAGGAAGTCCTCCGCGTGCCCCTGATCATTTCCGTTCCGGGAACCAAGGCCGGGCGCACCCGATCCATCGTGGAGCTCATGGACCTCTTTCCCACTCTCGCGGATTTGGCTGGGTTGAAGATTCCGGGCTCCGTGCAGGGCAAGAGCCTCAGGCCCGTCCTGAAGGACCCCGGGGCCACCGTAAAGGCAAGCGCGCTTTCCTTCATCAAGAGTGGCATCGCGATGCGCAGCAAGGACTGGGCCTACACCCGCTACCAGGATGGCGCGGAGGAACTTTACGACATGAAGAACGATCGCGAGCAGTTCACCAATCGTGCCCGGGAGGCGAAATTCCACGAGGCCGTCGCCAGACAGCGCGTGGCCTTCGACCAGCGGGTGGCGGGGGCCGGGCTAAAGGTGACTGCCTTGAAATAACTGAAGACCAAATCGCTCAAGAGACAAAAAAGCCCGGAGCATTTGCTCCGGGCTTGGTCGTGAATGATGATTCCAGGTCGCTTACTTCACTTTCATCACCCCGCGCATGATGATGTGGTGACCCGGGAAGGTGCACACGAACTCATAGTCACCGGGCTTCTCCGGGGCTTTGAACTCGAGAATCTCCTTCTGATTGTAGTCGAGAAGCTTGGAATGCGCGATGATGCGGTCGTCCTTGGGAATCCAGCTCTCCTTGAATCCCAGCTCGCCCAACTTCATCGCTGCTTCACCCACTCCATTGGCGGCCTTGGGCTGCACGATCACGAGGTTGTGCGGAACGTAGTCCGAATTCTTGAAGTGGATCTTGATCTTCTTGCCCGCCTTGACCTCAAAACTCTTGAGGTCGAACTTGAGCTGCTCAAGAAGGGTTCCCACCCGAACTTCGGTCACCTCGGCAGTGTCATTGAAGACTCCGGGAGGGTCGTTCTTGGTGATCTTGACCGGCTCCACGGCTTGCGATCCCTTGGTGGGATCCGCAGTGTACCAGAAGTGTTGCACGGTCTTGGCGGCAATGCGCGCATTGGGCTCGGGTGAGTTGAGAACCGAGCCCAGGAGTTTGCCGTCCCGCACGTTGTGCTGCTGATGCAACCAAAGGGCTTCGAGGAGATGGTGAGCATGCTCCTTCTTGGTGGCATCAAACTTCTTCATCCACTTCTGGCAGGACGCGATCACATCCTTGGTGTCGCGTCCGCTGAGTTCGATCCGCGTGCGGTAGCGCACGCCATCGATGGGATGCTCCAGGTTCGCCATGAGCTGATCTAGGGAGGCTCCCGCAATTTCCACCGGCTTCTGCAATGGTCGACCCTTCGCGATGACGCGGTAGATCCGGCCGTGCTTCTTGTCGCGACTGGGGTCCCGGATGTTGTGCTGCATGTGCCCGATGATGACATTGTGCCAATCAGAAACATAGAGAGCACCATCTGATCCAAACTCGACATCGGAGGGACGGAAGTTCTTGTCCGAACTCTTGATCAGATCCTGACGGGGCTCACCCCAGACGTGACCGGTGTCGGGCTTGGCTTCAAGGTCGTACTGCTTCACTCCGAGGAAGCCAATAGTGTTGGCCAGAATATAGTCGCCCTGCCACTCGGCCGGGAAGTTGGCGCTGGAAACGATTCCGCAACCGGCCACCGGGCGCACTTCCTTCTTCAGGAGGCTGTGCATTCTGAATCCCTTGCCTTCGGGACGGACTTGGTAGGACCGTCCGCCGGTGCCATCGTTGGCATAGTGGTATCCCCAGTAGTCAAAGACCACTCCGTGGGGATTGGGGCTGTTCCCGGCATGCACGCTGACGGTGTACTGCCGCGGGTCAAACCGGAACATGGCCGAGGCTCCGCTGTGCAGGGGCGCTCCCCAGGGATGCTCGTGTGCATTGCGGAAGAAGACTCCGCTCTGCCAGTAGATTCCGCCATCGGGACCAAAGACGAAGGCGTTGGCAGCGTGGTGGGTATCGGCCGACCCGATTCCCTGCAGCAAGCGAATGCGCACGTCGGCCACGTCGTCCCCATCGGTATCCTTGAGGAAGAGAACGTCGGGCTGGCTGGCCACGATGACCCCGCCATTCCAGAATTCAAACCCGGTCGGGTTGTGCACCTTGGCAAAGGTGATGACCTTGTCCGCAACTCCATCCCGGTTCTCGTCAGGAAGAATGAGGAGACTGTCGTTCATCTCCTTGAGGGGCTCCCACTTGGGATAAGTGGCCCAGGCGGCGGCCCAGAGACGACCCTTGGGATCGACTGCCATCTGCACCGGGTTGACCAACTCGGGAAACATTTCTTCATCAGCGAAGAGGTTCACCTCCATGCCGTCCGGGACGGTCAGCTTGGCGAGCCCTTCCTTCCCGCTGTTGTAACCCTTCAGATTGCCTTCTTTCCCGGCGTTGGAGCTCCTGCTCTTGCCCCCGACGTTTGACTTCACTCCAATCGGAGCAGGCACGTTGCGGTCATCAATCTTGTAATTCCGATTGCCGACCTTGGCCCACACGTTCTTGTCACGGTTGGCCACCATGACATCGATCATGGTGAGTTCGTGCCAGAGGACATCCTTGTTGCTTTGACCATCGACGAACTTCAGATTGGAGCGTCCGCCCCAGACATCGTTTCCATCAGTTGCGCGGTAGCGGTTGTGCCAGTGCCAGTTTTTGTCCCGAACGGCCTTCCTCACATTCTCAAGACTGGGTGAAGCGGGAACGTCCTTACCGAGCAGCGATCGTGCAATCACTTCCGAAATGCGACGATTCCCTTCCGGGTTGAGGTGAATCCCGTTGATGGTGAGCGGGATGTTCGAAGCGCGGAACAAATCCGCGGAGGGACCGAAGAGATCGACGATCTCCGTATTCTTGGCCTCCGCAACTTCCTTGGTGGCGGAAGCATAGGCGGCGAGACGCGCGTTGTTGGCCTTCCCATTGGGCAGGTTCGGATTGCCGAGGTCCTCATGGGCGATCGGCGTGAAGAGCACGATCTTGGGCGCACTTTTGCCGTTGGGCTTCATGCCGCGGTACTTGTCGACCAACTTGCCGAGTTCGTCCTTGTACTTGCCCAGGCCGCCGTCGCCGGCGAACGATTCGTTGTAACCAAACATCACGAAGATGACGTCGGCCTTGATTTGCTTCAGGTGATCTTCCTGCTTGGGATAGCCTCCATTGCGCGGGCGACTCCAAACCGTGTCACCGGTGTAGCCGAGGTTTCGAATGACTAGGTAATGCTTTGGATGGGCAGATTGGAGGACGGTCTCCAACCAACCATCGTGTTGCATGCGGTCCGCCAAACCACTCCCGATGATGCATATGCGATCATTCTTCTCGAGCGTGAGGGCGGCTGTCGCGGATGACGTTGTCGCAAAACCAACAAGGGCAGCGAGAGCGGTAATCCGCAAGGCAAGATAGAGGCGTTTATTCATGAATTTCAGAGTTCTACGGTGGGAATGACTACGGCAATTTTCCCCGTTCCTCACGACTTTCCTCCGAAAATTTCCGAAAAGGGGGGCCACGCTCCAAAATATCGCCTCATTGAGGGACTCCCGCACCCTTCCTAAACCCCCTTGCCGTGCTAGACGCCCGGATCCTGAAAAGGTAGGCTCTCGTGCTCACCGTCGTCCATGGGACTTGATGATCGCCCTTCCTCTTGACGGATGAACTCTTCGAGGTCCGGGGAATCGGCGAGATCAAGATCGAGATGTTCCGCCTTTATCTCTACGGCTTCGAGGACGCCCCAAAACCACGCGTGGATGTCCCGGTGGACATCCCGGACGCGTAGAATCCTCCCCAGGGTCGCGAAAGGCGACCACCCCACTCACTTCTGCCAGGGCACGGCGCCGCCCCGCTGGATGTGCTTACGCATCGCTCCAGCCAACTCGCGGTACTTTTTCGGGTTCTTCGTGGCGAGGTCGGTCTTCTCCGCGGGATCGTGTTCGAGGTCGAAGAGCTCCCACGGAATCATCGGTGAATTCTTCACCAGCTTCCAATTCCCACGACGCATCGCCCAGGTGCTCTCTGCCATGTAGCGCTCCCCTCCCTCCCGACGGGTAAAGAACAAGTCCCGCTCGATACCTGCTTGATCCTCGCCAAGCAATAGAGGCAGAAACGATTGTCCGTCGATCTCATGCTTGAGCTCGATTCCGGCCGCGGCCGCCACAGTTGGATAAATGTCCATCGTGGCTGCGATGAAGTTATTTCGTCCCCCCGGCTTGATTTTGCCCGGCCAAACCGCGCACGCCGGCACGCGGATCCCGCCTTCATACATATCCTGCTTGCCTCCCCGAAGCGCACCATTAGTGCCGCCCACATTGACCTGTCCTCCGTTATCGGAAACGAAAACGACCAGGGTGTTTTCTGCCTGGCCGCTCGATTCCAGAGCGCTCATGACCTTGCCGATTCCCTCGTCCATGTGTTCGATCAAGGCGACCAGCTTGGCACGCTTGCCGTCGATGCCAGCTTCGCGCCTCTTCACTCTCGCGAGCCAATCAGCGGGCGGCTGGATCGGGGTGTGGGGAGCGTTGTAGGCAAGGTAGAGAAAGAAGGGCTTCTCGCTCTGGGCTTGCTCGCTGATATACTCAACTGCCCACTGGGTGAAGATGTCGGTCGCGTGCCCCTTCGGGGTCACCGGCTCTTCGTTCTTGCGCATGTAGTCATTTCCGTGCCGACGATGCTTATAGTAGTCGTCCATCATGTCGGCGAGGAAGCCATGAAAAAAATCAAACCCCCGTCTGGTGGGATGGTTCTCCTCATCGAGACCAAGGTGCCACTTCCCGATGATCGCGGTGTGGTAGCCGGCCGGCTTGAACACCTGCGGAAGGAGCACCGCATCCTGCTTGAGGTAGCCCCAGTTGTTTTCGGCGTGGGTGCGCACCACCCCGGGCACCCCAACCAGTTCCTGATAGCGCCCGCAAAGAAGCGCCGCCCGCGTCGGGGAGCAGACCGGGCAATTTGCGTAAAACGAGTCGAACCGCATCCCCGAGGCCATCAACTTGTCCACGTGAGGCGACTTGATATCCTTCGCTCCGTATGAGGAGAGATCGCCGTAGCCAAGGTCATCGACGATGATGACCATGACGTTCGGCTTCGCCGCCAAAACTGCCGCTGCAGCGAAGATGGTAGCGAGCGTGCCAGCAAGACGAATGATCCTGAGCAAGGGCTTCATGGCGGCAGCTTATGAACCTCTTGCCGGGCGAGACCAGACCAATTCACGGCCCTTCTGCGATTGCTTGGACCCCGGCTCAACTATGAGAGCGCGCCTTGCGCCCGGTCTCACTTTCCGCCTTCCAGAAGGAGGTAGGGATCGAGGGTGAAGTCGGTGCTCTCCTTCTTGATATTATGACCTTCAAGCGCAATCACGTTCTTCCCAATCTTGAAGGCGCTCGCGAACGAGGAGAGCGGAAAATATTCGACTTTCTTCGCTTCATGCGAGGTGGCGGTGATCTTCCCGCTCTTGTTGGTCTCGAGGTGCTTCGAAAACAGGATGTTCCCGTTGGCATAAAGCGCAAATCCGTCGTCGTAGCTGATCGCCAGACCAAGCCGCTTGAGATTCGCTCCGGCCGGGATTTCAAACTCACGCCGAATGAACATCGCGGTGTAGTTGTCTTTCATCCCTTCGAGTTCCGTTTCATCATCGTCGTCTGAATATCCAAAGCCCGCCGGACCCCTCTTCCATCCTTCTTCGCGGGCATCAAATTCCACCATGGTCCACATTCCAGTCTCGGGCTCCTCCCCTCCCGCGAGGTAGTCCCACTCGGCATGACGGGCGATCAGAGACTTCGCGCCCTTGGGCAGCTTCTTGGGGAGATTTTTGGCGCCGGCCTTGCGCGCAATCTCGGCCGCGTCCCGGTCCTTGGGTGCCCCCTTCACGCCATGACCGGTCCGCTCCTCGGTCTTCTTCGTCGGCTTCCACGGCCTGGCCACCACGCGATGCTTGATCACACCCTTCTTTTGAATCGCAAAGCGATCCCGCTCCACGCCGCGCAGGTCCAACATGATGCTGGTCAGAGTATCCCCCTTGATATCGATGATGGTCGATCCGTGATCGAGCACGATGCTGCGGTTGAACGGAATGATGCCCTTCGTGTCGCTCCCGAGCTTCCCCCCGTGACCGGTGACCACTGCCACAGTTCCATTGTGCGGCGTGATCGCGGCCGACTTGCGGTAGGCCCCGTCACCATCTGGCCGTCCATCGCCGTCGTCGAGGATCACTCCCTCGGCCTTGGTCGGCGTATGGTAGGCCCCATCGATCAACATCGAACGTTCATATATATGCGAATGTCCGGTCAGGATCAGATCCACGCCCCCCTCTTCCATAATGGGCATGATATACTCCCGCATTTCAACCAGTTCCTTCTCCTTGTCACTGTCGTGACTTCCCTTGGTGTAGGGCGGGTGATGCCAGAACCCGATGATCCACTGCGCCTTGGTGGCGGCGAGGTCCCGCACCAGCCACTTGGCCATCTCGCCATCGGGCTTGCGATTGATATCAAAGGACTCCAGGCAAATGAAATGAATGTTCCCGTAGTCGAAGGAGTAGAAGGCTTCCCTTCCCGAGGCGACCCCTCCCGACTCTGCATGAGTCGGGGACACATAGGCATCATAGAAGGGACCCACTCCCGTCTTACCATTCGAACTCCCACCTTCATGATTTCCCATCGATCCCCAGCACACCGTGTTGCGCAGAGTGCTCCGGTAGGGTGCAAAAAAGTTCTTTTGAAACTGATCATCGGTCCCTTTCGAGTACGCCATGTCGCCCACATGCAAATAGAGATCTAGGGGACGCTTGCTGGTGGCCACATATTGCAGCATCGCCTCATGCACCAAGGCCTGGTGCTGGGCGCCAGTTCCAGAATCACCCACCACCCATATCCGCGTTGGCGTGGCCTTGCCGATCGGAGGATGCGTTTTAAAATGGGAGTCCGATCCAGACTCCGTGAGCTTGCTCTTTCCATCATAGATCGCGTAGCGATAGGTGCTCGAGGGCTTCAATCCCACCAAGGTCGCTTCATACTGCACGGTCCCTTTCGGCGTCTTGCTCAAGGGCTGCTCACTCGTCATTGTGCGAACCCCGATCTTTGCCCCAGCGCAGTAGTTCATGGCCGTGGTGCCGCCCAGCCAGTAGCTCACCCGCGGCTCTTTCATGGCCTCTTCCGTGCGCCACACGATGGTCACCCCCTCTTCGTGAGCTTGTTGGAGATAGGGGCCGCGCGTGATTTTGGCATCTGCACATACGGTGAACCAGAGCAGGAGGGACAGGATACAGGTGAGTCTTGGAGGCATGAATTGGGGGAAGCTGTACGATTGTGATTTCCGGCCGGAGCCTTCATGACCATCTCCATGATTCGGACCGCTACGGATGGGGACGCGCAACGCGTCGTGGAAATCTACAATCATTACGCCCTCTCGACGACTGTAACTTTCGAGGAGAATGTGGTTGAGGGCGCCACCATGGCACAACGCACTGCCGAAACGACCGTCTATGCAGCCCCGGATTGCCTCCGCCAGGGCCACGACGCGATCCTTTCACACCCTCCTCGGCGGGATCGCCCTCCCCAACGAGGCCAGCCTTGCCCTGCATGAGAAATGCGGATTCGAAAAAATGGCCCCTCTCAAGGAAGCGGGCTGGAAGTTTAGCAGGTGGATCGATGTAGGCTACTGGGAGCTCATTCTGTGACCGAGTGATCGCCCCTTCTTACCCACCAGTTCATTGCAAGGCACCAACCATGCGTGTCAGGACGCGAGTGACGACGAAGAAAGAGAACCCGCAGAAGCCATGAATCTCCACCAGCGCAAGACCGCCACTCTCCTCACTCTAACCAGTGCGGCCTCCCTCTTCGGAGCCGAGCCTGCTGACACAAATTACGACGAGGCGAGGGTGCCCAACTACAGCCTGCCAGCATTGCTGCCCAATGATTCGCCAACCGCGGCCCCGGACCTTCGCGCCTACTGGGAGACAACGAGGCGGGCAGAAATCCTCTCCCTCCTTGAAGAGAACGTTTACGGCAAGACCCCAACCGCTGCGGTCACCCTGAAAACCGAAGTCCTGGAGGGCCCCACTGACGTCTTCGACGGCTTGGGAAGGCGCCGTCAGATCCGACTCACCATCTCCCCGAAGGATCATCCCGATCGTTCCCTCAAAATCGAAGTGCTTCTCTATTCACCGAAGAGCCCTGGAAAGAAAGCGCCGGCCTTCCTCGGTTTGAATTTCTCCGGAAACCAGTGCATCAGCCTTGATCCCGCCATCCGCATCAACCCTGCCTCGGGCAAGGCTCGAGGATTCCACCAGGATCGCTGGCAGGTCGAGTGGCTTCTCAAGAGAGGTTACGCCCTGGTCACATCCTACTGCGGCGACATCGACCCCGACAACTATCGCCACGACTTCACCGACGGACCCCATCCCCTCTTCTACGAAAACGGTCAGAGCAGGCCCGGAGCCAAAGAATGGGGAACGATCGGAGCATGGGCGTGGGGACTCTCGCGCATCAGGGAGTCTCTGCAGGACGATCCCTTCATCGATGCCAAACGCATGGCGGTCATCGGGCACTCGCGCCTGGGGAAATGCGCCCTCTGGACCGGCGCCCAGGACAAGAATTTCAAAATGGTGGTGAGCAACAATTCGGGGGCCGGGGGCGCCGCCCTCTACCGGCGTTGTTTCGGCGAACGGATTCACCACATGCTCAAACCAGTGGGATACTGGTTCTGCCGGCATCATGCCAGTTATGCCCATCGTGAAGAAGAACTCCCCACCGATCAGCACATGCTCCTGGCTGCCATCGCGCCGCGAGCTCTCTATGTGGCCAGTGCGACCAAGGACCAGTGGGCCGACCCCAGGGGCGAATTCCTCGCCCTCGTTCAAGCCGCCCCCATCTACTCGCTCTATGGCCTGAAGGGCCTTCCCGACTCCAAATTGCCGCCCCCCAACCACCCGGTCTCGGGGGCACGAGTTGGCTACCACCTGCGCGAGGGCAAACACGCCGTGACCGCCTTCGATTGGGGGCATTACCTCGACTTCGCTGACCGGCAGCTGGCTCCCTGACGAACAATATCACGATTTTGGGGGATTTGTGCCCCCTTGGAGCAACTCCTCAATTCTCCGTTGGTTCAATCCTTGAGTTCTTGCTTGCGCGGGCCCATGCGCCCCATTGCATCCCTCTTGTCAGTGAACCCGTTATCTCTATGAAACCAACCATCTTTGTTCCTGTTCTGGCTCTCACTGCGGGCGCCGCATTTGGCCTCGGCTGGATCACTCGTCCAGACGGTGAAAACGACTCAGACGCCAAGTCTGAAGAAGGCAAGCGGGGCGGATCATCAACGCGCTCGAGCATCCGGCCGTCGACCTTCGGTTCCGGAAAATCCGGAACAACCCCCGTCGCCGATTTCGTGGCCCGCTTTGCCAGCGGAGGAGAAATCTCCGATCAGGATATGAAGGCTGCGATTGACGCCATGCGCAAAGAGAACGATCCCCTCCTCCGCCGTAAATTGTTCACCGCTCTCCTGGAACAGCTCACCCCCGACAATGCCATGGCCGCCTACCTCGCCTTGCAAGGCGGACGACGCGGTGGTGGATTCGGACGCGGTGGCGATGATGAACTTCGCCTTCTGGCCAATGCCTGGGGAAGAATCGATGGCCCCGGGGCCATCAAGGCCCTCACCGAGATGCGCAAAGAGCGCGAAAATACAGAAGGTGAAGGCCGGGGCGGGCGGGGTCGCGGTGGAGACATGCGTGGCGGGATCGATCTCGTGAGCGTCCTTTCGGGTTGGGCCATGGCGGACGGAGCAGCAGCGGGCAGCTACGTGAACAGCATCGAAGACGAGCGCCAGCAACGCATGGCCGCCTATGGCGTTGTGCGCGGTCTGATGGTGAACGGCGTCGATGGCGCAATGAGCTACGTAGCCTCCTTGCCCACGGGCGAAGATAGCGGACGCACGCAGGCGTTTTACATGTCCACCATCGCCGGCGAGATGCTGGAACAAGGACTCGATTCAGCCAAGGATTGGGTCAACACCATCAACGATCCTGATCTGAAGGGCGGCGCCCTTTCCCGCGTCGCTGAGTCCGCCATCCGCGATGACTTGGCCAGTGCGGTCGAGTGGGTCACCCAGTATGCCGATGAGGAGTCTGCTGAGCGTGCGATCTCCCGCGTGGCCAATGAATGGGCCGAGGACGATCCGCAGGCCGTTCTCACTTGGGCCGACAACTTGCCCGAGGGAGCCCAGGTGGAAGCCTACGGCGAAGCCTTCGAGGAGTGGACCCGTCAGGATGCGACCGCGGCCGGCGAATATCTCACCACCATGCCAGCTTCCCCCGCCCGCGACGCTGCGGTCGAGGAGTTTTCCACCACTCTTGCTCGTCGCGAGCCCACCACCGCCATCAGGTGGGCGGAGACCATCGGCGATCAGGAATCACGCACCGAAACGTTGACCCAGGTCGCCCGCAGTTGGTACTCTCAGGATCAAGCTGCGGCCACCACCTGGCTCGAGACCAGTGGCCTTCCCGCCGAGTCCGTGGAAGCAGTCACCACCGAGCGTGGAGGTAGGGACCGCGGCGGAGATCGCGGCAGACGTTAACCTGAAACTCTCTTTCCCTCCCCAAGGCTTTCCTTGGAAACCCCGGACCACGGCCCGGGGTTTTGTTTGTCTGAAGGCGCGCACTCGGTCCTTGCTCTCGGCCCGCTCTTGCTTCAATCCATCAGAATGATTCGCACAGCATTTCTTCTGTTCGCCCTGCTTGCCTCGCCCCTTCACGCCGATCACCACAAGGGCAAGATCACCCACTCCTTCCTCGGACTCGGAAAGGGGGCCCGCACCTCCATCGTGGGCGAGGATGGAAAAGTGGCTTGGCAGATCGACCTCCCGGCCAGCGACGGGTGGGTCCTTCCCAACGGCAACGTCTTGCTGGCGGTCTATCCCTGCAAGGATTACCCGAAGGGCGGGGTGGCGGAAATCGAACGCGTTTCCAAGAAGACGGTTTTCTCCTATCAGGGACAACAAAATGAGATCAGCACCGTGCAGCTTCTCTCTGACGGGACGTTCCTCATCGCAGAACTTGGACCCGAACCACGGGCACGCACCATCAATCGCAAGGGCGAAGTTCTTCATGACATGCCGCTCGCGTGCCAGAAGAAGAACGCCCACATGCAGACCCGCATGCTGCGTAGTCTCCCCAACGGAAATTACATTGCGCCCCACCTTCTCGACTTCGCGGTCAAAGAGTACGATCCCAAAACCGGCAAGGTCCTCAAGACCTTCCCCACCGATGACCGAGGTCGTGAAAAGCGCGACTGGCCCTTCACTGCCATTCGACTCGCCAACGGTAACACCTTGATCGGTTGCACCAATGGTAACCGCGTGATTGAAATCGACGGCGAGGGCAAGATCGTTTGGAAAGTGGACAACGTGGACCTCGGCGAAAAGCTCTTTGACGATGCCTGCGGGGTGCAGCGCCTCCCAAATGGCAACACGGTGGTCACCAGCTACCACGCCACCGGCGACCAGGTGAAACTCACCGAAGTGACTCGCGACAAGAAGGTAGTCTGGAAATACAACGGCGGCAACCATGGCTTCCACCACTTCCAGATTCTCACCACCAACGGAAAACCCCTCAAGGACAACACCCAAAAGTAGCGCATCAGCCCAGACTACGGGCACCCGTTCCGCACCCCTGGTCCGGCCTACTCCTCGGCCGGGGTGATGCTCACCCCCAAGCGTTTTTCGACCCCTTTCCGCCAGGAAGCCCCCTTCTTCTCACTCACGTCGGTCAGGTGCTTGTGCGAAAACTCGTGCAGGCATTCGGCGATCTGCTTGCGCGTTTCCTCGGTGAGGAGCTCGGCTTGGGCAAAGCGTTCCGGTTTCGGACTCACGTGTTGCGCTACGCAGCGGTACAGAAAAATGCGGTCGTAGCTGCTTCGCAATGAAATCGTTCCCAACTCATTGAGCGCCGCGCGCAGGCTCTCGCGATCCAGCGAAAACTCGCTCACGAGGTGGGCAAGCTCCACGCCATAGACCCACTCGGGGTCACGAAAGCGGCTAGTGCGATCATAGATCGACGCCGTCTCCCACGCCACGATACCAAGAATTTGCCGCACTAAACTCAGGAGATAGCCGTCCAGCGATCGCTTGCCGATTTTCTTGCCACCCTTCCAGATCAGATTGGAACCGGCGATCCAACCCGCGGCAATGAGCGGGTTGGCGGCGAGGAGAAACTTGCTCCCCTGCCAGAGATAACGAATCGGATTAAGAATCGGTTGCAGGTCCTCGTACTTTTTGACGACCTTGCTGGCGGTGCGCACCTTGTCGGAGAGTTGACCCAGATTCCAATCTTTCACATCGAGAAGGGGAATCTCCTCCAGCAGAAGAATGATCTGCAGGGATACCCGGTTCATTGACTTGAGGAGTTCCTCGAGGTTGGTCTCCAGAATCGCTTTCTCAGAATCCGGATTGTAGATTTTCGCGATCGTTTCCACGAACTCTCCCGCATCAATCAGGAGCCTTCGGCCCTGCAGTTTTCCCCCCTCCCAGTAGTGCCCCTCCGCAATGCGCGCCAGAACACGATCGGCCTCGCGGTCCAGCAATTCCCCAACTTGGGCGTCCTGGCCGGAGCGCTCCGGGGTCGCCCATTCCACTTCGTGAATCTCCTCGTAGTTGGGAAACTCCATCCACTCGCCATAAGCCATGAGCACTTTCTCAATATCGGCGCGGCGAGCATCGAGACGCTTCGCTTCCCGCTTTATGGCTTCCTCCGCCACCAACAACGCTTCACTCGCTTCCTCTTGTTCCGAAACCCCAACGTGCCAAACATTCGAAAAGAGAATGCCCCCCATCGACACGATCACAAAGAGCCAGGTGGCCACCCCCAACTGCTCCCGCATCACGAAGGCCGCGATGCCAAGCACCAGCAATGCCCCCTGCCCCGCGAGATTCCCTCCCCGCGTGACCTGCGCCCGCCTCCGCAACGACATGCTCTGGAGTCTAGCTTCGGAATGGCGGAGAGCAACGGATGAAATCGCGAATCACGACGTTCATCGAGGATGGGCACTGGGTGCGCACATCCACTCTCCTCCGGAAGCCTCTTGTTCTCAAAGCAAAGAGACTTCTCGCTCCAGCGCAATCTCACTCTTGAACTGACATGCTCAACCCTCTTCAGCATGCGCGGGCCGCTCTCCACTCTGTCCCGCGAACCCACGCCAAGATCGACAGTTGCACAGCGCCACTCAGGTTGAGATTGCTTCCCCCTTCCCATCCCCCCAACATCTTCACCGTGATTCGCCAATTCCTCCCAGGCTTCCTCGCTGCCTGCTTCCCGCTCCTCGCCCTCGCCGCACCGCAGCCCAATATCCTCCTCATCTACGCCGACGACCAAGGCTCGATCGATGCCAACTGTTTCGGCGCCACCGATCTCGTCACCCCCACTATCGACCAGCTGGCCAAGCGCGGCGTGCGCTTTACCCAGATGCTCGCTCCCGCGCCGGTCTGTTCGCCTTCGCGGGCGGGACTTCTCACCGGGCGCATTCCCATGCGGGTGGGAGCACCGGGTAACATCTCCTCCTCGCGTGGTGGCAAAGGGCTCGCACCCCATCTCTACCTCCTCCCCGAACTGCTGCGCGATGCCGGCTACCGCACTCACCACATCGGCAAATGGCATCTTGGCTACACCGAAGAAACGATGCCCAATGGTCAGGGCTTTGATTCGTCCTTCGGGCACATGGGCGGCTGCATCGACAACTACTCGCACTTCTTCTACTGGAACGGCCCCAATCGGCACGACCTCTGGCGCAACGGAAAGGAGGTCTGGCACGATGGCGAAGGCTTCGGCGGACTCATGGTCGAGGAAGCAAAACGGATCATTGCTCAGAAGGACAAGCGTCCCTTCTTTATCTACTGGGCAATCAACTGGCCTCACTACCCGCTCCAGGGATTTGACAAATGGCGGGAGCACTACAAGGAGCTTCCCTCGCCGCGAAACAAGTACGCGGCCTTTGTCTCGAGCATGGACGAACTTGTCGGGGAAGTCGTCGCTCATATCGAGGCCGCGGGCAAAACCAAGGACACCGTCATTATTTTTCAATCGGATCACGGACACTCCGTGGAAGAGCGCACCTTCGGCGGGGGCGGAAGCGCCGGCCCCTATCGCGGCCACAAATTCTCCTTCTTCGAGGGAGGTCTCCGCGTGCCATCCGTCGTGAGCTGGCCCGGGACCCTCCCCCAAGGAGAGGTGCGCGACCAGTTTGTGACTGGCTGCGACTGGTTCCCGACCCTTGCAAAGTGGGCTCAGGCGCGAGTGCCGGACACTCTCTTCCTCGACGGCAAGGATATCGATGCCGTGATCCGCTCCGCCCAGGCACCCTCGCCCCACGAACAGTTCTTCTGGACCCAGGATTATAGCCGCAACAAAAACGCTCGGTGGGCGGTGCGAAAGGGAGACTGGAAATTACTCCACCATCCCCAGGACAACATCACTCCCTGGAAAGAAGGCAAGGCTCCCAAGTACTTTCTGGTGAACTTGAAGCGGGACCAGGGCGAACGGACTAATCTCGCAGGGAAGGAGGCCGCAAAGCTGGCTGAGCTTCAAGGCCTCGCCGAAGCCTACCAAAAACGCATCCTTCCCGATTTCGAGGCGGCGCGAAAGTAGCCCCCTCTCCTCGGTGGAATTCGTCTATCAGCTTCCTCGCACTCCCCCCCATGATCGGGGACGCCGGACGCCGCAGGCAGGTCCTCACCAAGCTTTGTAAAAACGCGGTCAACCTGACCGAGCAAGGTGAGGTCGAACCCAGTATCGACACCCTAGAGCGAGAGCCCGATTGCATGACTCTCGAGTTTTCCGTTCGCGACACCAGTCCGGCCTTCACGCCCGAAGAACGGGAAACGCTCATGGCCCCCTTCGCCCAATTCACTAGTGGGGGCACGCGGCGCCTGGTAGTTGATGACCACCTTCTGGCGCGTAAAACGGCGGCCCGATTCCCGAAGTCGTTCGACTTCGATGTCACAGTCGCTGAGACCGGCGCACATGCCATCGAAATGGTCGAAGAGACCTGCGGTCGCGACCATCCCTTCCAGTTTGTCTTCATGGACTTCCTCATGCCCGGCATGAACGGGCTGGAGACCGCCAAGCGCC
>JAPKFB010000036.1 GCA_028821775.1 Roseibacillus sp.
GGAGAGTGATTCGCCCGCGGAGACAACGCCCGACCCATCGGCTCCTGATCAAGCGGGACTGTCCGGAAGGTTGCAGGTGACTACCGATGAGATGGCCCGGCCTGGCGCGATTGTGAGCGGGTCGGTCACCTTCAGTGATGGCGAGAAGGCGGCTTGGATGATCGATGAGACGGGACGTCCAGGATTAGAACCGGATACCCCGGACTATCAACCAACCGAGCCGGATCTCATCGAATTTGAAAAGCATCTTCGGGTCTTGCTCGAGGGTTGAGGCTGAGGAACTAGGAGCCCCCGCGAGGCGATGGCCGTTCAAGTTCTCGGTGTGGTTGCCAATGGGGTGGAGGAGACCGAATTGGTCGTGCCCGTGGATCTTCTGAGGCGCGCTGGTGCGGAGGGGGTGATGGCGACACCGAACGCCGAGTTGGAAATCACCGGAAAACATGGAATTTGAATCGGAGCCGATGCCCAGCTGCAAGGGCTCGACGCGGAGGGGTTTGAAGCCCTGTTTTTACCGGGTGGACCTGCCGTGATGGAGCTCCGAAAGGAGGGGAGCGTTGCCGAGTTGGCGACGTTGATCGCGCTTGGACTGGTCTTGGTGAGGCCTCTGATCGGAGAGGCGGAAGCGCAAGAGGTGGCGGCCGCCATCATGGCTTAGCATTGCTCTCGAGCCATCGCATCGCGGAGTGGGCGGCATGGCTTCCGGTGGCAAAGCAGCCTTGGATCAGGTAGCCACCGGTTGGCGCCTCCCAGTCGATCATCTCGCCCGCGACGAAGACGCCGGGAAGCTGATTGATCATGAGGCCGTCGCTGAGTTCGCTCCATCTCACGCCGCCGGCAGACGAGATCGCTTCCGCCAAGGGACGGGGCCGAAGAAGTTTGAGGGGACAGGATTTGATTGTAGTGGCGAGAATCTCGGGAGAATTCCAAGGTCCAAGATGGGGGAGATGCCGGAGCATGGCGGTGGCCGCGGGATCCAGATTCAATCGCCGCCGAGCTTCGCGCACGTAGTTGGAAGAGACCCCGCCCAGCTTTTTTTTAACCTCCTCTAGGCCGAAGGAGGGCTTCAGATCGAGGGTGACCGTGACCGCGGGATTCTCGCGGGTGCGGAGAATCGGGCCGAGGTGATAGAGTGGTCCACCCTCCAGTCCGTAGCGGGTGATCATGAGTTCGCCGTGGCGGCTCACCCCACCGAACGCGAGCGCGATGTTCTTCAGGGGGTGTCCTTCCACCCCTTGGAGCAACTCGGCGGGCCAGTCGAGTTCCCAACCACAGTTCGCGGGTTCCAAGGAGGCGACCTCAATCCCGAGTTCCCTCAGGATGCTCACCCAATGTCCGGTGGATCCTGTCGAGGGCCAAGACCCGCCTCCGAGGGCAAGGATCACCGCGTCGGCCTGGACCACCACTTCCTTCCCTGGCGTGCAAAAGAGAAGGCGATGGGGTTTCCCGGGCTGCAAACCAAGCAGTTCATGATTGACCTCGGAGGTCACGCCCAATTCGCGGTGGCGTCGGATCCATGCTCGCAGCAGAGGTGCGGCCTTCATCGAGGTGGGGAAGACCTTTCCACTCGAGGCCGCCTTGGTCTCGATTCCCAGTCCGGAGGCCCAGGTTCGCAGGGCCATGTTGTCGCAGCCATGGAGGATCGAACGCAGGAGATCCCGACGAAGTTCGGGGCCCTGATAGCGCGCTACAAATGGCTCGAAAGCTTCATCGTTGGTCAGATTGAGGCCGCTCTTGCCCGCGACCAGCAACTTGCGGCCGACCGATCGCTTGGCGTCGTAGAGAGTAACCTGAGCTCCACCTGCAGCCGCGATTTCCGCCGCGCGGAGTCCCGCGGGACCTCCGCCCACGACCGCAACCTGAGGTGGACTTATGGAATTCAGGAGTAAATTTCCCCGCCCGCTTCGGCAAACTCCTTGGACTTTTCCATCATTCCCTCTTCCACCGCATCTTCGGCGGTGATTCCGTGTTCTTCGGCATACCTGCGGACGTCCTCGGTGATCTTCATGGAACAGAAGGTCGGTCCACACATGGAACAGAAGTGGGCAGTCTTGGCTCCTTCCTGAGGGAGAGTTTCGTCGTGATAGCCGCGTGCCTTGTCGGGGTCGAGGGAGAGATTGAACTGATCGTTCCATCGAAACTCGAAGCGTGATTTGGAGAGGGCATTGTCGCGTTCCTGGGCAGCGGGATGTCCCTTGGCGAGATCCGCCGCGTGGGCGGCAATCTTGTAGGTGATCACTCCTTCGCGCACGTCGTCGCGGTTGGGCAGACCGAGGTGCTCCTTAGGGGTGACGTAGCAAAGCATCGCGCAGCCGTACCATCCGATCAGGGCCGCGCCGATTCCGCTCGTGATGTGGTCGTAGCCGGGGGCCACGTCGGTGGTGAGTGGTCCGAGGGTGTAGAAGGGGGCCCCGTGGCACCACTCGATTTGCTTCTGCATGTTCTCCTGGATGAGATGCATGGGGACGTGGCCGGGACCTTCGTTCATGACCTGGCAGCCCTTCGCCCAGGCGCGTTTGGTGAGGTCGCCCTGCACTTCGAGTTCCGCCAGTTGGGCGTAGTCATTGGCATCCGCGATGGAGCCGGGGCGCAAGCCGTCGCCGATGGAAAAGCTCACATCGTAGGCGGCGCAAATGTCGCAGATATCGTCCCAGTGTTCGTAAAGGAAGCTCTCCCGGTGATGGCTCAGACACCACTTGGCCATGATGGATCCGCCGCGCGAGACGATTCCGGTCATGCGCCGTGCGGTGTGCGGGACAAATCGCAGGAGAACAGCGGCATGGATCGTGAAGTAGTCGACGCCCTGTTCGGCCTGCTCGATGAGGGTGTCGCGGAAGAGTTCCCAAGTGAGATCTTCGATCCGGCCATTCACCTTTTCGAGGGTCTGGTAGATAGGAACCGTGCCGATGGGGACGGGGGAGTTGCGAATGATCCACTCGCGGGTGGCGTGGATGTTCTTGCCGGTGGAGAGATCCATTACGTTGTCAGCGCCCCACTTGGTGGCCCAGCGCATCTTCTCGACTTCTTCGTCGATGGTGGAGGCGACGGCGGAGTTGCCGATGTTGGCGTTGATCTTCACGAGGAAGTTGCGCCCGATGATCATGGGCTCTGCTTCCGGGTGATTGATGTTGCTCGGAATGATGGCTCGTCCGGCCGCCACTTCGTCCCGGACGAACTCCGGGGTGATGAAGTCGGGCAGCTTCGCGCCCCAGTTTTGTCCCGGGTGCTGGTGATCGAGAGTGTTGCGTGCGACCTGCTTGAGAGGATCGATCTCGGAAGGTCGTGGCATGTTGTAGCCATCCGGCGTGGTGTTGAGGGCGTCGGGTCCATTGGGGTATCCGTCGCATCGGGCCTTGAAGGCCGCTTCGCGTCCGAGGTTCTCGCGAATCGCAATGAACTCCATCTCGGGAGTGACGACTCCCTGGCGCGCATACCAAAGCTGGGTCACGGGATGATCCTTGGCACGGAGAGGCTTGCGTCTTAGGCCGGGGTATACCTTGAGCTTGTTTTTGGCCTCCTTGTTCTCATTGAATTTGCGGGCGTGTTCTTCAGAGAGGTAGCCATTGTCTTCCGGCTTGATTCCACGGCCGTCGTATTCTTCGACATCGCCGCGGGCGAGAGTCCAGTCGCGGCACAGGGCGGGAAGTCCTTTGGTAATGTCGCCATCGAAGTTGGGGTCGCCCCAGGGACCGGAACAATCGTAGATGCGCACCGGAGCGTTCTCTTCGACTCGACCATTCGGATGATTGGTGTCTGAGAGGGCAACCTCCCGATGAGGAACGCGGAGCTCAGGATGAAGTTTGCCTTTGGCGTAGACGCGGGTGGAGGCTGGGAAGAGACTCTCGGTCTCCTTGCTGGTGCCGTTTTCTTCAGGACTAATCATGGCCGTCTTGTTGCAAATGTGAATCGCCGCGGATCGCGCGGCGAGGGAGTAAGGCTTCAAATCTTCCAGACTCCCTGCGTCGGCATGATCCGCATCAGGTTCGGAGGGTGCATTCCGCGCGCCGGAAACTCTCAGCCTCACGGTCGCGGGGCTCCCCTGTCAAGGAAGAGTGTTAAGTTGGATTCCTCCCCTGTCAAGGTGGCCGATTGTCAATAAGTCGGTCCGGACGGAGGATGGACGGCGTGCAGGCTACTTGAGGAACTCCTGGTAGCGGCCCTGGAGCGCTTTGGTCTCTGCTTCGGCCTTCTCGAGCTGCGGTTTGCGCTCGTCCAAGGCAGTGCGGAGTTCGCCGATTTCCTGACCCAGTTGGGCAAGCTGAGCGGTGAGCTCTCCTTTCCGCGAGTCGATCTTTTTCACTTCATCGAGGAATCCAGCGAGTTGCTGGGAGATCGTGTTGAAGACTTCGGTGTCACTGTCCTGTTGCGCCTTGAGAGCGTCCCGTTGTTCGGTAACCACGAGGGCCTGGGCGTTCACTTCCGCCGCGCGCCAGAACTTGAGGTCAACTTGCAGTTGGCTGGCATCAGCTTGTGCCTTCTCGAAAGCGGCCTTGGGCAGGGCGTGGGCCTTCGTCTTGGCCGCGAGGGTGTCTTGAGCAGGTTTCAGGGAAGCCTTGAGAGCGGCGAGTCTCTCGTTGGCCGTCTGCGTCTCTGGTCCGAGGGCAGCACGGCGAGCGCCGACCTTCTTGAGGTTGGCGTCGAGAGCCTTCAACTGTGTGTTGGCCTGGTCGGAGCCTTTCTGCGCGGCGCCCACATTGGAGACTATGGCGCCGAGCTGGTTCTTCAGTTCCGAGAGACGAGACTGAGCCCCGGCGAGGTTGCTGCGGATTTGAGCGAGCTTGGTGCGATGGTCAGTCAGCGTCTTCTCCGCGATCTCGGCTTGCTGTTTGAGGGGCGCGTCCTCGGGGTTGGCGTTGGACTGATCCCGCATCTTCTTGGCCTGGGCAATCAGCTTTTTCTCCTCCGCGGTGTCGGGCGCAAGATCGAGTGTTTTCACTTCGGTCTCCGCCTTGGCGATGAGATCCCTGTGGTTGCTGACGCGTCCCTGGGCTTGCTTGAGTTCCGCCAGTTTGGCGTCGCGGGTGGCAAGGAGCTTGTTGCGCGCATCGGCGCTCCTGGTCGTCTCCTGATCGAGCTTCGTTTTCTCTGCTTGGAGTTTTGTGATCAGGGTGCTGGTGGCACTGCTCTCGGTGGTATTCTTCTGCAGCGCGGCGGTGGCGGAATTCATGGCTGCCTGGGCGGCCTCAAAGGCTTCCTTTGCTGCCGCGACCGATTCCGGAGCGTCCGCGATCTGCTTCTGCAATGCGGCCACGCGTTCAGCGATGCGGGGGGGATTCCCTGGGAGTTCGCCGAGGCGGGCAAAGGTGTTGGCGTCCCACGCTTCGATCTTGCCATTCCAGTCTGCGGTGAAGAGGCGCTTCCCGTCCTGGGTGATGGCCACTTCGACCACCATTTCTCCAAATTTGGGCAGAACCTTTTTCAAGTTGAAGTCGGGGTTCCAAATTTTGACCTCGCGATTTCGCCCCGAGGTCACGAACTCCCCGCTGCGGGCGTAATCGAAGGAAAGAGTGCCTCCACTGTGAGCGGTGAATTTCTTCACCTGCTTGCCATTGTTCATCTCCCAGAAGATGACCTGCCCGTCTTCCGACGAGGTTGCGACCAGATTGGAGTCCGCGCGCCAGGCGATCTTCGTGATTCCGCTGGTGTGGCCCTTCAAGGTGTGAAATTCATTGCCGGTTCCGGCCTCCCAAATCCAGGCTCCACCGTTGCGGTCGCCCGTGGCGAGGAGTACTCCATCAGGAGAATAGGCGAGGGAAGTGATCCAGTCGGTGTGCTTCTTGATCGACTTGAGCTCCTCTCCGCTCTGAGGGTCCCAGAGTTTGATGAGACGAGACGGCCCGCCCAAGGCGACCCCTCCGAGGTCGAGTCGGAGGCTGGCAGCGAGCACGGAATCGAACTCCCTGCCATTGGCCATGACCATCTTTCCAGTGGTGACATCCCACGTGTAGGTCGTCCCCGACTTGCCGGCGATGCCGCCGCCGGCGATGAGGTATTTCCCGGTGGGGTGGAAGGAGACCGTTTCAGGGAAGCCCCTGGGGAAGGGGAGAATAGCGGCGAGTTGGAGGGTGTCGGTGTTAAAGAGAAGGATTTGTTTTTGAGCCGTGATGGCCAGCAGAGGAGCCCAGGGGCTGCAGGCCATGTCGTTCACGGTGGTGTTGCGAAGGGAGGTAATGACCGGTTCGAGATTGAGATGCTCCGGCATCGGGGGTGGTCCGTCCGGCTTGGCGGAAGGGTCGACCTTGAGTTTGGCAATCTTGGGACCGGTCGACTTTTTGGCTCTGGAGCTCGTGTTCTCCAAGAGGCCGCCGTCAATCCAGGTGCGGATCAGGTCCGCGTCCTTCTTGGCGATTTTGTCTCCCTTGGGCGGCATGAATGGTTCGGCCGTGTGGGTGACACTGGTATAGATTTTGGAGCTGGCTCCATCTCCAGCGTTGGCAATGAGACCTCCGGATCCCCCAGCCATTGTGCCGGTGTAGTTGGAGAGATCGAGGTCACCCTTCTTCTTGTCGGGGTTATGACAGTTCAGGCAGCTCGACTCGAAGATAGGGAAGATGTGATCATCGTAGGTGATCTTTTCCGCCGCCCGCAGTGGAGCGGAGAGGAGGGAGCAGGTGGAGAGGAGGAGCGCGACTGATCGTTTCGTTGGCATGGAACCTGGAAGGGAAGGGTCCGGGATTGGCGCCGGTGCGGCGCCGACCCGATCAGTGATTGAAGATGAATTCCTTGGAGTTGAGGATGGCCCAGAAGACGTCCTCGAGGATTTCGATGCGTTCCTTGTTGTCTGTGATGGCATGGAAGGACTCCATCAGCTTGTGGCGTTCGGCCTCGGTGGGACTGCGGCTGAGAGAGCGGTGGTAGAGGGCTTCGATGACAGCCTCGGGCGTCTTCTTCTCCTTGAGAAGTCGTTTGATCACGCCGCCGTTGCGCACGCGATTGTGCACCGCGTCGCCGTTGAGCAGGTGCAGGGCCTGGGAGAGATTGGGCTCCATCTTGACTTCGCAGGAGCACACTGTCTGGCGGGTGGCGCGACCGAAGGTGGTGAGGAAATAGGTGGAGGTGTTGCCGTCCGCAATCTGCACTGCTCGCGCGCCGAGGGGAAGGCCGCGGAACTTGTTGGGGGTCTCGGTGACCTGTGCGAAGGCATCGAGGAGGACCTCGGCCCGCAGTCTCCGGATGAGAGAGTGCGAAAAATTGGTGAGGTCCGTGGAGTTGGTCTCGTTAGTCTGACTGGAGAGTTGGTAGCTGCGCGAGGTGCAGATGTCGCGCACGAGCTTCTTGAAGTCGTAGTTGTAGTCCACGAACTTGGCAGCCATGGCCTCGAGGAGTTCCGGATTGCTGGCGGGGTTCGAGACCCGGACGTCGTCGACCGGATCGGTGATTCCCATGCCATAGAAGTGTGACCACACGATGTTGACCACGTTCTTCGCGAACCAGGGGTTGTTCTTGGCGGTCAGCCACTCCGCCATGGCCTCGCGGTGGGTCTTGTTCTTGGTGTTGGCCGGTTCCTTGGCACCGAGGAATTGCGGGACGGCATTCTGCTTGGTGACCGGATGCTGGATGCTCCCGCCGCCGTCAAAGACGATTTGCTCGTGGGGATCCTCCGCGCCCTTTTTCCGCACCTGGGAGAAGAGCGCTGCGAAGCCGTAGTAGTCATTCATGGTCCACCGGTCGAAGGGGTGGTTATGGCACTGGGCGCATTGAATGCGGGTTCCCATGAAGACCTGGGCGACATTCTCGGTCATCTTCTTCACGTCGCTCTCGAGCTTGAAGTAGTTGGTGGCAGGATTCTTGAAGGTGCCCCCGCGGGCGGAAAGGAGTTCGTACATGATGGTGTTGAAGGGCTGATTGTTGGCAACCCGATCGCGGAGCCACTCGTACCAAAGGAGGGCGGACTTGTAGCTGACCTGGTTGGCGTTGTTGCCGGTGGAGCGAATCTGGAGGAGTTCCGCCCACTTCATGACCCAGACTTCGGTGAATTCCTTGCGCTTGAGAAGTTGATCGACGAGGGCTTCCCGCTTTTTCGGATCGGGGCTCTCGAGGAAGGCCTTGCGAACTTCTTCGGTGGGGAGTACCCCGGCAATGTCGAGGTGGACCCGGCGGATGAACACTTCATCGCTGCAGAGATCCGAGGGAATGATGCGAAGCTTGTGCAGTTTGGCATGGACGTGAGTGTCGATGTAATTGTTCTCAGGCAGCTTGGGTCGTTCGTAGACCAGGTCCTTGGGGATCACGATGGTCTGAGTGCCTTCGGTGTAGGTGTGGAAGCGTGCGAGGAGGAAGGCTTCACCGCGGTTCTTGGTCTTCGCCACTCCGGTGCTCTCATTGATCTCGACACTGTTGTCGTTTGAGGAACTGAAGCTCGAGAGGGTGGTAACGTCGCGATCGGTGCCGTCCGAATAACGAGCGCGCACGGTCAGGGGAACCTTCACCCGTTCGCCTTTGAGAACATATTGCTTCGGCTCGATGTCAATGCCGATGGGCAGGGCGATGTCGTCCTTGTCGTAAGGAACACCAGCCTTGATCCAATTGATCATGGCCTTGGCGTATTGAGTGTCCTTGCCAAACAGTTTGCCACCCGTGTGCGGGACCTGGCCAGTGGACTTGGTCACGAGCAGGGACTCCTCGGGGAGGGCGAGGTTGATGCGGCGGCCAGAAAGTTGGCGCGTGATGCGCTGGTGGTCGCCCTTGGGATCGTAGCCGAAGAGGGAGAGCATGAAGCCGTCCTGGCCCCGGGCAGATCCGTGGCACGAGCCGGTGTTGCATCCCGCCGAGGTCAAGACCGGCATGATATCGAGTTGGAAGCTGATGGGGCGGGGGACCGTCGC
Organism: Roseibacillus sp.; assembly: GCA_028821775.1. Lineage (GTDB taxonomy): Bacteria > Verrucomicrobiota > Verrucomicrobiia > Verrucomicrobiales > Akkermansiaceae > Roseibacillus_B. The sequence continues at coordinate 8,823 of JAPKFB010000036.1, forward strand.
GTCCTTCACGACGACCGCGATTTCAGAAGACTGCCCGCGAAAATCGATTCGGAGCTTCGTTTGGCCGTCGGCCACGGGCTTGAGAGTGCTGCCATTCAGGGTGGCTAGGGCCGGGTTTTCCAAGGCGAGCTTGGCCCAAGCGGTCACGTCGCGAGAGGTCCCGGCCTTGTATTTTGCAATCACCACCAAGCGGTGGAAGTCGGCGGCAGTTTCGAGGGTGATGGTGGAGGGGTAGACCTCGAGGCCGGCCAAGGTCGGATCGGGAAGGTCGGGGTCTTCCGCCGGGCCGGTGCGCGGTTTCTGAGAAAGCGTGACGTTCTCCGGCCAGGTCGCTCCTTCCTCGATCCACGACTTGAGGGCGGCAATTTGTTCGCCGGTTAGGAGTTCACGATCCGACTTCTCATCGAGAGGCGGCATGACGTCTTCGTGGTCCGGAGCGAGGGCGGTGCGTTTCAGAATTTCAGATTCATCCGGCTTGCCGGGTACCACCGCATCGGCATTCTCTCCGCCTTCGAGGAGTTTCTTCCTGGTGTCTAGGCGGAGCCCGCCTTTGGACTTTTTTTGGTTATGACACTCTAGGCAGTTTTGCTCCAGGATGGGGCGAATGTGCTCAAAGGGAATGGCGAAGCTCGATCCGGAGGGGATCAAGAACATCGCGATGAGGATGGGAAGAGAGCGCTTCATGGGTCAGTTGTCGTTCTTGCTCTGCAGGCGAAGTTGTTCGAGGCGGGAAAGGCGCTTTTTGGCGGGTGGCTTTGCGGCCGGTTTGGGGGTTTTCTTTTTGGCGACCGGATTCTTGGGTGCTGGTGGTGGGGGATCGATGCGCAGGACGCCGCCGCCCATCGCAGTGCCTCGAATGGGGTGACCATTTTTGCTAATCACCACAGTGCAGAAGAGATTGGAGGTCTTGCCCTTTTTGGCATCGGAGCTCACTTCGAGGGGGAAGGTGATTTCCTTGGAATCCTTGGTGATGAGGAGTTCGGTGGTCTTCACTCCATGGGGCAGTCCATTCACGCTGATCTTGGCCTCGCCGCTGAAGTCCTTGTGCACCTCGATGGTGCAGACGAGGTCGGTATTTTGACCCAGTTCGGTGGCGGCCAAATCGATTGTTCCGCCCACGAAGGGATCCACGATTTCGATCGATTGCAGGGAGGAAGAGACCAGGATCGGGCCCTTGCTGCCGGTCGCTTCCCCGGTCACAAAGATGCGCCACTTGGCGGCCGTCGCGCCGGCATTGGCATTGATCCCCATGATCACTTCGTTTTTTCCTTTGGGAATGTCGACGTTGGACGGGGCACCCACTCCGGGCGGGCGCCACGGGAGAGTGACTCGGATATTTTCGTCGAATTCACCATGACGCACGGCCGTGATCTTGAGGCGCATGGTGCCATTCTTGACTAAGGGGACGGGCGGGACCTCGAGTTCGAGATGGAAGGGGGCTTCTTCAATCACGGCGATGGCGAGGCGGTCGTCAGAATAGCTGTGAAAGATTCCGGCATTGTTGACTTCGATGTGGTTGATGGTCTCGCTGAAGGGGCCGGTGAGTCCGCTTTTGGGATCCTTCACCTTGAGCTTGAATAGCCCGCCGCCAATTTCCGCTTCAGGATTGGCTTCAAATACAACGGGCATGGTATTGATGCTGCGAGGGGCCGTGTCACGATCGATTTGCACTCCGGAAGGAAGTTGAGGGGCATCCAGATCGATGTCGCAGCCGATGTTGCTGCGCCCGATATTCACGACTCGGCCGACGCGATTGCCTCGCGGCACGCTGATCATCTTCCACTTCTGGCTGTTGTTGCGCTCGCCATAGGGGAGGGTGGCGGAGAGGGCGGAGCTTCGGGTGGCGATCTCGATGCGATAGGTGTAGTCCGGACCGTTTCCGTAGAGTTGATCACGGATGTTGATGTTGTAGATGCCGTCCTCCGGAATCTCAAAGTCGAGGCGGCTGTCAGGGTTGCCATTCTCGGCGTCGTCGTTGTTGCCAATCTGTTTCGCATCGCCTTCCTTACGGACGATAATGTAGGCGTCGAGCGGAGAGCGCAGTTGGCGGGCGTAAACCTGTGCGCGCAGTTTCTGTCCCTTCTTGGCGCTGAATTTGAACCAGTCCTTGTCTTCGTTCTTGGAGAGGATGCCATGAAAGGCGACCGGGGTGGGCGGCGCTTCGGCGGGAGTCGCATCCTTCGCCCCCTCGTTGGGCTCGATCTCGTTGAAATACGGATAAGAACTCAGACGGATGGGAATTCCCGAGGGGGTAAACCAATCGCCATTTTTCACGAGGCCTTCGAATTTGCGCGCCTGCTCCGGCAACTGGAGGACGGTTTTGATCTCGCCGGTGGGGTCTCCCACGAAGGTAAACTCGCGCTTTTCACCGGGCTGGCCACCGGGAGGATAGATCGCAGTGGGGCGGGGGAAATCGCCCACATGCAGGCGATACTGACAGGCGCCGGTTCCCTGATAGGACGATTCGCGGACCAGCACGGTGTAGGGGCCATCCTCAGGAATCAGAAGCGAGGCGGCGCAATCGCGGAACAGGAGGGCGGTGTCATCGCTGGAGACCAATTCAAAGCGCTCCCTATTCAGGATCGCGACATAGGGATCGAACATGGTGCGGGCCAGGCGCATGCCCTCGACTTCGACTGAGAGACGTTGGCCCTTTTTGCACTGGAGGCGGTAGTAGTCGGCGTCCTCGCGATCGGCCACGCCCTGAATGGTGGAATTCAGGGTGATCTCCTGCGGTTCCTCGAACTTGCTGTTGAGGTCGCGTTTGCGGTCTTCGCTGCGCTTCTCCATCACGGTGGGGTACTGCCCCACCCAGAAGGTGCGCTGGAAACTGATCCCACCCTTGCAGCGAAGTCGCATTTGGTGTTCGCCGAGGGGTGCGTCGGCATCGATCCTGATCGTTGCTTTTACCGTCTTGTGATCCTCACCCACCTTCTCGAGGTTGGTGACGGTGATTCCCTCGTTGTAGAAGATGATTTCCTGCGGTTCGTAGAGGCGGTCGCCGGAGAGGCTGATGGTCATCTCGGTGCCGCGTTGACCACCTCGTGGGGAGATCAGGCTTACCGAGGGCGTGTAGGCGGCGGCTTGCAGGACGAGGAGTCCGGAAAGGAGGATGGTTCGCACGAATGAGGCGTTCATGGATTCGGTCGGCTGCCGAGCCAACGCCCGCATGCCCCGAAGAGGCACTCAGGTGGCGGCCGGCGCATGGTGGTGCCGCAGTGGTTATTGTTGCTTACGCTTTCTTCTCGAGAATCTCGTCCAGAACCCGGCCGTCGCCAACGATCTCGATGGGGCGGTCTCCCGGAGCCATCAGTTCCTTGTCGCCGGTGATTCCGAGTTGGTTGTAAACCGTTTGGGCAAGATCTCCTACGCCAACGCGATCAATTTCGGGTTCACCACCGAGGGCGTCCGAGGCTCCGTGAATAAGCCCGCGCTTCACGCCACCACCGGCAAGCATGACGGAGAATACGCGGGGCCAGTGGTCCCGTCCGGCGGTATTGTTGATCTTTGGAGTGCGTCCAAACTCCGAAGTGAGCATGACGAGGGTGGAGTCCAAAAGTCCTCGTTCATCCAGATCGCTGATGAGGGCGGCGAGGGCCTGATCGACGGGGGGCAGGTTGCTTTCGACGGCGCCCTTGATGTTGCCGTGGTGATCCCACCCACCGGCGGTCATGGAGACGAAGCGCACCCCGCTTTCGACCAGGCGGCGGGCGAGGAGCATGCGTTGTCCCGGAGCGTTCATTCCGTAGCGCTCCTTCATCTTCTGGTCTTCCGCATTCAGGTTGAATGCTTCGCGTGCTTTCTGCGATGAGATCATCGCGTAGGCGTGCTGATAGAATGCGTCCATGGATTCAAGGGCGTCAGATTGTTCGAGGGACTTGAAGTGATGGTCGACCGTATCGAGGAGAGAGCGTCTCCGGTTGAAACGCTTCTCATCGACGCCATCGGGCAGGCTGAGGTCGCGGACTTTGAAGTCCTTGCTACTGGGATCGTTTCCAAGCGCGAACGGTCCGTAGGCGGAAGAGAGGTAGCCGGAGTTGGCAAAGGAGTTGGGAACACTCGGGATGCAGACGTAGGGCGGCAGGTTGTTGCGTGGTCCGAGTTCGTGAGAAACGACCGAGCCAATGGAAGGATACTCAAGGGCAGGGGAGGGGCGGTAGCCCGTGAACATGTTGTGCGTGCCTCGTTCGTGCGCCGCCTCACCGTGAGCCATGGAGCGAATGACGGTGATCTTATCCGCAATCTTAGCCATGTGGGACATGTGCTGGCTGAACTTCTCGCCTTTGATGGCGGTATTCACGGTGCCGAGGGGCCCGCGGTATTCGGTTGGAGCGAGATACTTGGGGTCGAAAGTCTCCTGATGCGCGGCTCCCCCTGGGAGGAAGATGTTAATAACCGATTTCGCGACGCCCTCACGGGTCTCATAAAATTTCTGGGCGCCCTGAGCTTCCATGCGGAGGAATTGCGGGAGGGTCAGCCCGAGGCCGCCAAGCATTCCTACATAGAGGAACTCACGCCTGGAGTAGTCCCGGGCCAGTGGGTTGCCGGGACACGGTATATTTTTCATGGTCTTCCTACGCGGAGATGTTAGGATTCTTTAGACATTTATTCAATAATGTTGGTTGTCTCCGGGGGGCCTACGATCTCCCCAAGCAACGCCTTTCATGACAGATCCCCCCCCCACTGGGCCTTCTTCGCACCGCAGAAGCAGTCTATGAGCCTTCCTGAAATTCCTGGATACCGGATTGACACCTTGATCGGGAAAGGGGCCTGCGGGACGGTTTATACCGCCCGACATGACTCTGGGAGCCTTGTAGCGGTTAAAATTCTTGACCCTCGGTCCACAAACGCGGAACTGCTGGCAAACCGCGTCAATCGGCTTTACCGCTCGAGTCCGCCGAAAGCCACGGTGCCCATGATCGCGCATTCTTTGGAAAAGGAGCCCTATCTTCTCATTGGCGGGCTCATGGCGGACCGGGTGATCCAGGGCATCGGCGAGCGGTTCGTCCCACGGACCCTGCAATTGCGCTTGGAGGACTACCTCGGAAAGCGAGGGTCTTGGATGCTCCTTCGCCGTCTTGCGCAGGTTCTGGCGGAATTTCATCGACGTCGAGTGGCGCATGGAAACCTGAAGCCCGGGAATATCTTTCTGGATTCCGACAACGAGATTCTCCTGTCCGATTACGCGCAGGGCCTGATGCCGGGAATTGAGGAGTTGCCCTACACTGATGCCCTGCTCTACGCGCCCCCTGAGCAGCTCATGAACCCTGATGGATACCTCGAGGGGGCGGGTTATAGTTGGGATGTCTATGCGTTTGGCGCGATCGCGTTCCGCCTCCTGAATGGAGTCTTCCCGCGTTGCCATGACACCTTCGAACAGGTTGCACCCGCGTTGGGTGAGCAACGTCGCAGAGGAGTGGAAGCCGATTGCGAGCGCATCGCGATGAAGATCGAGAAGGCCACGATCTCTGAGTGGAAAGGCTCGGCCCCCACTCGGGAGGAGGAGGAAGGGCGCGAGGTGATCGAACGATGTCTCAATCTTGATGCCTGGGAGCGCTTTTCTGATATGCGCGAAGTCTTGCGTGCCTTGGAGTCGATCGCGAGCGCGCGCCAGCAACGACTGGCGGCAGATGCGGATCGGGATCGTGTTGATACCATCGAGCGCAAGCGCAAAACCTGGCGCACAACGGCGGGAGCCGGCCTCGCTGCCTGTGCCGCCCTCGGCGCGGTGGTTGCTTATCAAACCTTCACTGCCCAGGAGGAGGAACCCGGGATTGTGGAGGTTCCCAATGCAGAGCCCCAGGAAAAGGAGCTCGAGAATGGTCCTGCCGAGTTGGAAAAGGCCAAACAGAAAGCTCTGGACGCCCTGGTGGAGCGAGAGCATTTCGAAGCGGCCTCCGATAGCTTGCGGGCTCGCTATCTCGAAGCCGTTGAAGATCTTTCCGAAGCTCACAAATTGAGCGACCAGCTTTTGTCGTGGTCGATTGAGCGAGGGGCTGAGAATTTGCCTACGCTGGAGGGGCGCCACGGGCGGCTGGCACTCCTGGAAAAGAAGCTCGTGCATCAGCTGAAAATTGCGGAGGACCTGCCTCCCATGCAGCGCAATGCGTGGCGCTTCAGGCTGGCGCTGGCTGAAGTTGCCCTCGCGGCCGACAAGCCCAAACTCGCGCGGGAACGGATGCAGGCGGTCCTGAACGAGGCCACTGCGACGGATGAGGAAACCATGAGACGCTTGGCCCGGACGCGGGTGTTGGTGTGTGTGCTCAGTTCCAAAGATCCAGATTCGGAAGTGACTCCCAGTGAGATTGCCGAAACGGAAAATGCCCTTTCGTCCCTGCCGGAAAACAAGCGCCAGACCCGGCGCTTGAAATCGGCCCTCAAGATGGCCGAGGGACGGATGCAGGTCCGAAACGGTGACAATGAAGCGGCCTTGGAAAACTATCGCAGCGCCTTCGCCGAGATGACCAAGCTTTGCGAAGAGCAACCCTCGCTCTCGGCCCTGCGTATCTGGCGGGCGAAAGGATTCACCCAGGCCGCCCAGGCTGCGGTGGGAGCCGGAGAGATCGATGCTGCCATTTTGCTGCGTGAACAAGCTGCGGTCGAGTTGATGGAATTACTCAAGGTGCAACCCAATCGTGCCGCTGTGCAGGTGGAGCTTTCCGAAGCGTATGGTGCGATTGCGGAAGCAGCCTTGGAAGAAGGCGAGATTGAACGCGCCGAAGATCTTGCTGCGCGCTCCCTGCAGTTGTTAGAGACTGCGGTCGGCAATCCCGAGGAGCGGGAGCAGGCCCTAAATCAGCTCGCGGCCCTCAAGAGTGTGTTGGCTGCCTGCCGGGCGGGCACCGGCTACGGCAAGGATGCCCTTCGCCTCGTGCGCGAAGGGCAATCTCATGTTGAAGCGGCCCTCAAGCGCGATGCCCGTGACCCGATGGCGCGCTTTCGGATGGCCATCCTGGAGTGGCAGGAGTGTGGAATGCTGGGTTCGGGCGGGCGTCATGCCGAAGGAATGGCGCTCGGACTGAAGGCCCGCCAGCTCCTCATAGATTTGATTGCCCAAGGGGTGACCTATCCCTCCCAGCGTGAGATCAAGCGCTCCTTGGCCTATCTCACAAGCGACCTTGGACATGCCGCGCAACTTGCAGCCAAGAATGACGATGCCGTCAATTATTTTCGCGAGTCGGTTGCGACCTGGAAAGGGCTTGCCAATGGCGAAGGAAACAATGACGAGTTTCAGGAAGGCTATCGCTGGGCTCAGATGCGCTTGCGAGAGCTGGGTGTGATGACCTCGTTGCCGCGGACCCGCAGGTAGCAGAGCAGGCCCACCATTGAAGGCGAAAACGACCGGGCGTTCCTGTGCTCCCTTCACATGGGTGCGTTCGTAACTGTCATGGAACATCGCGGCCCGTGGGTCCCCAATTTCTTTCTTGAGGATCAACTTGGCGGCGGTCGCTTGGCAGGTGATCTCCTCGCCTTGAGCGGCCTTCGGCGGCGTCTCTGGATAAGGAGAATCGGGATGTGCGCCATTCAGCGAGAATTGCGATCCCGGCGTTGCTGTTCGCTTTGTCGGAGGTGGTTGGGCAGCTCGCGCACACCCTCTGGCAGGTCGGGCGTCGATTGAATCCAGTGCTCCGCGGAGGTGGGGTCGGTGCGCAACCAGCGCGAGAGGACACTGTTGTACATCTCATTGCGGTGCGCGGGACTTTGGATTTGGCCGATCCAGTCTGCGGCCAGTTCTGGTTGCGAACTCTGGCTCCTCCAGGCGAACTGGCGGATGGCAGGATCGAGGTTGGTCGTTCCGGCGAGTGACCCCAGCCACCCGGAAGCGGCCACCGGATCCTGCGAGGCATAATGACCGATGATTCCTTCCACGGCTTCGGCGCGAAGGTCGTCATCCAATCCTGCCGACCAGTTTTTGGCCTGCTCGAGATCAACGCGGGCAAGAGAGCCTGCGACATCATCGGCCACCCGCACCGCTGCGTCGTTGTCGCCGAGGGTGATGAGCAGTTCAGCAGCTCGCATCGGCTCACTGTCAGCGAGATCGCTCATGATATAGGTGATCGCACCGCTCTTGAGCTGCGCGTCAGCGAGGCCAGCGGTCCAAGTGAGGGCGGCGTCAGCTCCGTTCTCCATCACGAAGGGCAAGATGCTCTGCAGGGCATCCCCGCGTTCGCGGCTGTAGGGAAGCTCTTGAAGGAGGCCGGTGGCCCGGCTGAGATTGGCGGGAGCAATGCCACGTATGATCCCGACCAAGAGGGGATTGGCGCCCTTGCCTTCGTGTTTGGCAAAGGCAATCGCAGCATCGGGATCATCGGTGGACCAACTGGTCATGATAGCTTGGCGGGCAAAGGAGGTGCCGGTATGCTTCATGGCGTAGCCGAGTGCGCCTTTGGGGTCTGCCTTGGCCCAAGCATGGAGCAGCATGCCGTATTCGCTCATGCGCTGCTCGGTGATGCCGAGCGCACGGAAGTCGGCGACCACGTCGAGAAATTCATCGACCTCCAGAGTTTCGATCAGTGCGAGGAAGCCCTTGGCGCGTTCCACCGGATCGATAAGCTGGGCCAACTCGGTAACGGCCTGGCGGGGCGGGGAGGACCCGACAATTCGCGCGGTCCGACTGGCGGTCAGAAATTTGGAGCGCGAGTCGCGGGAATCCTTGGTTCCGCGGGGCGCCCGTGAGGAAGAGGATGGGCGTGAACTGGAGCGCTGCTCGAGCAGAGCTTTTTTCTGTGATTCGGAAGTGCGGGCACCTTGTCCAATCAGGAATGCGGCCCCTAGGCTGAGGAGCCAAACAGTGCCGAGAATGAGAACGATAGGCTTCATCAAGGTGTGGAAATTACACCAGATGAAGCGACCTGCCTTGCAAAATCCGTGTGAATTGTTCTCCCCGGCCCCCCAATGTGCCCGAAGAGAACTGATCTCGCATTGCACGATTGAAAAAATGGGGGTATGGACACGCCATGACGATTTTGGCGGCCGATTCGCAAGTAATGACCAAGACCAAGGAACTCTGCGAGGCGATCGCCGGAGACTCCGAATACAAGGAGCTTCTTGCGAAAGTTGAACAATTCCTGGCGGATGAGGGGGCCAAATTGCAGTTCCAGAGCGTGCAGGAGCGCGGGGAGGAACTGAGTCAAAAACGGCAGGTGGGCCTCGAATTGAGCGACGGAGAAGTGAAGGACTTTGAGTCCGCCCGCGACGCTCTCATGAGCAATGCGGTGGCCCGGGAGTTTCTCGATGCCCAGCAGAGTTTGCAATCCGTGCAGACCGCTATCGGCAAGTATGTCGGTTTGACCCTGGAGCTTGGGAGAGTCCCTGCGGAGGAAGATCTCCAGGATCAGGGCGGCTGCTGCAGCGAGGGTGGATGAGGATGCGACTAACTGACCGTCCGTGTGACGGTTATTTGAGCGGCCAGACCGCAGTGACAATTTTCCCTTCCGGGAGTTGGAGGACCACCCTAGGGCGGGAGGTGACGTTCGTCCTTTGGAATCGCCCTCCTGGGACCTGGGCTAGGCTGTGAGCGATCGAGACAGGTTCGCTGGTTGGGCGACTGCCTGCATGAGGATCGTGCGCGCCGAGGCGTGCGCGATTTCACCTCGGGCAAGGTGGAGGTGCGCAAGTTCATGGCGGGGACCGAGCTCCTGGTCACCGATGACCTTCCGAGTGAGGTGGTGGGGGCCACCTACGGCAAGCGCATGTCGCAAAAGCGCGCCACCCACGGACTGCGCCGGGAAGCTGTCCATGGCACTCTCTTCCTGACCGCGCGATTCATGAACAAGACCTGGTGCGCTCCGGTCCTACTCACGCCGAGAGGGGCGTTCCCTCGGGATCGATCTCATTGGACACTCCGGGGAGCTGTGCGAAGCAATCGAAGAAAAACGAATTCGAGTGCTCGCGCGCGTTGGCTTTGTGCTACTCCGGTTGGGACTTGGAGAGTGGCGCACGCGCAAAGCGGATGTCCTGCGCGAGGTGCTCAAGCGTCTCTAGAGTGTGTTCGAGAATCATTCACAGTGCCAGCTGAGCCTGGGGTTGGAACACACCCTGGCAGATCCTAACCCTGGCTGAGCATGGAGGCGGCTTCTGCGTCGAGGTAGAAGGTCGCGTCCTGATGGTTGTGAAGATAGGTGGCGGGAAGATCAGCCGTGACCTCCGAAGTCAGGGCCTCACTGACAATCTGAGCTTTTGAAGTGCCGAAGGCCATGAGGACCACGCGGCGGGCATCGAGAATGGTGCGGACGCCCATTGTGATGGCACGGGTGGGAACAAACTCAGCCCCTCCAAAGGCACGGGCCGCATCCCGGATCGTGATCTCGTTCAAGGAGGTCACATGGGTAGTTACATCGGGGGGAGAGCCGGGTTCGTTGAAACCGATATGACCATTATGACCGATCCCGAGCACCTGGAGATCGATGCCGCCGGCCTCGCAAATGGCAGTTTCATAGCCCGCACAGTAGGGAGCGAGATCCTCATCGGCAATCGTGCCGTCCGGGATGTGGATATTCTCGGGAGGGATGTCGATGTGATCGAAGAGTCTGAAGTGCATGAACTGCCAGTAGCTCTCGGCATGGCTGCGTTCGAGTCCGAGGTACTCGTCGAGGTTGAAAGTGATGACGTTGGCGAAAGAGAGTCCCATGCGGTGCAGTTGGGCGAGCTCGGAGTAGAGCCGGATGGGGGTGCTGCCGGTGGCCAAGCCGAGGACGACCGAGCGGTTCTCGCTTGCGCGAATCCGGACGAGGTTCCCAATTTCGTTGGCGAGGGCTGCAGAGGCGTCCTCGGCGGATGGGAACACTTGGGGAGTGAGAGTGGCAGGCATGGAGAGGGCTGCGGAAGAGAGTGGAGTTCACAACTTTTGCTGATCAGAATCAACTCGAACCGCGTTAAATAAACAGGACTTCCCTTCTCCGGTCTGTCCCCTCGGCCTGCTTTCTTCTCATTTAGCTAGCGCCCTTGTGAGCCGAGGAGCTTCCACCGTTGCCCTCCAATGACGTCTTGGTCCGTCTTTACGAATCAAAGGTTTTTGAGCCTCAGATCACGATTGGGGTGGTGGTCCATGGCGAGGCGAATCTCTCCAAGAAGTTCAAAATCCAACCCGTCATCCACATGGCCGATCAATGGAGGCGGCCGCCGCGTCAGACAGATCGAGACCCGAGTCTTCCTCTGGAACGATGAATACGGCTGGTTCAATGCCATTGTGGGACACGGTCGCCCTGAAAAAAATACTCGCGCCGCCACGCACCCGGTTTTCAAACACACCCTAGCTCTCGGTCCCTGCCAGGATGGCTCCCGCGGTGGTCACAAATTGATCTTTCGAAGAGTCTCCCGCCATCGCGGTGAGCCACTTCTCCCGTCTGAACCAGGAGCGCTGTCGTTTGGCGTACTGGCGAGTGGCAATGACAATGAGTTCTGCGCATTCTTCGCGATTGATTTTTCCGGCGAGGAGGCGCCGAATTTCCGGGATCCCGATCGCCTTGGCCGCATTCTCATCGAGTTGGGGATGGGCTGCGACTTCCTCAATGGCACCTCCCGAGAGCATCTCGCTGGTGCGCAGGCGGATGCGCTCTTCGAGGGGCGCGGGCCTCCAAGTGAGGAGTAATCCGCGGAGGTGACTGGTATCGATCTCAAAGGACGCACGTTGTTCTGAGACGGGACGACCAGTGAGGAGACACACCTCGAGGGCTCGTTGGACATAGCGTGGATTGTGGCGGTCGATCTGAGCGGCTTCGACCGGATCGAGCTCCTCCAAGCGGCGCCAAAGTTCGGCCAGGGAGAGAGTCTCGAGCTCAGCGCGAAGATCCGAATCCGAGGGCAGATCGCTGGGTCCGTGTGTGAGGAACTTGAGGTAGAGGCCCGATCCGCCCACCACGATCGGTAGTTTTCCACGCGCCTCGATTTCGGCGAGGACGGGAAGAGCCATCTTCCGGTAGCAGGCGGCGTCGAGGGCATCGGTGGGGTCCGCCACACCGAAGAGGTGGTGGGGGACCAGGGCCCGTTCTTCCGGAGAGGGTGCCGCGGTGATTGTTTCCAGACCTCGATAAAGCTGCAGGGCGTCCGCATTGATAATCTCCCCATGGTACTCTTGCGCGATGGCGAGAGCGGCCGAGGATTTACCGGATGCGGTGGGACCGCAGAGGAAGAGAGCGTTCAGGGTTCAGAGATCGGGGTTGAGACGGAGGAGCCGCCGACCCAATCTGAGCGCCGAAGCTCGATTACTGAATACAAAAATTCCCCGCCGGCATACGCCAGCGGGGAATGATGAAAAGAGAACTCTCTTACTCGGTTTCTTCGTCTGCCGCACCCTTGGACTGGGCTCCGTTCACGATCATCTGCCGGCCCATGAAGGGCTGGTCATGGAGAACCTCGACGGCCCGTTTGGCTTCGTCGATGGTGGCCATTTCGATGAACCCGTAGCCCTTGGACTTGTGGGTGTTGCGGTTGTAGACGATTTCCACATTGCGCACTGCACCAACCCCCTTGAAGAGCTCCTCGAGCTCATACTCGGCAGCGTCGTAGGAGAGGTTCCCGAGGTAGAGTCGGGTCGACTCGACCGGGATGGCCTCCGGGGCTTCTCTGGGAGTGGCCGTTTTAGCAATGCGGGTGCCAGACTTGGGGGCCCTGCGAGGCTCCCGCACAACGGGTTCCCGGGCGGCTTCCTTCCGCTTGCGCGGAGGGCGAACAGGCTCCTTGTAGAGGCCGAGCGCTTTGAGGATTTTCTGCCAGAAGGTCAGTTGAATCGGCTTGGGTTCGCGATGAGGGCGACGGCCCCCGGAACGGCGGCCCTGCTGTTGCCCACCTCGGCCCCCGCCACCGCCGTCATTGCGGTTTTGGTTGCGATTTCGGTTTCGGTTGCGATTACGGTTGTTATTGCGACGGTCGCCGGAGCCTTGGCCTCCAGAGTCAGATCGTCTTGATTGTGTCGAAGAATCGGACATTTGTTCTTTATTGGTTCGGGTTCGCGCGGGAACGCGACAGGCATCTCGATGCCTTCCTGCGGATGCTCCTCTTGGATCGGAATCAGCGCGGACAATCTATGAGTCATGCAATTTGATGGCTGTTCCTGGGGTCGTTTGAGTCGAGTAGCAAATCCGCGTGCTTGGCTGGTTGATGGCGTTCCCGCATTCTTGGGCCTTTGGGGGCCCACGAGATGCACCGCTGCCCGCGAGGGCGAGCGATCAAGCCGGAGTTCCCGTCTAGTGTCCGGGCAGTGCCGTTGGGACAACTGTCCGGGAATCGATAGCCAAGCGTTCGCATCGAAGATATCTCCGTGTCAGGCGCAAGATTACGCGTGGGAGGAGGAATCGGCAAGGGAAATGGCTGGATCCTCATAACTGCGGGGATTGAGGGTTGTCGAGGAGGGGGGCTTTAGGCTACCTTTCCCCGGAAATCAGCCCTTATGATCTCTGTGACAATCTGTCCTCCCCTCCGCCTGATTGCTCCCCTCCTCCTCCTTTTGAGCTCCTTGATTGCGCTGGCCCAAGAGGCCTTTTTTGTGGTGGAAGCGAATTCGGGTCGGATCCTGATGGCTCAGTCGGCTCTCGATAGGAAACCAGTGGCGAGCCTGACCAAGATTGCCACCGCGATAGTCACTCTGGATTGGGCCGATGCGACCAAGAGAGATTTGGGAACCCTGATCGCGGTTCCTGGCTCTGCGGTCACCATCGGAGGATCGAACCCGATGGGATTGCGTCCGGGTGATCGAATCTCGATCCGCAATGCGCTCTACTCCGCCTTGCTTGGTTCGGATAATGCCTCGGCCCAAATTCTGGCTCACTATGTGGGTGGTAGGATATTGTATGCCCGGAACAAGACGGGGGACAACGTGAAGACCTTTGTGCGGGAAATGAATGAGTTGGCAAAGGGGCTTGGGATGCGAAGGACGAAGTTTACCAATGTGCATGGGATGGATCATGCCCGTGGGCGAGGCTACTCAACTGCGACCGACATGGCCCGACTTTGCATCTATGCGATGCGCAAACCGGGCTTTGTCTTCTTCGTGAAACAGAAGAGCCGCAAGGTGAGCTTTGAACAAGCCGGGCAGTCGCGCGGGTTTACGGTGCAAAACACCAACAAGCTGCTCGGACAACAAAACATCAACGGAATCAAAACCGGGACGACGGCGCGGGCAGGACAATGTCTGGCCACAAGTTCGGAGCTCAAACCGGTCGTGGAAAAGTTGGCCGGCGGAGCAACCCGGCTCACTCCGCGTCGCCTCATTTGTATCGTGCTGGGAAGTCAGGATCGTTTTTTACGCACGCAGTCGCTGGTGCAGCAGGGTTGGCAGTTTTACGACCAGTGGGTGAAGGGTGGCGCGTTGGTCGCTGACCCCGCCAGGGAAATGCTCCGTGTTCCCAACCCACGCTGATCGTTCGGGCCGGATTCGGGCCGGTGAGGCAGGACCAGGGATCCTGCGCAGATCCTTCTAATAGATCCCCTTCATGGCCCGGTCAAAATCCTGGGGATTGGGCGCTGCTGAGCGGGCGACTTCCTTATCAATAATCTCCTGGGTGGTTGCCGCCACGAGGTAGCGCAGGAAGGAGCAATTGAGTGGAGAGTCCCCGCGATGCATGAGGTCGAGCAGTTCGGGGTACTTGCGTTCCTTGATCCACTTTCTGGTGGCGGCTTCGTTGTGCAGATGCTCCACCGCCAGAAAGAGCCCGTCACTCTTGCGTGGAAGAAGTTGCTGAGAGAAGACCCCGATGAGGTGGAGGGAGAGAAGCATGACGGCACTCTCGCGATGGCTGTCACTGAAGAGATTGCTGAGGCGCTCCATGGTATCAATGACGCCGGAACTGTGGAGGGTGGCCAGAACCAGGTGCCCGGTCTCGGCGGCCTGCAGGGCAATGAGAGCCGTTTCCTCGTCGCGGATTTCACCCAGCAGGATGATGTCTGGGCTCTGCCGCAGCGATGAGCGGAGAGCGGTGGAGAAGGACTCCGTGTCGGAGCGCACCTCGCGTTGCGAGAAGTAGCACTTGTCGCTGCGAAAGAGGTATTCGACAGGGTCTTCGATGGTGACGACGTGTCGGTGATAGCGATTGTTGATCCACTGCAGGCAGGAGGCGAGCGAAGTGGACTTTCCCGAGCCGGTGGGCCCCGTGATCAGAATGAGTCCGGCGCGGCGCTTGAGCCAGGTTTCGAGGAGTTCGCTTGGGAGTCCAAGATACTCAAAGCTTGGGATCTCTTCTTCGATGGGACGGAGAACTGCGGAGAGCAGTCCCAGGGTGCGATAGAGATTCACGCGGAGTCTGCGGCCACCGGGAATGACGAAGCTCGCGTCTCTCTCCATCACGTTCTCGGGGTCGGCTCCGCACTCGTTCCAAAATTCGGCGATGGTTTGTCGGTCGAGGGGAGCTCCTTCTGCGGGAGCCACTTCGCCCTCCAATCGCATGCGGGGTGGTTGGCCTTCGCAGAGGAAGAGATCGATGGCTCCTGCGTCAAAGGACTGGCTTGCTAGGTCGGCGATGGAAGGCATGAGAGGGGAGGGGTCAGGGAAACGGGGGGTGCGAAATTGGTCTTCAGTATTCAGTGTGCAGGACGAAGAGAGAAGGAGAAAAGAGACGGAGAAAAGAGACGGGAGGGCAGTGGACTATCCGAGGTTGTCTTCGAGGCGTGGGAGCGAATCGCGGATCTCGGTGAGAAGTGCGATCTGGGAAGGCTGCGAGGAATCAGCGGGGATGGATTCGCTCGACTGTCGGAAGGCCTTGCTCGCGAGGATATCGTGTTGCTTGAGAACGGCTTCGCGAAACTCTTCGGCGTCCACGATGCCGGTGAGCGCGACGAGCGAGCCGGGACCGGATTGACCTGCGGTTTCCAAGCTCTGTTTGCGAAGCTCGAGGGCCCGCAGGACTGGCCCCTGGACCATGACGGTGATCTTCTCAAGGGGAATGGTCTTCTCGACCCTCAGCAGTTCACCAAGGAGGAGGCTCCTTCGGGCAATGGGGGGAGGATCTGTTAGGTTTCTGAACTGGAATCAGGAATTCCCGGCGGGAAGAGCGTGCTCGTCGGAGACCCTGGGAAGGGCGGCATTCTCGAGGATCTCAACACCTCCTAAGTTACGAGTGCCGGATGGATGAGCACTTTGCTCAGGGCTTCCCCGAGCTTGGTGAGGGTGTCTGGATCGAGCACCTTCCGGCCATCAGCAGGACTCTGCACGTAGAGCGTGTCGAGGGCGGCTCCCTTTTCCGTGGCGATGCGGGCGTGAATCGTATCGAGACCATGCTGATTGATGGTGTGGAGGAGGTCGTGCAGGAGGCCGATGCGATCGATGGCCTGAATCTCAATGACGGTGAAGTTGGGATCACTCTCGTTGTCGAGGTATGCGCGGACCGGAAAGGGAATGGCGTCTGCGTTGGTGTCGCGCAGGAAGTTGGTTTTGACCTCGAGATAGGACTTGGGATCATAGGCGTTCTCCTGGTTGAGTTCGTAGAGCGTCATCACTGCACTCATCTGGCGGTAGACATTGGTCACGGCGTGGCTGTTGACGGTGCAGACCCGGAAGACGTCGAGCGCCACGCCGTCGTTGCGAGTGTAGATGTCGGCCGAGAGAATGTTGATCTCATGAGCAGCGAGCGCGCAGCAGATTTTCTCCAGAAGCAGCGGGCGGTCCTGGGTAACCACGGTGAGTTCGGTAAAGCCATGCTCTTCGTGCTCGATCCACTGGACCGCCGCCTCGAAGGGAGTGCTGGGGCGGCGGGTGCGCCGATCAAGGTATTGCCAGATAGCCCGAATGTGGGTGCCCACGCTCTGGGCATCGCGGTAGCGGAAATAACGCTTGGGCATCTGCTTGAAATGCTCGTCAGTGATTTCTGCGGAGTCGCTTCCCTGTTCCGCGCGAACCTTGTCACGGAGCCGGTCCAGCTTTTCGCGAAACTCCGCATCGTAGGCTTCGTAGCCCTTCTTCAGGACCGTGCGGGTGGAGCGATGGAGTTGGGTGATCAAGGTCTCTTTCCAGGGAGTCCAGCCCTCCTCGCTGGTGCCATTGGAGTCGGCGTAGGTGAAGAGCAGCAGGGCGTCGAGGAAGAGGCGATGCTTCATGAGGCCGGAGAATTCCGCCACCACATCCGGATCGTCGATATTTCGTTTGGTGGCAAATCGCCACAAGGTGAGGTGATGATCGACCAGAAACATGATCAGTTGACGTCTTCCGTGGATGATCTGCAGGCGCTTGCAGACTTTGTTGGCAAGCATCTGGGAGCCGTCGATGTGCTCACGCACATTCTCAGCGCGCCCGGCGTCGTGAAGGAGGACCGCGAGGTAGAGGGCGTAGGGGTCTTCAATGTCGATGAACAACTGTCGGTAGCGTTGCTTTTTCGGATCATCGGAGGCGATCAGGGCGTCGAGTTGATCGATGCAGCGCAAGGTATGTTCGTCGGCGGTGAAGCGATGGAAGAACTCGTGTTGGACGAGACATTCAAGGGCGCCAAATTCAGGAAAGTAACGGCCGAGCACTCCGCAGCGATGCATGAGTCGGAGCGTGCGACCGACTTGTCCCTTCTTCTCGAGAATGGATTTGAAGGTTCTCCGATTGTCTGTGGAGTAGGTGAATTCGTCATCAATCCTGTCCCAATTGGCCTTGATCAACTTGCGCAGGGGAGGAGAGGGACGGAGGTCGTGTTTCTGACAGTGGAGAAAGAGGCGGAGCAGGCGTCCGGAATCCTCGGCAAAGACCTTGTCGTGCTCAGGATAGAGGCGTCCGTCCTCGGCGCGGAAGCCGTCGAATTTCTGGATCTCGGTTTTCTTCCTAAAGGGAATCCACGAAGGCAGGCGGAAGGGGCGGAGAACGTCGGTTTCGATCTCAGCGATTTCAAAGACGCTGGCGGTGTGTTGGTGGATGTCGCGGGCGTGAAGGTAGTAGTCCCGCATGAACGCTTCAATCCGGCGCAGCTTCGTTTTATGTGGATAATTGAAGGCTTTAGTGATGACGCCCTGAAAGCGTAAAGTGAGAATGTCGGTGGATTTGCCGGTATGGTAGTGAAGGCAATTGCGAACCCGGTGCAGGAAGTCGAATGCTTCGCGCAGTTCGGTGCGCGCATTGGAACTGAGAATGCCGCGGGTCATCAGCTCGTCGAGGTCCCGCGTCTCGAAGAGAGCATCGGAAATCCAGAGCAGATTGTGGAAGTCACGCATGCCCCCGGGGCTGTCCTTGAGATTTGGTTCCTGGAGAAAAACGGTGGAGGAAAACTTGTGATAGCGGGCCTCGACATCCGCGCGTCGTTCCGCAAAAAACTTTTCGCGATCCTTGTTGATGCAGTCCTGGCGTAATCGTGAGCCGAACTTCTCATGAAGTGGTTCGTCACCGCCGAGGAGGCGATGATCAAAGAGAGAGGTGCGCGTGATGGGATCGCGGCGGGCTTCGGCGACACACTCCGTGATCGAGCGCGAGGCGTGGCCGACTTTGAAGCCGAGATCAAAGAGAGGGTAGAGGACTCCTTCGACGACCTCCTTGAGTTTCTTGCTGAGTTTGTGGGAAGGCTGGGGGAGCAGGAAGAGGAGATCGAGATCGGAGCCAGGATTGAGGAGACCCCTGCCGTAGCCGCCATTGGCGACCAACGCGATGGAGACCGGGGCCTCGTGAGTAAGGAGCGCAGTTTCGAACAGCGAACGCAAGAGGTTGTCGATGGCTGCGCAGCGGAGGGCTGCAACTTCGTATCCTCCCGCGCCGGATTCATGAACTTTGCGCACCCGTTTGTCCTCGGACTTCAGATGTCTCTTGTAGATCGGGAGGCGCTTTGGGGACGGGAGTTCAGCGAGGTGGGCGGGATCGAGTTCCTCGGGGATGGGAACGGCGGCGGTATCCGGAGCGGGCACGGGCTTAGTGTGAAGTTTGTTGGAAGAGATTGAAATTCGGGAATAGAGAGGAGCCGTATCGATTACCTGGAGCCGATTGGTGTGGGAACGGCGAGCTTCGGAGTCTGCCAGGAGGACCTCACTGCTAGAGTCGCTGGTAAAGTTCCCGAATGCGAGCGAGATTGATGCCCTCGGGTTCGTGATCGAGAATCCATTCGAGGTCCGGCTTGGCATGGTCGGGTTGGCCGGATTGGAGATGGAGCAAGGCGCGATTCAAGCGTTCCTGAGGATTGTCGGGATTGAGGGTGACAAGGATTTCGACGTAGCTGATTGCATCGACGAAGGCCCGTTCTTCGATCGCAATGGCCTGGAGATTGCGCAGCATGCGGCTGATGATCTGAGTCGGGTCCGCGATGGGCATTTCCTCCGCGGTCCCGGAAAATCCGGCGGCGAGAATGAGAGCGTTGGCGTCTTCGTGACTCATGGCCACTCCGCCCTCGAAGGGATCGATGATGATGCGCTCCTTACCATCCTGGTAACAGGTGACGAAGTGCCCGGGAAGTCCCAGTCCGTGCAGCTGAGCGCTCGCCCTGCGGGTCAGTTCGATGAAGAGGAGCGAGAGGGTGATCGGAATACCTTCGCGATCGTCGATGACTTCGTTCAAGTAGCTGTTAGAGCGGCTGTAGTAGTCCGAACGGCTGCCGTGAAAACCGTTGTCCTTGAAGAGGTAGTTTCGGACCGCCTCCACTTTTTGCGCGGTGGTGGCATCCTTGGGGAGAGCGCCTGTGATCTCCCCAGCCATGCGCTCGATCTCTTGGAGATAAGGAGCCACTTCGATTTCCGGATTGTCGAGCCGGGCGATGAGAAGGGCAGCGCGGAAGAGCTTGTCCTCCTTCTCGCCCTTGAGGGTCTCGAAAATCTTCTCCGAAATGGCGCGGCGGTGGATGGCTCGAGACTGGGCCTCGAGATCATCGGCCTGAGCCCGCAACTTTTCTGCCTCGCGGAAGAGAAGGGTGCGAGCGAGGTCGGGGGAGTTACTGAGCTTGGCAAGGGCGTTTTCATGGTTTGGGTCGCGCTTCAATCTTGTGATTTGTCTTTCGAGGCGTGCGAGCAGTTCCGGGGCCACGAGGTCCTGGGCGAGATTTGCTCCGAGGCGGAAGTTACGGAAGGTGGCCACCGTTTGCCGAAACTTGGCGAGGCCCACCTTCCCGCCGCGAAGTCCTGCGTCCTCAAGTTCGATCACCTTCTCGCCATTCACAAAGCAAGTCAGCTTCTTCTCTTCCACTCGAACGCGGAGGCGATTCCAGTCCCCGGGCCGATAGGCTTCGGTTTTCAATTGCGCAAGGATGTTCCAGCTGAAGACATCCGGACCATCGAAGCGAGTGAGGCGCAATCCGCCGCCGCTGGGGTAGAAGCCATAGTGTCGATCGCCCCCATCGGAGGCAAAGGCGAGTCCGGCGGCACCCGATTCGTCGTCGAGGATGGCTTCGACGCTCACTTCGTAGGGTGCTTCGGGAACCTCGCGCTCCGAGAGACAGAGACTGCGCCCGCCGAATCCCACTCCTTGTTGCGTCACCGTGATGCGGCCCGCTCGTTGTTTCCAGGTCGCCCCCATCACGGTCTTCCATCGCTTGGGATCGAGCCGCCCGATGGTCAGCCACTTTTCCATCGGGACGGTGTTGGGCTTCTCGAGAAGGCGACGAAGGGCACCCACCGGGACCGCCCAGCCCAGGTTGTCCGTCACCGCGGACTTCATGGTGAGGAGGCCGTGGACTTGTCCCTCAAGATCGAGCAAGGGGCCTCCGCTGTTTCCCGGTTCGACTGGGATCGCCACCTGGATCAAGGCGCGGCCAACGTAGTCACGCACCGCGGAGACCACGCCGCGCACGACACTGAACTCAAGACCGTGGGGCGCGCCCATGGCCACGATCTCCGCTCCTTGGCTGATAGATTTCTCCTCGGCGAGGGGGATCGGTTCCAGTCCCTGGGCATCGATGCGTAAGACCGCAAGGTCGAGGGTGGCATCCCAGGCATGAATACTGATCACCTTGTGCTCAGTGCCGTCGTCAAAGCGTACCGTGAGGGGGCGGGACTCGCCGATCACGTGCGCACAGGTGGCAATCAATCCGTCTTTCGAAACAACAAAGCCGCTTCCGGTTCCGCCTTCGCCGCCGGAGCGGCCACCGTGCGTGATGACCACCGCAGAGCGGCGGACCTTCGCAGCGAGTTTTTCGACCGTGAAAAGAGCTCTCGAGTTCTTTGCAGGCTCCGCTTTTTGGGGAGCGCTTTTTTTTGCGGGTTGATCCTCCTCCTGCGCGATCGCGGTCTGGAGCAAAACAGGGAGGAACAGAGACGCAAGGAGACGGCGCATGGCTTAAGCTAACGCATCGAGCGGGCCCAGGCTATCGGGAATCATTGTGGAGGCGCTGGAAATGTGCCGGCGGGTGTTCCTGTTGTTAACTCCGAAAGCGGTCTTCGTGCGGCGATGAACCGGACTCAAGGCTCGCCTTTCCATTCGCGGCGAGGTGAGTCAGGCAGTGGTAAACTTCTTCTGGATCGGCGCGCAGAGCGGATGCGAGGGCTTCGGCGGTCTGAGCCTTCTCGCTCAGGATGTCCTTCACGTCGGCGAGGAGTTCGAGGAAGAGGGTTGCGGCCTTCTTGCCCGCTTCCACGCCCGGTTGGTGGTAGGGGTTGATGTTGACCAGGGACGCATAAAAGGAAACGGCGCGCTCGAAGAGGGCGATGAGGGCGCCGATGGTGCGGGGTGTTACTTCTTCGATCGAGATCGTGATTGAGCGGCGACCCGATTCGTAGAGAGCTTTGCGGGTCCCGCGGAGAAACCCCTGAAGATAGTCGCCGGCCATGACACCCGGCTCCACCTCGATGGATTCTCCTGCACGCCCTTGGCGGACTTCGATGAAAGTTGCGAAAAAATTATGGACTCCGTCGCGGAGTTGTTGGACGTAGGCGTGTTGATCGGTGGAGCCCTTGTTGCCGTAGACTGCAATGCCCTGGAAGACTTCCTTGCCGTCGAGATCGAGGCGCTTGCCGAGCGATTCCATGATCAGTTGCTGGAGATACTTGGAGAAAAGAGCGAGGGAGTCCTTGTAGGGAATGACGACCATGTCTTTTTCTCCGCGGCCGTTTCCTTCGTGATGCCATGCGAGGGCGAGTTGCATCGCCGCGTTGGTGCGAATGTTGGTTTCGCGCGTGTGGGCGTCCATGGTGGATGCGCCCGCGAGGAAGGCGTCGAGATCGATTCCTTGGAGCGCGAGTGGAACGAGTCCGACGGTCGACATGATCGAGGTCCGGCCCCCCACCCAGTCCTCCATCGGGAAACTGGTGAGCCAGTCGTTGCTTTCGGAATAGAGATCGAGTTTCGATCCGTGACCGGTGATTGCGGCCGCGTGTTGTCCAAACTCGAGTCCCGCCGCGGTGTAGGCCGCTTCGGCTTCCAGCATTCCATTGCGAGTTTCAGGAGTGCCGCCGGACTTTGAAATGACGAGCACGAGGGTCTTGGAGAGATCCCCGATTTCGGCCAGGGTACGATCGATGCCATCGGGATCCGTGTTGTCGAAGAAATAGGTGGCCATCTGCGCGGCCGGACGGAGAGCGTCGGAGACAAATTGCGGGCCAAGGGCGGAGCCGCCGATCCCGATCAGGAGAAGCTTCTCAAACTTACCTCCGGCGGGAGGAGAGATTTCGCCCGTGTGGATCTTGGCCGCAAAGTCTCGCAGCAGCGCGAGGGCATCCGTGATGGAGGAGCGAATCTCGTCGTTTGGTGCGAGTTCGGGGTTGCGCAGCCAATAGTGACCGACCATGCGCTCTTCATCCGGGTTGACCACGTTGCCGTCTTCGAGGGCAAGAAGATCGGTGTATGCCTTGGTGACCCGCTCCATCATGGTCTCGTAGAAGGTGGACGGGATGTCCATGAGCGAGGTGTCCAGGGAGAAGGTCAGATCCGGGTAGCGGAGCAAATGTGCGGAGAAGGTCTCGAAGGACATGAAAGAGTGCTAGGTAGGTGGAAAGGCTGGCGTAGTGCCAACCATCGCGGATGGATGTGGCTATGGATACCGACATTCACCCGGCGGGAACAGATATCCTCGAGCGGGAATTGTTAATAACTGATGATTGAAGAAATCTCGTGTTCGCCGAGTTTTTGGCGGCCCTCGAGGAAGGCGAGTTCGATGAGGAAGGAAACGGAGACGATTTCAGCCTTCAGTTGATCGAGTAAGCGCACGGCCGCGGCGGCGGTGCCACCGGTAGCAAGGAGGTCGTCGACCAAGAGGATTTTCTCGCCGGGATGAACGGCGTCCTGGTGGATCTCGACCGCCGCTTCGCCGTACTCGAGGGTGTAGCTCGCTTCCCGTGTTTTCCAGGGAAGCTTGCCCTTCTTTCTGATGGGGACGAAGCCTGCCTTGAGACGATCGGCCACGGCGGCTGCGAAGATAAACCCACGCGCATCAATCCCGACCACTTTGTCGATGTGTGATCCGCGGGCGGTTTCGGCGAGGAGGCGAATGGAGGTCTGGAAGAGATCGCCGTTGCCCAGGATGGGGGTGATGTCCTTGAAGACGATTCCGGGTTTGGGAAAGTCGGGGACATCGCGGACTGCGGAACGGAGCGCATTTGCGTCAGGCATGGAGGCAGTTAGCGCGAAGGAGGGCTTCGAATCAACGCGAATGGAATGGAAGCCCGAAATACGTCTCGATTGAGATGGGAGGCGCTTGGCGCACCTGATCGTGAACTCCAGGCAATCAGGTGGGGGCGGTGCAATGGTTACTCCTTTCGCGCAGGGTCGGGATTGTCCTTCAGGACTCCGGACCCTCGGAGCTCTTTCTTCAAGGCCGCCAACTCGGTTTTGTTCGCCTGAGATTGAATCAAGGCGACTAACCCGAAGATCATGCCGATGATACCAAATGCTTCCATGCCTTGAGCATCGGCAAGTGGGTCCGAGGAGTCAGATACAAATTGAGAGCAGATAATAGAGCCGATTGGGCGGGAAGAGGAGGGCGAGGGCCCTGTTCCAGTGGCTCCGAAAACGAGCGGGAGGCCTCTCCCAAGCGGTGATTCCACGTCTTTCATATTATTCGAGCTTCGCTTTCCGGGCGCGGTTTCGCTTGCATGAACGGGGGGTGGAGAGCATGGAAGGGCCATGGCGCAATGGCTGTTAGTATCGGCAACAGTGCTCGTCGTGCTCGGCGGGGTGCTGGGGTTGCAGGCGGTGCGGGTTGGACACCGCAGCCGCTGGACGCTGGTGTGCATGCTGGGGGCCTTCCTCTGCCAACTGGGAGTGCTCTGGGTCCGGGGTGAATTGCGGGGCAAATGTCCGCTCGGTGACTACGGAGAAATCCTTGCCTTCCTGGCCTGGTCCCTGGTCTTGTTTTACCTTGTGGTGGGATCGACCTACCGGCTCTCGCTGCTGGGAATGTTCACCGCGCCGGTGGTGGTGATCTTCCAGGTGTTCGCGCTCGCGCCGGGAATGCTGGAATCCGCGCCGGAGAAGGTTCATCAGGTGGATGCCTGGGGGGAAACGCATGCGGCCTTTTCGGTCCTTTCATACGGCTCCTTCGCGCTGGGATCGGTGGCCGCCTTGATGTTCCTGGTCTTGAACAAGAAACTCAAGGATCACGAGTTTGGCTCGGGGCTCTTCAAGAGCCTGCCTCCCGTGCGCTCGTTGGTGGATTCGGTGGTGCGTCTGACCGTGCTCGGGACCGGCATTCTCACGGTCGGGATCTTCGCCGCCTTCATGATGGAGCGCAACGACAGCTGGGCTCACTTGCTGGCGGCCGTGGGGACCTGGGGTGCCTACCTCGTGGTCCTGGTCCTGCACTTTTGGAGGGGGATCACGCCGCGTCGTTTATCGATCAGCGTGATGAGTGTGTTCGTTCTCTCCCTGCTCGTGTTTGCCTTTGTGTAATGGACATCGTTTGCGTTGGGATCAATCACCATACCGCGCCCGTGGAGGTGCGGGAGCGCTTTGCTGTGTCTGAGGGGAAGTTGGGCGAAGAGTCTGTCCGAATTCGTGAGTTGGAAGGGATCGAGGAAGGGGTGGTGCTCTCGACGTGCAATCGCACGGAATACTATGCCGCCGCCGAGGACTGCCGGACCGCGCGAGAACAATTGCGAATGTTTTTGCAGACTCATGCCGGGGATGAACTGCATGCCGAGCACCTGTATGAGATCGAGCGGATCGAAGCCGCGCGTCACGTGTGCCGGGTGGTCTCGGGGCTCGATTCGATGGTCTTGGGAGAAACCGAGATCTTTGGCCAGGTGAAGAAGGCCTATCAGGCCGCTTTGGAAAGCGGCAGCACCTCGCGCACCTTGAACAAGCTCTTTCAAAAGGCCTTCGGGGTCGGGAAGAAAGTACGCACCCACACCGGAATCCAGGAAGGGCAAACCTCGGTCGGAAGTGTGGCAGTCGATCTCGCCGAGAAAATCTTTGGGCACCTGCGGAATAGTCGCGTGATGGTGATCGGGGCCGGCGAGATGAGTCGCACGACTGCACAGAGTCTGCTCTCGCGGGGAGCGAGGAGCATCTTTGTGACCAACCGCTCGTTCGATCGGGCCGAGGAGTTGGCCAAAGAACTCGGCGGCCAGGCGGTGCGCTTTGACGACTGGGAGGGGGTGCTCAAGGAGGTGGACGTGGTGATTTCCTCAACCGGGGCCCCGCACGCGGTGATGGATCGTTCGCATGTGGAGGCCGTGCGGCGGAAGAGGCGCTACCGCCCCCTGTTCCTGATCGATATTGCAGTGCCCCGAGACATCGATCCTGCGGTGGGGGAGATCGAGGAAGTCTACCTTTATGACATCGACGCCCTCCAGGAGATTGCGGCCGATGCGAAGGGCCGGCGCTCGGAACAAATTGCAGTTTGTGAGAGGATCATTGACCAGGAGCTCGCCAAGAGTGGATTGTTTTGACCGTGAGCGCTGAGCAAAGAAAGATCGTGTTGGGAACGCGGGGCAGTGCGCTCGCTCTCGCGCAGGCTGAGATGACGGAGAGGGCGCTGCGGGAGGCCCATCCCGCACTGGAGATCGTGCGCAAGATCATCAAGACCACGGGTGATCGACGCATCGATGTTCCCCTCAGCGAGGTGGCGCAGGCGGAGGGCCATCTCGACAAGGGCGTTTTCATCAAGGAGCTCGAACTGGCCTTGGAGGGAGGCGAGATCGACTTGGCGGTACACAGCCTGAAGGATATGCCGAGCGCGCTCGAGGAGGGCTTTGCGATTGGGGCGGTACTTCCGCGAGCTCCGATTTCCGATGTCCTCATTACAAAAGGGGGAGGCGGATTGAAGGGCTTGCCGGAAGGCGCCACGGTGGCGACAAGCTCGGTGCGGCGGCAGAGGATTTTGCAGTGGTTGCGCCCTGATTTGAAGGTCGCGGACATCCGTGGCAACGTGCCGACAAGAATCAGAAAGCTCCACGCCAGCGAGTTGAGTGCCATTTTGCTGGCAGAAGCGGGCCTGGTGAGGCTGGGATTGTTGGAGGAGGGAGTGGTGATCAGCGAGGGCAGATCTGCTCCGGCCGAAGTCTTGTGCCCCGAAGAGTTTCTTCCCGCCGCGGGTCAGGGGGCGGTGGCGCTTGAGATTCGGGCCGGTGATGAGGGCCTGGCCGGATTGCTGGAGGCCTTGAATGACCAGGAGACCCTCGAAGCGGTGACCTTGGAGCGGAAGTTCCTGGAGTTGCTGGGAGCGGGATGCGATACGCCCGTCGGGGTGCTCAGCCGGGTCAAAAAAGAAACCCTTGCGATGCGAGTCCTGGTCTTTGAAGACGGGGAGGAGGATCCCTTGGGGGCCGAGGCGGAAGGTCCGCGTGGCGAGCCCGAGACCTTGGCGCAGCAGTTGGTGGAGAATCTTTTGCGAAGAACATCATGACAGGAAAGTGTTACCTTGTGGGCGCCGGCCCCGGAGATCCCGGATTGATCACCGTGAAGGGGCGGGAGTGTCTCGAGAAGGCAGATGTGCTGATCTACGATGCGTTGAGCAGCGGGGTGTTTTTGCGCTGGGTCCCGGAGGGCTGTGAGAAAATCTACGCAGGCAAGCGTGCCAAGGAGCACGCCATCCCGCAGGAGGGAATCAATGCGCTGATCGTGGAGAAGGCGCAGGAGGGCAAGATCGTGGTGCGTCTGAAGGGCGGGGATCCCATGATTTTTGGTCGGGGTGGCGAAGAGGCCGCCGAATTGGCCGAGGCCGGAGTGCCCTTTGAAATTGTGCCCGGGATTTCCTCGGCGATCGGCGGGGCGGCCTATGCCGGGATACCGGTCACCCATCGCGATCACTGCTCGCAGCTCACTCTCTTCACCGGTCACGAAGACCCGACCAAGGACGAGACGAGCCTCGACTACAGAAAGCTGGCGGAAGCGGACGGGACCAAGGTGTTCCTGATGGGCGTATCGCGCCTGCCCGACATCACGGCCGCCTTGATGGAACACGGAGCGGATAAAGAGACACCGATTGCCTTGGTTCGTTGGGCCACAACGGGACGGCAGTGGACGATCGAGGGGACGCTGGAAACGATTGCCACGCTCGTGGAGAAGAAGGGATTCACCTCCCCGGCGGTGGCAGTGATCGGTAACGTGGTCAAGGAGCGGGCCAAGATCAATTGGTTCGAGAAGCGCCCCTTGTTCGGTAAGCGCATCGTGGTGACGCGGACGCGGGAGCAAGCGGGGGAACTGAGCGCGCGGTTGCTGGAACTCGGGGCGGATGTTGTCGAGTTGCCAACGATCAGGGTGGACCCTCCGGTGTATCCTGATGAGTTTGCGCAGCTCGTGGCGGACGTCCACACCTACGATTGGGTTGTCTTTACCAGTCCGAATGGAGTGGAGAAGTTTTTCGAAGCCTTCTATTCGGCCTACAGTGATGCGCGGAGTTTTGGAAAGCCGCGCATTGCGGCGATCGGACCGAGCACCGCGAAGAAGATTGCGGAGTATCGATTCACGACGGACCTCCTTCCGGAAAAGTTCGTGGCCGAGGGATTGGTCAAGGCCTTCAAGAAGGAACATATCGAAAGCCAAACCGTGCTGTGGGTGAAGGCGGAGGAGACCCGCGACGTGATCTTTGATGAGCTTATGAAACAGGGTGCCATTGTTGACAAATGCATTGCCTATCGCACCGTGCCGGAAACCGACGATCCAACCGGGGCGGTGGAACTCCTCAAGGAGGAGGGCGCTGAGGTGGTGACCTTTACCAGTGCCTCGACGGTGGAAAATTTTTTCAAGCTCGGGCTTACCTGGCCTGATGGTTGTCAGGCTGCCAGCATCGGACCAGTGACGAGCAAGGCCTTGCGCGCGGCGGGACAGGAGCCGGTGATCGAGGCTGCGCGCAGTGACATCGAAAGCTTGGTAAAGGCGATTCGGAAGGCTTGTGGGGGATAATGAGAAGGGCTCTTGGCACGCTTTTCCGAAGCGCCCCGTTCTTGTGGGGGCTTCAGGGGTTTGACCTTCCGCAATGACGTCGAGTGGCAGGAAGACCCTCCGGGATTGAGCTTTCGGGGGCAGGGGATTGCCTACACCGAGACGGTGTTTTCCGCTGCCGGATTCTCGAGGGAAGAGGGGTTGACCCTCGAACTCGCCTTGCGGATTCATGAGTCCTTTGGGAAGAGGTTTCAGTTCATTGTCGAGCTTGAGGCCGGAGATGAACGCTCCCATCTCGTGCTCGGACAATGGAAGGATGAGATCATCGCGCTCCAGGGTGATGACTATGGATACTCCGGGCGCAAACCTCGGGTGGCTTGCTGGGTGGATCCAGAGCGTGCGGTCTTACGGCTGAAGGCCTTGGTGGGCCTCCTGCTGAGCCTGCTCATCGAGACTCTGCAAGCCTGGATGACCTCCCGAACTTCGAGCCTGCTTGATCTCACGTTGAACACCGTCGGGACGATGGTGGGTGCACTCAGCTCTCCTCGCCTCTGCGTTCCCTCTCTCCGCCGCTACCATCCTCTTCGAACCGGCACCCTACTTCAGTGAGGCCGGGTGAATGGCGTATGGATTAGGCCCTTCCCGATCCCGGGAGGATCAAGATTAAGGAGTTTCGAGATACTCCTGGGTTCAAGCTGAGGGCATGTCTTAGGATGCTGCGACCCCTCCGGGATCGAGGGCCCATCTTATCCTTGCGCCACTTGGGCTAGAGGGTTCCTACGAAGAGGATTCGGTCTGCACGTGTTGAGGGCTTGCGCGGGAGGTGCAACCGGGGTAAACCGCCGCGCCGAAAGGAAGTTTTTTTGAGGCAGTTATTGGGCAGTCTCGGAGACTCTAGCAGGCGTCGTCTTTCTCAAGTCACTTAGCCAATGTAGCTCAGGGGTAGAGCAGGTCATTCGTAATGATCAGGTCGTCGGTTCGAATCCGACCATTGGCTCCATAACAATCAACGGGTTATGGGAATTTCCTAACAAGTGCTGATTTGGGTGGTGCCCAATAGGTGCCCGAATTATGCAAGATGTTACGGGGGCGTGTAAAGCGCTGGACCTCAGTCTCGGACGGTTCTTCATGACTACAACCTCGACTCAGGTGATGGGAGCCTTTCGTCTCCAATTTGGCCCGTAGAGCCGCCACCAGCCCCTCCCAGCGCTCGCGCCCTAGCACTTTCCCAATCACAAGCCAGTTAGCTCAAGAACCACCGCCCGATGATCCGACACGGTCCGGTCCGTCTTGTGGGTGGACGACTGCGAAATCTCATACCCGTCAGGAGCCATGACCATCAGGTGGTCGAACACGGCATCAGGGTAACGACCGTCGGTTAGCCAACTGATCAGCTCTTCGCGTTCCACCCCCTGACCCGCCCACCTGAACCCCGCATCCTGCATCATGCGCAGGGTATCGTCTTCGGCCCACTTCTCACTGGTTGGGTCGCTGTTGAAGTCTCCGCCTATGACGGCATAGAAAGTCTTCCCCTGCTTCTCGAAGCGCTCCTTGAGCCCATTGCAGTGCGCGATATCTGGCGGCCTCACCTCCTGCGCTAACCGCCTACCGGTCTCCTGACTGGCGGGCTCCATCGACAGTGGCTTGAATCTCTCTCAATCGATCCGGGGAAGTTGTTGCGCGAACTCTCCGGCATAGACATCTCCCGCCGCGCTGTTGGTGACGCCATCGACCGTGGTGTTGGCTCTGGCCGCAGCGAATTCGATCTCGCCGATGCCCAAGTTGACGCTATCTCCGAAATTGATCGCCTTGAGGATATTGCGAAGGTCGATATCTGATTCGGTCTTCACGATGGAGGTCGATGTCGATCCCTCACCCTCCCCTTTCGATAGAATCAATCCGCCGAGATGGAGGGGGCCCTTGATTTCGATGTCGATGTTGCCGTCGGTGAGCGCAAAGGTGTGGCGGAGCAGGCTTCCGTTGCGGAAGTTTGCTCCTTGCTCTTTGAACATGTCATATTTTTCGCGAACCGTCTTTCCCTCGATCACGATGTCTGCTGACCGCGATCGCCATCCCTCGTAGAGCAAGAGTTGCAATGTGTAGGTCCCGTTGGGCGCGTCGATATTGACATGCGGTGACCCGTGCAGAGACGCTGCTAGAAGTTCTGGCAGGCCGCCCAGGCGTACGTTTTTCCCCTTGCTCGGCAGGGTGGCGTTCAAGGTGGCCTCGTCCATCCCCGCCAGCTTGATCGGCGGATTGTGCGTCAGTGTCGGATTGCGGTAGTGCACGGTCTGGGCCGGGCCACCATGAATCTGTAGCGCGATATGTCCGGACTTCTCCCCGGCGGGATCCTGGATCGCGACGCATACGGTACCGTTGATCGCGGTCCAGATGCGGTCTCCGACGGCTAGGATCTCGTAGCGGTTCCACTCATTTGGTTTCACCGCTTTGTTGGCGTTGTCGTTCCAGTCCAACTTGCCACGCCCGCCTTCGTGGTAGAGCTTCCCCCAAAACCCGGCGCCCACATCGGCCTGGTAACCGTAAGCGTGCCCGTGTCCGTTGTTCTTCGAGCGGAATTGGATTCCCGCGTTGCGGTCATCGGGCGTGAGTTTGACATCCACCGCAAGATGGAAATTCCGCACCAGAACATCCGACCAGATGTATTCGTTGTTCGCCACTGGCGTATTGTATTTCCCGATGATCGCCCCGTCTCCCACCGACCAGAACTCCTTGTTCCCGGACCAGCCAGCGAGGCTCTCGCCGTCGAAAAATTTCTCGTCGAGCTCTCCTTTGGGCTGGATCTTGAGTGTCCCTAACCAAGCGACCAGGTCGACGAGTTCCTGCGATGAGATCGCCGCATCGAGCCCGGCTGGCATCAGGGATATCTCCATCGGCTTGCGAGTTTTGATCTGTGAAACTTCGATGTCCCTCTGCAAACCTCCGATGGTTCGCAGGCTCAGAGTCGTCTCGCTTTCGCCGGAGACAAAGCCGATGAGCTGCGTGCCGTCCTTCAGTTCGACGGTAAGACCTTCGTAGCCGAGCGAAATGGTCTGGTTCGGTTCGAGGATCGCTGAGATCATGTTGGCGCGGTCCAGCTTGCTGCCAATCTCGCTTAGCTCTGGACCAAACTGGATGCCTTTGCCACCCACGACGTGACAGGCGATGCAGCCCGCTTTGGTGAATGTCACCTTGCCGCGAGCGGGAGTAGCTTTGGCGGAGAGTAGTTTTCCCAGTGGCCAGCGCTCGCCTCCTTCCGGGGCCAAGAGCTTCTGTTTTGCCTCAGCGAATGCCCGGGCTGCTGGTGCTGGCGAAAGAAGAAGGCCTCGCACCGCTGGCGCAAGCAAGTCCTCGGAGAGCGTTTCTGCCTGGATGATTCCCATGAGTTCACTACCTCCGGCTGGACTTTTCGCCATGGCTGCGACCGCTAGAATCCTGACCGCCAGCGGCCGTGATGGGTCCTCGGTGAGCTGTCTGAGCAGGGCGATCGAATCCTTGCCGCCGGCGAGGCCGAGCGCATCGATGAAGGTCGACGATTGATCGGGTTTGGCCAAGGCCTCGGTGACGCGTTGCTGTTCGCCGAACGCCAACAGCTGCTGGAGCGCACGGATTCCCGGTGGATTTACAGGATCGGTCCGCACCATGTCGAGCAGATCCTCCGCCAGGTCGCGGCGATCATATTTTGCCACGAGATCAACGAAGATGGTCGTTCCCTTGCTGTGTGGAATCGCGGCTTTTACTTGCTCCACCAGATCGGGGCGGGCGGCGAGTGCGGCTGCGTCGATGCGGCGGTAGGCCTCGATAAAGATCCATTGGCGCCCCTCGGAACTGGCTGCGAGAATGGAGACCAACGCTGCCTGCTTGGCATCGCCATTGTGAAAATCGAGCGCCCGTACCAGGCGCGGCGCTTCGGATTCTGGCAGGTCTGCGGAGACCAGCAAGCGCGCGAGGTATCCGGCGGCTGCGGGCGCACGCGAACGCCAGATGATATCGCGGCCGGCAGGGGTGTTCCAATCGTCGCCGACGGCCTTCAGCCAGGCCTCGAAACAGGGGCTCTCGTTCTTGTGTTCGCCAATCCCGAGCGCCTCCAGATACCAACGATCCTTGCCGTCGTGCTGCTGGGCAAGTTCTACCCAAAGCCGTGTCGCGTCCGCACTCGTTAGCCGGTGCAGGGAGACGGCGCATTCGCGCCGGACCAGCGCGGATGGATCCCGGAGGAGGGTGGCAACCACTGGCTCGACCGGCACACGATGCCGCCGGGCTATCCGCAGCGCCAGCGAACGAACGTCATCCACGCTATCCTGCGCTGCCAGATCGATCGCCGCCTGCGGGTCGCCGTCGATCTCGGCGAGCAGCCAGAGCGCCCGTGCGCGGAAGCGCGGATTCGGATCTTTCGCCATCGCAGCGAGAGCTGGCCGGGCCTTGGGCCCCATTTTTTCTAAAGCGTTCCAGGCCAGGTGGCGGGCGGAGAGGTTGGGGTTGCGCAAGGCTTGCACAGCGCCGGCGGGCGTCTCGAAGTCGAACTTGGGCACCGTGTAAACGTGTCCCGGCGGGGCGACGCGGAACAGGCGGCCGGTGTCGTCGATGGTACGATGGCAACAGTCGACCGGATCGTACCAATCGGCGATGATCAGCGAGCCATCAGGCGCGACCGAGACATCCGACGGGCGGTAGTTCTTGTCGGTTTCACTGTGGGCGAGGTTGTTGATTTTCGCGGTGTAGCCAGCGCCGCTCTTCTCGATCGGGAAGGCCCAGACGACGTTGCGCCCCGGCTCGGCGTGGATCATCTGGCCACGGAACGGCTCTGGTAAAAGATCACCCTCATAGACCAGGATACCAGTCGGTGCGCCGGAACCGGTGATGAGTAGGTTCGGCACGACGCCCGGATCGTTCTGGTGCCACATGCTCTCGGACATCTTCGCCGACATGTTGGTGCGCGGACTCTGATAGCCGAGACCCGTAACCTCGTCGCGGTAGCCATAGTTACCGTACTCCATCACGAAGTTGACCCGGCACGAACTCGACCCGTTGTCGTTGTCCGACTGCCACATCGAGCCGAAGGAGTCGACCGTGACCTCCCAGTTGTTCCTGAAATTATAGCCGAGGACTTCGACATCGCTGAAGTCGGTCTCACAGCGGATCACCATGCCGTCCATGTATGGCTTGCGGCTGCCGTCCACCGGTTGACCGAAGCGATCCGTCACCAGCGTGCCGTCCTCGCGGCGCAGCTCCGCATTGAAATTTCCGAAGTTGAAATAGAGGCGGCCATCCGGACCGAACATCACCGCGTGGATCGCGTGATCGTGCTGCCCGTGCAACGGATTTATTACCTTGCCTTTGAAAATTAGCTTCTTTTCGTCTGCCACGTCGTCGCCATCGGTATCGGTCAGCAGCAGGATCCGGTCCGACACGGCGACGATCACCTGGTTGCCGAGCACGCAGACGCCGTGCCCGCCATCGATGTCGGTCCCCTGGTAGAACGTTTTCTCCGAGTCCACTCTCCCGTCCCCGTCGGTGTCCTCGAGGATCTGGATGCGATCTCCCCCGGGGTTCAGCTTCTTGCGATAGTTCACCGTCTCGCAGACCCAGACCCGACCGCGGTGATCGACATCGATACTCGCCGGGTTGAACAACTGCGACTCGGTAGCGAAGAGAGTCGCTTCCACGCCGTCCGCCATCGTGAGTTGTGAAGCATTCCGAGGCTTCTTTGCAGTCTTTGCAGTCTTTGCAGTCTTTGCAGTCTTTGCGGTCGTCTTGTTGAGCCGCTCGACGAGCTGTTGCTCATTCAATCCCGCCAGCGTGATCTTCGGTGAATGTGTTAACCCCAGGTTGCGATACTGCACCATATGTGGCGGCGCCTGATTGAACTGCAACGCAATCTTACCAGACAGCTCGCCCTTAGGATCTTCGAATGCCGTACAAAGCGTGCCGTTGATCGCGGTCCAGATGCGATGCCCAACGGCAAGAATCTCGTAACGATTCCAGTCGCCAGGCTTAACCACCGAGGCACCGTGTGTGTTCCAGTCAAGAATACCCCGCCCCCGCATATCGTATAGCCTACCCCACAGATTGCCGTGCCCCTTGGCATGTCCAACGTCTGCCTGGTAACCGATCGCATGGTTGCGGTCCCCGCTCCACTTTGAGCGAAACTGGATACCGCCGTCGATTGTGGCTGGCGTTAGCTTCATATCCACTGAAAGATAGAAGTCCTTCACCTCTACCGTCGACCACAGTAACTGATGTCCCGGAATGGGTTTGTCGGACGATGCAACAATCACACCATCTTCTACCGACCAATACTTCTTTCCACCTTCCCAGCCCGTCAGATCCTTTCCGTTGAAAAATGACTTCTCCACCACTGGCGCGCCACAAGAAACTCTGGCCGTTACAAAAAGTGCAATGGACAGGGTTGCAAGCACCACCGTCGCTCTGTTGTTTGTCATGTTGAAGTTTTCTTTTCCATATCGGTATGCGCTCAATTAAGATGCTCTTAGCCCAGTTGCTGGCGAGACCTGCATCAACCAATGACACCATCCACGACACGACCATGCACGTCCGTCAGACGATAGTCTCGTCCCTGGAATCGGTAGGTCAGCTTCGTGTGGTCGAATCCGAGCAACTGCAGGATGGTGGCCTGGAGGTCGTGTATGTGGACTTTATCTTTAACGACGCCGAAGCCGAGATCATCGGTCTCCCCGTACGGTCCCGGCTTGCTGCCGCCGCCGCACATGAACATGCTGAAACAATCCGGGTAGTGGTCGCGCCCCAGCATCGCATTGTTTGCGGTTCGCCCCTCGCGGAACGGGGTGCGCCCGAACTCGCCGCCCCAGACGATGAGCGTTTCGTCGAGCAGCCCGCGCAGCTCAAGGTCTTTGATGAGCGCGACGATGGGCTTATCGGTCTGGCGCCCCTTGTTGGTGAGCCCGCTACCCAATCCGAGCTCCTCGTTCACGCCGTGCATGTCCCAACCCCAGTCGAACAGTTGCACAAAGCGGACACCCTGCTCGACCAGCCGCCGCGCCAGCAGGCAGTTGTTGGCGAAACTCGCGGTCCCGGGCTCGGCTCCGTAGGCGTCGAGCATGTGGCGGGGCTCTTGGGAAATGTCCATCACGCCGGGGACGCTGGTCTGCATCCGGAAGGCCAGTTCGCCCTGCGCGATGCGCGTCCGGGTCTCCGGGTTGCCGATCTTCGCAGCCTGGATCTCATTCAGATCGCGCAAGGCATCGAGGCTCAGGCGCCGCGTATCGCGGGCCATGCCCTTCGGGTTCGAGACGTAGAGCACCGGGTCGCCTTTAGACCGGCACTGCACGCCTTGATAGACGGTCGGCAGGAAGCCGCTCCCGAATGCATTCTTTCCCGCGCTCGGGTTGCTGCCGCCGGAGTTTAAAACAATGAATCCCGGCAGGTTTTCATTGCCCGTGCCCAAGCCATAGGTGACCCACGATCCCATCGATGGGCGCCCCTGCCTTGCCGATCCGGTATACAACAAAAGCTGGGCTGGGGCGTGGTTGAACTCGTCGGTGGTCATCGAGTGGATGATGCTCAACTTATCAACTACACCGCCGAGATGTGGCATGACATCGGATACCCACTGTCCGCTCTCACCGTATTGTTTGAAGGTTCTCGGCGAGCCCATCAAGTTCGGGACGCCGCTGGTGAAGGCGAACTTCTTCCCTTTGATGAACTCGTCGGGACAAGGCTTGGCATTGAACTTCACCAGCTCTGGCTTGTAATCCAGCATGTCCAAATTCGACGGCGATCCGGCCATGTGCAGGTAGATCACGTTCTTGGCGCGCGCGGGAAAATGGGGAGTCTTTTGCGCGAGCGGATTGGCGATGTCATCTGCGCCGAATGCCCTTGAGGCACCGGATGCGCCGAGGAACATTCCCGCGAGTCCGATCGGACAGCTTTTCAGGAAGTGCCGGCGCGTGGTGTTCTGTAAGGATTCGAGGTCGGGGTGCATCGTAGTAATCTAGTGGTTGTCGTTTAAGGTTTCATCAGGAATTCGTCGGTGTTGAGCAGGACGTTGCTGACGACAGTCCAAGCTGCCAGCTCGGCGACGTCCGCGCCCTCGGGTGCGGGCCCGAGCGGGTCGGTGGCCATCGTTTTGGCATCCTCCGGTGACTCGGAGAACACGGTCTTGCACTGCATAAAGAGCGCCTTCAGACGCTCCATTTCCTCATCCGTCGGCGGTCGGGAAAGACACTGGCGAAAACCGGACCGCACTTTGGCGGACAGGTCCCCAGCCGCAGCTGACATCTTGCGCCCGAGCGCCTGCGCGGCTTCGATGTAGACCGGATCGTTCAAGGTGACTAGGACTTGCAACGGCGTATTCGTGCGTATCCGGCGGCTGGTCGAAACGACGCGGCTCGGGCTATCGAACTCGGCCAACGACGGGTAGGGCGTGCTGCGCTGCCAGCGCGTGTAGACAGCGCGCCGGTAGCGATCTTCACCGGTGCTGTCTGTCCAGTCGATGGACACGCCGAACGCGGCCTTCAGGCCGAGGCGCGGCTGTGGCGGCTGGGCGGGTGGTCCGTACATCTTCCGGGCTAGCAGACCGCTAGCAGCCAGGGACTGATCGCGGACCATCTCCGCAGACAGGCGGAAGTTTGGCCCGCGCGCCAACAGGCGGTTCTCCGGATCACGCTCCACCAACTCGGGTGCCACCGTCGCGGCCTGTCGGTAGGTGGCTGACATGACCATGGATTTCAGCAGCTCCTTCACGTCCCATCCACCCTCCATAAAATCGCTCGCCAGCCAGTCCAGCAACTCGGGGTGAGACGGCTGTTCCCCCTGGCTGCCGAAGTCTTCGACGGTGCGGACGATCCCCTGTCCAAAGAGCTCATCCCAGTAACGGTTCACCGTGACGCGTGCGGTCAGCGGGTTGTCCCGCGCGACCAGCCAGCGAGCCAAGCCGAGCCGGTTGTTGGGGTAGCCCTCGGGGAACGGATGCATGGTCTGGGGCGTGCCGCGCGAAACCTTATCCCCGAGGTTCATGAAGCTGCCGCGAATCTGGATATAGGTCGGACGCTGGGCGGCGGCGGGCAGCTCGCGCATGATCGGCACGTGTGTCACCGGCTTGATCGCTCCGTGTTGGTTACGAGCCATCAACAAACGACTGCGGGTCTCCTCTAATTCCGGCGCGATGGTGCGGTAGTAAGCGGCCAACTGCCCGGCCTGTTTCGCGTCACGTGCCGACGATTGAAGCATAGCAATTGATCGGATCTCCTCGGGCAGTTCGCCGAAGCCGTCCGGGAATGAGGAGGTGGTTGCCAGGATGCGAACACGTTTCAATGAAGGCATCGGCGTCTCCTCCCGGGGAAGTTGTTGCGCGTGCTCTCCGGCATAGACATCTCCCACCGCGCTGTTGCTGACGCCATCGACGGTGGCGTTCACCCTTGCCGCAGCAAATTCGATCCCGCCGATACTCAAGTTGACGCTATCTCCGAAATTGATCGCCTTGAGGACATTGCGAAGATCGATATCTGCTTCGGCCTTCACGATGGAGGTCGATGTCGATCCCTCACCCTCCCCTTTCGATAGAATCAATCCGCCGAGATGGAGGGGGCCCTTGATTTCGATGTCGATGTTGCCGTCGGTGAGCGCAAAGGTGTGGCGGAGCAGGCTTCCGTTGCGGAAGTTTGCTCCTTGCTCTTTGAACATGTCATATTTTTCGCGAACCGTCTTTCCCTCGATCACGATGTCTGCTGACCGCGATCGCCATCCCTCGTAGAGCAAGAGTTGCAATGTGTAGGTCCCGTTGGGCGCGGCGATATTGACATGCGGTGACCCGTGCAGGGACGCTGCCAGAAGTTCTGGCAGGCCGCCCGGGCGTACCTTATTCCCCTTGCTCGACAGGGTGGCGTTCAGGATCGCCTCGTCCATCCCCGCCTCCCCGAACGCAATCTGGAGCGGGGTGCCTGAATCCAAGGTTAGCGCTTCGTCCAAAACGAAGACCGGTGCCTGCGTTCCTGTGGTGGGCGAGCTCTGAAATGCGGCAGCGATCGCCAGGCTCCCGAGCTTGGGCACAATCGTCTGGCTCGGGTTTGGGAAATCCTCACGCCGCTGGTCCCAGACGACTTTCCGCTGTTGGTCGAAAAGCGTGATGTGGTAGGGCATGATTCTTTTCTGAGTTCCGGCATCCGTCCGGTTCCAGATGACGATGCTGTCGATCGGATGGGCGTTCTTCAAATCGACCTCCCACCACGGGTTGGCGCTGAGCGCTGCGTGGGCGACCGAATTTCCGCCATACAGCCCGTGGGTATTGCCATCGATGGCGCGATCGGCAACGGCTTCGATATAGGTGCTGCTCTGACGGGCGGCACCGCCGATGGCAATGTTCTTGCCAGCGCTAAACACCTGCACTTCGGCGAGGTGCAGGTAGCGTTGTTGGTCGCCAGGGAAGTTGATGCGCACGAACTGCGCGCGCGGTCGGACGTCCGTTGATCGCGCGATGTTTGCGGAAAAACTTTTCTGGATAGCAGTCGACAGATAGACCTGTTTCGTCTCGTCGGTAGCCAGCACCTCGAGGCGCAAAGCGGTGGTGCCAGCGGGGACATCCTTCAGCGTGACACTATAGACATCCTCCTCA
>JAPKFB010000037.1 GCA_028821775.1 Roseibacillus sp.
CCCACTGTCGACCCACCCACTGTCGACCCGCCCACTGTCGACCCACCCACTGTCGACCCGCCCACTGTCGACCCACCCACTGAGATTCCCTTAGAGGAAGAGAAGGAAGAAGATCATCACCTCAAGGTTGGCACCAAGGAAGGTTCCCTCGCCATCATTTCCGATGTGGACATGCTCTTCGACTTCTTCCTTGGAAATCCCGAGGCCGGCGCAGCTCGCGATCACGATAACATCGCCTTTATCCTAAACCTCGTGGAAACCCTCGCGGGGGAAGAAGACCTCGCAAACATCCGGGGCCGGGACTCGACCAGCCGCAACTTCACCGTCATCAATGACATCCGCGAGCAGGCCGCCAAGCGCGCCGCCAAACCCCGCCTAAAGATCCGCGAGAAACGTCAGCAGATCGACAAGGAGCGCATGAACCTCTTCAGCCTTGAGCAGACCGAGCAGGGACTCATGATTGCTCAGGACCCGGAAAAAGCGCGCAACATTCAGAAGATGGACCGCGAAGCACGAGACCTCCAACGGGAGGAAAACAAGATCGACCGCGAACAGCGCCGCGAAGTGGAAGCGGCCATCAGTCGTTACGAGTGGTGGAACATGCTCCTCACTCCCACCATCGTTGTCATCCTCGGACTCATCGTCGGACTGATTCGCAAATTGAATACGGCAGCCAAATGAAAAAAATACCGCTCCCCATTCTCATTGGCCTTCTCCTGGTCACGGCCTTCCTCGCATACCTGAGCTTGCGGAACGTCCCGCAACGCTTCAGCCCCACCAATGAGCTCATCGGTGAAAACCTGATCGATCCCTTTGGCACTACCGACCTCACAGAGGTCCGCATCGCCGATGCGGAGAACGAAGTCGTCCTGCGCAAAAATGGCGAGGCCTGGGTCGTGGCCAACCGACAGAATTACCCCATCGACAGCATCCAGGAAATCAATCATCTGATAGATTCCATCGCTCTCTTTCGGGTAGGCCTTGAGATTCGCTCGGAAGATAGCCACTACGCCGAAATGGGACTGCTTGCTCCTTCCGCCAAGAAGCAGGCCGAAGCCTACCAGGAACAACGCAAGACCGAGGGCGAGGAAAACCCCACTGATCCGCGGGGCTTGCTCATTTCCATGAAGGGCTCCGGCGAGAAGGTCTTCGCCAACCTGATTCTGGGCCAATCATTCGGCGACAATCCTGGTGAGCGCTACCGCGGCATCGTGCTACGCAGTCTCTCAGGCCACCAGGGAGTCTGGAAGATCCTCGGCTCCCTTACCCGCCGCACCGGTGAGGCCACCGCCGGCGCCACCGAAGTGCGGCGCGGCCAACTCAGCAACCCCAAGGCCTGGCTCTCCTACAAATTCCTCGAGGTCGAAAATATCAAGAGCATCTCGCTCAGTGCTCCCAACGACAAGGAGTTCAAGTCTTGGTCCGTAACCCGGGAAACTGATCAGGGCGACTTTACCACCGGCGACCTCAAGGAGGACGAGGAAATGGACACCGGCACCACCGGATCCTTCAAGACCCTCTTCGGCAAACTCCGCTTTGAGGACATCCTCGATCCCGCCGAAGCCGAGAAGAAGAAGGACTCCGCAAACGCGCGTCAGGCAATCATCACCACCTTCGACAATTTTACCTACACCTTCGATCTCACTCCCATGAAGCCGGAGGAGAAGGAGGACGACGACAACCCGCCCCTCCCATCCTCCAATTATATCGGAACCGTCAAAATCGCCGCTAAGTTCCCCGCCACGAGGACCAAAGACGAAAATGAAACCGAGGAACAAGCCAAGGCCCAGGACCAGTTGTTCGCAGCCAAGCAGGAGAATCTGAACTACAAATTGGAACAGGAGAAGGGCTACGAAAACCACACCTATGAGTTCGCTCAGTTCTCCATCAGTAGCCTCAACAAGGCCCGCGACGAAATCGTCAAAACGAAGGCTCCTCCCTCTCCTGAAGGGAGCACTCCTCCAACCGCTCTTCCCAACGGATTCCCTCCCGGAGGCGGCATCCTCCCGGGCACTCCCAGTGCCGTCACGCCCCCCGTTCGCGTTCCGCCAATCCCGCCCAAGGAAAATCCCTAACCGGAGCCTGAGGGCCCCGCTACCCCTCAGGGCAACCGTTCGCGGCTTCTTCTAATTTGCCTCTCGCGGTCGTTTGCACCTTTAATATGCAAGCGACACTCCGCGGTTTTGTCAACCAAGCGCCCTGTTCGATCGCCGCCGCATGAAATCTTTCACCCGCACGATTGGTTCGTTTTGGAATTCGTCGATCGGCAAGAAAATCCTGGTCGCTCTGACAGGAATCGCTCTCCTCCTCTTTCTCCCCGCACACCTCGCCGGCAACCTTCTCGTCTTTGCAGGGCCGGACGCCCTGAATGAATACGGAGTATGGCTCCACGAACTCGGTCACGGGACCGCCATCTGGTTCGCTCGCCTCGGCTTGCTCTCCGCCTTTATCATCCACCTCATCCTCACGGTCCAACTGACGGCCGCCAACCGCGCCGCCAGAACGGATTACGCGTATCCGAGCACGGTGCAGGCCAGCAGGTCCTCGCGCAGCATGATGTGGAGCGGGCTCACCATCCTCGCCTTTATCATTTATCACCTTCTCCATTTCACCCTCCGCGTCGGCAACGATTACGATGGCGAAAGCTACCAGACTACTCTTCCGGGCCACCAAGAAAAGGTCCACAATGTCTACAAGATGATGATTGACGGTTTTTCCTGGACCCCCGCCTCCATCTTCTACCTCATCGCCGTCACCCTCCTCTGTTCGCACCTCTCGCACGGATTCGCTTCCGTCTTCCAAACTCTCGGTGTGCGCTCCAGCAAGACCAGCGCCCTCTCCGGGAAACTCGGATGGGCCTACGCCATCATCATCTGGCTCGGCTTCGTCTCCATCCCAATCGCAATCTGGATCTTCGGCTACGGAAGCTAGGCTGCGACCTTCTCTTCTGCTTGCGACCTTCCAATCTTGCGACCCCAGACCATGCCTCTCAACCTCCACAGCGCCATCCCCTCCGGCCCCCTCAATCAGAAGTGGACTCGGCACAAGATGGAGTCCAAACTCATCAATCCGGCCAACAAACGGAAATTTTCCGTCATCGTGGTCGGAAGCGGACTTGCCGGAGGTGCCGCCGCGGCCACCCTTTCGGAGTTGGGCTACAAGGTGAAGTGCTTCTGCTACCAGGACAGCCCGCGGCGTGCCCACTCCATCGCAGCGCAGGGCGGAATCAACGCAGCCAAGAACTACCAGAACGACGGCGACTCGGTCTTCCGCCTTTTTTACGATACGATCAAGGGCGGAGATTTCCGATCTCGGGAGGCCAACGTCCATCGCCTGGCCGAAGTTTCTCTCAACATCATCGATCAATGTGTCGCGCAAGGTGTCCCCTTCGCCCGCGAGTACGGTGGCCTCCTCGACAATCGCTCCTTCGGGGGCGCGCAGGTGAAACGTACCTTCTATGCGCGGGGACAAACCGGACAACAACTCCTCCTCGGATGCTACCAGGCCCTCGCCAAGGAAATTGCAACCGGCGGGGTACAGATGTACCCGCGCACCGAGATGCTTGATCTCGTGGTGGTCGATGACCACGCCAAGGGAATCATTGTGCGCAACCTGGTGACGGGAGAAGTCTCCTCCCATGCCGCAGACGCCGTCGTCCTCGCCACCGGCGGCTACGGCAATGTCTTTTATCTCTCCACCAATGCTAAGGGCTGCAATGTCATGGCGGCCTTCCGGGCCCACAAGCGAGGTGCGGCCTTTGCCAATCCCTGTTACACTCAGATCCACCCCACCTGCATTCCGGTCAGCGGCAACTACCAGTCCAAGCTCACCCTCATGTCGGAGTCCCTGCGCAATGATGGACGCATTTGGGTCCCAACCTCCCAAGAACTCGCGGAAAGGATCCGTGCGGGGGAATTGAGGGCAGGCGACATTGCCGAGGACAATCGCGACTACTACCTCGAGCGGAAGTATCCCTCCTTCGGCAACCTCTCGCCCCGTGACATCGCTTCGCGCTCGGCCAAGGAAGTGTGCGATGAAGGACGCGGAGTGGCGCCCACCGGACTCGGGGTCTTCCTTGACTTTCGAGACGCCATCCAACGCGATGGCCACGATGCCATTTCTGCGCGTTACGGAAACCTCTTCCAGATGTACGAGAAGATCAAAGGCGAGAATCCCTACCAGACGCCCATGCAGATCTTTCCCGCCGTGCACTACACCATGGGCG
This sequence comes from Roseibacillus sp., assembly GCA_028821775.1. Classification (GTDB taxonomy): domain Bacteria; phylum Verrucomicrobiota; class Verrucomicrobiia; order Verrucomicrobiales; family Akkermansiaceae; genus Roseibacillus_B. The sequence continues at coordinate 4,226 of JAPKFB010000037.1, forward strand.
GCCTCTGGGTGGACTACAATTTGATGTCCAACGTCCCCGGCCTCCACGTCGCGGGCGAAGCAAATTTCTCGGACCACGGTGCCAACCGCCTCGGCGCATCCGCCCTCATGCAGGGACTGGCCGACGGCTACTTTGTTCTCCCCGCTACCATTGCAAATTATCTCGCCACCCAGACTCCGGGCTCGGTTACCGCCGCGCACCCCGAATTCAAACGGTGCGAAAATGAAGTGAACGATCGAGTCCGGTCCATGCTTCAGATCCGCGGAGATCGGAGCGTCGATTCCTTTCACCGCGAACTCGGACTCCTCCTTTGGGACGGGTGCGGGATGGAACGTTCCAAGGAAGGCCTCCAGGATGCTCTCGATCGAATACCGGAGATCCGAGACGAATTCTGGCGCAACGTCCGCATCCCGGGATCCGGCGAACATCTCAATCAGGAGCTCGAGAAGGCCGGTCGGGTGGCGGACTACCTCGAATTCGCCGAACTCCTCTGTCACGACGCCCTCAACCGCGAAGAATCCTGCGGTGGTCACTTCCGTCTCGAGCATCAGTTCTCAGCAAATGATCCCGAAGTCAAAAACGGCGTTACCCAACCCGGAGAAGCCAAACGTCACGACCATAAATTCTGTCACGTCAGCGCCTGGGAACACACTGCCGCGGGCAAAAAGCCAACGCTCACCAAGGAATCCCTCGAATTCGAAAATGTCGAACTCAGCATCCGCAGTTACAGATGATTGCTCCCTGAGTCACCAGTTCTTGTCGGGAGACCTCCTTCTCCAGAAGTCAAACATCCAGCGATCCCCCCTCCCAATCACCAGCAACTGAAGGCCCCATCCCGTCCCAACATGAACCTCACTCTCAAAGTCTGGCGCCAGGAGAACCGCAAGGCGAGCGGTCGCATGGAGACCTACCATGCGAAAGATATTCCGCAGGAAGCATCCTTTCTCGAGATGCTCGACATCGTCAACGAGCGCATCATCTCGGACGGTGGTGATCCCATCCACTTTGATCATGACTGCCGGGAGGGCATCTGTGGCATGTGCTCGCTCACCATCAACGGAATCCCCCACGGTCCCAAGCGCGCGACCACGACCTGTCAGCTTCACATGCGACACTTCCAGGACGGGGAAACGATCTGGATTGAACCGTTTCACGCCAAGGCGTTTCCCGTCCTCAAGGATCTCATCGTGGACCGAACCGCGTTTGACCGGGTCATCGAAGCGGGCGGCTTCATCTCGGTACGGGCCGGCTCCGCAGTAGACGCCAATGCGATTCCCATCCCGAAACAGGACGCCGATCTCGCCTTTGAAGCAGCCGCTTGCATTGGCTGCGGCGCCTGCGTGGCCGCCTGCAAGAATGCGAGCGCCATGCTCTTCGTATCGGCCAAGGCCTCGCACCTGAATCATCTTCCCCAGGGCGAACCAGAAAAAACCCGCCGCGTTCTCAGCATGGTCGCCAGGATGGACTCCGAAGGATTCGGCAACTGCACGAACCAGTATGAGTGCGTAGCAGTCTGCCCAAAATCGATTCCGGCCGACAACATCGCGAAGCTCAACCGCGACTACGCCCTGGCCACGATGAAAGAGGCTCTGCTGTAATTTTCGCGTCCTCGCGCCGTATCACGCCGCGGAGAAAGATCTCGCGGGTCCGAGACCTCTTCGCCCTCCTCCATGACTCGATTGCGCCCTTCCCCAGGACCCGATCTTCCCGATCTTCTGCGGATCTCTCTCTCCCATTGCGCCTTACTCTCCTGAAAAGCACCGGTGCGAAGATCCTCACTTGAATCCTGCGATCGAACCACCAAGATTCCAACCGTGCTTCGCCTCCCCCTCATCGCCAACTTTTTCGCTGCGCTCCTCTTCACGGGCTGCGTGGGACAGGGGAAGCGGGCCCGCCCGCAACAGCAGGCCAAAATCGACGTCCCCTCGCTCTGGAACGAGGCCTCGCAGGGACAGCATCGAAAGATTTCCACCGGTTGGCTCTCCCAGTTCAACGATCCCCGCATGACTTCGCTCGTCCGCGAGGCTGTCCACAAGAACAACAATCTCCAGGCCGCCGCTTATCGACTGAAGTCGATTCGCGAGAGCTCCATCACCAGCCGCGCTTCCCGCCTCCCCAGCATCAATGCCAGTGGATCGACTTCCCGCAGCTACGCCGGACTGGGGCCCGCTCCCGGCGCCTCGTCAAACTCCTACGGCCTCTCCTTCGCGGCCTCCTGGGAGATTGATGTCTGGGGTCGATTGCGGGATCTCGACTACGCCACGCGCTCCGATTACGAAGCGGCTCTTGTCGATTTCCGCAGTGCACAGCTATCCCTCGCAATCAACACCGCCAAGTCGTGGGTCAGTCTCACCGAGTCGCAGCAGCAACTCGAACTCGCCGAGAAAACCCTTACCGACTTCAAGAAGAGTCTCTCCCTGATCAGCCGCCGCCAGAAAGAAGCCCTCCTCCGAGCCGTCGATGTGCAACTCGGTCGCAACAACGTGGCCAGCGCAGAGCGCAATTTGCGAAATCGCACCCTGCAACGCGATGAAGCCGCACGATCCCTGCAACTTCTCCTCGGCCGTTATCCCTCCGGTGAACTGCAGGCCACCTCGGATCTTCCTCTCCTTCGTTCATCGGTTCCCGCCGGGCTTCCCTCCGAACTTCTCAGTCGCCGCCCCGATCTCGCAGCCAGTCGGGCGCGCATCTATTCTTCCGCCCTCCGCGCCGATGCCGCTCGCAAGAACCTCCTTCCCTCCCTTCGCCTGACAGGATCGAGCGGCACTGGATCCGATCAACTGCGCCGCGCCCTCGACCCAGCCTATCTCACCTGGTTCCTCGCGTCCTCCATCGCGCAGACGATTTACCAGGGAGGCGCTCCCTCTGCTCAGGCGCGCGCGGCCCTCGAACGCAACAAGGCCGTCATTCATGACTACGTGCAAAGCGCCCTCCAGGCCTTCCGCGAAGTGGAGTCCGCTCTGCAGATCGATCGCTCTTTCCGAGAACAGGAGGCCTTCCTCCTCATCGAAGTCGATCAAGCCGGCAAGGCCCAAGCCGCCTCGGAACGTGACCTGGGCCTGGGAATCGAGGGCTCGAGCGTCCTTGAAATTCTTGAGGCTCAACGACGTGCCGTCAATGCCCGCGGCAGCCTCATCCGCCTCCGAAACCAGCGCATTCAGAACCGCCTCGACCTCCATCTCGCTCTGGGGGGGAATTTCGAAACAGTGCTCAAATAGGGCGCTGCACGAAGATTTGGGCAAAACTTCGCATCATTCGCGCGAACTTTCGTTAGAAATCAGCCCGCTACCCACGTAATCTCCTGCGCCTCGAGTGAAAATCGTCTTACGCATCCTCATCCCCCTCCTCACCCTCGCTGGTGGCTGGCTTATCATGGGCGGTCTGGCCAAGAACAAGGAGGAACCCGTCCGTCGCGAACGGGGCAAAGGAAACTTGCCCAAGGTTTACGTGATGGAACTGCGACGGACTGATTTCGAGGTCATCATCAGTTCGAACGGCGTCGTCCGCGCGCACAACTCTACCTCTCTGACTCCTCGCGTCTCGGGGCGCGTGCACATGATTGACGAGCGCTTCGAGGATGGCGTCTTCTTCAACGAAGGCGATGTCCTCCTCGAACTCGACCCCACCGATTTCAATGCCGCGGTTGCCGGTGCGGAAGCCCGGGTGGCACGGGCCGAGGCAGCCCTCGCCCAGGAGGAGGCGCGCGCTGAACAGGCCCTGCTCGATTGGAAGGATCTTGGCTATACCGATGAACCCAGCAATCTCGTGAAGCGTAAGCCGCAGCTCAAGGAGGCGAATGCCAACTTGATCGCAACCCAGGCTGATCTCGGAGTGGCCGAACGCGATGCCGTGCGCGCAAAAATCCTCGCTCCCTATGACGGCTGCGTTCTCCATCGCGCGGTCGGCCCCGGTCAGTCGGTCAGCCCGGGCTCCTCGCTGGGTGAAATTTTCTCCACCAAATTTGCCGAGATCCGCCTTCCCTTATCCGCGACGGCCTTGAAGTATTTCCAACTGCCCGAGCAATCTGAAACCAGGATTGGCGCAACCCTTTTTGATGCCCTCACGACGGACAGCACCCATACTTGGGAAGGCACGGTGGTCCGCACCGAGGGAGCCTTGAGCCAGGCATCACGCGAACTCTTTGTCATCACCCGCGTAGAGGATCCATACGGTCTGAATTCTCAAAAACCCTCCTTACGAATCGGGCAACCAGTCCGCGCAGAGATCGACGGACAGGTCCTCAAGGACGTTTTTATCCTCCCTCGCGAAAGTCTCCGTGGCCCAGTGGAGATCGTCTTGGTCAACCCCAAGGACTCCACCATACAACGCACCGAGATCGACCCCATTTGGGAGGATCAGAACAACGTCATCGTGCGCGACGACCTTCCGGAAGGATGGCTCTTGGTCACCTCGCAGCTCGCCTATGCCGCCAATGGGGCCAAAGTTGAGATCGTCGAGGAAGACCTCGAAGAAGACCGCCTAAAGGCGGCCCAACGCCCATCCAAGAACAAAGCTGGGAGTTGAGGAGAGGAAGGAACCCCTATTCTTCCTCGATCACATAGGCAGGATTCACGGCGGGAATCACCTTTAGATTGAGGCGCTGCGTTCCCCGCAAGAGCGTCAGGCTGGTCGCCTTTCCGGCCACCATGTAATAGAAGGCGTCGCGAGCTTCAGCATAGGTGCTCACTCGCCGCGGCCCCACCGAGAGAAGGATATCCCCTTTGCGCACCCCCGCTTCATGACCGGGAGACTTGAGCCGCACCATTTGTACCGAGAGCACCGCGCTGGCCGCGTTGACCGTGACCCCGATCCAACAAGGAGTCACCCGCCCGGAGGTCCTGAGATCGTATTCCATCCGGTCCACGACCTCTACCGGCAAAGCAAAGGTCCCATTGCCAAACTTGGGAACCGCCTCATGACAAATCGCAACCACTTCTCCTTCCGCATTCATCAACGGCGTCCCGGGGAGCGGTGGCTTGTCCGCGGGATGATGAATCCGAATCAACGCCACCGGCAGGACCTTGCCACGGAAGGTGTTCTCCCAACGCACCACTCGACTGGCCCGCTTTTGCTTGGGTAGATAAACAGCATCTCCTACCAACAGTCCAAGCGCACTTCCCCGCGGTGCGGCCTTCGCCCCACTGTTTGGCAGCTGCAGAATCGTCAACCGGGTCACGGGATCATGTCCTACCAACTTGAGCTCTTCCCCCGCTTCCGAAGCAGCTTTTCCAGGGTCGGTTCCCACCACCGCCACGGTCGCAATGCGCCCACCGTCAAGGGGCACACTGAGCGCCTTGACCGGATCTCCACCTTCCTTCTCGAGCGCAAAGGTGACCGTACCCTGCCCCCGCAAACTGAAGGCAGACGCCCACGACAGAACCAGAATAATGACAATCCTTCTCATCGAGTAAAACAAGTCCCAAGACTAAACTGGTCCACAAGGAAACAGAGCCGCCTTCGCAGAAGTGCGGAGCTTAAAATTCCGAATGCTTCGGCTTCTCGTCCTCGTCTTCCTTGGCAGGTTCAAAGTGAAGAATCTTCTGCTCCGGAACATCCCACGAGACTCGGTCCAACCCATCCTTGGCTTGGGTATCTTTCGGCCAGACAAAAAAGCCCACCATGAGCAAGGCGTAGCCAATTCCCGCGCCGTAGATCCACTTCGCGGATCCCATCTCGCGAATCCAAACCGCGATCCGCTCCATGAACAAACTTCGCGCTGATCGCTTCATCAAATCCTGCCGTTGCCGGCGATGAAACTCATCGAGGAATTCTTCAAAATACTCGTCGCCGGGAGCGCTCTGCCCTCGCATCTCGAGGAGTTTTTGAATCTCTGGAAATTCTTTGTTCACAAATTGGGAATAACTATTAAAGAACGCTTAACTATTTGACGGATATGTTCGAAGTTTTAAAAACTTACTGTTCCCAAAATTCCTGCAAATGCCCCTGCAATTGCTGGTGGGCATAGTAGAGACGGGAGCGCACAGTCCCTTCCGAGACCCCAAGTATCTTGCTGATCTCGGCATGTGGCATTCCCTGGATATCAAACATGGTCACAACTGCTCTGTGGTCTTCTGACAGGACTTGTAACGCTTCGTTCAATTTTTTTTGAAGTTCATGGATGTTGCTCTGGCGTCTGGGATTCGCCTGATGGCCCCGATCCACGAAGGAGGTGTCATTTTGGAGCCCAGATTCCTCGTCATCGAGGCTCAAGCCGCTCCGGCGACGCCGCTTCTTGAGAAAGTTCAGAGTCATGTTGGTCGCGATCGAGTAGATCCAAGTGTAGAAGGTCGACTTGCCCTTGAAGTGGCGCAACGAGCGATAGGCCTTCGCGAAAATGTCCTGCAAGAGGTCGTGAGTGTCCTCCTTATTGGAGGTCATGTTGTAGATCAAGCCGTAGAGCTTGCGGCTGTACTTGATGACAAGTTCGTCGAATGCCTGGGTGACCCCTTCCTGGGCACGCCGGACAAGTTCATGATCTGGGTCGTTCGCGTTTTCGGCCATGGAGGGTGGGACTGCCATTCAGCCTAGACGCCCGCGGAAGGGTGTCAAAGGACAAGGCATGGCAAAGGGCGAGGCCGGGAATTGAGCCCTTCATAGGGACCGCTCTCCTGCACAGGAGTTCTATCAACGATCCAAATCCGAGGGCGCTTAACTCACGGGCCTGTGGGAAGAACCGCCCGTCCAACTCCGGCGCCGGCTGGTGCTAACGCTCACCGCATCGGTGTCCGGGAGGATGTGCTTCTCGACTTCCACCCACACCTTGGAAACATTGAATTCCTCCACCACGATGCGCGCAAGATCATCCGCCAGGGTTTCAATCAACCGCCGAGGACGCTCGGTGGCAACTGCCCTCATTCTTCGGGCCACCGCATCGTAGTCAACGGTCTCATCGATGTTGTCCTGGAGCGAGGCGAAGGGATTGGTGGGCACCATCGTGAGGGTCAGGTAAAGAGTCTGGAGCTGGGCCCGTTCGTCCTCCGGCACTCCAATGAAACAATCCACCGCCAGCCGCTTGATCGAAATTTGGTCTTGCAAATCCAAACTCGCGACGCTTCCGCAGGCTGCCCAGCCTTGGGATTTCTCGAGGAGGGCGTGCAGGGATTTAATGCCCGAGAGCAGAAGATGGGGGCCGGCAGCCACCAGTCGGGGCCTCTGATCGTAACCGCTGAGGACGCCCACCGCAGTCACTCCGCCATGATGCGCAGTATCGATGTCGTGCGCCATGTCACCCACATAGGCGGTCTCAGCAGGGTTCAATCCGTGTTCCTCCAGGATCCCGTGAATCACTTCGCGCTTATCAAGGACTCCTGAGTAGGTCGCCTCAAAATAGCAGCCAAAACTGAACTCGCGCAGCTGTTGTTCAAAATTTTCGACATTCATACTGGTCAGCACAAATAGCCGGATGCCGTTTGTGCTGCACCACTCCAGAAACTCGGCAGTTCCTTCCAGCGGAGTCACTGCATGCTCGGAGGACTTGAAGGCAGTTCGGAAGTGCTCCTCCAATTCCTGCAGGGGCACCCCGGGCACCTGTTCATCGTACCACTCCGAATAGGGGAGCCGAAAGCTCACGCGAAACTCCTCCCAAGTCATCGGTGGCTTGTCGAACTTTGCGAAAACCGCATTGGTCGCGGTCAGGGTCGGTCCCATGTCGTCCACCAGGGTGCCGGACCAGTCGAGAATCAGTGCGCGAAACATACTCTTTAAAATACTCTATGGATCAATTACCCAAGCACCCAATTTTGAACGCTCGCTCTCGCCCTGATCCTGGGAGGAGTTTTTTCTAGCCGATGGTCAAGCGCACCTCGCGAATGGTCTGAGCCCCGAGGCGTTTCTTCAAACGACCAAGAAGCTGTAGGCGGGATTGCTCCAGATGAAAGCGCATCGAAGGCTGGAGAACTCTCAGGGTGAGGACGCCACCCTGCAACGAGACCGGCTCGGTCTGTTTGGCAATGAACTCCCCCGCGACCTCGTTCCATGCACTGCGCAAGCTGCTCTCCTCGATCCCCTCGTTCAGGCGAAGATCTTGAATCACCCCGGCCAGCAACTCGCCAACCTTGGAGATGTTTTTCTCAAGATCGAGCGGTTCCCCCACCCCTCGAAACTCTCGCACCACGCGGGCGCGGGTGGTCTCCCCCTTGGAGAGACCCTTCCGGCGGGTGCGCCGGTCTAGTCGCTGCCGTCTTCGCCGATGGCTTCCACCGGACAGCCCTCCATGGCCTCCTTGCACTGCTCTACCTCTTCCTCGTTCTCAGGTTGCTTGAAAACGAAGGAATAGCCCTCGTCTTCCTCCCGTTTGAAATTCTCTGGGGCCGTTTCACGACAAAGATCGCAATCGATGCACTGGCTATCAACGTAAAACTTGCCGCTTACGCCTTCGGGATTCTTGTCCTCGCGGTCTGCCATTGGATTAGTCGGGGAACTGGGCATTGCTTCGCCCACCCGGGGGCGAGATGCAACCCCTTTTTCGCGGTCCGGCTCAAGGGCGCGATTCGACGCTAGCCAAGCCCCGGGCAAAGAGTTAGAGGTTTCCCACTCCCGGATGGAACCGAGCTCTGACAAGAAAGATCCTAAAATCCCGCCCTCACAACGCGCCCCAGGCGAATTGGGCCCGGAAGAACGTGAATTTTGGGCCTCTGACGAGGATGAGCCGCAGGAGAACGACGAACTCGAAGGGGGACTCGAGGACGAGGATTACGACCCTCTCGATGATGACCTCGACGAGGAGATGACCCCTGAAGGAGTTTCCGCCGAACCGGCGCCTGCTTCTGAGAAGGCCACCCCTCCTCTCGTCCCTGACCCGGATTCGGAATCCTTCCTTCCATCCTTCACCCGCAAAGAGGTCCTCTGGCTCGGAGCCCTTGGGGTCGCCGTCTTGGGGGTCATCATTTATTCGGTCAGCCTCTTTTTTGGCGCCATCAATACCAGCACCCCAGACCAGGTCGATTTTCCGGTCAAGGGTGACAATCTGGTGATTCGCGAGATTGAGACCTACTGGCGGAAGCCCAACCGGGAGACCGATCTGGGCGTTCGCCTTTCCGCCAAGTTCATCCCGGCCGCCGATATTGAACTGAAGCAATCTGGCTCCGGGGCTCTCCGCTTCTTCTTCGAAAATCCTGAAGGCGATCGGGTTGGCGACTCCGTGACGTTGGCCTTTTCTGGCGGCTCCTTCGACAAGAGTGGCAGTGAGACCGCTTCCTTCAACGGCACCAGTGGCTTGGTTGACATCGGTGACTACAATGACTATCTCTCCGAGAAGGTACACCTCTGGTACCTGATCGCGATGGAAGGCCCCGGCCTTCGAGCCAAAGGATCAGAATTTAAAGAGATCCTCCGCATGCGCATTTCCCCCAAGCGCCGCTAATTCACCATCATGTCAGAACCCGCTTCTCCGCTCGTGCCCAGGGAAGGATGGCACGTCATGCATCTCTTTTATCACATCGATCATTCCCAATGGCAGATGCTCGATGAAAGCGAACAACGCGAAGCCAAGACACGGTTCACCGAACTCGTTCAGGAGATTCGGACCACGACCGATACTCAACTCCTCACCTTTGCGGTGGCCACTCCAAAGGCAGATCTTGGCTTCATGCTTCTCACTCCCGACCTCCAGGTCGCCAATGCCTTTGAGAAGCGACTGACCCTGTCGCTCGGAGTTGATGTTCTCAATCCCGGGTTCTCGTACCTCTCGCAAACGGAGCGTTCAGAGTACACCACCACCAGTGAGCAGTACGGCGAAGAAACTCTCAGTGGGGAAGATGGACTGGAGAAAGGTTCCAAGGAGTTTGAGGCCAAGCTCGAGGAATTCGCCGAACGCATGGAGCACTATCTCCAGCATCGGCTCTATCCCGTTCTCCCCGATTGGCCGGCGATTTGCTTCTATCCCATGTCCAAACGCCGCTTGGGCGACGACAACTGGTATGCTCTCGACTACGATGCGCGCCGCCTCCTGATGAAGGGCCATGCCACCACCGGAAGAAAATATTCCGGGCGCATCCTGCAACTCATCACCGGCTCCACCGGCCTCGATGACGCCGAATGGGGGGTCACTCTCCTCGCCAAAGACACCATTGACATCAAGGAGATTGTCTCCGAAATGCGTTTCGATCCGGTCTCCGTGAAATACGGAGAGTTTGGCGACTTTTACATCGGGATGCAGATGCCCCTCGATGAGATCTTCAAGCGCCTCTGCCTCTAGTAGGAATGGTAGCAGGTTAAGATGGGACCCCGACCCGCATGGGTCGCTGCTCGGTGCGCGGGATCGAGCAGAACGCGACCCCCCGGGTCTCCAAACTCGTCGCAAATCCCCGACCCTGCAGGGGTCGCAGCATCCTCCGACATGCTCTGACCCAGATTCCAGAAGTTTTCGAGACGCCTGGAATTTAATCCCTCACGGGATCGGGAAGAGCCCTCACCTTGCGCCATTCGCCCTAGTTCGCACTCTACTTCGTGAACTCCGGGACGGGAATACTCATCCCGCCCACCAACGACTCGAAGTACCACTCCCACAACATCCAGCCTCCAAAGATCCAAACCGCCCCCCCAACCGCGAGGAAGGGACCGAAGGGCAATTGCCTGCCAAAACCAATGCGCGCAGGAATCGCCCACATGATCGCGAATATACAGGCCGCAAAGAGTGCGAAGATCACTCCCTGCCAGCCAATGAAGGCGCCAATCAATCCCAGCAAGGGCGGATCTCCATCACCCATCGCTTCTCTCGGAATGAGAACTTTTTCTACCTTCCCCGAGAGAGCGCGCAACTTTTCGATCGCGTATTCCTCTTCCCCAATTTTGACCTTCTCCCGACTGATCACGAGACTGGTCGCCTTGGTGCGTTTGCCGTCCAGCAGGATGCCGTGCCCTTCAATCTCCAGTCGATCGGAATCCCGGAAGAACAAGTCCCCCCAGGCGTATACGTCTTCCTCGAATTCATCTTCGGCATCCTTCTTGGGCACTTTGATTACAAAGCTAAGTTGCTCCTCATCATTCTCCGGCTCGCGCAGATACCACTCGTGGGCCTCGTCAAAACTCAGCCGCTTGGTCCCCATCAGTTGTTTCCCGAGATAGACCACCACCGCAAGTCCACCCCATCCGGCCGCAAGTCCAAAGAGCGCTTCAAGACCTCCCTTCCACCAAGTCATCTGCGGCGCCTCCCCGGCCAGGGTCACAAGGGTTGGATCAATCACGGCCCCTGCCACTCCCACCGCCATTCCCCACCAACAAAAGTTGACCGGTACCACCATGAGGTCCGCATCAATACAGGCAATACAGATCAGGAGGACGGCCAAGGCCATGACCAGGGCCGCCCCAACCGGAGAAATCGGAGTGTGATCCGTCACGAAAACATACCACGCAGCCGCGAAGAGAACCGCGGTGAGAAACTCGACGAAGAGGTAGCGAAACGGAATGGGAGCCTGACATTCTCCACATTTCCCCCGCTGCACAACCCAAGTGATGATGGGCAAATTGCGATACCAGAGAATCTCCTTCTTGCAGATCGGGCAGAACGAGCGCTTGGGCTTGGTGACCGAGAGATTTTCGCGCGGCCAACGATAAATAACAACGTTCAGGTAGGAGCCAATACAGGCTCCTATCACAAACGCACACACCAACCAGATCGGGTTGCCCAGGATGACCTCCATCGAAGGAGAGTATGCCCTTTCGTTAGGAATTCGAAAATAACATTTGTGCCCGCGCGTGGTTATGCTTTTGAAGCTCCGTGCAAACGCTGCGCCAAGCTGCCGAACTGGTCGCCCGCCGTCTCTCCGATGCCGGGCATCTAGCGCTCTTTGCTGGAGGCTGCGTCCGGGACGCCCTGCGGGGAGAAGACCCCAAGGATTTCGACCTCGCGACCTCAGCCCGGCCCAACGAGATTCTCGCCCTCTTTCCGGGCGGAGACGAGGTGGGGGCTCGCTTCGGCGTCATTCTGGTCCGCGAGAGTGGACACCAGTTTGAGATCGCCACCTTTCGCAGCGACGGCCCATATCTCGACGGACGCCACCCAGAAAGCGTCACTTTCACCAATGCAGAGGAAGACGCCAAGCGACGCGACTTCAGCATCAATGGGCTCTTCGAGAACCCCTTGACCGGCGAGGTCCTGGACCATGTCGGGGGACGGGCCGACTTGGAGGCGAAGGTCATTCGAGCGATCGGAGATCCCAAGGCGCGTTTCGAGGAAGACTCACTGCGACTGCTGCGTGCAGTCCGCTTCGCCATTCGGACTGGCTTCGAGATCGATCCGGCCACCTGGGAGGCCATGAAGGCTCATGCCAGCTTGTTGAAAAAAGTGAGCCCGGAACGCATTCGAGGCGAGTTCGACAAGATCATCACGCACTCCGCTCGTCGCCGTGGCTTCGAACTGCTCGTCGACAGTGGACTCATGAAGCACATCGTCCCGGAATTTCTTGCCCTGCAAGGGTGCGAGCAACCACCGCAGTTTCATCCGGAGGGTGATGTTTATGTCCACACCCTGATCATGCTCGATCTTCTACGTGAAAATCCCAACCTCGAACTCGCCCTCGCGGTCATGCTGCACGACATCGCAAAGCCGCCCACTCTCACGGTGGACGAAAACGGCAGGATCAGAAACAACGGGCACGACCGGGTTGGCGCGCGCATGACCGAAGACATCCTGCGACGCTTGCGCTATTCCAACAATACCATCGAGGAGGTCTCTTCGATGGTCGGCAATCACATGAACTTCATGCATGTGCAGCAAATGCGGGTTGCCACGCTCAAGCGCTTCATGGCCCGGCCCACCTACCCTGATGAGATTGAGCTTCACCGCGTCGACTGCACCAGCAGCCACGGCATGCTGGACAACCTCGAATTTCTCGCAGCACAGGCAGAAGCATTTGCAGCTGAACCCCTTATCCCCCCTCCACTCATCACTGGACACGACCTGATCGCGATGGGCTTAGCTCCCGGACCAACATTCAGTAAGATTCTGGACTTTGTACAAACACAGCAATTGGAAGGACGCCTTGGGGACCGCGAAACCGCCCTCGCAGCGGTCCGGGAAAAGTTTCTCCCAAGTTGATTCGAGCGACCCACTCATCCAGCATCCCTGCACAGCATTCCACAGAATTCACGCAAACCCCCAACCCGCCCTCCCCTTACGTTCCAGCGCAACACTCCCTCCCGCATGAGCATCTCCACTGAACACGACGATCCAATCAACGCCAAGATTCTCGCAATCTCCGAAGACCTCGTCTCTGGATTTCAGGAACGACCCTTCCACGTCATTGCGGAGAAATCAGGCGTCCCTCTTGAGACCGTCCTCGAACGCATTGGCGCAATGTTGGAAGCGGGAATCATCCGGCGCGTGCGCCAAACCTTACTCGCCACCAAACTGGCCCACGGCGCCCTCGTGGCCTGGCGACTTCCGGAAGAGAAACTCAACAACGCCTTCGAATTCATGGCCAAGGAGGACCCATTCTCCGGCCACGTGGTCATCCGCTCCACGGATTCCGATATCTCAGGATCGGGATATCGACTCTGGACCACCTTAAAGGTGCCCCAGGGCGAGTCCCTTCAGGAACACGGCGAAATCCTGCAGCGCATCGTGGGCGCGGAAGAGTTTCTGCTTATGCCAGCCAAGGGACTGTTCGCCCTGGGAGTAGGTCACATCCGGCGGCGCGGACTGGAGCCGGGCGCCCGCATCGATGAGCCTGCGGAGATGATGACTACCACCACGGTGCAACTGAGTGACGAAGAGTGGCGCGTGCTCCTCGCCATGAAGGAGGAGTTGCGGCCTGAGGAGGTGTGCGCCGATCCTTGGACTGCCCGCGCGGAGATGGCCAAGGTCAGTCTTGAGCATTTCTTCAAGGTCGCGCGCACCCTGAACGAAAAGAAGGTCATCGGCCGTTTCTCCACCTTCCTCGAACACGTCAAACCATCTGAAACCGGCAAACGGGTCACCCGATTCAATGGACTGTTTCACTGGGCTGTTCCGAAAGGACAGGAGATCGAAGCGGGCCGCGAGGTCGGCCGCCACCACTGCATGACCCACGCCTATTGGCGGGAAGGCGGACCACAATTCGGGAACGTGAATGTGATGGGCGTCGTTCACGGCACCGAGAAGGACAAAGTCCTCGAACACAAGGCCGCCATCGATGTCCACCTCGTGGAAGCGGGAATCCCCGTATCCTACACCAATGTCTTTTGGGGTGGCCGGAGCGAGATCAAACCCTCCGAAATTTCGCCCCAAGTTTATCGTGATTGGCACGAAAAATTCGACAACGGGATCCAATAGCCGCTCGCATTTGATCCGTGTGACAATTGGGTCACCGTGGTAGAGAGCACACGCACCATGGAAGACTGCAACTCAACCCTGCCTATGCAGAAGATCCTGATCGTCGAGGATGAACCAGACGTGGCGGACCTTGTCTCCTTCAACCTTGAGCGGGCAGGTTTCCAGATTGCAGTCGCTCATGATGGTCTCATTGGCCTCCAGAAAGCCCTGGTCGAAAAACCGGACCTGATTCTTTTGGATCTCATGTTACCCGGCTTGGACGGCTTCGCCCTCTTCAAGGAATTGCGCCGCCACAGCCGAACCAATAAGACCCCGGTCATCATGCTCACCGCTCGAGCACAAACCGAGGATCGCATTCAAGGCCTCGAAGCCGGGGCGGATGACTACCTCACCAAACCGTTCAGCCCCAAGGAACTCATTCTCCGGGTGAAGTCGGTCTTACGACGCTCCGAGACGATCCCCGGCACTGCCCAGTTTGAGTTCGGCCCCTTTCGTTTTGATAAGAACAACATGAAGTTCTACCTTGCGGAACAGTCCGTCGAACTCACCACCACCGAGTTCAAACTTCTCCTCTTTTTGTCCGAACGTGCCGGCCGACCCCAAAGCCGTCACGACCTCCTGCGCCATGTCTGGGGCTACAGTGACGATGCCCACAGCCGCACTCTGGACACTCACATGAAACGAGTGAGGCAAAAACTCGCAGGTTTTGCATGCATGGTCGAAACGGTGCGAGGATTGGGCTACTGTTTGCGCACCTCAGATTAATGGTTCCCTCTCTTCTCATTCTCTCTGCTGGACTCGCCGTGACCCTGGGTCTTTTGGTGATCCGGTATTGCCGTGAACAAACCCATCGATCCGAGGAGATCAGGCGACTTGAGGAAAAGCACCTCTCCGAGCGCGCGACCCTTCAATCCGAAAACCATGCCCTGCTCAATGCCCTGAACGACCCCCTCTTTCTCATCGATGCCGAACAACGCCTCCAGTTCGCCAACATCCTCGGTATGAGCCTCTTTTCCGAGCGCGACATTCTGAACCGGCCCCTCGAAGAAGTCTTCCTCGATCGCCGGATTTGTGACCCCATCCGGCAGGCTCTCAAGGAGCAGATTCCTGTCACCACCCAGCTGACCCTGGCACAAGAGTCCTCCCCCTTCGATAATGAAGACCACCCGGGAGAAACCACCTGGTTGGTCGACGCGCGCCCGATCGACTGCGAACAATCCACGAGCTATGTCCGCGTCATCATCCGCAACACCACTGATGAACATCACACGGAGCAGGTGAGAAAGGACTTCGTCGCGAATGCATCGCACGAACTACGAACACCCCTTGCCATCATCAATGGCTATCTCGAAAACCTCCTCGAGGAGGGCATGCTCTCCGATCAGGCCACGGCCCTCCGTTTTCTCAGAATCATGAGGAAACACGGAAAGCGCATCGCGCGCATCGTGGAAGACATGCTCATCATCTCGCGACTTGAGTCAGGAGAAGCCGGCAGCCTCAAGGTGAAACCATTTCGGCTCGAAGCGTGCATTCGGGATGTCGTCGAGCGACTTGAGTCCGTCATCACCGAACAGGGTGCCGAAGTCACGCTCTCAATGAGCGATCCAGACCTGCGCATGAAGGGTGACCGATTCTACTGGACCCAGGTGCTCTTCAACCTAGTCGAAAATGCCCTCAAGCAAAATCCAGAGATTGCCCTCGTGATCGAAGTGGGATCCGAGACCGCGGAGGACGGACTCAGGATTTGGGTCGCCGACAATGGAGTGGGTATCCCCGCCGCTGATCTCCCCTTCATCTTCCGCCGCTTCTATCGCGTCGAGAAACACCACTCCCAAGTCGAGATCAAGGGCACCGGATTGGGACTCTCCATCGTGCGCCGCGCGATCGATGCGCACGGAGGGAAAGTCGATGTCACTTCCGTTCCAGGTGAAGAGACCCGTTTTGAGATCCTCCTCCCCAAGACTGCGATTGCAAAATCAAAGCCCAGAAAGAACCCGGACGAGGCCTTCGAAGTGAAATCCCCTCGCGCCTGAAGAAATGCGCCCAGCGCCTCTCACAAAGATCGTCAGGTCCGGCCCTCAACGTTCATCAACGCACAAATGATGGG
Source organism: Roseibacillus sp. (assembly GCA_028821775.1). Classification (GTDB taxonomy): domain Bacteria; phylum Verrucomicrobiota; class Verrucomicrobiia; order Verrucomicrobiales; family Akkermansiaceae; genus Roseibacillus_B. Next base: position 20,584 of record JAPKFB010000037.1, read on the forward strand.
TCAGCGCGCCGATGAATGGAGGGTTGACAAGGCGGCGAGGCTGAGTGGATAGGCTGACGCCGGAGGGTCTGCCAACACAAACTGCGCTTCATTCAACCAGCGACGACCCATCAGTTCAAAGTTGAAGGACGCCTAGCTGGTCACCTCGGCCTCATCGGGCTCCGGCTTGGACGGTTTGGCATCAAAGGACAACTCCTTGTGATCCTCTTCGTGCTTCACCGAAACCGAGCTGCCGCCCTTGAACTCTCCACGCAGCAGAGACTCTGCGAGCGGATCTTCCAAGTGGCGCTCCACCGCCCGCCGCATGGGACGAGCACCGAAGTTCGGGTCGTAGCCTTCCTTAATCAGGAATTCGCGCGCAGACTGTTCGAGTTCGAGTTCGATTTCCTTCTCCTTGAGGCGGACGAGAAGCTTCTCAATTTCAAGATCGACGATGATGGAAAGACTTTCCTTCTCAAGCATCCTGAAGACCACGAGATCATCCAGACGATTGAGAAACTCCGGCTTGAATTGCTTCTTCGACTCTTCGAGGATCTTTTCCTTCATGCCTTCGAAGTCCGCTTCATCCTCGCTCATCGCACCGAAGCCAAGTGAGGTCTGTCGCTTGATGCTCGATGCCCCTGCGTTCGAGGTCATGATGATGATTGTGTTTCGGAAGTCGATCTTGCGGCCAAAACTGTCCGTGATCATCCCCTCTTCCAGGATCTGAAGGAGCAGATTCATCACGTCAGGGTGAGCCTTCTCGATCTCGTCAAAAAGCACGACCGAATACGGCCGGCGGCGAACCGCCTCCGAGAGCTGTCCACCCTCTTCGTAACCGACATAACCAGGAGGCGATCCAATCAGACGACTGGAGGTGAACTTCTCCATGTACTCCGACATGTCGATTTGGATGAGCGCATCCGCATCACCAAACATGAACTCGGCGAGATTGCGCGCGAGGTAGGTCTTACCGACCCCGGTTGGCCCTAGAAAGAGGAAGCTTCCGATCGGACGACGAGGATCCTTGAGATCAGCTCGAGATCGACGCAGTGCTTTTGAAATCGTGGTCACCGCCGCATCCTGACCAATGACGGAGTTCTTCAACTCCTCCTCCATGCGAAGCAATTTGGCAGCCTCCTTCTCTTCCATGCGCTGAAGAGGAACGCCGGTCCATTTGGAAACCACAGCCATGATGTCGTCTTCCTCGACGGCCACCACCTTCTCTTCGCTTTCCGCCTTCCAAGTCTCGATGAGGTCTTCGAGCTCCTTCTTGGTCTGCTTCTCGGTATCACGCAGGGAGGCCGCCTTTTCGAAGTCCTGCGCATTGATAGCGCCGACCTTCTCCTTGTTGATTTCCTCAATTTTGCCTTCGAGCTCCTTGATGTCAGGCGGACGGGTGAGGGTCCCGATCCGGGCTCGGGCCCCGGACTCATCAAGCACATCGATGGCCTTATCCGGCAAAAAGCGTCCGGTTAGATAGCGGGTGGTCAGGCGCACGGAGGACTCGATAGCCTGTGGCGAATACTTCACCTTGTGATGCTGCTCATATCGATCCTGCAATCCCTGCAGGATGGCGATCGCGTCATCCACCGAAGGCTCCTCGACCTTGACCTGCTGGAAACGACGTTCCAAGGCCGCGTCTTTCTCGATGTATTTGCGATATTCGTTGAGGGTAGTGGCACCCACACATTGCAGTTCGCCCCGACTCAGGGCCGGCTTGATGATGTTGGAGGCGTCCATCGCCCCTTCCGCCGAACCCGCACCCACGATGGTGTGCAGCTCATCAATGAAAAGAATGACGTTCTTCACCTTGCGAATCTCATCCATGACCGCCTTGATTCGCTCCTCGAACTGACCCCGATACTTGGTCCCTGCCACCATCAAGGCGAGGTCGAGGGTGATCACGCGCTTGTCGCGCAAAATTTCCGGAACGTTGCCGGAACCAATCTCTTGGGCAAGGCTTTCCGCAATCGCGGTTTTTCCCACCCCCGCCTCACCGACCAAGACCGGATTGTTCTTGGTCCGGCGGCAGAGGATTTGAATCACGCGCTCAATCTCGGTCTCCCGTCCGATGACAGGATCGAGTTCCCCTTCCTTGGCAAGCTTGGTGAGGTCGCGACCAAAGGCACGCAGAGCGGGAGTCTTGGTCTTGCCTTCCCCGCCACCTTCCATGGGCTCTTCCTCATCTTCAAATCCTTCGAACTCTTCGTCGGAATCTTCGGGCGAGAAATTGGGATCGATCTCGGCAAGGATTTCGTTCCGCGTGCGCTGAATGTCCACCTCAAGATTTTGCAGCACCCGTGCGGCCACCCCTTCGCCTTCCCGAAGCAATCCGAGGAGGATATGCTCGGTGCCGACATACGAGTGGTTGAGGGATTTCGCCTCCTTGTTCGCGAGAGCGAGAACCTTCTTCACCCGCGGGGTGTAGGGGATGTTGCCGGAAACCTTTTGATCGGGACCGGTCCCCACTTGCTTCTCCACTTCCCTGCGGACGGAATCCAGATCGAGCCCCATGCGCTCAAGCACACTGACAGCCACTCCTTGTCCCAACTTGATCAGGCCCAGCAACAAATGTTCGGTGCCCACATAGTTGTGATTGAATCGGTCTGCCTCTTTCCGCGCTAGCGCTAAGACCTGTTGTGCCCTTGGGGTGAAATTATTCATTTTTCGACGATGGTATCAAGGGGGTCTTCCCAATCTTGTTCCGCTTGTTTCTCATTCATAACAGGGGGATGGAGCGATTGCAACCGGGTCCGAATGATTTCGGCCCGAATCGCGTCCCTCTGTTCTGGAGTGAGCTTTTTTCCAGCGTGAAGCTGAAGATGGGCGGGCTGAATCTCCATTAACAGGGAATCACAGGCCTGCACCGTGTCCTCTGGAAAAAATTTCAGCTCCGCACCCAGGCGCAGGAGCGAGAGCAGATTCAAGGCCTCCTTGGAGGCGATGACATGAGCGTGGCGGAGGGTGCCATAGGCCCGACCCACCCGGTCAAAAATCATGTCGGGATCGTCCTGGAAGAGCTTCAGACGGGCGTTGCGTTCCCGCGAAACGACATCCTCGATCACCCGCTCCAATCGCCGAATGATGGTCTCTTCACTCTCTCCAAGCGTGGACTGGTTAGATATTTGAAACAGGTTGCCGAGGGACTCGGTGCCCTCCCCGAAGAATCCACGCACCGCAAGTCCGAGCTTGCCGATCGCCTGCAACGCTTGTCCGATATGATCGCTGAGGACCAGACCGGGAAGATGCAACATCGCCGAGGCACGAATGCCGGTTCCCAGGTTGGTCGGGCAGGCGCTGATGTAGCCAAGTTCGTGATCAAAGGCGAATTCCAGATTCACTTCGAGTTGCGAGTCAATGCTGGAGACCAATTCGTATGCTTCACTCAAGGCAAGCCCCGGACGGATCGCCTGCATGCGCAAGTGATCCTCTTCATTGATCATGAGGCTGAGCGCCTGCTTGCGGCTCACAATGGCCGCACTCCCTTCTCCTCGCGCCGCTTGCTCGCGGCTGATCAGGTGGCGTTCCACCAGCACTTGCTTCTGCAAGGAGGTGAGCCCATCGAGCTCTTGGGAGAAACCGTCCTTCATTTCGGGGAGAGCTTCGACTTCGGGCTTCACCCGCTCGAGAACCGCAACCCGTCGCTCCTTGGTCGCCCAGCCAGGAAATGGTTCCCGATGAAGATTCCGGGCCAGACGAACCCGGCTGGTCAAGACCACTCCGTTCCCCTCTGCGCCACCCGTCATCCAATCGGCCGGGTGTTTCATCAGCGTCGAAAATCGCATCATGGCTGTGCTGCTACACTGGTTTCGATCTCCTGGATCTCATCCCGCAGACCAGCCGCTTCTTCGTAGTTCTCCGAAGCGACGGCCTGATCCAAGCGATCCCGTAATTGTCCGAGGCGCTGTTTGCGAGCGTGCGCTTCAAGAAGGCCTTCGGGGACCCGACCCACGTGCACGGTCCCTTTGTGCATGCCCCGGAGACGGCGGCTGATGTCTTCCCCAAAGACTTTGTAGCACTCGCTGCATCCCAGCCGCTCGACTTGCCGAAATTTGTTGAAGGTGAAGCCACACACCGGGCACGAAGCACCTTCGTCATCCGGCAGATTGACAATGGGGCCGCCTTCGGAAGCCGGCCCAATCCCCAATACGGAATCCGCGAGCGAGAAGCCGGTGGGATCGGTCACGCCCTTCGCCTCTGCGCACTCCTCACAGAGGCACATCTTCTTCATCTCCCCCTCCACCAGCTGAGTGAGGAAGACGGTCGCTTTCTTATCGCAGAAATTGCACTGCATCCGCAGGGACTCTAATCCAGCTCCTTCGGATTTCGAAATAAAAAGCACTCGATTACATTGCTTCGATCGAAGTCCCCGAATTTCGCACTAATTCCCGATATGCCTCGATAAATCGAGCCGTCGTCGGTCCTGGGACCCCCTCTCCGATCGGTCGGTGGTCCAATTCCACGGCCGGAATCACTTCTGCGGCCGTCCCAGTCAGAAAACACTCGTCTGCCGTGTAAATGTCGAAGCGGGTCATCGTTTTCTCCACAATTGGGACCTCCATTTGCGCCGCGAGCTCGAAAATGACCCCGCGGGTGATCCCATCCAAGCCTCCATCAGAGACCGGAGGAGTATAAATAACCCCATTTTTGACCGTGAAAACGTTATCCCCAGTGCATTCCGCCACATAGCCCTGCTCATTGAGCATGAGCCCCTCCCGGCCTCCCGCACGCACGGCCTCCACCTTGGCCATGACATTATTCAGATAGTTTAATGATTTGACCTGCGGGCTCAGCGATCCGTGGGTGGGGCGCCGAGTGGAACAAGTAATCACCTTGAGACCGACCTCATAGTCGGAATCGGGATAGAGCTGAATACTCGCTGCGATGATGATCAGCGTCGGAGTGGGGCAACTGTCCGGACTCAGCCCCAGCGTCCCCACCCCCCGGGTGACCAGCAGACGGACGTAGCCGTCGCGCAATCCGTTCGCTTGGATCGTTTCGCAGGTGTTCTTGCAAAGCTCTTCCTGAGTCCAAGGCAGCTTCAGCATGATGGCCTTCGAAGAATCGAAGAGCCGCTGAATGTGCGCCTGCAAACGAAACACCCGCCCCTCGTAAAACCGGATCCCCTCAAACACGCCATCTCCATACAGGAGCCCGTGATCGAACACGGATACTCTCGCCTCACTCTCGTCCACGAGTTTTCCGTCAAACCAAATCTTGAGCGCCATGATTTTTTTAGGGGAAAGAACTTTGGATTCTCTGCGCCGGAATGCAATCAATATGGAACACTTCTCCTGTGCTCACAAGATCACCCCATCCTTGATCATCAGAATCCGGTCGCCGCACTTGGCGAGCTCGAGATCGTGGGTCACGACCACCAGGGTCGTCTTCATGTTTTCCGCAAAATCAAGGAGAAATCCCATCACTTCCTCCCCGTTCTTCGAGTCGAGGTTCCCAGTGGGTTCGTCCGCAAACACGATCGCGGGATCATTCACGAGGGAACGTGCAATGGCCACCCGTTGCTGCTCGCCCCCGCTCAATTCCGCAGGCAAGTGGTTGCCACGATCTCCCAAGCCGACTGCTTCGAGCAATTCCGCGCCACGATCCTCCACCTCTCGGGATCCAATCATCCCCGGAACCATCACGTTCTCCAGCGCGGTCAACTCGGGCAACAGGTAGTAACTCTGAAAGATATAGCCCATCCTGCGGTTCCGCAGACGCGACCGTTCCTTGGTTGAGAGTTTGTAGAGATCTTCGCCCTCGATCGAGACGCGACCCATTTGTGGGCGCTCCAAGCCCGCCAGAGTATACATCAGGGTCGTCTTCCCTGCTCCGCTGGCCCCACAGAGAAAAACACGCTCCCCTTGATCGATCACAAGATCGATCCCACGAAGAACCTCGATACTTTTCTTACCTAACTCATAGGTTCGATGAACGTCTTCCGCTACGATCAGGGACTGATTAGACACAGCGGCTGACTAGGCTGGGTCGATCCGCTTTTCCAGCTCAATTCCTCCCCATCTCCCCTCCGGCGGGAGAACGACCCAAAAAATGATGGACCTCAGGCTGGAGGGAGGTGGGATCCAGCCTCGCCCGGAGAAGATTTTTCCGCGCGCTCCCTTGAGAATCGCTTCCCCCACGAAGCCCCTCACCGGGGAGGACGCAACCCTCCCTTTGGAGCGCAGAGGACTTCCTCTTTCCCTACCGGCCGGACCTGCTCTTCGGTTTACTTTGGAAATCTTAAGAAATTATGCGACTCTCCACTCATGGCAGCTCGTTCATCCTCCGCCAAGATTCGCAAGCGCCCGGTCGGCAAACACCTGCGGGCTCGAACGACCGGAATCCGAATCGTCAACCGGGTGGCCTTTACCTGCCTCATCGCCATCGCCTGCGTCGCGGTGGCGGTTCTCTCAGTCCCCCAAGCCCGCAAGTTGCGCGCCATGAAGGAGGAACTGGCCCGCACCATCGCGCAGGAATCCCACGTGAGGGCCTACAAGGATCAGAAGAGCCGCGAACTTGCCGCCCTTCGCAGCGACCCCAGCTATCTCGAGTTGATTGCCCGCGACCGTCTCGATCTCTATCGAACCGGGGAGCACATCTACCGCATCATGCACTAAACCCACGATCGAGTTCAGCGCTTTCTTTGGAGCCCTGGCAACTGCTAGGCACTCACTCTCAGCTTACCGCCGAAGACCGCGTCGTCGCCGAGTGCCTCCTCGATCCGGAGCAACTGATTGTACTTCGCGATCCGATCCGAACGGCTCATCGAACCCGTCTTGATCTGACCCGCGTTGGTGCCCACCGCGATGTGGGCGATGGTGGAGTCTTCGGTCTCTCCGGAACGGTGCGAAATCACCGAGGTGTAACTGTTCTCGGTGGCGAGCTCCACGGCGTCGAAGGTCTCGGTCAGGGTCCCGATTTGATTCACCTTCACGAGAATCGAATTGGCCACTCCAAGGGAGATGCCCTTCGAGAGGAAGTCGACATTGGTCACGAAGAGATCGTCGCCGACAAGCTGAGTGTTGGCGCCAAGCTTGTCGGTGAGAGTCTTCCAACCGTCCCAGTCGTTCTCATCGCATCCGTCCTCAATCGAAATGATCGGGAACCTGCTCTGCAAGCCGGCGTAGTAGTCCACCAATTCCTCGGATGACTTTTCCGAACCATCCGACTTCTTGAAGACATACTTGCCCATCTCCTTGTCGTAGAACTCGGAGGAAGCGACATCGAGCGCGATGCAGATATCATCCTTCATCCGGTAACCCGCTGCCTCGACCGCCTGCGCAATCACTTCCAGGGCATCATCGGCGCTATCAAGGGCGGGCGCAAAGCCGCCTTCATCACCGACTGCGGTGGAGAGATTGCGATCATGGAGCACTTTCTTGAGCGCATGGAAAATCTCGGAGCCATAGCGAAGGGACTCGCGGAAGGTCGGGGCACCCACCGGCATGATCATGAATTCCTGGAAATCGATTGGGGCATCAGAGTGCGCACCCCCGTTCAGGATGTTCATCATGGGCACGGGGAGAACCTTCGCATTCGGTCCCCCAAGGTATTGATAAAGCGGCAGGTCAACTTGTGCGGCAGCGGCCTTGGCCAACGCCATCGAGACGCCCAGAATAGCATTCGCTCCAAGATTTTTCTTATTCTTGCTGCCATCCAGCGCAAGCATCGCGGCATCAACCCCGGACTGGTTGGTGCCCTCCATTCCCAGCAGGGCCGGCACGATCTTCTGGTTCACGTTGTCCACCGCCCCAAGGACCCCGCGACCGAGGTAGCGATCCATGTCACCGTCACGCAATTCCCAAGCTTCATGCTCGCCGGTGCTCGCTCCACTGGGGACGCCCGCCCGGCCAAATCCTCCGCCCTGCAGGGTCACTTCAACTTCCACGGTCGGGTTTCCGCGAGAATCAATGATTTCGCGAGCGCGCACTTCTGTAATGGTGGTATCTGACATGGTATCTTGGGGGTGTGGAAAATTGGGATCAGATCACTTCCACGAAGTGATCTCCACAATCTCAAAACTACTCTCTTCTTCAGTCTCGAGATCTCGAACATTGACCTTGTCGCCGATCTTCTGGCCAATGAGCGACTGCCCAATCTCGGACATGTAGGAGACGATGCGCTGGTCGGGATCACTGTCCCAGGCCCCAAGCACGGTGTAAATTTCCGTGGCCTCTCCGGCCTGCAGCTTGACGGTCGTCCCAATATTCACGGAGGAAGTCTCCGCCCCGATGAGATCGGATCCCTGCGCGAGGTTGAGGTCCTTCTCCAAATCCACCTTGCGGCGATTGAGCACGGCCTGCATTTCCTTGGCCGCCTTGTATTCAAAGTTCTCCCGCAAATCCCCGTGGGCGCGGGCTTCCGCAATCTCCTTGATGTTGCCCGGAATGCGCTTGTTGACGAGGTCCTCATACTCCGTCTTGCGGCGCTCAAGACTCTCCCAAGACACGATCAGATTTTCGGTCTTCTTGGTCGCATCGCCAGTCAACAACTCCTGCGTTTCGGGATGCTCCTTGATGACTCGGGCCATCAGCGACTTCCGGTCCAACTCCGCGAAGGCAGGACTCTGAAGCAGCTTGCGTGAAAAATTCCGGACCTCATTGAAGTCGACCCCATCGAGGAGGTCGGCGATGAGTTCGCGATCTTCCATGAGAAGATTTTGCAGGCGCAGGGTCTTGCGCGGTCCTGCATCCGTGCTGTCCTGCTCGACAACGGAGAGAATCGCAGAGCCCACCTCGTGCGTGAATACATCCTTCGAAGCCTTCTTGCGCTCGCGACAAATCCAAGAAAGGGCATCCGGTCCCAAGGCGTGACGGGAGAGGGCCTTGCGAATGTGCGCAAGGAGCGTCTCCATCTCGTCGCGGTCGGCGAACATTTTCGCAATCTCCGCCACCCCGCGAGTCCCCACTCGGTCAAACACCATCAGGATGCGTTCAATCCACTCCTCGCCAAACGCGCCCGGAAACGATTCATAAATGCGTCGCTGTCTCGAAGCCGGCAGCCCGGCCATCTCCGGTGCGAGAGGAACCCTCGATCCTGCGAGGACATCCTGCAGACGCAGCGCACTGGCGGAGAGCACGATCTCCTTCATCGCTTCAATGAGCTCATCACGACCGCCCAGAAGGTCCAGCACCGCCCCAAGCTGCAGCTTGATCCCTTTGCGGCTGACATCCTCGATATCGGCGAGCAGTTTCACCACGGTCTCACCATCGCTCTTACCCTCGGCCTCCAATTCCTTGGCATTCTTGCGGAGATCGTCCAGCACCTTGGCCTTGTCCCTCAGGGCATGAGCAACTTCGAAATCAGAAATCAGGGTTTGGACCGGGCTGAGGTTTGTCTCCCGTAGCACCAGCCTCTCATTCCGTTTCCTAGGCACCACCACCCGATGAGCTTCCCGCAACGCCTTCTTGGCGCGATCCCACCACTTCTTGTAGTCCTCTTCAGGAATGACGCTTCCGCAGAGTTCGCGATCAATCTGATCGGGCTTCATTGTCCCGCCGTGAGCCGCCAGGGTCTGGATCACCACATCTGCCGGATCAGTCTGTGCCAAGGCCCGCAATTCCTCGATTTGCTCGATTTTTTGGGCCCGAAAATCATCTGCCTCAATCGGCTCGGTCTTGTCCAGAGCGAGCTTCAAGCCCATCACGCGCGCGGATTCCCGTTCGAAGTCGATGGTCACCTTGCCCCCAAATAAATCCCAATCGGTCACTTTCCCAGATCCCCACGACTTGTGAAGACAAAAGCGCCCGGGTGCCAGTTGAGAGATGCGTTTCCCTACCGCTTCGGGTATGCGGCCTGATTCCACCAATTTTGCCACGTCCGGATGCATGGCGCGGAATGTGGTGAGACCTCTGGAAAAAGGCAACGGTTTTATCAGGGATTCGGCACCTTATTCTTACTTGGAGGCAACACCTGCCGCACGCGCGGTGGCCGCACACCAGTCCGAGCACGCTTTTCGGAGTCCTCGACAGCCCGAATCAGGACCCGCAACATCTGGCTGAGTTTGACATTTGTCCCCCCGGGAAAGTGCAAATCGTGCACTCCCTGCACCTCCCCTTCCAGAATCACCACCCCCGCGGCATCAATTTGATCCCAGTGAAATCCACTGTCTTCCCGCACCAGACGAACTTGAGTCCCGCCGCCCCCCTTGATGGATGCCTCATGGCGGAGGCTTTCGGCAACCTGCTCGGGCATCCCAGGAATGAGAGGCCCGGCCATGACCAGCACATCCGTGGCTTCCCGGCCCCTTTGATGGGTGGGCCGTTTCCCGAGAGTGGCCTTCAATTCACGATTTTTACCCTCACGCTGAATCGTCAAGCTCACGGAATCACCTGCTCCACTCAGGTGCAGGATGACCAAAAACTGCGCCTCATTCACCACCAACTGGTCGTTGATCTTCCAGAGCACATCGAATTTCTGCATCCCTGCGAGGTCCGCGGGCCCATTGACAACCACATCCTGAACGACGAAGCCAACCCCTTCGGGCACTTCGTGCAGGGCGTCATGAACCGCCTTGCTTGGCTTGTGCACGGAAATGCCCAGCCACGGTTCACCGCGTTCAGGAAGCGCGACCAGAGCCCGCCTCGGCCTGAGAATGAGAACTTCCCCCGGCCCCAGGCTCGGTGGCTGGGCAGACGCGATTCCCGCGCCAAGCACGGCTCCCAACACTGCTCTGATCATCAATCGTGCCATCTCAAAAGCTTGTCACTGCGGTGCGCACTTCCTCTTCATGCTCCGTGACCAGCTCCACGCGAAGGCCAGTCACCGGATCCAGAATGAGCTCAACCTCCCGCACCTTGTAATTCCAGGAGTGCATCGGTTCGTTAAAGCGCGTGACCACGATGCGATGGTCCTTCGGATCTCCAAATTCCCGGCGATACTCCAAGCGTTCCATTTCTGACTCCACATCTGCCACCGGCACTTCGGCAGGGGCCTCCCTCCCCGTCGCATTGTCTCTTCCAGGGCCAGGGATTCCGCTGACGACTAGAACGGTAGCCACCACAGCGATCGCAGCCGCAATCCCTGACAGTCGCTGCCATGGCCAAGGGCTCCGCGCCGCTTCAACCTCTGCCGCCAGTTCATCGATTGTCCCTTCAAGACGATCGCGCCCCTGATCGCTCAGACCATAGGGAACCAAGCGCTCCAATTTCTTTTCCAATTCGTGTAAGGGATCATCCATTCCGTGCTTCTTTCAGGTAGAACAGTTTCTTCTGGAGTTGTTCCAAGGCGTATCGATAGCGCGAAGCCGCCGTATTTTGAGAGATTTTGAGCACTTCCGCGATTTGCGCGAAGGTCAACCCTCCCCAGATTTTCATCCCGATCACTTCCCGCAGCTTTTCGCTCAGGGATTCCACCGAGTCCCTCAGCAACTCTGCCTCTTCACCTTCTTCCGCTCCATGGTCCAACCAGTGATCGTCGTAAGCATGAAACTCCACAATTTTCCGATGCTTGCGATCGCGCCTCCCGGTCTTCCGACCGTGATCCATCGCGCAGAGACGCAGCACTGAATAGGCCAGGGGAAGATCCGGTGGACGATACTTTCGCTCGGCCTGGTAGCCCCAGAGGCGAATCAGGGCGTCCTGCAGCAAATCCTCCGCATCTTGCAGGCTGGAAGTGCGCTGCCGAGCGTAGAGCAATAACTTGCCTCCATCGGTGGAAAGCCAGTCTTTCCACGTCCTTGCCAACTGATTTGCTCGGTGCACCATCGCTACATAGAGACAATGCCACATCCGCCCACCTCAGTCTGTAAAATCTGGACGCTATATAACTAACTCATTATAGGTATCTTGCGGTCCTGAGATCTTCGTTTTTCTGCCAAAAAACACCCCTTTCTGGCCAAATTGTTTGTCCGCCTTTGTCAGATCCCCCCTTCCCCGGCCCAAAGCGGCCATCGGCATCGCTTGCTCAACCATGTAGCCCTCCTTCGGATACTCCCAAATTCTCTGCAAGTCACCCACCATGATGTGCACCACATCCTGTTCCTGGTCCACGCGATCCATGAAAAACACCTCTTCTCCCGGAAATGGCCGCTCCCCTGTATCCTTGGCTCACCTCCGCACCCCAGAGCACCTCGGGACCACTCTCCGGAAAGGAGATCGTAATCTTCGCTTTGGGGAGACCATTGTCCCCATCGGGTCCTTTGAAATGCGGCCCGTCTTCAGCCGAGAGCCCGGGCGGGGAGGATCAAGACCAAGCTCGCAAGTCCTTCATCATCTCGGTGGAACCATCCCTTAGCTCCCTCCGTTGCAGCGAATCCGCCCTTCCCCCTCCCCTGCGAGCATCCTCCATCTCCTGAATCGGTGCTCACCTTCCGCATATCGATTTTGACCAATGGGCAACTTCCTCCATGCTGCGCCCCTCTCAACTCGTCATGCTCGCAGCCGATTTTCATGCCTGGAACCTTGAGCACATCTTTACCCTCCTTCTCTGCCTGGCAGGGGCGACCGGCCTCGTCGTCCTCGGAGGTCGCCTCTCACGCGAGCAAGATCGTCGGCGCCTCCGTCACTTTGTCGGGTGGGGCTGCCTCGTGGCCTGGACCCTCAATACAATCTACTGGGCTATGCCAGTGCGCTTCGCTCTTGATGCCAGTCTTCCCATCCACTTTTGCAATGTCGCCAACATCTTTGGCGCCCTCGCCATCCTCCGCGACCTTCGCTTGTTTCAGGGAGTGATCTACTTCTGGGGCTGCCTCTACATGTGGGCCTTCCTGACCCCCACCGTTGGGATGGGACCCGCCCAACTTGGCTACTGGGTCTTCTGGATCTACCACCTCTTCATTCTCTTCGCCTTCGTCCACCTTCTCTTCCTCGATCGCTTCCGGCCCAGCTGGCGCGATTTGCTCCACAGCTCGGTATTCACCCTCCTCTACGTGGCCCTCCTCATCGTGATCGACGCTCTCACAGGATGGAATTACGGCTTCCTCGGCAAAAGCAATCCCGGCAGCCCCACTCCGGTCGATCTTCTGGGCCCCTATCCACTCCGCATCGTCTGGATGATCCTTTGCGGCGCCCTTCTCTTCCTGCTCTTCTGGCTTCCCTTCTGCAAACTCCCTGCCGATCACTCCACCACCCGCACACGGAAGTAGAACTCGTCCGTCTCCAAGAGATCTCCCTTTTCTCCGACCAATTCGGGCTGCAGCAGAAAGTCGCGATTGCCAGTCGTTCGATTCAGTCCCTGAAGGGCGAGAATGTTGTCACCGCTGCGCAAGCTGTCGAGGTGAGGGGTCAGATCGAAGTCCGCAAAATCGACCACGATGTTATCCGAGCGCGTGGCAGTCGCTGCCGACTGCCAGTTCGGATTCGCAATCGCATTGGCGGCCGCCACCTTCACGCCGTTCAACCACGCGGCAAAGCCATCGTCATAGCGCATCCTCAAGGTCAGGGAGGTGATCTCCGCTGCCGTCCCGAGAGTAAAGGGTACGCGAACAAAGACGCTCGCCCGACGTTGATACATCTCCGTCTGCAGATCGGTGCCGATGAATGGATCGTAGTTGCTCGAATTCTGATCATAGCCCACCCCGAGCGGGCCCGCCGTCCACGATTCTTCCCCACCACCGGCTTGAAATGCCGCTTCCTCTCCCCCGCGCCACACCCCATTGAGATCTCTGAGGGGAACCCAGATCTTGGCCGGAGCATCGGATGACACGAAACTCACCGGTCCAATCGATCCCGGCACCAGCGCACCCACCTCCTTCGTGGTGGACGCCCCGCTCGCAGAGAGAACCTCGCTCATGGCCTGGAAGTCCGTCAGCTGCGCGGCCCCTTCGATCACGTACTTTTTCCCGGCCACACTTTGGAACACGACCTCGGTCGTTCCGTCCGACTGCCGGATCAGCGTGAGGATGCGCAGCACCGACTCGGGATTGTTGGGGTCCGTCCCTGCCTTCTCTTCCGCCAAATTTCTTTGTCCGTCTCCGTCCCCGTCCCCGTCCCCGGACTGCGCCAGGTCCCCGAAATTCGCAATCTCCCAGTCGTCGGTCAGGCCGTCCCCATCACCATCGAGATGAAGGTAGGAAATTTGATCGAGATATCCCGCATCACTCCCTTCGGAAATCGAGCTGTCCTTATCATACTCCCACCTCAAGCGATGCTCTCCAGTCCCTACCAAATAGCTGACCTGCTCCCAGGATCCTGATCCGCTGATCTCCTTCACCATCTGTCCATCCACCTCGAACTTGAGAAAGTCAAAATTGCCTTCCGAAGACACTCTCCACCAAAACTCGAGCTCTCCCGGTCCTTGCACGATGGTCTCCACGAACGACAATTCGTTGTCTGAGATGTTGCCACTTTGAATCGCTTCCCCGTCACGAGTGACGGTATCCTGTCCGAACCACGAATCATCCGAGGTGGTGAAGACGAGAACGCTGTTGTTGATCGCGGAGGAAAAATCCGGGGGAGGAGGAGGGTCCTCAACCGTAATCGTGAGCGTCTTGTGATCCGTGCCCGCAGGATTGGTTGCCATCAAATCCACAGTCACCACTCCGGCCTCAGGAGGGGTCCAGGAGAGAATCCCCGAATCCGCATCGACCGTCATGCCTGCCGGCCCATTCGTGATCGCATACGAGAGCACCAGGTGATCGGCCGCAATACGGTAACCCAACGCCGAGCCCGTTTCTGCGGTCGTCGTGAGACTACTCGCGATGAGCGGTGCGGTAAAGTCACCGGGCTCAAGAGTGTCGCCCTCCCTGAGCACCAAATATTGATCCGCCACCGGCGCCAAGAATTCCTCCGTGATTCCCGAAGGCCACTTCACGACCAATTTCGTGATCGTGGTGGACGCCCCAAGACCGAAAATCTTGCTCAGCGAATTCTGAATCCCATAGCCCTCTCCCGCTCGAACTTCCCGCAACTGCACACCCCAGGCCCCATGCAGTTCGATTCGCGCTCCGATCGCATTCGGATTCGACAGGCGCCCTTTCAGTTGCACCCCGAGGAAATGATTGGAATTCCCGTCGTTGAGAAAGAGGAGGTCCGGCAAACTGCCCGACGGAGTGTTGAAGGACTGCCCTCGACCTCCAAAAATATCGACGAAACCATCGTGATTCAAATCTCCGAGCGCACAGGAATGCAGATGGGAAATGGGACCTCCACTCGCGAGCACGTTGGAGATGCTCGTAAAAGTACGGTCGCCATTGTTGCGATAGAGCCGATAGGTGGCCGCTTCTCCCCCGAGGTCCGATGCACAAACAAACAAATCGATGAGTCCGTCGTTATCAAAATCACGAAAGAGGGCCTGAATGCCATAATAAGAAATCCCACTCAATCCGCTCCCAGCGGTGATGTTCGTGAAGTCACCCGAGCCGTCATTCTCCAGTAATTTGGATGTCCCGGTCCCGTGATTCAGAATGAAGCAGTCCAAATCGCCATCATTGTCGATGTCCGCAAAATCCGCACACCACGACTGCGCGCCATCGGCGAGTCCCACTGCCGGCCCCACATCGCTGAAGGCATTCGCTCCGTCGTTCTTGAAGAGACGATTAATCCGTCGTGGATCATTTGCATTCGTCACTCCCCCGCGACACTTCGAAAGATAGAGATCACGATGCCCGTCGTTGTTGTAATCAGTCCATATGGCCGCGTAGTTGCCGCCCGCCCCAGACGGCAGGGATGTATCAATCAGCTCTGCCTCCAGGATGAACCCGCCTGCTCCGTCATTGCGATAGCGATGATTGTCCTCGTTGTCATCCGTCGCAAAAATGTCCACGTTCCCATCGTTGTCGATGTCCGCGAAAATCGAGCCTTGTACAAAAATATTTCGATTGGGCACCTCCTCCACCAAATAGGAGGATCCCGTTTCATCCGCCTTCAGCAAGAGGATGCCTCCGCTGGAGGGACCGGCAAAAATATCATTGAATCCGTTGCGGTCCACGTCCGCGATGCAGAGCGCCCACATCGCCGTGCGCGGAAGGACTCCGTGAACGTGAGAGGTGAAGGGCGCCCCCGGCACACCCTGATAATCGATCATAAGCCTCACGGTCTCATCGAGGCGCACAAGATCGTCGAGACCATCGCCATTCATGTCCGCAATCCCGATCGGAGCGCCGCTCCGGGAAGACTCGCTCAGAAGGTCTCCTCGCTCGGTGAACGAGAATTGTGCCGATGCCGACGGGCTGATCACCGCAACCGCGATCAGCAACATAAACAGGGGGGGGGACTTCATGGGGGCCGCATCAGCATCGGGGAATCTCCCAATCCGTCAACCATTGGCATCGCCACCAATCCTTGCGTCGCTTCTCTTCACCTGATCGTATGGCCTCCAGATGCCCCGCCTTCTCGCCGTTATCGCCCTCTTCCTGGCGACCTGCTCACCGCTCCTCGCCGGATCGGTCCGTCCCAACGTCCTCTTCCTGGCCATCGATGATCTCAACGACTGGGTCGGTTTTCTGGGCGGGTGCCCAGGCAAGGTGCATACCCCGAATCTCGATCGACTCGCCGCCCGCGGCACCACCTTTACCAACGCCCACTGTGCCGCGACAGTATGCTGCCCCAGCCGGGCCGCCGTCCTGAGCGGTCTCCTCCCCACCACCACCGGCCTCTACAACAACCAACAATGGTGGAAGCCAAATCTCCCTGACCTGCGCACCATTCCGCTTCATTTCCGGGAGCATGGTTACCACACCACCGGCGCGGGCAAGATCTACCATCACACGGCCGGCAACAATCCCCCCAATCAATGGGACCACTTCCAACGCAATCATTTCAATGACAACGGTTGGCTCCGTCATGGCTCCGCACTCTACCCTTGGACCAAAAAGAAGACTCAACCAAAGGAGTTTCCCTACTCCGGGATCAAACTCTACTCCGGCGAAGCCGATTGGGGCGTGCTCCCCCTCGAGGAATCCGACTACGACGACTCCGCCGTGGCAGACTACTCCGTCACTTATCTCAATCACTTGCGGACGAAAACTTCTCCGCCCGACGAGCACCAGACAGTCTCGGACCAGCGGGCGCCCTTTTTCCTGGCCGCCGGGATCTTCCATCCCCACATGCCCTGGTACGTCCCCCGGAAATACCTCGACCTCTATCCCCTCGAAGAGGTGGTCCTTCCCGAACCAAACCCGGATGATCTCGCAGATGTCCCCGCGCCTGGGCGCAAGCTTGCGCTCCGCAAATCCGGCGATCTCGCCCGCCTTCGTAAAACCGGCAAGTGGCGGACCGCCGTGCAACATTACCTCGCCAGCATCACCTTTGCTGACGCCCAGATCGGCCGCATCCTCGATGCGCTCGCCCGGAGCCCGGCCGCCCAGAATACCGTCATCGTGCTCTGGTCCGATCACGGTTGGCATCTCGGCGAGAAAGGGCACTGGCACAAACGCACCCTCTGGGAAGAAGCGACCCGCGTTCCGTTCATCATCGTCGCCCCCAACGCGGGCAAAGCAAATCAACGGTGTGCACAAGCCGTCAGCCTCATCGACATCTTTCCCACCCTGATCGAGCTTTGCGATCTCCCTCCGGTGGCTGGTTTGGACGGCATCAGTCTCGTCCCCTGGCTCATGGATCCCGCCAAGGAGCGCACTCGCCCCGCCATCACGGTCGAGGAAAGTGGCCATCTCGCGGTGCGCACCACCCGCTACCGCCTGATTCAATACACCTCCACCGAGCGGGAGTTCTACGATCACCAAACCGACCCCAATGAGTGGAGAAATCTCGCTGGCACCGCGAACGCCACCCGGGCAGTGGAAAACGCCCTCCGGTGGCTGCCCAAGGTCTCCGCGCGCCCCGTCGCCACCAAAAAGTCCTTCGAGTTCGACCCAGGCCGGTTTAGCTTCAAGCACAAGAAAACAGGCGCCGTTACCAGAGGCCAATCAGCACCGCAACCTTAAGATCATGAACCGAACCATCCTCTTCACCCCCCTCGCCCTGCTCTCTCTCTTCAGTTCTCCCCTCACCAGGGCGGAAGAGAAGCCTGCCCTCCTCCCCCAGTGGAAAAGCCTCTTCAATGGCAAGGACCTCACCGGCTGGACCGATGTCAACACCACCCCAGAAACTTGGTTCGTCAAGGACGGCCTGCTCGTCTGCAAAGGCAAACCCATCGGGGTCATGCGCAGCGACAAGCAGTATGAAAACTTCATTCTTCACATCGAGTGGCGCCACATGGAGCCCGGTGGAAATTCCGGGGTCTTTGTCTGGAGCGATGGCTCCACCCCCGCGCGGCGCCCCCTGCCCAAAGGGGTCGAAGTCCAGATGCTCGAGCTCGACTGGCCCAAAATCCACAGGCACAAGGACGGAACTCTCCCACCCATCGCCTATGTCCATGGCGAAGTCTGGGGCACCAACGGACTGCACACCGTCCCTGACAATCCTCGCGGCAATCGCAGCAAGTCGATCGAGAATCGTTGCCGCCCGCGCGGCCAATGGAACTACTACGACGTGGTCGCCGTCGATGGCGTCATCAAACTCTCCGTCAACGGCAAGTTTGTGAACGGAATCAGCAAGGCCACCCAGAAAAAGGGCTACTTCTGCCTCGAATCAGAGGGCGCCGAAATTCACTTCCGCAACATCCGCATCCTGGAACTCCCATCCGGGGTCACCTCCAAGGAACAAACCGCCCCGGTCGTAAAGTAGGATCCGCCCGCCACCATTCAGCTTGCCTTCTGAAAAATCCCTGCCAAGGTCCCTTCGTCTTCCAGTGGGAAGCACAACCTTGATGACCCGCTCTTTTGGGTCACTCCTCCAACCTCCTGTTTGAGGACCCCTTCCCCGCAAGGCACCCCTGCTCTGCATCTGCATCGAGCGCTCAGGATCACCCATCCTATCCCCAAGCTACAGCAACACTCATGGAATCTAGAATTCTCAATCTTCTCGGCCGCAAGGACTACGTCCCCGCCAGCGGACCCGATCTCCGGCGCGCGCTGCGCCTCGAACCCGCCCAGCATCGCACCCTCCGAAACGCCCTCAAGCAACTCGAACGAAGCGGCCAGATCGCCCGCATCAAGGATAACCGCTGGATCATTCCCCAGGAAGCCGACCTCATCCCGGGCCGCATCCAGATTACCCGCAGCGGACGCGGTTTTCTCGTCCCCGACGCCCCTGGACAGGGGGAGATCGAAGTGCGCGCCAGCAACACCGGCACGGCCTTTCATGACGATCATGTCCTCGTCCGCCTCGACGACAGCCCCCGCGGCAAACGCTCCCACTCACCAAAGGATTCCTCTGAAACCGGGACCGTGGTACGCGTCCTCGAACGTCGCCGCACCACCATTGTCGGCACCCTCAAAAAGACCGAACAGTTCCTCTGTGTCGTTCCCGACGACCCTCGCTATCGCCACGATATCTTTGTTCCCCCGCCTCGCGACGTCGGCCGACCTGCCCGCGCAGGCGACAAGGTGGTGGTCGAACTCCGCCATTGGGAATCCCGACACACCGCGCCAGAAGGAGTCATCACCGAGGTGCTCGGACCGCCAACCGCTGAAGGCGTCGACATGCTCGGCGTGCTCCGCCAATACGACCTCCCCCTCAAGTTTCCTCGCAACGTCCTTCAGGAAGTCAAGCGCTTCGGCACCGAAATCACCAAGCGCGATCTCGACAGCCGCACCGACTGCCGGAGCCACCCTGTCATCACCATCGACCCCGACACCGCCAAGGACTTCGACGATGCCTTCTACCTCGAGCGCACTCGTGAAGGAAACTGGAAGCTCTGGGTCCACATCGCCGATGTCTCCCACTACGTAGGCCCGGGGTCGGCCCTCGACAAGGAGGCGCGCAAGCGCGGCAACTCCACCTACCTCGTCGATCGCGTCATCCCGATGCTGCCCGAGGCCCTCAGCAACGAACTCTGCTCTCTCAAACCCCACCTCGACCGCCTCACCAAGTGCGTCGAGTTTCTTATCAGCAAGGACGGGGTTCCACAGCGTGCGCGCTGCTACCCGGCCGTCATCCACTCCCAGCGACGCCTCGCCTATGAGGAGGCCATGGCCATCATCAGCGGCAAGGCGCAGGACGACATTGAGAGGATGATCAAGGACGCCGATGCCCTTGCTCAGAAAATCCGCAAGCATCGCTTCAAGGCCGGCTCCCTCGCCCTCGACTTTCCTGAGTCAAGGATCCGCCTCGACGACAGGGGACGCGTCGCGGCCATCGAGAAGGTTGAGAATGATCAGTCTCACCAGTTGATCGAGGAGTTCATGCTCCTCGCCAACGAAACCGTCGCCGGGCGCCTGATGAAACTCAAGCGTCCCAGCATCCACCGCGTCCATGAAAAGCCCGATCCCGCCCGACTCAGGGAATATCGCGAGGACGTCCTCAGTCACAATGTCCCTTGTGGAAATCTCGAAAGACCCCAGGAAGTCCAAAAACTGCTCCACCGCCTCAAGGACCTCGCCATCGGCCCCGCTCTCAAGATCGGGTTTCTCAAGTCGCTCATGCGGGCCCGCTATGCGATCGAACCTCTCGGGCACTACGGATTGGCCAAGGCCAAGTACACCCACTTCACCTCTCCCATTCGCCGCTATGCCGACCTGGTGGTCCATCGCACTCTTTTTGATGAGGGCAAGGAATCGAAGGCAGAGCTCAAGGAAACCGCCGATCACATCTCGTCCACGGAGCGCAATTCCGCCGATGCCGAGCGCGACAGCAAGAGCGTCAAACTCTACGCCTTTCTCCAGGCCCAACTGGATGGCAGGAAGCCCCAACCCTACTCTGCTCTCGTCACCGATGTGCGCAACTTCGGGTTCTTTGTCGATGTCAGCGACCTCGGCATGAGCGGACTCGTTCCCCTCTCCATTCTTACTGACGATTTCTACGAATTTGATTCGACCCGCCTGCTGGTCCAGGGTCGTCGCAACCGCCGGGTGATCAAATTGGGCGATCTGGTCGAGGTCCAAATCGCCAAGGTCGATCACGGACAGAAGCGAGTGGACTTCACCCTCGTCTCCAGCGGTTCCGCAAAACCCCGAGGCGGCAGACGAACACCCAGGAGCACGCCCCGGAAGCAGTCTCCCAAGGCCGGGAAGAACCCCAAAGCTCGTAAGGTCACTCCCAAACGGAAGAGTGCCCGCAAGCGTTCCCGTCGTCGTTAACGCGCATTGGTGCTCAGGACCGTGATGGAAGAGGCCGGAAGATATTCAATCGCTACGCCCAACTCGCTCGCCACAAGAGGGATCCCTTTCTCTGGAGTCCAATCCCTGACCGCCAGAACTCCGCCCGCATACTCAGATTCCCACCCACCCACATCACAGGTCGCAACCCGGGTGGGACAGCTCGATTCCGCGGGCCAAGCAGGACCAGGCGGGGAGCGCATGAATTGACTAGGGACTCCCAATTGACGCCCGGGGAAGATTTCTTCATCCTGGGAGGGTGAAACGGTCCCTCCTCCTTGCGCTCTGCACCTTCTTGCCCGCCATCCTGGGCGCAGAAGAGCTCCGCACCAAGCTCAGCAAACTCCCCTATCGCCTTGTCTACGAGGCTTACGACGGGGACAACTGGGAGTTGTTCGTGATGAATGCAGATGGCTCGGGGAAGAAGAATCTCACCAACACCAAGAACCGCCACGAACTTTATCCCCAGGCTTCGCCCGACGGATCGATGATCTGCTTCATCAATGACGTGGGGGCAGGACGCAAGGTGGTCCGCAGCGTGTGTGTGATGAAGGCCGATGGCACCGATCGCAGGACGGTGGCTGAGTATGCCCGCCAGCCATTTTGGAGCGCCGACTCCAAACTCCTCGGCTACCTTCCCCAGGAGTTCAGAAAATTCAACATCGTGGACTACTTCAGCAAGGGACTCCGTTATTACGAGGTGGCAAGCGGCAAGGATCAGGCCCACCCAAACGCTGAAAATCTCCATCATCTCTACAATCCCAGCGCCGGAGCGAAGGGCAAGTGGATCGCTTCCACGGTGCATGCAGGAATGGGATATAAACACGCCATCCTCCTGCTGGAATCAAACGG
This sequence comes from Roseibacillus sp., assembly GCA_028821775.1. GTDB lineage: Bacteria > Verrucomicrobiota > Verrucomicrobiia > Verrucomicrobiales > Akkermansiaceae > Roseibacillus_B. Next base: position 42,452 of record JAPKFB010000037.1, read on the forward strand.
AAGCGTCATTCACAACCTTCAGATCGGCGGCTGCCGGCCTTCCTTGAGCCCCGATGGGAAAATGATCGCCTGGGGGGAAAACGATCACCGGATCGCGGTCGCCGAACTCGAGATCGAAGACGCGACCCCCAAGGTGGGACGTCGCCTCCTCAACATCTTCCACCCGATGGACAAGATCTACCACGTGGACTGGGCGCCGGACAGTGTGCACCTCAGTTTCAGCCGCGGCCTTCCCAGCAAGGGAGACTTGAGCAAACCAGGAACTCACGAGGCGGCCTGTGAGATGGTGGGCATCTATGCGAAAGGCTGGGACATTTTCGTGGTGGCCCTTCCTCCCGACGAGGGAACCACCAAGACGATCAACCTCTCCACGTCCGGTCCCGAGGACTTTGCCAGGATCACGGAAAACGGATTGAGCAACAAGGAATCCACCTGGCTTAACAGCCCCCCCAAGCGATGAGCGCTCATCTCGCGCGACTCTTGGCAACCGGATCGGCCCTCTTCCTCTGCACCTGCGATCGACAGGAGAATTCCACCACCTCGGTCACCCCGGTGGAAATCACCACCAAATCGGGCATTGCGATGCTTCACATCCCGGGTGGCACCTTCTCGATGGGAAGCAACAAGGGCAACGATGATGAAGGACCCGCCCACCCAGTGACCTTGAGCCCGTTCCTGATCGATAAGACCGAGGTCACCCATGCCATGTTCACGATGGCGGAACTCCCGGATCCATCCCACTGGAAGGACGATCCCGACAAGCCGGTTGAGAGCCTCCGCTGGCGAGATGCCAAGGTCTACTGCAATGAGCGTTCCCTGATGGAAGGACTCACTCCGTGCTACGACGAAAAAACTTCCGGCATGCCCTGCAACTTTGAAACCAACGGCTACCGTCTGCCCACCGAGGCGGAATGGGAATTCGCCGCCCGCGCAGGCACGGTGGGCGACTACGACTTCGGAGCGGCCCGAAAACTCAAGCACTACGCCATCTTCGGAGACAATGGCCAGAAACGAACCCATTCCGTGGGATCGAAAAAAGCAAACCGTTGGGGAATTCAAGGACTCTATGGCAACGTGGCGGAATGGTGCCACGACGCCTACGACCCCAAGTTCTACCAGACCAGCTCCTCCCAGGATCCCCGCGGACCAGAGGTTGGCTCGGCTGATGTCAAGCGGGTCATTCGTGGTGGCTCATGGAAGGCCAGCGCCAACATGTGCCGCGCTCCGTTCCGCCAAGGCCGCCAAACCGGCGACACGGACGCCTGCTTCTCCGCGGACTACTGCGGCTTCCGCTGTGTGAGACGAGTGAGCAAATCTGAGTTGGAGGAACTGACCACCAGGTAGCGGATGAGCGCCCCTTCCGAGTGGCGCCCCCCACCAACGACCAAAGGGATGAAGGCAGAGTCAAAGGAGAGCGCGAATCTGCAGGTCATCGGCACTTCGGGACGCCCCCCCCAGTCCTGACATGCTCTTCCACACCTGGACCTTCCTGTTCTTTTTCCTCATCGTCTTCGGCGGATACCTGGCGCTTCGACCCACTCGCCTTTGGACCTCTTGGCTCCTGCTCGCCTCCTACGTTTTCTACGGATGGTGGAACCCCTTTTATCTCCTCCTCATCGTCTACTCCACCGTCCTCGATTTCGGAGTGGTGGCGATGATGGATCGCCAACAACCCGGTAGCAGCAACCGACGCCACTGGCTCATCGTCAGCATCGTCAACAACCTCACTCTCCTCGCCTTCTTCAAGTACGCCGACTTCCTGATCGAAAACCTGAACGCCCTCGGAGCCAACTTTCCGGAAGCGTCGCGCCTGATGCCTTTCGGGCTCGAGTATCTTCTCCCGGTAGGCATCTCCTTCTACACCTTCCAGTCGCTGAGCTACACCCTCGACTTCTATCGTGGCACGATCAAACGCGAACGGAGCTTCGTGCGTTTCGCGACCTTCGTGACCTTCTTTCCCCAGTTGGTGGCCGGCCCCATCGAACGCTCCAAAAACCTCCTTCCGCAATTTCGGCACGCGCCCAGAATCACGACCCAACATCTCACCGATGGTCTCTCCCTCTTCCTGGTTGGACTCTTCAAGAAACTCGCTCTTGCCAACTATCTCGCACTCTATGTTGACCTCGTTTACAGCGCACCGGGCGATCACAATTCGATCGCGCTCCTCTTCGCCACCATTTGCTTCGCGTGGCAAATCTACTTTGACTTCAGCGGCTACACCGACATGGCCCGCGGGATCGCCCGCATGATGGGTTTCAACCTCATGCTCAATTTCAATCATCCCTATCTCGCGACCGGGCTTGGTGATTTCTGGAGTCGCTGGCACATCAGCCTTTCCACCTGGTTTCGGGACTACCTCTACCTTCCGCTGGGCGGCAACCGGCGAGGCGAACTCATCACCTGCCGCAACCTTCTCATCGTCTTCCTCGCCTCGGCCCTCTGGCATGGCGCAGCCTGGCACTTCATCGTCTGGGGCGCGCTCCATGCCGTGGGAATCATCCTCACCCGCACTCTCGAGCGCTCCACCTGGTACCGCGAGCACCTGCCCGACACCATCAAGCGCCTGTGGGTCTTCGCCTTCGTCTGCTTGGCCTGGATTTTCTTTCGGGCGGAAACCGTCGGGGAGGCCTGGCTCATCGTGACCCGCATCTGCACCTTGGATGGCGCGCATCCGACAACCTGGCCGCTCCCACTCGGCTGGCTCGTCCTCGCCGCCTTCGCCTACCAACTTTCCTCCCTCACCGCCCCCACCCGAAGGTTCGTCACTTCTAGCCCGGTGCGCATCGCAACCGCGACCTGCATGCTCATCCTCCTGGTCTTCTACTCCTCGAGCGGCGGCGCGTTCATCTACTTCCAGTTCTAACAGCATGCCCGCTTCACAACTCCAGGACGACTTTCACTACCCGCCCCATGCCTTGCGCCTGGGCGCTCGGGAGCTCCTCCTTACCGGCGGGCTCTTTGTCTTGTTCGGATTTCTCGCCCCGGGACTCTGGACCGGGAGGGAATTGTTCGAACCCGCCGCCGACTACCGCGTGCCTTATGAACTCAGCAACGACTACTGGCTTTATGAGCGTCATCTGAGGGAGGCCTCCAAGGACGAGACCGCGGTCCTCTTGATTGGAGATTCAGTCATCTGGGGCGAGTATGTCACGCGGGAAGGCACCCTCAGCCACTTTCTCAACGAAGAGGCCGCGGGCAATCAGCACTTCGTGAACGCCGGGCTCAACGGACTCTTCCCCCTCGCCCTCGAGGGGCTCGTGGAAGATTTCACCCATCCCGTCCGGAGGCGCAAAGTGATCCTTCATGCCAACCTCCTCTGGATGACAAGCGCGGAGTCCGATCTGAGCAGCACGAAGGAACAGGTCTTCAATCACCAACCCCTCATCCCCCAATTCTCACCCCCCATCCCCTGCTATCGCGCTCCCTTCGAAAAACGCATCAGCAACCTCGCCAATCGAAACGTTTCCCTCTTCGCCTTTTCCAAGCATCTCCAGAATGCCTACTTTGATCAGCTCAGCATTCCCGATTGGACCATGGAGAGGGCGCATGCCTGGCAGGCGCCCGCCCGACACCTTCTCGCAGGACACCTCCCTGAGGAACCGCACGAGGATCCCGATCGGGGCGAAACAAGTTCCCGCCACAAGTCATGGTCCGACGGCACCCGCAGCCCACAGTCCTTCCCCTGGGTGAGTCCCGATGAGTCTCTTCAGCTTGCCGCCTTCAAACGTCTGACCACCCTCCTGCTCCATCGCGACAATGAGCTCCTCATCATCGTGGGCCCGCTCAACGAACACATGATTGCGGAGGGCAGCCTCTCCGCTTACCGGAAACTCCGCAGCGAGCTGGTCAACTGGCTCCAGGAACGCGGGATCCTCCACTACCTTCCCAGGGTCCTTCCGAGCGAACACTACGGCGATGCCAGTCATCCGCTCACCCACGGATACCGCCAACTTGCCCACGAGATTTACCCCCTCCCCACCTTCCAAAAGTGGCTGGAGTGAGGGCGTGATTCCTTGCCGCGGAGTGCAGGACTGGGATGGGCCCTTGCCTGCAGCCGTCCCCGACTCCACCGATGGACATTGTCCGGCATCTGTGCTTCTTCTTTCCCATGACCCGTCGCTTTTTCCTGCCCATCATCGCCGCCCTCAGCCTGGATTCCCTCTCTGCCGCAGACGAGGATGCGAACACGCAGGACCCGGCCGCGGCCTTCACCGCCATGCTCGAAAACGCTACCCTCAATGGCTCCTGGGCTCCGATTGACAAGCGACTCCTCGGGGACGAGAAACAGGACGGCTATCATATCGTGAAAGCCAGACCGCAGGAGGGCGACACCTGGAAAATCTTTTACAAGATGAAGATCCAGGGACGGGAGATTGTTTATCCCATTCCCGTCACCATCAAGTTCGCCGGCGACACCGCGGTCATGATTCTCAACAACTCCCCGGTTGGGGTTGGCCAAACCTGGTCCGCCCGCATCCTCTTTCACGACGACGTCTACGCCGGCAGCTGGTGGAACAAGGGCAAAACCAAGGGCGGCATCGTGAGCGGAACGATCACCCGAGCAACTACGAAGTAGTCGCGTCGAACCCAGGAGGGCACGCGCGCCACCAGC
>JAPKFB010000038.1 GCA_028821775.1 Roseibacillus sp.
GCAACTTTCGTGCGTAGAGTTCCCTGTAGCGCGACGAAACTTCGGCCGAGTTCATTAACTTCTCAAAGCCGGGGAGAAGTTTCGGAAGATGGGGATTGAGGGCGGTGAGCTGGGCCGCAGTCTTGGCTGGCGCCGGTCGCAGAAGCTCGATCCTGCGGATATAGCTCGCCTTGTGGGCCCGCAATTTGACGGCAGTGAGCGCGGGTTGTCCGGCCGGGGATTCCGCCAACTCCCAGGAGGGGACGTTGGTGAGCTGAGCGTGGGAGAAGGGGAGAGGGAGGAGAGTGAGCGCCAGGAGAGTGAGTCGGGTCTTCATGATGGCTGGGTCGATGCGCTTGGCACGCTATCGAAATCGTGCCGCCTCGTCCAACCCCCACCGAACGACTACTGCGATCCCGGCGGGTTAAGGACGGCGGCGGCTCCTGCGGACTCCCCCGGGTTGGGCTTGGATCGCTTCTCCTTCGCTCGCTTCTTCCGTCCGGATTTCTTCTTGCTCGAGTCGGCAGGTGCAGACTTCGCCTGCTCGGCCTGGCCGCTGTCCTTCCCGGCATTGTCTTCCGACTTTTTCACCTCGGGCTTGTTCTTCTCAGGCTTTTTGTCGGCAGGGGCAGGTTTGGGGGCCGGTTTCTTGTTCTTGAGATCTTCCTTCTCCTTTTCGCGTTCGAGGAAGGACTTCCCCTCCGTGATCCACTTGGGAGTTTCTGGTTCTGCGCCCTTCACGTGGTGTGCCATCCACTCCTTTACGCGGTAGTGGTAGTCGACCATGTTCTCCTCCTTGCGCAGTCCGTGGTTCTCGCCAGGGTAGACCAACATCACGAGATCCTCGATGCCGGCCCAACGTGCCGCGTTGTACATCTCGACGCCCTGATCCCAGTCCACTGCGCCATCATCGTCCCCGAAGGCGATGAGGAGCGGAGTGTTGAGAGAATCGAGTCCGTGGATGGGGGAGTTGCGCGCGTAGGTCTCAACATCCCGCCAGAACGGCTTGTTCATGCGACCCTGCGATTGCGCAAAGATGAGGGCGTTGGTGTTTCCGGAATTCCAGTAGACGCTCACCGACATGCTCATCATGTCGGTCAACGGAGCGCCCGCCACGCCGGCCGCGAAGAGGTCGGTCTGTGTCACGATGAAGGCGGTCTGGTAGGCTCCCCACGAATGGCCCATGAGTCCCACTCGCTTGGGATCGACCATCCCTGTTTCGAGAACCTTCTTCACGGCGGGCACGACGCACTCGACCGCGGAGATGCCGGGTTCCTGGGGGCGGTAGACGATGTCGGGTTGGAAGACGAAGTATCCTTCTGCGGAAAACACGCAGGGGTTGTAGGGATGCTTCTCGCTTGGGGTGTAGTAGCGATGAAGCTCCTGCGAGCGCTTCTCGTAGATGTAGACGATCATCGGGTACTTGCGGCCTCGCTTGTAATTGGCGGGATAGATGAGCGATCCCTGCAGTTTCACGCCGTGCTTGTTCTGGTAGTCAATGAGCTCGGAGTGTCCCCAGCGGAATTGCTTCTGAAACTCGTTCGTCTTGGAGACCTTGCGGGGGTTTTTCAGGGTGGGTCCGGCCAGGTAGAGATCGCGTGATAGATCGTTGCGCTCCATCGACAGGGTGTAGATCTCGGCATCCCGGGCTCGCGAGAGAGAGTGCACCATCATGTCATCCCAGAGCAGGGTCTCCAACTTGCGAGGCCTCTTCGATTTGTCGTTCAGGGAAAGCCGAGCGTAGCCGGACTTCTTGGTTCGTTCGCCATAAAGCGCGATGTAGAGCGTCTGCTTGGGACTGATCGCGTTGTCATTTTCGTGGTGCAGACTTGCCTGAGACAGACGGTGACGAACTAGATTCTTTCTTCCGTCGGTGAGCTTGACGGCACGCGAGCCATCGGGGGCGAAGAGCCAGATGTCGAAGCGGTCATAGAGGAGCACTGCGGAGCTGTCCGTGAGCCAGATCCCGGAGCCGAATGGGCGTTTCTCTACCGCAAGGGTATCGTCCTGTTGATTGGTGAAGTGGACATCGAGACCGTCGCAGAGATTGTATTGCTTGCCGTTCCTGAGGTCGTGAGACCAGATTTCTCCCTCGCGGAGAAAGAGAAGATGGCGGCCGTTGGGACTGGTCGAGAGAGTGTATTTGACGCCCTCGAGAATGCGTTCGCGTTTTCCATTCCTCGTGTTGACAGTATAAATGTTCTGTAACCGGGGGCCGAACATGGCGGTGCGATCATGAGGAGTGGCGTCGATGCCGATGGCCTGCTTGCCGCTGCGAAGAATCTGCACCCTTTCGGTGAGATCGTTCTCGAGTTGCACCAGGCGCCCCTGAGCTGGCCACCAGACGGCCGAGCGATTTGGATTTTTCTTCGCCCCGGCTTCTTTTTTCTGGCGGGGCATGATGGTGGCATCCTTGGTATGCCACACTTCAACATTGGAGGGAGTTTTGACGGTGGTGCGGAGGGTTGGACCGGAAGGCTTCTCGTCCTCCACTTTTTTTGAAGCAGGTTTCTCCGCGGCAGCTTTCTTTCCTTCCGCGGGTTCGGCCTTGCCCTTGCCCTTTCCTTGCTGCTTTTTCTTTTTCTTGGCCGCCTTGCTGGGTTCCGGCGGGGTGGGGAAGTCCTTGGGCTTTTTCACCCAATTCTTAACGCTGCAATAAATGGCGGATCCGTCATGGGACCAGCGAAGACCGGACACAAGATAGTGGTCGCGGGAGAAGGAATTCTCGGAGGAGTGATCGTAAACAAATTTCTCAGCGATGAGCTGATCTTGACCGAGGTCTCGCCACGCGAGGAGGATGTGTGAGGCGTCTTCCTTGTCCGCATGTTTGAACTCACGCATGGCGGCCAAGTCGAAGGAGTCTTTTCGCCATACCAATCCCGTGTAGTTCTGATCATTCGTTTCGAGGGTCTTGAGAATTCCGCTGGCCGGATCAAAGAGTTGCAGGGAATTGCTGATGCTTGGGGAGTCAATCACCATCGCAAGGAGCGAGCCGCGATCGCTCCAGGAAAACCTCGTGACGTTGCCGAAGGTGGTGTCGGTGCCGGCAGCGAGATTGCGGATCAGGAGGGCCTTGCTGGTTCCGGAGCTGGCGGGCGCCGATGGTGGAGAGCCTGGTCGCGAGGGTGGGCGGGCAATCGGCTTGCCGGTCACTTCAATGGCCGCGAAGCGGCTGTCGTTGCTGAAGGTCACTCCGCGCACATCCTTGAACTCGGTCGTTTCTCCGTTCTCGAGGCACCGTAGTTGGATCACCGAACCGGAGGGCGGAGTCTTGGAGGCCTTGGCCTTTTTCACTTCTGCGGGTGTCTTGCCGATGGTGACCGTCAGCCACTTGCTGTCCTTGGAAAAGACGGGGCGCACCCCTTGTTTGTAGGTGACTTCCTCGGAGGTCTTGGTCCCCTTCACGCGGTGGAGAGTGAGAGTGCCCTCACCGTCGACGCGCTTCACGCCATGCAGGAGCCACTGGCCATCGTGGGAGAGCTTGTTCTGATCGAGCCGTTCCCACTGCGCGTAGTCGGAGGGAGCAATCGGACGCTTGGGAGAACGCTTTTTCTTTTTGGTCTTCTCCTTTGGGTGCCCTTTGGCTTTTGCACTTGGCGGAGAATCGGACTCCGACTTCTCCGGAGAGTTGGCCTCAGCGTTGGGCTTGGCTTCGGCCTTCCGGGCCGCCTTCTTTTCGGCCTTAGATTTCTCCCTTCCTTCGACCGGAGGTTTTTTTGCAGATGCCTTGGCTGGTTTGTCAGCCACTGCAGAAGTGGTACAAACGAGGGCGAAGAGAAGGGCGTGGACGAGGGTGAGGACGTAGTTGTGCCGCATATGACGCAGGATGTAAGGGGAGGGTGGGCTTACTCTGGATAGGGTCCTGCTAGAAGCTTCCTTTTCAGGGAATTTCAGGAAATCGCCCCTTGAGGGGGATCATTCTCAGCGAACCGCCTTCGCGAGGACGTAGGCACGCACCGATTCGGGCGGACCGGAGCTCTTGATTTCCCGTTCCATGACCATGGAATCACATGCGAGACCGCATCCCAGCCAGGCGTTGAGACGGGTTGCAACGGTAGAGTCGGCGAGTTCCTTTCCCCTCGGGCAGGTGACGCTCAGGAAGGCGCGCAGGGTGGAAGCCGCTGAGCCGTATTCCATTCGGGAAGATCCGGTCCTATGCCGAGATAGCGGCGCAGATTGGCAATCCCAAAAGTGTCCGCGTCGTGGGAGCGGCCAATGGATCGACTCCGATTTCAGTGATCGCGTCCTGCCATCGCGTGATTGGTGCTGGCGGGGCACTGACCGGCTTTGGTGGTGGGCTTGAACTCAAACGTTCCCTACTGGAATTCGAGGGCGTGCTCTTGGCAGTGGGAGAGGGATGATTCCCGCTCGGTGCATCCTTGACAGTCGTCGCGATTTTGGGGACCAAGCGAGCTCATGATTCATTGGCGCTCCCTTGTCCTCAGCCTTTTCTGTGCGGGGATGGCGACTGCTGACGACTGGCCGCAATTCCTTGGACCAGAGCGTGACACGATTTGGCGGGAGGAGGGGGTGGCCCTCGATTTTGGGGAACATCCGCCCAGGCTTCTGTGGTCCACGCCGCTCGGCAGTGGTTACGCGGGTCCTTCGGTTGCGGGCGGGCGGGTCTATGTCATGGATCGACAGGCGGCACCCTTCATTCCCGAGAAGAAAACCCCCGGGGCCAACGTGAATTTTGTGCGTGCGAAGATTCCGGGGAAGGAGCGCATCCTTTGTCTCGACGAGAAGACCGGCGGGATCCTGTGGAAGTACAGCTACCAGGCCGATTACAGTTCGGTCTATCCTTACGCCATCGGGCCGCGCACCACGGCCTTGATCAACGATGGCATGGTCTACACCTTGGGTGCGGAAGGCCACCTGCATGCACTTTCCGCCGCCAAGGGAGAAATCGTGTGGAAAAAGAACCTCATTGATGACTACCAGTTCGAGACGCCGTTGTGGGGGACGGCCGCACACCCACTCGTTCACGAGGACTTGCTCATCTGTACGGTGGGAGGGGAAGAGAGCACGGTGGTGGCGTTCGACAAGAAGACCGGCAACGAAAAATGGACTGCGCTCAATGCCCGCGAGCCGGGTTACGGAACTCCGGTCATCGAGTCCATCAATGGCCATCGTCAGCTCCTCGTTTGGGATGCAGAAAACGTCAATGGCCTGAATCCCAAGACGGGTGAAGTGTATTGGAGTGTTTCCTACAAGCCGGATTACGGCATGTCGATTGGTGCGCCGCGGGTGTGGAAGGATCTTGTATACGTCATGGGTTACAACGGAAAATCAGCGGCCATCCGGGTGACGCCGGATGGCAAGTCCGCCAAGTTGGTTTGGGGGCGAGATCTGCGCAAAGGAGTGGCCGGAGTGATGAACACCGCCTGGGTGCACGACGGTTATGTATACTCCGGTGGTCGACAGGGGCTTTTTCGTTGTGTCGAGATGGAAACGGGCAAGCGATTCTGGGCTGCCAAGGAACCGCTTCTCAAAGCCGATGGCTCAGGACGCGGACCATGGCAACAGGCCTTTACCGTTCATCACGCGCCCTCTGGTCAGACCCTCATCTTCAACGATCATGGGGAGATGATCACCGCCAGACTCTCGCCCACGCGCTACGAGGAAATCGCGCGCACCCCCATCATCGATCCCACCCACACGGTTTCGGGAAGGTTGCTGGTCTGGTCGCACCCCGCCCTCGCCAACAAGCGGGTTTATTGTCGGAACGACAAGGAGATTCGGTGCTGGGATCTCAGCGGAAATGAGTGAAGTGAGCTGGGCTTTCGCGAGGGCCCGATCGATTCCTCGGGGAGGAGGGGCAAGCATCTTATGGTGAGGGAAACGGACCCTTGCTTGGAAGGGTTGAGGGCGGCAAACCCTCACGGGATTGCTCAGGATAGCCTTACCACTTTGAGCAACGCTGCTCCGATTCCGCTGTCTTGCGCGCAGGAAACCTGCTGAGCTGCGCGCGCTTCGGGATAGCCGTAGCCTTTCCGGGGAGTCCCGTAGCACGGGCAGGAAATCAATGGAGGAATCCGGTGTAAATCCGGAGCGGTCCCGCCACTGTAAGGAGAATGTTGGAGCCTGTCCGGCCCCACCTCTCCAAGCCAGATCACCAGCCTTGGAGAGTCGTTCAACAAGTCCGCGCAAGACGGGCCAGTGGAGCAATCTATTAATGAGAAAACAAAGCAAGGTGCTGCGAGTCGGCGCGATTATATTGGTTGGAGTTGGAAGTGTGGTAGCGCAAAACCGCGCGCAAAGTGTGGCGGAAACGACGGTGCTGGCAAATCGGATCGAGACGCCGCTGGAAGATTTGGGGAGCGCATTCTCTGCGCTGGAAGTTGAGTTCCTGGAGAGAAGTGGAGGGATCCTTCTGGAGGATGCCCTGCGTCATGTCCCGGGGACCGGGATCGCCTCCGATGGTGGACAGCGCGGGTCGATCTCTGCGTTGCGATTGCGGGGCACGGAAGCAGATCATACCCTGCTGCTGATCGATGGCATGCGGGTTACGGATGCCAATGTGACGCCTTTCAATCTGTTGGGAGGAGAGTCGCTGATCGGGATTTCCCGGATCAACATTCTGCGTGGACCGCAAAGTGCGCTTTACGGCGGAGAAGCGATTGGAGGAGTGATGAGTCTGGAGACGAAGATCGGTTCGGAGGATGGAGGGCAGCGGATTTTCGCGGAAGGAGGATCTTTTGGGAGCTTGCGCACTGGTGCGGAATTTCAGGGTGAGCTTCAGGGGATGCGTTGGTTTCTGGGCGGGAGCTATGAGATCACGAGCAACGACCGGGCTGCGAACGACTTTGAACATGAGCAGTTCTCCTTCCGGGTGGAGCAGGATGTGAGCGCGGCCACGACGATCGGTTTCACCGCGCGCATGTGGATGAGCGAATATGAAAACCCTGGTACCACGGGGCCATTTTCGAGTCGGGCGGTGGATGAGCGAGAGGCCTACCTGGTGACGGGCTATCTCGAGCATATCGTCAACGCGATGGTGAGGAGCAAGTTGGTGGTTGGCTACTACCGCGAAGAATTTGAAGAAAGCGGGATGTTTCCCTTTGGGAGTGAGTCCGAGAAGATATCGGCCGATCTTCGCAATGTTGTGAGTTGGAACGACCGGCATGAAACAGTGGTGGGTGGACTGGCAGAGTGGGCCTCGTTCGAATCGACCGCTACGCCGGTCTCCGAAGAGGGATGGCAAACCGGGCTTTATGCCAATCACGTGTGGCAGCCGGTGGACGAATTGACGGGCTCACTGGGTGCGCGTTGGGAACACATTGATCGCTGGGACGATGCCGTGACATGGCGGGCGACCGGAAGTTGGCAAACGCCGCTCAAGGGAGTGCGGATCCATGGAAGCTATGGGACTGGGTTTCGCACTCCGTCCTACTTCGAGCTTTTCGGCGCGATCCCGGCCTTTGGCTTTAAAGGGGATCCTACCCTGAGCGAAGAGCGTTCGTGCGGATGGGATGCCGGGGTTGATTTGGAGTTCTGTGATTCTGTCGTGGTGGACGTGACCTGGTTTCACAATGACATCGACGACCTGATCGACTTCACTCCCGCGAATATTGGCAAAGCGACCACGCGGGGAATCGAAGTGGCCGCGGAGGGGAACCTCCTTGGTGATCAACTCACTTGGCGGGGATCCTACACCTGGCTGGAGGCTGAGGATGACACGACCAATCTGCGGCTGGTTCGCCGCGCCCGTCATACGGCTTCGTTCGACGTCCGTGGGGAGCCCACCGAGAAATTCCTGCTTGGAGCCGGAGGAACGTATCGCGCCGGGGTGATCGACAACGACTTCAGAGGCTTTCCGGCGGTGCAAAAGGAGCTCGACGATGCCCTCCTGTTGCGGGTCTATGGTCGCTATGAGGTAAACGAGCACCTGACGCTCCATGGACGGGTGGAGAATCTTCTGGATCAAACTTACGAAGAAATTGCGAATTTCCCGGGCCGCGGATTGGGTTTGTTCGGCGGAGTCGAGATGACTTGGTAAAGCTCCTCTGGTCCGGAGGGAGATCTTGGGGTGAGGCCCTTGAGCTTGATGGGGCCTGACAGTTCTCGCCCGGCGGGTGTCGTCACTCCAAGGATTCCCTTTGCGCCAGGAGGGGCGAGAGACGGACCTGTCTGAGGATGATGGAACCGCGTCCTCTTGAATCCTCCCCGCGAATGAAGGAGATCTCAATTCAACCGCGAGCGCGGGGGGTCTCCCACGTAGAGAATCTTGGAGGCGGTATCCAACAGCGCGCTACTTTCTTCGAGAAAGTCCATTCCGATGATGCCGTCCACCGGGCGATCGAAGCGATCGCGGAAGGTGCGTCGGATGGTGGCGAGAGGAGTGGCGGCGACTTGAAACTCACTGACCACGAGCCGGCCGAAGACGACGTTTTTAAGAATGGCGGTGCGGACCGGAGCGCGGTCTCCTGAGGCATCGATGATCTTGGAGCGCGAGGGGGAGGTCTTGATTCCGAGTTTTGCGACGGATTCCGAAGCCATGACGGTGACTTCCGCTCCCGTGTCGACCACCCAAGTCAGACGGTGACCGGCGTAAGAGCACTCCACGAGAAGGTGGGGGAGGTGGCCGGCCTTCCGGAGACGGAGAGCGTCGAAGCCAAGCCCTTCTCTGAGTTCGAGGGCCTTGATGTCGTGCTTTGCATTCTTGGCGCGGGGCCCCGGGATCCACAGTTGGCCAGTTTGGAGATCCACCAGGGCGGCCAAGCCGCTGAGGGCGTCGAGACCCATTTGTCCGTCGTAGCGACTGGTGGCGGTGTGTCGTTGGGGAGCGGATGCCAGCATGAAGGGAAAGGGAGTGGCCGTGACGGGTCCGGCCCCGAGAGTTCCCCGTCCGATCCGGGAGGTGACTGGACGGCCCAAAGCGCCGCGGCTGATCACTTTGATCGACTTCTCAGGCGTGATCCCGAAAGAGGTGGCGAGTTCGTAGTCGAGATCGGTGTTGTTGGCTCCGGAGTCGATGAGAAAGCGGACTTCTGCGCCATTGACCAGAAACTCCCCGGAGTAGCGGGTGTCGCCCGGGGATTTCTGGAGGGCGAGCGCCTCATAGCCGAGGCTGAGGAGCCGGTCGCCGCGAGGGCTGGCAATGCGATGCCGGGATGGTCCGAGGGCGCATTGCGTCAGGAGCAATGCGGAGAGGGCTGCAGCGACGAAGCGCAGAACGCGAGGCATGGGGGGAGTGTAGACCAGTTCGAATGACTTTCGAGAATTTACAGCTGAAGATTGTGCGGATCAGGCAATGCGGACCGAGTGTTTTTTTGAAAGGCGCAGAATGTCGCCTGACTGGGGAGAGATCGCGGCGTTCGGGTCGGTGAGCTTTTTGCCGTTCAATTGAACGGCTCCGGTGGCGATGAATTGCTTCTTGAGTTCGGAATTCGACTTCTCCATCCCGAAACCCTCCTTGAAGCATGCTGCGGTCAGGGTGAGAACGGTCGGCTCAGGGGGGAGGGCGCCTCGCGCCACCTCGCCTGCGCCCGCCGAGGGATCCCGTGCACTGCGTCGCTGTTCGAAGGTGTTTCGTGCCTCGAGAGCGTCCTCTTCGCGGTGAAAGCGCGCGGTGATTCTTCCCGCCAGTTGCTTCTTGGCCTCCATGGGATGCAGGGCTTGGTCGCGGGACTCCCCGAGGAGGAGAAGGTAGTAGCGATCCATGAGCTTGTCGGAGATGCTCATGAGTTTACCGAACATCTCATCGGGTGCTTCGGAGACCCCGATATAGTTGTGGTAAGATTTGGACATCTTTTTCACCCCGTCGGTGCCCTCGAGCAGGGGCATGGTCATGACGATTTGTTGGGGCATTCCCTCTTCTTTCTGCAGGTCCCGGCCCACGAGGAGGTTGAAGAGCTGATCGGTCCCTCCGAGTTCGACATCGGCGCGCACTTCGACGGAGTCCCAGCCTTGCACGATGGGGTACTGGATTTCGTGGAGCCGCACTTCCTGTCCCTTGTCGATGCGTTTCTTGAAGTCGTCGCGTTGCAGCATCTGCTGCATCGTGACGCGGGAGTTGAGGCGGAGGACGTCCTCAAAATTCATCTTGCGGAACCAATCGCCATTGAAGACGACTTCGGTTTTTTCCTCATCGAGGACCTTGAAGGCTTGGGTGGTATAAGTCTTGGCATTGGCCAGGATGGTCTCGCGACTGAGGGGCGGACGAGTGGCACTGCGCCCTGAGGGGTCGCCAATCGCAGCGGTGAAGTCACCGATGATCAAGACGGCCTGGTGGCCGAGCTCCTGAAACTGGCGTAGCTTCTCGAAGACCACGGTATGACCGAGGTGAATGTCGGGGGAGGTGGGATCGAGGCCGAGCTTGGCGCGCAGGGGCCTTCCCTCGCGGAGCTTGTCGGCGAGTTCCTTTTTCGAGAGCACCTTTTCGGTGCCCGCGCAGAGAGTGGCGAGGGCTTGATCGACGTCCATCGGCATGTCGGAGAGAGTTCAACTCGGGGGACCCGGCTGGACAAGGCAGATCAGGTGTGATTAAAGCTTAATGATGAGTGGGGAGATGCTGCCGCAACCGCCGCCGATGGACGGAATACCGATTCTTGAGCCTAAAAGCATCATGGTTTTTGGAGTCATTCACATCGTGTTTGGAGCCATTGGGCTCCTCTTGGGACTGTTCTCGGTGGCGAGCCTGATCGGAATTCCGTTCTTCCTCGATTGGCTGAAGGAGACGGTGGCCAAGGAAGGGGACGCGGCTGCGGAGGCGATCCTGCCAATATTTGATGAGCTCAAAACATTGTTCTCTGATCTGGCGATCGCCAACTGGATCAACTGCCTTCTTTCGCTGGTGGTCTCGATTCTGATCCTCGTGGCGGGCATTGCCCTCGTGAAGAAGAAGAGGGGCGGGGTCGAGAAATCCAACCGCTATGTTTGGTGCTCGGTGGGGGCAAAAATCGTCAATCTGGTCCTCTTCTTTTCGATTGGGATGGCTGCAAATCATAAATTCAGCGAGGCGATTCAAGATATCACCCGGGCGCATTCCGTTAGTGCGGGGCCCGGGGGCGTGACTACAGACCAACTCCAGGACATGATTTCGATGGGAGGGGGAGTGGTCGGGATCATATTTGCCCTGATTTACCCGATTGTGGCCTTTGTGATGCTGAACAAACCTGCGGTGAAGGGCTTTCTCAGTCGGCCAAGCACTTAGCGCGGTGTCTTTGGTCTTGAAACACGCCCGCAGACCCGTTAATTCCCCGTCCCGGAGATGGTGGCCGTAGCTCAGTTGGTAGAGCCCCTGATTGTGGTTTAGGTTGTCGCGGGTTCGAGTCCCGTCGGTCGCCCATCCTCTCCAACGCCCCTGATTTCAAAATGTGACAGTATGGATGCGTTGGCAGAAAAGCTCGGCTACACTTTTCAGGACCAGAATCTCCTGATCCAAAGTTTGACGCACCCGAGCATCGCGGCCGAACGGTGCGACGTGGTGGCCGACAATCAGCGTCTTGAGTTTCTGGGTGATGCGGTCCTGCAGGTGATTCTCACCGAATACCTCTATCGGGTCCTTCCCGATCAGGCCGAGGGACGTCTGACCAAGACGCGGGCCAGTCTCGTCTCGCGGAGGGCGCTCTCGGCCTGTGCAGAGCGGTTGGGGCTGGGTGCCTATCTTCGGCTGGGCAAGGGGGAAGATTCCAATGGCGGGCGAGAGCGGGAATCCAATCTGGCGGATGCCTTCGAAGCTCTGCTGGGCGCGATCTTTCTCGACGGGGGAATCACCAGTGCGATCGAGGTGACGATACGGGTGATGGAAGAAGACATGCGAGAGGCCCTGGAGGGCGAGGACACCAGCAACCCCAAGGGGCGATTGCAGGAGGTCTTGCAGGCGCTGCGCCGCGAAAGTCCGTCTTATCGAATCATGGCGGAAGAGGGGCCGGATCACCTCAAGCAGTTCAAGTCCGAGGTCATGTGGTGTGGCAAATCGTTGGGTGAAGGGAGAGGCTCGAGTAAGAAGAATGCGGAGACCGCGGCGGCCCAAGATGCCTTGGAGGGGAAGCGTTGGGAGGGGTAGTCGGAGATTCTTTGGAAAGCAGGAATGAGCGAGCGGCGGCATTTTTTGGATCGGGGCGCTTGTCCCTTCCTACCGAATGTGGAGGAAGTGTTGACTGCGGAGACGACGCGGAAGTTTGGGCAGGAGTACGATGCGGAGTTCTACCGTGCCGCCTTGCGCTACGCGCAGTCGCTGTGGTTGGAAGGTAAGGCTGCGCAGGCACTGTTGCAGTTGAACAAGGCCTTCCTCGCGGACTTGAAGGGCGATGAAGATGTTCTGTTAGAGTGTCCCCTGCCCTATGCCGCCAAACGATGGGTGATCGAGCATTGTCCGCCGGGAGAGTTTATCGGGAATCCGGTGCGACACTATCAGCATCTCGCCACCCGGATGAGTGGTCCGCGGGCAGAGTTGCGGAGGTGGCGGGCGTGGGCGTGCTTCCACTTGGCGGAGGCCCTTTTGCCGGGAGAGGAGAACCCGCGCGATGAACGCCAGATCGCGAATGAGGGAATTGTGGTGCCCGCGAGGGAGGTAGTTGTGGGAGAACTCAAGGAGTTGGGATTGCCGGGGGAAGGTGAGTTGGTGCGGAAGGAGATAAATCGCCGCTCTTCCTAGTTTCCTCCTTGAGCGCAGGCGAGGTCCGGGCTGATATCAAGCCCCCCTCAGCCAAAGCCATGAAAGCCATCACCATCCTGCTGCCCCTTGGACTCGTCGCGCTCCTGACCGCCGCGAAGATCGCTGACAAGTCCTCTCATCAACGGAAAGTGCTCTCCCGGGGATTCGTGACCGAGGGAGCTTCGATTGGGGATGTGAACGGAGATGGTAAGTCCGATCTGGTGGCCGGGCCTTACTGGTATGCAGGCCCAGATTTTGA
This sequence comes from Roseibacillus sp., assembly GCA_028821775.1. Lineage (GTDB taxonomy): Bacteria > Verrucomicrobiota > Verrucomicrobiia > Verrucomicrobiales > Akkermansiaceae > Roseibacillus_B. The sequence goes on from JAPKFB010000038.1 coordinate 12,840, forward strand.
CACCCAGAGTCGTTATCGTCCCGGTGAGCCGGTGAATCCGAAAGGCTATGCGCACGATTCGTTTTTGAGCTGGGTGATGGATGTCAATGGCGACGGCAGGAATGACATCCTTCAGATTGCCCACAACCCGGCTTTCCACCTCGACATTTACCTGCAGCCCAAGGAGGCCTCCGAGAACTGGGCCAAGCATCGGGTGGTGACGAGCTTTGGTGGGGAGTCTCCGGAAATGGTTGATGTGACCGGGGACCAGAAGCCGGATTTGATCGGTCTCAACAAGGGGGTGTGGGGATTTTACACCGCAGATTGGAGTGAGCCCACCAAGCCCTGGGCCTTCCATGCCATTTCGGAGAACACCAAGGCCGGGCATTACACCCATGGTCTTGGGATCGGTGATCTCAATGGCGACCAGCGGCCCGACATTCTATGGAAGGAAGGCTGGTTCGAGGGTCCCAAGGATCCCACCGGCGGCAAGTGGACTTTTCACAAGTTCCAGTTTTCTCCTCAGGGTGGGGCTCAAATGTTGGTCTATGACATCGATGGCGATGGAGACAACGACATCGTGACCAGCCTGTGGGCGCATGGTTGGGGCCTGGCTTGGTTTGAGAATGAGCTCAAGGAGGGCGTCGTGAATTTGAAGAAGCACGTCATCATGCCGCAGGAAGCCAAACCGGGAGTGGGCGGAGTGGTGTTTTCGCAGACGCACGCCTTGGCGATGGGAGACTTCAATGGAGATGGGCTCACGGACTTTGTCACCGGCAAACGCTGGTGGGCCCACGGCGGCAATGATCCCGGAGCGGCTCAGCCGGCAGTGATCTACTGGTTCGAACTGAAGCGCAGCAAGAAGCACGGGGTGGAGTTCATCCCGCATCTCATCGACACCGATTCAGGCATCGGTTGTCAGATTGCGGTGCATGATCTGAACGGTGATGGGAAGACCGACATTGGGATCGGGAACAAGAAGGGGATCTATCTGTTTCAGTCGCAGTAGGCCGGGTCGCGATTAGCCTCCGTTTTTCTTGTCGCGACGCTCGTCCGGAGGGTTGGGTTGGGGTGGGAAGAGCATGATGGACGAAGAAGATCGCGAAGTGCTGGAGCGCGTTGAGCGTGGTGAGATTCCCCAGCCTGAGTGGGATCAGCGCATGCGCTAGACCTTCGACGGAGGCGCAACAACGCCTGCGGAGAAAGGATCCGTCGCCTTTCGGGGTGCCGCCCGGGAGCGCGAAACCCAGGTTGGTGGCGGGATCGACATCAACTTGATCGGAATCAAGGATGGCCGGAGGACAAGCGATCCCAATGGAGGTGATCTCTTCCGTGAGGGCGGAAGCTGAAGTGAGGAGGGCAGCAAAAGCAAGGAGGGCGGGGAGGAGAGGCGTGAAGCGACTCTTCCTCTGAAAATCAGCAGAAGAAAATCTCTTGGTGGCGCGGGCTCAACCGCAACCCTAAGCCGTGATTTTCAAATTCTTCGAGAAAATCCCCGTAAAGGGGGGAAGCAATTTCCGGCAATTGGGAATAACCGGAGCTTCGAGCATGAAAGAACATGCACGTGTGATTGAAAGTGTGTGCGTGATGAAGCGTAATCCATCCCATCATTCATTCATCCAAAGATATTCGAAAGTCCATGAAACTGAGAACTATACTGATCGGAACCGCATTTGCGACGGCCACCTGCCTTGGCGCAAAGCCGGGCGAAACTGTTTACCAGCAAGGATTCCTCTCCCTTGAGGAAGCGCACAAGTCGCTCGAGCTTCCCGAGGGCTATTCCTTGGAGCTCATTTTGAGTGAGCCCCACATTGAAGAGCCGGTGGCCTGCGCCTGGGACGGCAATGGGGTGCTCTACGTGGTTGAGATGCGGACCTACATGCAGAGTGCGGACGCAGTGGGCGAACAGGAGCCCAGAAGCCGGATTTCGCGGCACGAAGATACCAATGGCGACGGCAAGTACGACAAGCACAGCATCTTTATTGATGATCTTCTGCTTCCCCGCATGGTCCTGCCGCTCGACGACCGGGTCATGGTTCACGTCACCAACAGCCTCGATCTGTGGACCTACCGCGACAAGAACGGCGACGGCAAAGCGGATGAGAAAGTGAAAATTTACGAAGGGGGCCGTCGTGGAGGCAATATGGAGCACCAGCCCAGCGGACTGATCTGGAACATGGATAACTGGCTCTACATCACCTATGAGAATAGGCGTTACCGCTTCACCGATGAGAAACTCGTGATGGAGAAAATTCCTCGCGGGGGCGGCCAGTGGGGAATCGGCCAGGACGACTGGGGACGCATCTACTATTCTACCGGTGGTGGGGAGAACCCCGCCTTCTTCTTCCAGCAGCCTCCGGTATACGGGATGCTTGATCTGCCCGGGCAGACCGCCAACGACTTTCGGGCGGTCTTTCCCATCGCGCAAATTCCCGATGTGCAGGGCGGTCGGGGACGGGTTGGCGGCAACGGGGGCCTGAATCGATTCACTGGTTGTGCCGGTCAGGGGGTCTTTCGTGGAGATCGCCTCCCTGAAGACCTTCGCGGCGACCTCTTCATCCCGGAACCCGTCGGACGCCTCATCCGTCGCGCCAAGGTTGAACGCAAGGACGCCAAGACGATTCTTAGCAATGCCACTCCCAACTCGGAGTTCATCCGGACCCGCGACGCGAACTTCCGTCCTCTGGGGGCAGAGACAGCACCGGACGGTCGCATGGTCTTCATCGACATGCATCGCGGCATCATCCAACAAGGAAACTGGACCCGGCCCGGAAGTTACCTCCGTGGCATCATCGACAAGTGGGGCCTCGACAAGAACATCGGGAGGGGACGGCTCTATCGTCTCGTGCACAAGGATTTCAAAGCCGGGCCCAAGCCGCGCATGCTCGATGAGACCACGCCCGAGTTGGTGGGGCATCTTTCCCATCCCAACGGCTGGTGGCGCGACACCGCGCAAAAGCTCATCATCCTGCGCAAGGACCGCGACTCGGTGCTACCCGCCCTGAAGCAACTCGCGCTCAAGGGGACCTCCGAGCTTGGTCGTGCCCATGCGCTCTGGACCCTGGAGGGGATTGGGGCGGCGGACGGCAAGACGGTGGCGGCGGCTCTTCAGGATCCTTCCATTCTCGTCAAGGTGCAGGCCCTGCGAGTAGGCGAGTCCCTCCTTGGGGTCGGGGACACGACGGTCATCGCCGGAATCATGCAACTCAGCGAATCGAGAGGTAAGCCCGACGCGGAAGTGGCAACCCAATTGCTGAACTCGATCACGATCACTGGAACCGACAACGAGGACTTGCTCGCCCTGGCCGATGCGGTGATCAAGGCCTTCCCCGACAATGATGCTGTGAAATCCGTCGTGAGCAAGGGGGCCAGCATGCGCAACCAGGCCCGGGCCGCGGCAGAAGCCCGCAAGAAGAACACGCAACTTGCCCGTTCGATGGAGAAGGGGAAAGTGATCTTCAGCCAGCTCTGCTACACCTGTCACGGGGCAGACGGAAAGGGCATGCTGATTCCCGGTGGGAAGCCGGGCCAGACCCTGGCACCTTCCATGGTGAAGGCCCCCCGCATCATCGGGAGTGGGAGTTCCATGGTTCGGACCGTCCTGCACGGCCTTACCGGGCCGCTCGACGGAAAGACATACCCTGGTGTGATGGCGCCCATGAACTCACAGGATGATCAGTGGATCGCGGACATCGCCACCTACGTGCGCAACAGCTTTGGCAACAAGGCCTCGCCGATCACCAAGGACTTCGTTGCGGTGCTTCGCAAAGACAGCAAGGGGCGCACCACGCCCTACACCCTGGCGGAACTGGAGGCTCTCGATCCACCGCGACTTGTGAACCGAAAGTCGTGGAAGCTCAGTGCGAGCAATGGCACAGGCGAGGTCAACAACGCGATCGACGGCAAGGGCGCGAGTCGCTGGTCGAGCGGAAGACCGCAACGTGGGGGGGAGTGGTTCCAGATCGAGTTGCCGAAGGTCTCCAAGATCGGTGAGCTGATCCTGGACGCGGGGAGTTCGATCGATGATTACCCCCGCGCCTATGAAGTGAGGGTGATGGTGAGTGGCGAATGGAGCAAGGTTCTGGCCCGAGGAACGGGCAAGAGCCCGGTCACTGTGATCGGCCTTCCCCTCGTGGAGGCAAAGATTTTGCGCATCACGCAGACCGGCAATGTCAGAGAGAAGCACTGGTCGATCCACGATCTCCAGATCAAAGGAAAGGAACAGTAGGACCGGGCGGAACATTTCAGTAACGACGAAGGCCACCCGTTTGGGTGGCCTTCGTCTTGAGATGCGTGAGAAGTGGAAGCGCTACTTTCGTTTCGGGTAATCCTGGTTCTCTTCTAGGTCGGCCTCGGTGATCTTGTCGGAGGGAACACCTCCGGCGGGGACTTCGGCTTTCGAGACCCAGGTGATGGCGTTGAGAACAATGCGACGAAAGTCATCCTGTCCCCAGTTGCGATGGAAGTGGCCGCCGGTAAATCCAAAGCCGCGCCCACCGTTGGGACGCTCATATGCCCAGGCCATGTGTTGGATTTCTCCATTCGCAATCGCCTTGCGCACATGGGGATTGCCCGAATGGGCTCCGTCCCCGCGCTGCATGGTGCTCTTGGGTGGATGAGTGGAAAGAATCGGCGTGACGCCTTTCATGTCCTTCTGGAAGCGCATGTGGAAGTACCACTCGTCGCGAATCTTGAAGGGCTTTACTCCGCGGGTGATGGCGTGCTTGGGCAGTTCGGTGAAGTCGGCCTCCCAGTGCGGGTTGACCGACCAGTTGGCTTCAAAGTAGCCACCCATCCACTCCAGGAACTTGTCGCCGGACTTTCCTTTGGGCGTCTCGACTCCGTAGTGCAGGCAGGCAAGTCCGCAGCCGTCCTTGAGTTTCAGGTCCAGGCCGTCGAGGTGCTGGTTGGCCATGTGACGACCGCCGCCGTCGCAGTAGAAGACGATCGCGTCGGCGTCCTTGAGAACGTCTGCGTTGCCAGGCCAGGCCTTGGCGAGGTGGACGGACGCTTCGATTGTTTCGCCCATGTGCTTGTTGAGTTGCTTGGCGAGGAGCATGCAGCCGGCGCGATGTTCGTGGGCTCCATAGCCGTGGCTGCGATTCCCCGCCATGAAGGCGATCTTCTTTTTTCCCTCCTGGTCGGCGGTGGCCTTGGCCACGGTTTTTGTCTGGTCACCCAGCAGGGCGGGCCCGGTGAGGCCGAGGAGCAAGAGAGCAGTGAGGGCATTGAGTGTGGGTTTCATACGATGTTTTGGCTGTTGGTTAGGGGTAAATGGATCGAGTTAGCGGAGTTCTTTCGCAGTCCAGGGCAAGTTCCGGCCTTTCACGGAGCGACGTACGCTTTGGGCCTGCTTGGCGGTGACCGGCGCGGCGTCGTTGGACCAAGTTTGGCGTGCGTAGCTGAGAACGTCTGCGATATCCTGGTCCTTCAAGTCGACGTGGGGAGGCATGATGTTGTTGAACTTCTGTCCCTTGACCGCGATGGGACCCTGCAGACCTTTGAGCAGAATCTTGATGGGAATCCTAGCGTCACCGGTAAGCCAGTCGGAGCCGTCAAGAGGAGGAAAGGCGCCGGCGACGCCGAGTCCATCAGGGCCGTGACAAGCGATGCAGGTCCGCGCATAGATCGCGTCACCGCGGGCGTGGATGCTTGGGTCAGGCTTGTGCTTGCGCTCGGCAACCTTGGCGGTGGACTGCGATTGCACTGAGTTCTGCAGCGACTTGGCAAAGGAGTCGCCCGTGGCAGCGCGTGCACTGAGGAAGGTCACGAGCTTTTTCCTCTCGGCAGCCGAAGCGGTCTTGCCGAAGTGGGCGGCGATCGCAAGGACAGTGCCGCCCAGACCCGACTCGCCGGTCTCCTGGAGGTAGAGGTCATCAAACCAGGCTGTGCCGGTTTGTCCGCCGTAACCGCCGAAGAGAGCATGGATGGTGATTTGAGTGGAGTTGCCGGAATCGAAATCGATCGCATACTCGGTCCAGTCGGTGGTGCCTCTCACCGCTTTGGTGCGGTGCCCGGTGAGGTGCACATTGATCATGGTGCCACTGCCTTTGACATCCTTGGTCTTGATCCATCCGCCGAGGCGATAGCGCGTGTTGCGCTTCAGTTTCACGGTGGCGCCCCAACCGATGTCCGCGGGTGTGGTCGCCGAGATCTTGAGGCAGGCGCCGGTGCGACCTTCCGGCGAGACAGTGAACTTCGCACTTTTCGCTCCGGGGCCGCCGTGGAGTTTGGGCGACCAGCCTTCCGGATGGTTGCCCTTAGCCTTGCTGAGATCGCCGTTGTGCAAAACATTTCTCGGTGCGGATGATTCCTGCGGTTTGATCTTGGTGATCGCGCCCTTCACAAAGCCACCTCCGTGGCGACGGGCGCCCACCTGGAAGGCGTCGTGGAGGACTGGATCGTTCAGGATCACGTTGCCGTTGTTGGTGATGAGGTTCACGAGGGCGGCGCCCACCTGGTCCGACGGTCCGAGGCGGGAGAAGGCGAGGAGGAGATCGAGGAGAATGCGAGGTTCGCTCTCCGTGATCTGGCCCTTCCTGATGAACAACTTCGCGAGGGTATCATCGAGCGGGGCATTGCGAAGAGCTGCGCGTTTCAGGCCGGCATCCTCCGAGGCGAGTGCGGCTTTGATGGTGTCGAGATCGAGGGATCCTGTGCCCGCCTTGGCATAGAAGGTGTGAATGTCGGACTTGAAGGCAACCGCTGCTCCGCTCTCGACGGCGTTGCGCTGAGCCTGAAGACGCCAGAAGAGATTCTTGCTCGCAAAGTTCGCCTGGTAGGGGTCGTTCGGGGATCCTTTCGGATAGACGCGGTAGATTCGTCCATGCTGCTTGTCGCGGTGCGGCGTCACGTAGGCGTTGCCTTTGCCGCGCTTGGCATCGAGTCCCGAGGACCCCTTGCTCGGGGTCGGGTTGTGCTGAATGACGAGGTTGTACCAATCGCAAATCCAGAGCGCGCCATCGGGGCCCACCTCAGCGCAGACGGGGCCGGACCAGGTGTCGGCTGAGGTGTAGATATTGTTCGGGCTCTGCCTCAGTTCGAAGCCCGCGCCCTTGGCGTGACGTTCCCATTGCCCGACCAACTTGCCGGTCGGGGCGCAAATGAAGGCGATCTTGTTCCAGTAGGATTCGGGGAATCGACGAGCGGTGTAGAAGGCGTGACCGGCCCCCGCGGTGTATTTGTCGTGGGCGTCGACTTGTCGAATGTCGGTCGAAGAGGGATAGAAATCCGGGTTCTTGTCAGCGCGCGGAGTGCGGGGCTGACTCAGGCCCGCCTGCTCGTAGTAGCGGCGCGGGAAGCTGAGATACCAACTGGGATTTGCATTGGCGGTCGAGCCATGGATGTCGAATTCTTCCGTGAAGCCAAGCCCCCAGGTGTTGTTGGTGGTGTTTTGAAGAAACTCCATTGCGCTTCCATCGGGCTTGAAGCGGAAGACTCCGCTGCTGAAGTTGTGGATTACCCCGCCCACCTTGCCTCCAAACCCGGAATAGCCGGTGGTGGCCCAGATCCAGTTGTCGATCCCGTAGCGGAAGTTGGAAGTGCCCGCGTGGGTGTCACCGGTGCGAATCCCGCTGAAGAGGACCCTGCGTTCATCCGCGACATCATCGCCGTTGGTGTCCTTGAGGAAGAGAACGTCGGAACCATTGGTGCAAATCACCCCTCCCTGGGCGAAGACCAGGGTGGTGGGAATGGAGAGCTTGTCCGCGAAGACCGTGAACTTGTCGGCGCGGCCATCACCATCGGTGTCCTCGCAGATCTTGATCCGGTCGTGGCCGATGTTGTCGGCCTGCAGGTTGTTGGGGTAGTCGATGGTCTCGATCACGAAGGCGCGTCCGCGCTCGTCCCAGTTGATGAAGATCGGGTTGATGATGTCGGGATCGGCGGCAAAGAGGGAGAGTTCGAATCCTGGCGGCACCTGGGCAAGCTTGAGCGACTCTGCCGGCTCAAACGGTTTCGGAACGCTGGTGACGAGCTTGCGCTTGCGATAACCGGGCAGTTCCACATCCATCATCTCAAACTTGGGAAGCTTGAGCGCGGTCAGCTTCGCCCGGGCGTCGTCGCCGACGCTCCAATAGATCGCGCGCTTGAGAAGATCCTGGAAATTGGGCTGATCCCAGACGCGGTGATCGTGGCCCGAGGCGGTATAAAATACGCGGCCCTTGCCTTGATTACGAATCCAGGTCCACGGTTCGCCGCTCCGCTCCTGCAGGATGGTGCGGTCCTTGCCGTGACGTTCGTGGACGTAGGTTTCATCCCAAGCCTTGAACCCCTGGTAGCCCTTGGTGATCTCGTGGGTGCTCTTGGTGGTGGTGGGGGAAAACTCCTCGCCGCCGTGAGATTTGAAGACTCCTCCCACGAGCTTCACAAAGGCCTCTGACTTTCCGTAGCAAGCGGAAGCGCAATGGATGGGCAGGAAGCCGCCGCCTCCTTCCACAAAGCCCAAGAGCGCCTTTTCCTGAGCGGCGGGCATCTCTCCCCGTTGAGCCCAGTTGCCATACATGAGGACCGCATCGAACTGTTGAAGGGTAGCGGCATTGAGAGCGGAAGCGGGATCATCGAGGTAGGTCAGGTTGATGCCATCATCCCCGAGTTGCTTCTTGAGAACGCGGTAGCGCGTGATGGGATCGTGACCGGCGTGGTTTTTGGTCGGAGCTCCAAAGAAGAGGACCTCCAGACGTCGGGCCTCCTTCTTTGGAATAACGAGCGGAGCGCCGAAAGCCACCGCAGCCAGGATGAGGGTGAGCAAGAGTGGAATCTTTTTCATGAGGAAGAGAAGCGTGAGGGGTTCTATTTTCGCTGTGACGGGAAGACAAATCAAGACTCAGGGACTGACACGAAGACGTAGGTATTGTCCGGCCATCGTTCCGTGCGGTTGCAAGGTGCGCACGATTCTGGTGACCGTTCCGTCCCCGTTGTCCTGCGGAACCTCCGCCTCGACGGTGATTGCAGGACCACTTTGCCAAGTCAAGAGATTGTCGGAGATCTCCACCACAAGGCTGAAGTCGGTTGCATCCTGTCGTTGGCGGAAACGCAGGGCGGGGTAGTTGGTGCCCCCATCGGCGACGATGATGATCTCGGGTGCGCTCTGACCTGGAGTCGGAGCGAGATCGGTGCCGACGGCGTAAGCGATCAGGTTCGAGAGTGGGTGGCCGTGGTAGGAGGCCGCGGGGTCGGTGGCTGCGTTGGCCGCCATCCAGAGATCGAACGGGCTACTGGGCTCATCTGCGTTCGTAGTTCCGTGTTCGGCATAGCTGGCTCGCCAGCTGGAGGGCAAGGTGTGGTCGGGAACAGAGGAAGGGTCGATCAGGGTGAGCGAGAATCCATGGCCGTCCGCGGAACTTGGCCACGGCGCCAGGTCATCATAGATGAAGTCTCGAATGGCGTCGCCCGCTCCGAAAGAGAGTTTCACCTGTTCCCCGCCATTATCGAGTTTGTCGGTGGGATCCCATTCCCCTGCGATGGGGTGCTCGGCACCGTAGCGCATTTCGTAGGCGGTCCTTTTCGCGACGATGAGGACGAACTTGCCCGGATCAAGAGTGGAGATGGCGGCGTTGGTAAAATCGTAGTCGACGCCCTTGGTGAACCGCACGTCGCTGAGATCGAGCGGGGTGGGGCCGACATTGCGGAGTTCGATGAACTCGAAGAAGTCGTCGTCAGGATAGCCTGCAAGGATTTCATCGGGGGTGACTCTTCCCGGATGATACATGAGTTCGGAAATGACAAGTCCCTGGCGAAGGGCGGAAATGTCGGGAAGGGTGACGGTGAACTTGAGGGGGGCTGACCAGTGGCTCCAGCGACCGGTGTTGTCCTGATGGCGGACCCGCGCGCGATAGGTGTGTCCGGAGCGCACCGCAGTGGTTGGGATCTCTTTCGAGGCGCTGAAGACGCTGAGTTCGCCGGACTCCCAGTCCGCCTTCCACTCAAGTTTGAAGGGTGCGGTGGAATCGTGGGCGGGAGCGGTGGAGTCTGTGATTTCAGAAACCCGCCATTCCATCGCGCCGAAAGATTGGTTGCCCTGCGGATCGCTGAAGGCGCTGCTTTCGAACTGAAGTCCGTTGCTCGGGAACTCTGCCGTGCCAGTATACCTGATGGTGGGCGTGCCGGGGATCCTGCCCCCTTCCCCCTGGGAGGCCTGCAGGGTATCGAGGTGAGCCCCTCGTCCGCCGGCGCCCACGCCGCCCCCGGGCCACGACCCGCCGAGGAAGCCGAAGTTAATCATGTCCCGTTCAAGGAGGCCGAGGGACACGGCTCCCTTACCGCCAAGTCCCCCGTAGTTGCCGGCATCGGAGGGGGCTCCTTTCCATCGGAAGCCATCTGCTCGCTCGAAGAACCGGATGTCCGAAACGAGTTCGCGCAGAACCGGGGAAATCTGATCGCGTTGCCAGAGAAGGTCGCGCACTTCGCGCACGGTGTTGAAGTAATCGGGCCAGAGGCCGGGCGTGCTTCCGCCATCGCTTCCACCGCCGCTGGCGGCAAAAAGCGCATTGTAGACCACGTCATGACCGCTGTTCCAAGTGGGTCCCCAACTCGCGTCGGTGTCCCAAGGCAGGATCCAGAGTTTTCCGCGGCCCCGATTACCAGGGGTGTAGGTCGGCTCGAAGTAGTAGACCATGTTCTTGTTTGCGCTGGGCCAGAAGTCATAGATCCTCATCGCTTCGGCCAAGGCGTGCCAGTGATTCCAGCGCTCAACGTTGAGGCTTTCCAAGATCTCCCTCTCGGAGGTATTGCCGGTGAGGGTGCTCTCAATGTAGATGTGATCAGCGCCGTTGCGTGCGCCCGCAGCAGCTTGGTAGCGTTGCTGCCGCCGCCAGTCCTGGGTCTGGTTGATGAGTTTGTAGAGATTTCCTTTTTCCAACCCGTGTGCCTCCATGAAGCGCACGTCGTAGGTTTCGAGCACGAAGTTCATGCCCTGAAAGTCCCCCCGCCAGCGATCGGGGGCCTCAGCGCTGTCATCGACCACGCGCCAGTGAATCCAATGGGTGCGAGGGCCCGGAACGCCGATCTCATTGAAGAGGCGCATGCTCATCGCTTCGTTGAGGGCATAGGTGAGCGTTCCCCGGTTATCGAAGCCCTTGCCGGTCGTCAAGGTGCGCCACTTCTTGGAATACTTTTTGCCCTCCTGGTCGCGGGCCTGGAAGTAGGAACCATCATTGAACCGAAAGCGCATGGAGCGTTTCCCCTGATTGTGGTAGCGTCCATTGGCTCCGCGGAGTCGATAGCGGATGTTGTCATAGACCACTCCGTCGTAGACGATCGTTCCATTCCAGTTGTAGAGGAATCGGGCCTCGCTTCCCTGGTTGATTCGGTCGGAACTGTTGTAGGCGAAGCATTCTTCGTAGTCTTCTTCGCGGGTGATGAGGTGGTAGACCGGGAGCGATTCCAGCACCGCGGGCGAGAGCCCCTCATAGGTAGGAATGCCGTTGTAGACGAAGTAGGCAAAGTTTGCAGAGGGATCGTCGCTGTAGGGCACACGGACGGATGCGGCGAGGGAGTCCTCCACCGTGATGCGATAGCGCATCAAGGTGCGGTGAGCCTGAGCGGGCAGGGTCGCTGTGAAGATTCCATCGTCGGCCAGTGCGTCGTCGCCGGTGCCATCGTCGGTCATGACGAGGCCGACCCATCCTTCCTGGTAGGCCGGGTTGTTCGCGCGCGTTCGGATCGTGATGTTGTTGTTGAGGATGCGAAGGGGGAGTTGCGATGGGAGGTAGAATCCAGCGGCCACGATTTGGTATTCGAGCAGGACGGACGCCACTCCGTCGGGATCGCTGACCTTGGAGGTGATGACAACGACGTCGGCGTCCGTTGGTTGCTGGGGAGTGTGTTTGACTTTGCGGATGTTGGGTGCGGTGTTGGGCGAGAAGACCGTGTTCTGAGCCCCCGGGGACGGTCGGCTGGCGGAGCGCCAGGAGCTTCCCAGTGAGTTGTCGAGCGCAGGGTTGATGAGTTCGATCGAGGGGCCATTTCCACTCGCCTCGACCGGCCAGGGAAAGCCCACCCGATAGTCGACCTCGTCGACCACGAGATCGGCCTCGTTGCGGAGCCGAACAGTTTCCCCCTCGGCATTGAGTTGGCCAAGGAAGGGGCCGATCGCGCTCGCTCCCAGGGTGCTTTGCAAGACTGCCGGGTCCTCCGCGATGACGAAAAACTCGCCCCCCGCAATGGTGGTGTCGGCTGGAAAGAGGTAGTCGATCGCCCCCGATAATCGCCACCCGGAAAGCACGACCTCGTCCGGGCCTGAATTGTAGAGTTCGATGAACTCCTGGCGAATCGGGTTCTCCGGTGGGTTGTAGTGAATTTCGTTGATGTTGATCGCAGCTCCGAGGGATGGGAGAAGGACAATAGCGGAGAGGAGGGAGTGCAGGGAGCGAGACATGAAAGGGAATCAGTTTTGTGATGGGGAAGATGGGTTCTGCGTGCCCGTTTCCAATCAGGAAATCACTTCAGGTCACGTCTTCAAGCGAGAGCGCAACAGGAAATGCCGGCTTGCACGGGGTCCGAGTCGACCGAGTCCGCCTGGGCGGAGGTCATCTTGGGCGACGGGGAGGTCCTCGGGATCGCAGCCTCTTGAGGACTGATTTCCATTGCTTCGGTGGGATCTTGGGCCGAATTTTCCACCGGTGGCGATTACCCGGATTTTCTTAATCATGCTTGGCGTGCTGGGGGCACCGTGCCACGGGCAGCAGCCCAACATCGTCCTCCTCATCTCGGATGATGCGGGTTTTGCCGATTGGGGATTCATGGACGCCTATACTTCGACCGTGAACCCGGGACAGCTCGCGAGCCCGGTTCCTACCCCCAGCCTGGACGCGCTTCGTCGCCGGGGGGTTCTTCTCACCAACGCCTACACGGCTTCGGTCTGTTCGCCGTCGCGCGCGGCCATCGTGACCGGGTCCTACCAGCAGCGCATCGGCTACGAGTACAACATCAACAACCGAACGAGCGCCACTGCCGCTCCCGATGGATTGACACCCGAGACCGTCACGATTTTCGATCGCATGAAGTCGTTGGGCTATCTTACCGGCGTGGTCGGGAAGTGGCACCTCGGAGCGATGGCCGACGATGGCCCGGCCCCCGGGAATCGTCCACCGCGCCAAGGGGTGGACGAGTTCTTCGGGATCTGGAAGGGGTCGCGCAACTATGGGGTAGGCAGTGTCAACGGAGCGGGGACCTTGCGTGAGACCGTTCTCAATCCCGACGGCACCATTACGGACGCGGTGCTTGAGGCGCGCGCTCCCTGGCAAGGGATGAACGTCACGAATGCCTTCGGTCAGGGTGCGGTTGATTTCATTGCTCGTCACTACGAGGACGCGGAGCCCTTCTTCCTCTATGTCTCCTTCACCGCGCCGCACAGTCCCATACACCCATCGCCCGACTTTGACGATCCGCGCCTGGCCGGCCTGAGTGGCAAGCGCAAGGAGTATGCGTCCATGGTTCTCACCATGGACAAGGAGATCGGGCGCATTCTCGAAAAGCTTGATGATCCTGCCGGCGATGGATCTGTCAGCCTTACCGAGGACACCCTGGTCCTCTTCCTCAATGACAACGGAGGCGCCAGCGGGAACGGGACGGTCAATACGCCCCTGCGCGGTTGGAAAGGCTCTCCCTATGAAGGTGGCACGCGTGTTCCCATCATTGTAGCGGGGGCGGGGGTGAGCGCAGCACCCGGAGCGACCTATGACAAGCCCGTGCATTCGATCGATCTTCTTCCCACCTGTTATGAGGCGGGCCAGGGATCGAGACTGTCCGATCTCGATGGCGTGAATCTCTTGCCCTTTCTCAACGGGTCAAATCCCGGCGTTCCGCACGGCTTCATTTTCCTGCGTCATGAGGCCCAAGTCGGGATCCGCACGGAGAGTTGGAAATTGGTCAAGAATGGCCGGGGTCGCCCGTTTGAGCTCTACGATCTGAGGAGCGATCCCGGGGAGGGCTCCGACCTGGCCGCGGCGAACGCGAACTTCCTTGCAGAGCTCAAGGGGGAACTCACCAAGTTCGAAGCGGGTGCTCAAAAACCCCGGCACTCGAAGCTCGGTGCGGGAGCCGACACGATCAACTACAACGACCGCTTTGTGTTTGCCCCGGATGGGGGTGGCGCTCCAGTTTCCACTGGTCCAAACGTGCTCCGCAATCCCGGATTCGAGGATGGGGTGCAAGCCGATGGCGATGTCCGCTACAGCTTTGCGGAGCTCCATGACTGGACCAACGACGGGGACGCCGCGAGTTTGGAAGTCGCTGCGATCAACAACGATTCCCATTCCGGCGTTTACCGCGGTGTCTTCGTCACAGCGCGGCGAGTCCCCTTTCAGCTCACCAGTCATGTCATTGAGGGTGGAGAAACAATGCTGCTCGACTTCTGGCACAAGGGAAAGTCGGGTTGGGACGCGGGCGATACGATCGAGGTGGAGCTCTTCTACCTCGAGGGCGGAAACGTAGTTGTTCTTTCCAGTCTCATCGTGAATCCCCAGGCCAGCGGTTACCTGAACACCGTTCACCTTTTTCCTGCCTTCACCGATCATGAAGCGGCGGGCAAGGCCCTGGGTATTCGCTTCCTCTCCCATGGAGGGGACTCTGAATTCGTTTCCATTGACGATGTCATGCTCTCTACCGGGCGCATCGGAGATGACCAGAGCGCGCAAAACTGGTCGGAGCTCAATGCTTGGATTGATCCCGGCACCGCGGCTTCGCTCACCCTGCGCGATCTCGATTCCTTTCCGGGCTGTGTTCTCGAATTTCCGGTCCGTGACACCCACTCCTACCTCGCCACCAACGACCTGTGCCGGCCCACTGAACTGGAGTTCATCCTCAACCAGTTGGTCCTGAGCGGAACCTTTTCCGGAGCGGCGTCCCAAACTGCTCTTATCGGGGGCCATGCCCTCCTCCTCACCAACGATCTCTCGGGGAACCCGCCGGTGATCGAGATCGCGGCATCAGGAGTCGGATTTTCCTATGAGATCTCCTGTCCGCTGGTGCTTTTCGATGACTTGGAGATTCGTGGGGACGGAGATGCCGAGATCGAAATTTCCAGCGAGCTCAGTGACTATCTCGAGGGTCGCGGACTTTCCAAGTCGGGTTCCTCAACCGTGCGCTTGTCGGGAATCCTCAGCTATTCGGGGACCACCACCGTGCGGGGAGGGACTCTTCTCTTCGACACTCCGGGAGTGGCGTCTTCCCACCTCGATGTGACTGCCGGGACGGTGGGCGGGGTCACCACCCTGGCGGGTGGGCTTGATGTTGCGGGCACTCTTGCGCCTGGATTTCCCACCGGCACGTTTGCGGTTGCGGGCGATGTTTCCCTTGGAGGGATTCTCGCGATCGATTTGGATGGAGTCACCCATGACCGGCTCGAAGTCGCCCAGAGCCTCAACCTGTCGGGAGCTATCCTGGCGGTTGTTACCCTGCCTGGAGGCGCCAGCGAGGTGGCCTACGTGATCGCCAGTTATGGCTCAAGAAGCGGCGTGTTTGAGACGGTCTCGGGTATCCCTGCTGGCTACCGGCTGATCTACGATTACGACGATGGAAACACGAACAACAACATCGCGATCGTCCTTGCCACCCCGACCCCCTACGATCTCTGGGTTGCAGCTTCAAATCTGAGCGGACCTGAGGCGGCCCTGGAGGCCGACCCGAACGGAGACCGAGTCTCCAATGGGATCGCCTTTATGCTCGGATCTTCCGGTGCACTCGAGGACTCCAGCGCTCTTCTTCCGATCGCAGTGCTCAAGGGTGCGTGTTACGAATTCATTTTTCGCCGAGTGGACCAGGCGTCTGCTCTTCGCGCGGTGGTCCAGTATGGAACGGGACTGGACAGTTGGGCTTCTGCCGTGGATGGCGAGAAGGGAATAACCATCATGGTGACCGACGATCATTTCGGTCCCGGAACTGATCGGGTGGTAGTCGCAATTCCCACCGCGCTTGCAGTGGAGGGCGCTCTGTTCGCGCGACTGGTCGTGACGATTGAGTAGGACGGCGCTCTTCCTGGAAGCCCGTTCGCTACCTCAGGAATTCGATGCACATTGCGTTGGCGATTTTCACTTCGTTGCCCGTGAATTTGAGTTTGCCGTTTTTCTGAATCTGGAAAACGGGAACATTGCCGGAGTTTTGCCCCGCGACGAGGAGCCACTTGCCCGTGGGGTCGACTCCGATGTTACGGGGGATGATCACCCTGGCCGGGACGCTCTGGATTCTATCCAGCTTGCCCTCCGGCAGGATTTTGAAGGCGGAGATCGAATCGCGGCCCTTGCCCTTGGTGTCGCGGTTGGCGGTATAGAGAAACAGTCCACTCGGGTGGACCCGGATCTCGGAGCAAGTCATGCCATCGTGATCGGCGTCTTGCGCGAGAGCGTGGGCGACCTGCTTTTCCTTGAGGAGGCCGGTGCCGGGATCGCGATCGAAGACCGAGACGGTAAGGTCCAATTCGTTGAGAACGTAGGCCTGTTTGCCGTCTGAGCCGAACTTCATGTGACGTGGTCCCGCTCCCGCGGGGCTTGCGGCGGACCCCGCCTTGGTCAAGGTTGCCGTCGCGGGATCAAGCTTGTAGATCATGACCTTGTCGATCCCGAGATCAGGGGAGTAGGCGAACTTGTTGTCTGGTCCAGGGTAGAAGGAGTGGGCATGGGGCCCCTTCTGCCGGCTCTCGTGCACGCTTGAGCCCTTGTGCTGATGGGCCGAGTTGGACCTTGCGAGAGAACCGTCGTCCGCGATTTTGAGAGCCGCCACACTTCCACTGCTGTAGTTGGCGACCAGGAGACAACGCCCGGTGGCATCGACCGAAACGTGGCAGGGACTCTTGCCTTCCGATGGCTGGGTGTTGATCGGTTCCAGGGTGTGGTCGTCCTTGATCTTGAAGGCCGCCACGGAGCTTTCCCTGCCCCGGGCGGTAGAATAGAGGAACTTCTTGTTTGGATGGATGGCCACGAACCCGCAGCCAGAAAGTTCAGCAGCGAGTTTGGGTTCCGAGAGAGTTCCGTTTTTCGAGTCGAGCTCGCAGAGGTAGATCCCCTTGCTCTCTCCCCGGCCCTGGGTGCCGAGATACACCTTGATGGTCTCTGCGGAAAGGGCGCCGGCGAGAAGGCCTGCGAGTGCCGTGATGAGGATCGTTTTCATGCGGAGCCATTCACGACAAATCTCCCGCCCACTGCAAGTCTATCGTGCCCGTCCTTCCCAAAAGGATCCAAACATAGCGACTCTCGCGGCGTTCGCATCGCATTGACGATCTTGAGATGGTTCTCGCCCAGGCGACGGATCGGCGTGATCGCGGTCAGCCTCGTTGCGCATCCCTACGGAGGGAGTGATCGCGGAGAGGGTCTCGACGGTGGTCGATCTCGCGTTCGAGAGGGACGGAAGTTTGAAGGCCTTTGTGCCTGGGCGGGCTTGCGGGTGGTTAATCCGGGCGCGTGAGAAGAATGCTTCCCAATGGCGATATCGTAGTAAAGCATGCGTTACTCTTATGTCGCGTCGCTGGCAGATCATACCTTCCCTGATGTTCGCCACGGCGTTAATCGTGATTTCCCTGATCAGTTCCGGCGCAGAAGGAGCAGGCATTCCTGGGGCAGAAGGACGGCGTCTCGAAGTCCTCTTTCTCGGCAGCATCAACAAGCACAACCACGATCCCATCGCGCGTTTTCGCGTGATCCGAAAGGCTCTCGGGCCGAAGGGCATCAACTTCACCTATTCGGAGACCCTCGACGCCCTCACTCCGCAAAACCTTGCGCGCTACGAGGTGCTTCTCATCTTCGCGAATCACGAAACCATCGCGGTCGATCAACAAAAGGCACTCCTTGAATTTTCAAGGAAGGGTGGCGGCTGTGTGTTGCTCCATTGTGCCGCCGGGTGCTTTCGGAAATCCAATTTCGACCAATACGTCACTCTCCTGGGGGCACAGTTCAAATCGCACAAGAAGGGAGTTTTTCGGGCGAAAATCATCCAGCCCGATCATCCCATCATGAAGGGATGGGAAGGATTTGAGTGCTGGGATGAATCGTATGTGCATCAACGGCACGGGGCAGGCCGCGAAGTGCTCCAGATGCGTGACGATGAGCCGTGGACCTGGGTTAGGGGCTACGGTGAAGGGCGCGTTTTTTACACCGCGAGCGGTCACGATCACCGTTGCTGGGGTCTGCCGCAGTATCAAGATCTCATTCATCGTGCGGTGCGCTGGACCGCAGGCGAGGACAAGGCCGGTCTCGTCGACAAACTGGGGCTGCCCAAACTGAGCTATCGCCCTGCGGCGGTACCCAAGGATCCTGACAACCCGGTTGGGACTCTCAATGAGATTCAAGATCCGCTCTCTCCAGAGGAATCGTTGAAGCTGGCGCAGATTCCCGCCGGCTTCGAACTCAAGGTCTTCGCGCGGGAACCCATGATCGTGAACCCGATTGCAATCGGTTGGGATCACCGCGGGCGTCTCTGGGTGGTGGAGGCCTTCGATTATCCGCACAAGATCGGAACCGAAAAACCGGGGGACCGCATCAAGATCCTCGAGGACGCTGATCGGGACGGCGTGGCCGACAAGGTCACCATCTTCGCGGAAGGCCTGAACATATGCACCAGCGTCCTGCCTATGTCCGATGGTGCCATCGCGACAGACGGTAAGGATGTGGTCTACCTGGTGGACAAGGACGGAGACGACAAGGTTGATGAGCGGAGGGTCATTTGGTCCGGGATCGGACTGCGCGACACCCACGCCTGCACTTCAAATCTGCGCTACGGATTCGACGGATGGATTTACGCCACTGTTGGCTACAGCGGAATCGACACCGTGGTGGCGGGCAAAGTCCACAAATCCTCGCAGGGGGTCTTCCGCTTCAGGGAAGACGGATCCGACTTCGAGATCATCCAGAATACCAGCAACAACACCTGGGGTCTCAGCTTCACGGAGGAGGGTGATCTCGTGGGCTCCACCGCCAACGGGAATCCCAGTTGGTATCTCACCATCCCCAATCGCTACTTCGAGATGGTGGGGCGCAAGCCCCAGCAGGTGGCCCGCGCCGATCAAGAGGAACCGCTTTATCCCATCACCGGGGATTACTTTCAGAACAATCCCAAGGAGCAGTGTTCTTCCGGGTCCGGTCACGCGATTTACACTGCGCGGAGATTTCCTGAGTCCTGGTGGAACAAGCGGGCGTTGATTTGCGAGCCGCCGATGCATCTTGTGGCCGCGCCGCGGCACGAGAATAGGGGTGATTCTTTCAGCACCACGCGCTTCGAGAGCAATCTTTACGCCTCCGCCGATGCCTGGTCGGCACCGGTGGCTGCGGAGGTCGGGCCGGATGGCGCAGTCTGGATCGCGGATTGGTACAACCCCATCTGCAATCACAATCCGTTTCGGCCTCATCACAAACGAGGAGCCGGGAATGCTCATGTCAATGACGACCGGGACCGGGAGCACGGACGGATCTACCGGATCTACCCGAGCGGGTCGAAGGATGATCCCTTTCCAAATCTCTTGAGTGCGGAGGGATGCATCGAGGGGCTCAAGCACTCCAATCTCCTCTGGCGACTTGCAGCGAGGCGTCTCTCCAGGAAGCATCTTGATCCCAATGCCTGGAACAGCTTCGTTGTGCGAGACAGCATTGCAGCAGCAGCCAACTCGCGACTCCTTGGCCGTTCACAAGAACTATTCAGGGAGCTCTTCGAATCCGAGGAGACCTCAAGCGTGCGACTCCTGCACGATCGTTCTCTCCATCCTCTGGTTCGCAAAGCGGCCGCCCTGCGCCTTGTTGAAGCGGCCTCCGATCCCTCCCTTGGGGCCGAGTTGGCCAAACTGCTCGTCGCGGACCAGGCTCTGCAAACACATCGTCACCTTCATGATGCGATCCGCCTCGCAGTCCTCAAACATCCCGAGGGATTTGTCCGCTTCCTGATCGATACGAACACAAACCCCGATCAACCGGCTCTGAAACGGACGGTCGCGAACGTGCTCACGCGCTTCGAGTCGGACAAGTCAATCCTGTCGGGCGGCCTCCTCGCTCTCGCCCGAAATTCGAACCATGTGCTGGCGAAACGAGTGACGACTGCCGCAGGCGCGCCCAAGGTGGTGAGAGCACCCGGGCAGCAATCTGCGGGCGCGAAACGCGGAGAACAGGTCTACTTCACCTGCGTGGCCTGTCACCAACCCGATGGCCGGGGTCTCACCGCGGCCTTTCCTGCCCTCGCCAAGTCGCCGCGGGTCCTGGGGAATCCGGCGGTTCCCGTCAAGATCGTCCTCAAGGGGCTGCAGGGGCCGCTCACTTCGCAGGGGAAGAAATTTGTGGGCGTCATGCCGGGACACGAGACCTTGCTGAGTGACCAGCAGATCGCCGATGTCCTGACCTACGTGCGAAATTCGTGGGAAAATGAGGCGGACGAGGTGGACGTCGCGACTGTGAAAAAAATCCGGGAGGAGGTGAAGGATCGGAAGACGCCGTGGACGGAGGAGGAGCTGAATTGAAGAACGTTGAACGTTGAAAGTTGGACGGGGATCGTCTAGGGAGCCCCCGTGATCGTGCCTCCCGCCCTGGAACTCTACATCGACGGCCTCAAGTCTCACGATCTTGAGAAAATCGGAGCGTCCTTTGCCGACGAGGTTGTCTTCGTCACGCCGGCCCGGACGATGAGGCGTGATGAGATTCTTGCCTTTCTCGCGGCTCTCTATCGCGGCTTCCCGGATTGGAGCTATGATCATGATCCGCTTGTCCTGCGCAATGACGGATCAATCGGAGTGTTCTGGCGCCAGGGCGGAACTCATACCGAAACGCTCGAGTTCCCCGGATTCGATGCTTACCCCGCGACCGGAAAATCGGTCACCATCCCGGAGCACTTCTTTTACTACCGGGTGAGTGAGAACGGTCTGACCGAAATTCGCCCCGACCCGGTTCCCGGGGGCGCTCCCCGTGGCATCTTCGAACAGATTGGAGTCGCGCTCCCGCCGCTTTGACCATGCCCTTCGCTATCATCACTACCGACAAGCCCGGCTGCGAGCAGGTGCGCGTTGAGCACCAGACCGCACACAAGAAGTATCTCGATGACAACAAGCATCGGCTCCTGGCAGCGGGAGCGATGTTGCGGGATGATGCGGTGACCGCGCACGGCGGGATTCTCCTGGTGGACACCGATAACCGCGAGGAGGCGGAAGAGTTCGTGCGCAACGATCCCTTTTCCAAGGCAGGTTTGTTTGAGAGCCTGATGATCACCCGGTGGCGCAAGGCCTTCTTCGATGGGGAGCGCTTGGTGGACCTGTGATCTTTTCGTGCGAAGAGAGTGTCCCGGACTGGACGCTACTCCGCGAGAGCCCTGCCAATCTTTGACGCATTGGGAACGCCGGGAAAGACCCCCGCACGTATCCATTCTTGTCCAGCACAATGGTAGAGGGCAGGGCCGCTTCACCGAGTCTCGCTTCCAGGAGTCGCGTTGCCAGATCACGGTCGGCCGGAGAGAGGTCCTTGGCGAGTTGGTAGGCGGGCTTCTGCCTGCTCTCGTAAGCACTCAGCTTCGCGGTGGAATCCTTCCTGCCGACCCCTGACTTCCCAGCAGTTCGGCCCCTCGATCTCCATTCCTTCAATTCCTGTTCTTGCGACAGACCTCCGGACTCGATACGTATCTCCTCAATGCGAATTCTTCTCGCCCTGTCACTTCTCCTTCCCACCCTCCTGACGGCTGCACCGGTCACTCCCAAGGCGGGCAGCAAAGAATATCTGGCCATCATTGCCGCGGTCAGCGATCCCGTCGAGGATGCAGTGCACCAGCCGGTGAAGCTCGAGGTCAAGCACCTCAAGATGGAGAATGGCTGGGCCTTCATCGACGCGGTGCCCCTGACCAAGGCCGGCAAGCAAATGACCTATCAGGGCACGATGTTTGAGGAGTGGACCGAAGATGCCGATGAGGTGCTCTGGGTTCTTCTCCGCTTCAAGCGCGGGCGCTGGTACATTGTCGAGAAGGTCTTCTTCACCACCGAGGCCACCTGGGTGGACTGGGC
This sequence comes from Roseibacillus sp., assembly GCA_028821775.1. GTDB lineage: Bacteria > Verrucomicrobiota > Verrucomicrobiia > Verrucomicrobiales > Akkermansiaceae > Roseibacillus_B. Next base: position 34,771 of record JAPKFB010000038.1, read on the forward strand.
CAAGTATTTCCGTGCTCCCCCTGCAATTTTCCCCAAGCTCAATATCGATTGAAGACGCTCTTCGTCATCCTTATCCTGACGCTTCCGGTTCTGGCCGGCGAAGTCTACACGCCCAAGACCGGAAGCAAAGGACGCGTGGATCTTCTCAACGCGGTGCGCGATCCGCTGGAGGATCGGATTCATCAAGAGGTGGTTGTTCGAGTCAGCCATCTCAAGGAGCAGGACGGCTGGGCTTTTCTGATTGCTCAGGCCCGCACCAAGGACCACAAACCCATCGACTACAAGGGCGCCGTGCCGGAGTGGGGCACGAGCGAGGTTGACGAAGGCGTGATCGCCATCCTGCGCTACAAGCGCAAACGCTGGGATGTCGTGCAGCACAGCTATTTCACCAGCGATGTCTGGTGGGACGAACTTCACAAGAAACTCCGTGCGCCAGGCGCCCTCTTCAACCTTTCCAAACTCAAAAAATGAAACACCTCACCCTCGCCACCTGCTCCCTGCTGCTCGCTGTGCCACTTGTCCTGGCGGAGCGTCCTATCATCGGCTCGGTCGTTCGCCACGATCCCGTCCTCGACAAACTCCTCGCCAAGGACGCCAAGATCGAAATGCTCACTTCTGGCTTCGTCTGGTCGGAAGGACCGGTCTGGGACAAGGAGAACAGCCGCCTCCTCTGGTCCGACGTGCCTGCCAACGCGATTTACCAGTGGTCCGAAAAGAATGAGGGCCACTCCGTGTTCATGAGTCCCTCCGGATACACCGGGATTACGGGTGGCTATCCCGAGCCGGGCTCCAATGGACTGGCCTTCGATGCCATGGGCCGGCTTGTTTCCTGCGAGCACGGTGACCGGCGCGTCGCCATGCTCACTCCTGGCGGAGGCAAAGTCACCCTGGCGAGTCACTACCACGGCAAGCGACTCAACAGTCCCAACGATCTTGCCATTCACTCCAGCGGCGCGATCTACTTTACCGATCCTCCCTACGGGTTGCCGAAGCGTGAAAAGGATTCCAAGCGCGAGCTCGACTGGTTTGGCGTCTATCGGATCGAGACCGACGGCGCGGTCACGCTCATGTCCAAAGAGTGCGACCGCCCCAATGGGATCGCGCTCTCGCCCGATGAGAAGACCCTCTATGTTGCGCAGTCGCACGGGCCGCAACCGCACATCTTTGCCTGGGATCTCAAGGACGACGGTTCCCTTGGTCCGCGCCGGACGCTCTTTGATTGTTCCGTGCTTTCCAAGAAATACCCCGGTGCCCCGGACGGCATGAAGGTCGACAAGGACGGCATCATCTGGACCACCGGTCCGGGCGGCGTGCTCATCATTTCCCCTGAAGGAAAACTCCTCGGCCATATTCTCACCGGACAGCACACCGCCAACTGCAACTGGGGCGACGACGGATCAACCCTCTACATGACCGCTGACTTCTACATCTGTCGGATCAAGACCTTGACCAAGGGCGCGGGCTGGTAACGATTTCTCCTCAGAATAGTGCAACAACTTCAAGTAGCCCGGATCAAGCAGGAAGGGACTGTTCTGCTGCTCGTCTTCGTCCCCCCGGAGACGACCTTTTTCCACGACGGTCAACGGGCCCGCCTGCGCGACATCCTGATCCAGGCTTTGCAGGAACACAACTTGATCGGGGAATTGGTGGTGGTCTGGGAATTCGAAGGGGAGATCCAATTCATGGGCAATCCGCACTGGGTTGAGTTTATCCAGGGGAGCGGCTACGCCAATTTGTACGGGCAGCGGAATACCCACATTGTCGTGAAGTAAGGGCGCAGGGAGGGTCCTTCGCTACGCCAGGATCTCCTTGACCACGCGGGCCTCCTCCACCCCCGTCAGTCGAAAGTCGAGACCCTGAAATTTGAAGGTCAGCAACTCGTGATTGATGCCGAGTTGGTGAAGCATGGTGGCGTGAATGTCGTGAACGGAAACGCCATTCTTGGCCACCGCATAGCCGAGTTCATCGGTCTCTCCGAAGCTGGTGCCGCCCTTGATGCCGGCGCCTGCCATCCAGAGTGAGAACGCCTGGATGTGGTGGTCGCGGCCGTTGCCTTGGGCCATCGGAGTGCGGCCAAACTCGCCGCCCCAGATGATGAGGGTGTCATCGAGCATGCCGCGGTCCTTGAGGTCCTTGACCAGGGCGGCGGTCCCCTTGTCCACGTGTCCGGAGACCGTATTGATGGCTCCCTTCACGCCGCCGTGATGGTCCCAGCCGCGGTGGTAGAGCTGAATGAAGCGCACTCCGCGTTCCGCGAGACGGCGGGCGAGGAGGCAATTTGAGGCGAAGGACCCATCGCCGGGCTTGGCGCCGTAGAGTTCGAAAATGTGCTTGGGTTCCTTGGAGACGTCGACCAGGTCGGGAACCGAGGCCTGCATCTTGAAGGCCATTTCGTACTGCGAGATGCGGGTTGCGATCTCGGGATCGTTCTGCCGCTTGCCCAGCAATTCGTTCATCCGGTTGATGGTGTCCAGGAGGTCACCCTGGCCTTCGCGGGTGACGCCGGCAGGATTCTTCACATAGTGTACCGGGTCCCCCTTGGCGTTGAACTGGACCCCTTGGAATTTCGAAGGCAGAAAGCCGCTGTGCCACTGCCGTGCTGCAATCGGCTGGTCCTGTCCGCCGCCCGAAGAAGTCATCACCACGAAGCCGGGCAGCTCATCCGTTTCTGCGCCCAGGCCATAGAGCAGCCATGACCCCATCGAGGGCCGGCCCGGGATGACCGAACCGGTATTCATGAAGGTGTGGGCCGGATCGTGGTTGATCTGCTCGGTGTGCATCGAGTTGATGACCGCGATGTCATCTGAGAGCGATCCGATGTTCGGAAAAGCCGAGGACATCATGCGCCCGCAATCGCCATAGGGTTTGAACTGGTGTTGTGGTCCGAGGCACTTGAGATTGTTGCGTTGTCCCTGGAGTTGGGCGAGTTGTTGTCCCTTGGTGAAGGACTCGGGCATGGGCTTCCCGTCAAGCTTGGCGAGCGCCGGCTTGTGATCGAGGGTTTCCAGGTGGGAGGGTCCGCCCGCCATGCAGAGGTGAATGACCCGCTTCGCTTGACGGGGCAGGTGGAGTTTGTCATCGAGAACACCGCGCCATTGCGGCGCGGCCGTGCCGAGGTCCTGGGAAAGGAGGTAGGCGAGGGCCGCACTGCCAGCGGAGTAGCTCGATCCTTTGAGGAAGGTGCGGCGGTTGATGGCGTTCACAAAGTGGTCGTTCATGGAGTATAGGGGTGGCGGAGCGGAGGAGGATTCCGGGTTGGCTAGTAGCGCGTGATCGTTTCGTGGAGGTTCAACAGGGCTCGGGTCACGGCGGTGGTGGCGGCGAGGTCCATTGGGTTCGCTTCCTTGCCGGCAGGGCGCAGTCCCACTCCGAGGAGCGCCATGGCGTCCTTTGGATTCTTGATGTAGTGCCCGAGTTGCCGGTCGTAGAGCGCTAGGAGAATGGCCGCTTCCTCCGGGGAGGGCTTGCGATTGAGCAGGCGCAGGAATCCAGTCTCGAGGCGCTTTGCAAAGGGGGTCCCCTCACCGATCAGTTGTTCGGCAAAGACGCGGGCTGCTTCCACGAAGCTTGGATCATTGAGGAGGTTGAGGGCCTGCTGGGGAGTATTCGAAGTTTCCCGACTGGCGGTGCACTCTTCGCGAGCGGGGGCATCGAAGGCGACCAGCATGGGATGGAGGAAGCTGCGCTGCCAGTGGATGTAGACTCCGCGCCGGTACTGGTTTGCATCATTGTGCTGTTTGTACTTCCGTTTGGGGAAATTGAGTTCGCGATAGTAGCCCGCCGGTTGGTAGGGGCGGGCTGATTCCCCTCCGATTTGGGCGTTGAGGAGCCCTGAAACCGCAAGGGCATTGTCCCGCACAAACTCGGCCGGCAGGCGGCGCGGATTTTGACGCGCGTAATGGGTATTGTAGGGGTTCGCCGCCATCAACTCGGCCGATACATTGGACGATTGCTGGTAAGTCTGCGAAGTGACAATCAGTTTTACAAGCTGCTTCACGTCCCAACCCGAGTCCATGAACTCCACTGCGAGCCAATCCAATAACTCCGGGTGAGTCGGCCACTGTCCCTGGTTGCCAAGGTCCTGCAAGTCGCGCGAAAGGCCGTAGCCCAGGAACTGAGCCCAGACCCGATTCACGAAGGCGCGGGCGGTGAGGGGGTTTTCCTTGGAGGCAATCCATTGCGCGAGATCGAGCCGGGTGAGACGACTTCCTTCAGGTGCGCTCAAGTTCGCGAGAAATTCGGGCAGGGCGGGTTGCACGATCGGGCCGGAGCGGTCGGTCCAGTTCCCCCGAGGAAGAATGCGAATCTCGCGCGGATTGGTGGCGAGGGTGACGAGCGTCATGCGGGTCTTGCCCTTGGCGGCCTTGGCCCGCTCATCGAGCTTGGCGAGCTTGGCGCGGACGGTCTGCAGGGAGGGGGCGATCCCGCGATAGTGTGCGAGCAAGGGAGCCTTCTGTTTCTTGGTGAGGGGCTTGTCCTTGCTTGCGAGGATCGCCGTGCGGGTGGGCTTGGGAAGACCCGCCAGGGCCGCGCCGTTCGCCGAGGTGTGGCGGCCCGCAAGATCCCAGAGGACCAAGCCGCCGAACTGGGTGTAGGCCAGTTGAGTGATTTTCTTGCCCGCTCCGAGGTCGAGCATGTCACCGGGCACTTCGAGGCGCACCCACTTGCCCAGTTCCGGCAAGGCGCCGAGATGATGATGATCCGCCTTGTTGCTGCCCTTGCCGTAGGGAATGTGATCTTCCCCCCACCAGGCGCGGTGATTCCAATTATTGTCGGCATGGAACTGCAGCATGATTTGCTTGGGTGGGTTCTTGGGGTCGAGCCAAACGTAGGTGAAGAGTTGGTCGCCGGCCTCCATCGTGATCGCCTTGCTGCTCGCATCGATGATGTGTTGGACAAGCCCGCCATTTTCCTGGCTCCGGGCGATTGATCCCGAATACACGTTCTTGGTGACGGTCTTGACGCCCGCGAGGGGGAGTTCCTCGTCATCGAGGATGGTAACATCCTGCGCGTCGTTGGAGCCCAGCTTCGATTTCAGTTCGTTCACCCAATTCTGAAATTCGACTTCGAGTTCCGGAGTGTGTTTCTTCAATTCATCCTCCAGCGCCAATTTCTCGACGGCGATCTGCTTGAGCTCCTCGGTCTTGTCGGCTTCGGGGATGTCGAGGGCGGGGCCCCACTTGTCGAGTTTGAAGCCGGGATACTTCTTGATGTCGGCACCAGGGTTGTAATTTCCGTCCCCATTGTAGGCGCCCTTTTCATAGATGTCGGAGAAGAAAGCCTCCATGGCGTAGAAATCCTTGGTGGTGAAAGGATCGAACTTGTGATCGTGGCACTCGGAGCAGCCCATGGTGGATCCGAGGAAGGCGACCGAGGTGGTGCGCACGCGTTCTGAGTAATACTTGGCAATGTACTCGGCGTCCTGAATGCCACCCTCCTCTGAAACCTGGTTCACGCGGTTGAAGCCGGTGGCGACGTATTGTTCGGTGTTCGGCTTCTCCAGGAGATCTCCGGCCAGTTGTTCGATGATGAACTTGTCGTATCGCTTGTTTTCGTTGAAGGCCCGGATGACGTAATCGCGGTAGGGTGTCATGCTCCAGGTCTTGTCGCTGTGATAGCCGTGGGAGTCGGCGTAGCGTGCGAGGTCGAGCCAGAACACCGCCATGCGTTCGCCGAAGTGAGGAGAAGCGAGCAGGCCGTCGACGGCGGCTGCCAGGTCTGCTCTTGGATCCTTGATCTTCGAAAACGAGGGGGGTAGACCGACGAGGTCGAAGGAGAGGCGGCGCGCGAGGATCTTGGAGTCGGCCAGGGGAGAAAGTTTGCGCTCTTCCTTCGGGAGTCCGGCAAGGATGAAGTTGTCAATGGGGTGCCGGGCGCCCATGGTCGGAACGCTCGTGCGTTGAGGTTTGAGATAGGCCCAATGGGGCTCGTACTCTGCGCCCTGCTTGATCCAATCCTGCAGAGTCTTTTTCTGGGTCGGGGTCAGGGACTTGTGCGAGTCCGGTGGCGGCATGAGATCGTCTTCGTCGTCGGTGAAGATGCGGATGATCAGTTCGGAGATCTCAGGATCGCCGGGAACGAATGCTTCTTTCTTGAGGGCGCTTTCGCGCACGTCGAGACGCATTTTGGCCTTGCGCGCCTCTTTGTCGGGACCGTGGCAAGCAAAGCAGTTCTCTGCCAGGATGGGCCGCACGTCGCGGTTGTAGGAGAGGGGCGCCGTAAGGGCCGGCAAGCTTGCGATGAGGAGGAGCGCGAAGATGGTCGGGCGCATGGTGGGTCTGCTTTACCGGGAGTTGAGTGGCAGCGCAAGGGCGGGTTTCCCATCGCCATCGAGTGATCGGAGGAGGGAGCATGGAATCACAAATGAACTCAAGAACTCCCGGCGCGGAGTGCTCAGGAAAAGACGGGCAGGGATCAGGGCAGCGCTGTGGACCGCGTGGAGAGTGTCGCGGATATTTTCTCCAACTTCTCCTTGCTCCTCAGTCGTTGGTCCCGACCAACTCTTTCGGGCCGCCTGGAATATGGGAAAATCCTCTCGCTCCATCATGCAACGCTCTTGGCGCGCAGGACCCTGCTAGCCATCAATTGTGGGAGGGTCACTTCTGCTTCCCCAATGAATCCAGCGTCGCAGAGACCGCCGATCAGGTCGTGGTTCCCACAGAGAATGCGCCCCGGGGGGAGGATCGAGCGGGATCAGGCGAGAACACCCTTCACCACCCGCGCAGGCTCCACTCCGGTCAAGCGCATGTCCAGTCCTTGGAACTTCAGCGAGAATCGCTCGTGATTGATTCCGAGGAGGTGGAGCATGGTGGCGTGGAGATCACGCACATGGACAATGTCCTTGACGGAGGAATAGCCGAGTTCATCGGTCTCTCCGTATGCGGTGCCCCCTTTGATCCCGCCCCCCGCGAGCCACATCGAGAAGCCCTTGATATGGTGATCGCGGCCCGCGCCACCTTTGCCTTGAAACATCGGAGTGCGGCCAAATTCACCACCCCACACGATGAGAGTCTCTTCCAACATCCCGCGTTGCTTGAGATCAGTGAGGAGGGCGTAGGTCGGCTTGTCGGTGAGCCCGCAACATATGTTCATGTACTTTTCGAGCCCGCCATGGTGATCCCAGCCGCGATGGTAGAGTTGGATGAAGCGCACCCCTTTCTCGGCAAGACGTCGAGCGAGGAGGCAGTTGGAGGCATACGAGCCGTCCCCGGGTTTGGCTCCGTACATCTCGAGGATGTGCTTGGGTTCCTTGGAGACGTCGGTGAGTTCCGGGACACTGGTCTGCATGCGGAAGGCCATCTCGTAGGCCGCGATGCGGGCCTTGATTTCGGGGTTGTCGACGGTCTCGTTGCGGTGGATGTCGAGTTGCCGAATTGACTGCACCAAGGCGTCCTGCTGGCTGCGCGAGACTCCCTTGGGATTGGTGACATAGTGCACCGGATCGCCGGTGGAGTTGAACTCGACGCCCTGGTGGCGGCTGGGTAAAAATCCTGCACCCCATTGGCGCGCCGCGATCGGTTGGGGGTTGCGGCCGCCCACGCTGGTCATGACTACAAAGCCGGGGAGGTCATCGCTCTCACTGCCGAGGCCATAGTTGATCCACGACCCCATGGAGGGCCGTCCGCTGATTGCGGTCCCGGTGTTCATGAAGGTGTGGGCAGGATCGTGATTGATTTGTTCAGTGAGCATCGATTTCACGATGCAGAGTTGATCGGCCATCTTGCGGTGGTAGGGGAGGAAGTCGGAGATGTATTGTCCCGTGCCGTACTCCTTGAACTTGGTGAGGTGTCCCTGGACCTTGAGCTTGTGCCCCTGTAGCTGGGCAATCGGCTGTCCTTTCGTGAAGGAGTCCGGCATGGGTTGGCCGTTGAGTTGATTGAGCTCCGGTTTGTAGTCGAAGGTCTCGAGATGGGACGGCCCCCCCGCCATGCAGAGGAAGATCACGCGCTTGATTTTGGCGTGGTGATGGGGGAGCCCGGGGAGGGCGTGAGGGGAAGAGCCGGAACCCGCTCCACGAGCGTCCTTGCCAAGGAGCGAAAGGAGAGCCGCGGATCCGAAACCGATCCCGGCTTGGCCGAGAAAGGAGCGGCGATTGAGGTAGTTGGCGAGTTGGTCGGTGGTGTTCATGTTGTGAACCGCCCTTCTTCGCGCCAGGCGACGACGGGCAAGCGAGGGCTGTCTAATTCCGCGTGTAGGTTTCGGAGAGGTTGAGGATGGCGCGGGCAATGGTGGTCCAGGTCGCGTGCTCCGCCGGATCGAGATCGGAGGGAACGGGGGCCTGACCGGCGGAGATGAGCTCTTTGGCGGCGGTGGGGTGAGACTTGAATTCCTTCTCCGCGAGGGTGAAGAGCTTGCCCATGATGCTGCGTTCCCTTTCGTCGGGAATGCGGGAGAGGGCGAGGCGGTAGGCGAACTCCAGGCGCTCCTTGTTGCTCTTGCCTCCGACGCGGATGATGCGCTCCCCAAAGACGCGGGCGGCCTCCACGAAGGTGGGATCGTTGAGCAGGGTCATGGCCGCAATGGGGGTGTTCGAGCGGGGACGCTCGGCGGTGCATTCTTCACGCGTCGGGGCATCGAAGGCCCGCAACATCGGATGGAGAAACTGGCGCTGCCAGTGCACGTAAACTCCGCGGCGCCATTGGCGTTCGTCGGCGTGATGGGAATACTTGCGGGTCGGGAAATTGAGGTGGCGATAGTAGCCCGGTGGCTGATAAGGCTTGGCGCTGGCGCCGCCGTAGTCGGAGCGCAGGAGCCCTGAGATCGAAAGGGCGTTGTCGCGGATCGTTTCGGCGGGCAGGCGATAGCGCGACTGGCGAGCAAGGAGGCGGTTGTAGGGATCGCGTTCGCGCAAGGCGGGCGACTCGAGCGAGCTCTGCCGGTAGGCGCGGCTCGTCACGAGGAGTCTCATGATGTGCTTCACGTCCCAGTCGGACTGGTAAAACTCGACTGCGAGGTTATCCAGGAGCTCGGGATGGACCGGGGCCTCACCTTGCCCTCCGAAGTCATCGAGACGCTTGGCGATGCCGGTGCCGAAGAAAAGATACCAGAAGCGGTTCGCCATCACCCGGGCAGTGAGTCCTCCGGTGCCCTCGACGGGATCGGTGAACCAGTTGGCGAGGTCGAGTCGGGTGGGTCGCGCGCTGGCGGGGGAGGGATGGTCCTTGGAGAGGAATTCTGGAGTGGCGGGTTCCACGATAAGCCCGCTGTCGTCGAGCCAGTTGCCGCGGGGAAGGATGCGAACGGTGCGTGGTTCGGTAGCGACCGTGATCATGGTCTTGCGCTTGGCCTTTTGGAGGGCGGCGAGAGCGGCCTGCACCTTTTCCCGGTCCTCCGGGCTCGCGAACTTTCCTGCAGCGAGGAGTTTCTCGAGGGCCGCGATCCGCTTGCGCTCGCGCTTGGTATGGACTTCCAGTTCGGGCGGGCGCTTGGTCGGGAGGCTGTTGGAGCCCACCTTGAAATGTTGCGCTTCGTCGATGTCGGCGAAGAAGGCCCCCAGCGAGTAGAAGTCCTTGGTGGTGTAAGGATCGTACTTGTGATCGTGACACTGTGCGCAGCCCACCGTGGCGCCCATCCAGACATTGGAAACGTTGCGCACGCGGTCTGCGAAGTAGATCGCGAGATACTCCCTGGCCTGCACTCCTCCTTCGTGGGAGGTCTGCAGGAGTCGGTTGTAGCCGGTCGCGATTTTCTGATCGATTGTTGGGCTCGGAAGAAGGTCGCCGGCCAGTTGTTCGCGGGTGAACTGGTCAAAGGGCAGGTTGTCGTTGAAGGCATCGATGACGTAGTCGCGGTAGGGGGAGATGCTCTGGTCCTGGTCGCCGTGGTAGCCAACGGTGTCGGCGTAGCGCACGAGGTCGAGCCAGTAGATGGCCATGCGCTCGCCGTAGTGGGGGGAGGCGAGAAGGTGGTCGACTTCGTTCTCGATGGCAGCCTGCAGATTTTGAGTGGCCGCTTTCTGAAAGGCCGCCACTTCCTTCGGAGTGGGGGGTAGGCCGAGGAGGTCGAAATGGAGACGGCGGACGAGGGTGATGAGGTCGGCATCGGGAGAAGGAGCCAACTTCTCACCCTCGAGCCTGGCGAGAATGAAGTGGTCGACCCAGTTGGTGGGCCAGGCCTTGAAGCTGACTTTCGGAACGGGATGGCGTTTCGGGGCGAGGTAGGTCCACGGCTCGGCGTAGTTGGCGCCCTCCGCGATCCACTGCTTGAGGAGTTCCTTCTGCTGTGGCTTCAGTTTCTTGTGCGAGTCCGGGGGCGGCATGATCTCGTCCGGATCCTGGTGGAAGATACGCACTACCACCTCGCTCTCGTCCGGTTTACCAGGGACGATGGGATCAGCCAGTTCACCGCCCTCGGTGGCCCCTTTGAAGGTGTCGAGGCGCAGGCTCGACTTGCGCTTCTTCTTGTCCGGCCCGTGACAGGCGAAGCAGTTGTCCGAGAGGATGGGCCGGATGTCGCGGTTGAAGTCAACCTCAGCCGAGGCCGACAGAGTCAGACTTGCGCAGAGAATCCAATGAGGGTGGAGGGGGATGCGGGACATCATGGAAAAGCTAGCTGCGGGGACTACGGATGCAACGGGAGATTCTTGCTGGGGACGGTTGGTCCTTTCAATCACCGCGGGTGATCCTCCTCCGGTTGGATCCTTGAGCGGAGACCGGGACTCCGATGCGGGAAAATCAGGGAGGAGGAAATTCCACCGGGAGGTCCGGAATCTCTAAGGACGACGTTGGATAAGCCTCGCGCCGGGGTGCGGATTGTCCGGGGAGGCCTGACCATCAGACGCAGTCAGGAGAGGCTGGCGGATCCGTCCGATTGAAGGATCACGGTCGCCTTCTTGAATCGTCGCAGCAGGAAAATGAGGGTGCCTGACAAGACCACCGTGCCTCCGATCATGTAGATGATGAAGGCCCAGAAATTGTCGCCACTCCAGCACACGCAGGTAGTAGTCGCCCAATCCCAGGTGACCCTCAGGTTTGATCTCCACCGCCTTCTTCGTGTGGGCTGCAGCCTTGGCGAACTCGCGGGTCTTCTTGTAGAGGACGCCTAGATTGGCGTGGGTCTTGTAGCGATCCGGGTGTTCGGAATCGATGCGCAGGAGATCGGTTTCAGCTTCCCCATAGCGCTTGAGTTTCATCAAGGCCGCGGCGAGATCATTGCGCGCTTCGATATCCTCTGGGTCCTTCTTGAGTCTGGTAGTCATGGACACGATCTCGTGGTCGTAGAACGCTTCGCTGTGCTCGGGAAATTGCCCGGCAATGATCTTGGTGAGATCGGAGGTGATCGGTCCTTATTCTTCGCGCGAGTAGCTGGTGTTGAGGCAGGCCAGGGAGGAAGAAGCAAGGGCAAGCAGGAGCAGGGAAACAGACAGAGATGGTCTCAGCATGAAGGACAGGAATAATTCTGAGCAGGATAATTCGGATCGAGATTCCTGCAGGGAGGGGGGGTGCTTTTGTCCTGAACGATCAGGAGATCACAATCTTGAACACCTTGATCCTACCCCAGTCGGGGTTCTCGATGTCTTTGCGATTGCTCGGTTGGGCTTTGCCGCCGGCGAGATAAAGGTGGGAGCCGTCCTTGCTCCAGAGCGCCTTGCTCACCCGCATGTTGCAGTTGGTGTGGGCGATGCGGGAACCTGTTTCGCAATCAAAGATGGCCACGTTCCAGTCGCCCTTGAAGAGTCTTCCCGCCATCGCGAAAATTTGGCCTTCGGGATGGATGGCGAGGGACTCCATGAGGCCTTGTCCGATTTCGCCGTCGTGGGCGCTGCCGTTTTTTTTGGGGGTCACCCTCGCGCCAGTTCCAGCGTTCCCAGAGTTGCTTGCCATTCCCGGCCGCGGGATCGCGGGTGGTGCCCATCCCGGCGAGGAAAATCTCGGAGTCGTCAGGAGAGAAGGCGAGCGAGTAGATCCCGCCGGTGTAGTAGTGCCCCTTGATGATGCCCCAGCCCGTGAAGTTGGGAGTGGAGATACGCGCGACTTCCTTGCTGGTAGCGAGTTCCCAAATGCGAACGTCCCCCATCAGGTTGCCAGCGGCGAGGTGGGATCCGTCGTTGCTGAAGGCCACCGATTCGACCGGGGGCACATGTTCGAAGGCGTGTGTTTGTTCGCCGTTCTTGGCATCGAACACTTTGACCGAGGGCTCGGTTT
>JAPKFB010000039.1 GCA_028821775.1 Roseibacillus sp.
GGGCAGGCCGCCGAACCTGGAATACGGAAGCTCAGCCCCTTAGGGAAGATCGCCCCGCCCCTGAAAGAGTAACCGATTCCGCACCGCTCACACTCCACGACAAACTCGCCGAGGTTGGAAGCGAAGGATTGCCCGTCTGGCTGATATTACCGGCATCCATCGTCAGGAAATTAATCTTGGGAAGGGGCGCTTCGTAAACCTCGAACTCTGCGATTAGTGCATTGTAGCCCGCGTTGCTCAGATTGATGACGTGAAGGAATCGCCCGGTGAATGTACCTGTTGGATCCATCCCCGCGGTGATGATATCACGCCCGCCATCTCCGGAATTGGAACCGTCAATGCGTACATCCGCGATCCAGTTTGCCACTCCCGGACTACCACCTCCTTCCGCAAAGACGATCACCCGGTAATTGCTGAGTCGCTCAGGACAACACCCCGTCCGATTCACCAGCTCGATGCGATCGAGGTTGGGATCCTCCAGCAGGTCCAACTCGTAAGCGAATCCGAGGGTGTTCGAACTCGCCAGCGGGGCCGTCTGGTTGGTGAGGGTGCTCTTAGGCCCAACCCCCTACTGAGGCCAGCGGGCGAACCGGCAGAACCACCCACCAGGGTTGCCACCGAGGAGACTCGGCGGATTTGAGTCGTGCTCTGTTCCTCTCTTGGAGCATGGAACTGTGGCCACCTCATCTCTGCACGAAAGGGTGCCCCTCCTTTTCCGGGGCTCCGCACTTTACCGCGACCGCAACCTTCGCAGTTCCTCCAAATTAACCCCTTCCTAAGACCCTCAGGAATTAATCTCCGCCACGATCTGATCTGTCAGAGCCTTGACTACCTCTTCGGCCTCCAAGTTCAATTGGCCTCCCGCCCCAGCACCATCTTCCGGTGCCGCACATACCACTCCAGGACGAAATTCGGAGTTGTCGCAAAGCTCACACTCCTTCCAATTGGCTCGCTTGTCCTCCATTCCCAACGAGGCTCGCAAATCGATCAACTCCTTCGCCTGCCCGCCGGTAATGGTCAGCAGGTCTGCACCCTTGAGCTGGGTGGCCAGCAACACCGTCTGACAATAGGCATCCGTGTTCTCCATCTTCCAATAGGCATCCTCGATATCCTTCCCCCACGTAATCACCCCGTGGTTGATCATGAGAACAGACATATGGTCAATCGCAGCCTCACCGACCGCCTTCGCATTGGCGGGGGTTCCCGGAGTCTGATACTGCGCCATCCCGATCTCGCCGAGAAACACTTCTGCCTCCGGGATCATACACGTGGGTGGACGCACTCCAGCCACCGCAAAGGCCGTCGCATGCGGGGGATGGGCATGACAACAGGCCTTGGCCTTGGGTTGCCGCTTCATGATCGCCATGTGGGTCAAGCACTCACTGGTCCGCTTGCGCTTTCCCGCCAGTTGATTCCCATCAAGATCGATGAGGGCCATGTCCTCGACTTGCATATAGCCTTTTGAGATCAAGGTCGGGGTGCAGAGCACGAGATTATCGCCCACCCGGATCGTCAGGTTGCCTCCGTTTCCGTCGGTGTAATTCTTCTCCCACATGCGGCGACCAATATCCACCATGCGGTGTTTCAAATCCTCCACTCCGGGCGAGTGGAAGAAGTTCATGATCTCCTGGCCGGACTGCGGGTCACTCCCCGACTCCCAACGAAATTCGTAGTCAGGAGTCATCGGCTCGAGGGATGCCTCTCCACTCGTCATCTCGCGCGTTCGCCGAGATTTCGCCGCCTTGATCGCATCCTTCGCGGTAGGAGTCAGGAGCACTCCTGCAGGAATTGCATCCACACCCTTGCCCTCTCGAAGGAGAGCTTCCACGTCGCGTCCGGTAAATACTTTCTTCATTAATAGTCGTCCTCAGGAGGATAAGGTTGGTGATCGATCTGATCAAAAATTGCTACCGTAATGGCGTCGACCGGAGTCGACTCCACAAAGGGGGCGCTCGCTTCGGCCCCTTCCACAAAGCCCACAATATCAGCCTCGCCAGCGCCAAGGTTGTCGTAGACCAACAGGGAGGGAATCTTGGTGAGCCCCGGCTCCACGTCACACGCAGTGTTGAGTTGTTCCGCCTCCAGGGGGTTCACAAAGAGCCAGCGCGCGCCTTTTAAGGCGGGCTCCTGCACGCTCATGGTGACTTTGCCGATAACTTGTCCGATTCTCATCTCTAGTCGTCGATCAGGCCCTGGATGAAGTTCCGGACCGGCGAGTGCTCGTCGTCCACTATCCCGCGTGCTCCAATTCCGTCCGTGCTCACGAAAACCCGTTGATGCATGCCCGCTCCGAAGAGGTCGATCGCCACGAACGGGGCCTCGCGGAGGGCCTTGCCTTCCGCGTCCTCCCGTTGGCACAGTAGCATCACAAAGCCATCCAAACTGGGATGACTGTGCGTCGCAACCGCGTTTCCGACTACCCGACATAGTAGCATCTCAAATTATGCGCAGATTCTCCACCATCACGCAGCGGCGCACACGGGTGAAGGTTTTCGGAGTGGTGATTCCTTCGCCCGTCGTGGTGGCGACCGAGTAGCTGAGGTAACCCTCTCCACCCAAGCCGAGACCTGCCACACAGGGGCCGTTCTTGACGAAAATCGTGGTATCCATCTCGCGGCCCATATGCGTCATGTTGCTCACGTTGGTGGAGTGAATGATTGCCGAGTGGCGGTAGCCGTGCTCGGCATCTTTCGCCTGCTGCACTCCGGTTTCAAAGTCAGGCACAGAGATGATGGGCACCATCGGCATCATCTGCTCTTCCTGCACGTAGGGATGGTCCCCATCGGTCTCCGCATAAAGCAACTCGCATCCGTTGGGTACACGCGCACCGGCAGTCTCTGCAAGAGTCTTGGGACTGGCGCCAACGAAATCGCGATTCACAACCGGATGAGAGCACCCTCCGTCATCCTCCTTGTAAGTGAAGGCCGCACTGGTCAATCGCTCAAGCTGGGCCGTGTTCAACTTACCCGCTCCGGCCTTGTCCAGGGACTGCAGAAAACTGTTGTAGACCGAACTGACCACGAAGACGGCCTTCTCACCAATGCACAAGAGGTTATTGTCAAAGGCGCCCCCCTCAATAACGCAGCGCGCCGCCCGATCGAGATCCGCGGTTTCATCGATCACCACCACCGGATTTCCAGGGCCGGCGCAGATCGAGCGCTTTCCGGACTGCATGGCGGCCTTCACCACCGCGGGGCCCCCGGTAATGGCCATGATCGCGATCAACTCGTGCTTTGTGATCTTCTCAAACGATTCCAAACTGGGCTCTTCAATGACGCAAATCAGGTTCTCGATCCCAAGCTCCCGCGCGATCGCTTTGTTGTATTCCCGTGCTGCCAGTGCGGCACTCTTGGCGCCCCCTGGATGTGGGTTGAAGACGATTGCATTGCCTGCTGCCACCATGTTGATGACGTTCCCGGTCAGGGTCGGCACCGAGTGGGTCACGGGGAGAATCGCCCCGATCACTCCGTAGGGCGCGTATTCCTCAAGCATGATCCCGGCGTCACCACTGAGCGCATAGGGCTGCAGCCACTCCACGCCGGGCACCTTGTTCATGATCTCCAGCTTTGCAATCTTGTGATCCAGTCGGCCGATCTTTGTCTCGTTGAGTTCGAATTTCCCCCACGCCTGCGTGTTCGCGGCGCAAAGTCCCTTCACGATCTCAATCGCGCGTGAGCGCGCACCGAGACCAAGTTTCTTGAGTTGCAGGAAGGAATCATGGGCGGCATTGGCAGCAGAATTGACGCACCCGAACACTCCGAAGGTCCCCTTCGTGCTGCCGCCTTTGCAACTGCACTCCTTCTCCGCCGGCGCAGAGGCAGGAGCGGATACCGGCTTCGGCGTCGCCTGGGAAGAGGGCGCTATTTCTCCCGGGCCAATCCTGCCCAAATCCGTCAGAACCTTCTCTACTACGCTGCGTAATGCTTCCTGATCAATCGCACTCATCGTCTCTAGCTACTGGATTTGCCGTAGACCTTTTTTCCAAGGACATCGACACTGTCGACAATCGCCACCACGGCTGCGTCGACTGGAATCTTCTTCAGGTTGCCGGCCTGTCGCGCGGAACTCCCCTGGCAGAACATCACGAGGTCCCCTTCGCCGGCCCCCACCGTATCAACCGCCACGATGGTATTCACTCCATCGCGGAACTGGCTCGGCTTGGCCTCATCCACCAATTTCGGACGGACAATCAGGAGCTTCTGCCCCGTCATGCTCTCGTCCTTCTTGGTGGCCACGACGTGACCGATGACTTCTCCCAAAAACATGGTTCAGCGGGGTGCGCTACCTACTTCCGGCTGGAAGTTTTCTGGGAGGGAATGACCTGGCTGATCGCATCGTCGGGACGCGCAATCACATGAGCACTGACCACTTCACCGAGATGGGAAGCGGTATCAGCGCCCGCATCGATCGCGGCCTTCACGGCGGCGACGTCACCCGTGACCACTGCGTTGCACAATCCGCTTCCGACATTCTTCATCGGCCCGGTGAGTTGCACGTTGGCAGCCTTCAGGGCTGCATCAATACCGGTCACGAGACAGCACAGTCCGCGCGTCTCCAGGAATCCTACTGCTTGTTTTGCCATTGTTCTGTTGGTTCGTTGATTAATTTAAGACTGAAACCTTTCGGTAGACTTCCCGCGCCAGGACCAGTTCCTCGTTGGCGGGGATCACAAATACTTTTACTTTCGATGACTCGGCACTGATCTCACCCTCTTCACCGCGGCAGCCCTCGTTCTTCGCGTGGTCCAGCACGAGGCCGAACTCTTCCAATCCCGCGCACACCGCTTCGCGGAGCCAAGGATGGTTCTCGCCAATTCCGGCCGTGAACACGAAGCCGTCCAGACCTCCAAGCTCAAAGAGAAACGAGGACGCCCAACGCCGCGTTTCGTGAATGAGTAATTCGAGCGCGAGTTTTGCATCGGCATCGCCACCCGTTGCGGCGGCCCGCACATCACGAAGATCGTTCCCGGCACCAGACACCCCAAGCAATCCGCTCTCCTTGGTCAACTGGCGTTCGATCTCCTCCACGCTCAACCCCAGGGACTTCATCACATAGGGAATCACCCCAGAGTCCAGATCCCCCACCCGGTTGTTCTGGGGCAACCCGCTTTGCGGCGAAAACCCCATGCTGGTGCCAATCGCCACACCACTGCGAATTCCCGTCACCGAGCTACTTCCGCCCAGATGACACGAGATCACCCGCAAGGGGCGTTCCGTCTCCACAGGACCATCCTGATACAGGCGCTGCACCCCCTGCGCCACATCACGACGCCCCAACAGTTCTGCCGAGCGCTCCGCGACAAACTTGTGACTGGCGCCGTGAAAGCCATGGCGTTGAATTCCCGCTTCGTGCCAGCCCTTGGGAACCGCATAGCGCCTTCCCGCTTCCGAGACCCACTGATAGAAGGCGGTCTCAAAGAGCGCCACCCGCCGTGCTCCGGGAAGAATCTCACTGAACTGACGAATTCCCGCCGCGTAGGCGGGATTGTGAGCGGGAGCGACCTCCGCAAAGCCCTCAAGAGCTTCGAGCACTTCGTCGCCAGCCTCGACACAACCACTTAGGTTGCGCCCCAGCACGGTCTTGAAACCGACCACTTCAATCTCCTCCTGCGATCCGATCGCGCCGCTCTCCTCCATCGTGGAAAGCGCATCCCGGATCACCTTTCCGTAGTCCCCCACCCGCTCGTAGCCACCCTCTGCCAACAGGTCCTCCTCCCCTTCGCCCATCTCAAAGAGACGGTACTTGAAGGAGGTCGATCCCAGATTGGCCACGAGAATTTTCACGACGCGAACGGCGCGGATTACATCAGTTCAACCAGGCCCGCGAGGTCGTCGTGAGGCCGGGGAATGACTTGCGTCGAGGTCACTTCCCCGACTTGCGAGGCCGCTTCCGCACCTGCATCGATGCCCGCCTTCACCGCCGCAACGTCGCCGGCGTAAAAGCCCGTCACCAGGCCTCCCCCAATTTTTGACCAGCCGAGCATGGAGATGTCGGCGGACTTGAGAGCGGCGTCCGAGGCCTCGACCAGCGAGACCAGCCCCCGCGTTTCAATGATTCCTACTGCTTGTTTTGCCATGATTCAATGATGGTTTGTTGTTAGGCCAGATCGAAGCGCTTCAGCAAATCTGTGTGCGGTCGCGGAATGACGTGCGACCCCACCAATTCACCGACTTTGCTGGCAGCTTCCGCACCGGCAT
The DNA here is from genome assembly GCA_028821775.1 of Roseibacillus sp. GTDB lineage: Bacteria > Verrucomicrobiota > Verrucomicrobiia > Verrucomicrobiales > Akkermansiaceae > Roseibacillus_B. The sequence continues at coordinate 6,198 of JAPKFB010000039.1, forward strand.
CGACTGCAGCTTTCACACTTCCCACGTCTCCCTGCACAAGGATGGTGAGAAATCCGCCACCGATCTGCACCTGCTTCACGAGACTGACATCGGCCGCTTTGGCCATCGCGTCGGCGGCCTCCACGTTACTCACGTAGCCTTTTGTTTCAATTAGTCCAAGAGCTTGGCTCATCTGTTTTCTTTCTTTTTGTTAGATTCGTTGATCTGCTTGATCAGTTCACAATAGGTGTCCGGCTTCAGCCCGCAGGCATTGCCCTCGTCGGTGTCAATGTGCACCTCAAGGTTGAAGCTCTCATCGATGCGCACCACGATGTTGTCGAAGGTCACCGGGCAGTCGCCGTGCACCTTCATCTTCATCACATCCTTGTGCTGCACGCCGTAATAGGCCGCATCAGCGGGATGCATATGGACATGCGGTGCCGCGCGAATCACGCCTTCCGCCATTTCGAAAAATCCTTTCGGTCCCATCAGCATACACCCGGGAGTCCCTGCAATCTCCCCCGAGAGACGGAGTGGAACATCAAATCCCAGCGCGATCGCATCGGTGTAGGCCAACTCGATCTGATTGAAGTCGCGACAAGGACCGAGAATACGAAGGTTGGATATCACTCTGCTTCGCGGTCCCACCAAAGTCACGGTCTCGTTGGCAGCATACGCTCCGGTCTGGAAAAGACCCTTCATGGGTGTCAGTTCGTATCGGGGTCCAAAGAGCGCCTCCACAGCCTGCGGCGTGAGATGGCAGTGTCGCGCACTCACGTTGACCGCCAGCCCATTGGGCGCCTGGGCTGACTCAGGGAGGTTCAGACCCATTTTGGCGTAGACTTGGTCCCGCACCATGTGCTCTACAACGGCGCGGGGAATGTTGGAATTACTCACCATTTGTCCTGAATTCTCCCTTTGTATGCTTGGGATTTCTTGACTCGTCAACCGAAAACCAATATAAACCCAAATAATCCCAATATTCCCCAAGGAGGGAATCACCCCATTTCAGCCATGCTCCCCGTTGAACGTCAAAGTGTTATCCTTTCCAAACTGGCGGAATCAGACTCGGTGCGGACCACCGAACTCGCGACCGCTCTCTCCGTCACCGACGAAACAATTCGGAAGGACTTCGAATCCCTGGAAAAACGCGGCGAACTCCTTCGCATTCACGGCGGGGCGGTCAAACCGACTCAGGTCCGGGTCGAACTTGCCCTCACCGAACGCAAGCAGGTCAATCGGGATGCCAAGACCGCCGTCGCCCAGCACGCGGCCTCCCTCATCCAACCCAACGACACCATCTTCATTGATGCCTCCTCGACCGCTCTCACACTGATCGAGTTCCTGCCCGACTTTCACCTCACCGTTCTCACCAATGCACACAATGTGATCTCTGCTCTCGCCGATCGGGAAGGCCTCGATCTCATCTCAACGGGCGGGATCTACGAACCACGTTCGCGATCCTACATCGGGCTGCCCGCCGAATCGACCATGCGCAAACACAACATCCATCGCATGTTTTTTTCCTGCAATGGCATCCATCTCGAACGCGGGGTCTCCGAAACGAATTCACGCCAGGCCGCCTTCAAGGAGCGCGTGATTGATTGTTCCGAAGAGGTGTGTCTCCTCGCGGATTCAACCAAGATTGGTCTCAAGTCTTCCTTCTTTTTCGCGCAGGTCAGCGACCTGACCACCGTCATCACCAACGAAGATGCCGATCCCGGCTTCACCGCCGCCCTCGCTAACCAGGGAATCGAAGTCCTGCGCGCGTAGGAGAGACCCTGGCAACGAAAAGCCGCCCAGCTAATCCCTCAAGGCCGGAGTCCAAGATGCGTCCCGGGGCCGCCTTCCTCCCCCCCCTACGATCCGATGCTCTTGCGGTGGTCCAACCACTCCTCCAGCACCTGTCGAAACTCCGCCACCTCGACCTCGCGTTCGCAGCAGACCAACATCAGGCCTCCGTCGTCCTTGAAGTTGCCCTCCCATTCCACAACCTGTTCGTCGTTCCAGGAGGAATCATATTCAGCCAGCATTGCTTCGGGTATCCGCGTGATGTGTGCACGCAAGCCGATATCAGTTTCGTCGCTCGAGATGTCTTCAGGCAAGTTTTCAAAAACACGTTTTGCTTCGTCGGAGGGATCGCTCATCAGTTCAGAATGATTAGTAGCCGCACACATTGCTGTGCACTTCATAGGTTTTGACGGTCCACTTGCCGCTTTTTGATTCGTGACAAGTGGCACAAAGCTTTGAGTTCTTGTCGAGCTTCTCATGCCGGGACATCGAGGACCGGTGGACATCGTGACAGCTCAGGCAGGTCGGGGATTCCCGGCCATTCAGGACTACTCCGCGCACATTTTCCAAGATGTGCCGATCGCTTGGATTGAGGGCCTTGATCAGGTTCTGGTCAAATGAGACCTCGAAGTCCCGGAAGAGATTGTCCCCGGGCACGAAGTGATTGGGATAGGGCCGCCCGGTGCTCCGCGACTGGCCGGTGCGAAGATGGCAGGACGCACAGATCGAGGTGATCACCCGGGCGGAATCCCGGCCCTTGGGGGAGAGTAACATGAGAGCAGGATCATCCGTATGCCCTGGATTCATCTCGCCGTGACAGGCGTAGCAATCAATGCCCAGGGAGGAGAAAGACTGCGAATTCGAATCGACTGCGGTGGCGTGACAGCCTGCACAATTCTTGCCGAAGGTCTGCGACTCCCAACCCGCCTTCCCTTGCACCAGCGTCCTGGCATGTGGGTTCCAGCGGTGGGAATGAAGATCCACCTTGCCGTAGCCCTTTCCCCGCCGGAGATAGCGAACCACCCGGTCTCCTCCAAGCAGGTAGTCCAACTGCGCACCTTCGTTCAGAAACGGGGCAAGGGCCTTGGCCTCCGCCGACTCCTCACCCGGGAGACGGATCGAAAGGGCATGGGAATTCTTCTGCCAGTTTGCTCCCACTGTTTTACCATGACAGAAGAGGCACTCGCCGCCAGTCATATACTCCGGATGACCTTCCCCAACGTGGTCGCCTCCCCAGGCCGCCGGATCTCTGGAACCCTTCGTTGGATCTTGACCCTGCACCCACAGGTGCATGGTCGCAAACCCAACGAGCATCCCTGCCCCTATTAGAATCCTTCGAGACACCGCCTTGTTCTGGGTCTTGGCTTCCCGTCCCTCAAACCTTAACCCAGCCATGGACTGCGTTGTCACGCTGCCCCCCGGCGTCGTGATAGGCCGCCTTGAGTTTGCTCAAAGCATCACTCGGAAAGGCCTTGCGCTCTTTCTTGAGATCGATCTGATAGACTCTCGCGGCATTGAGACCGAAGATCTTCGCCTTGTCCTCCTTGCTCACCTTCTGGTAGCCGAATTTTTCACACAGTTCATCTGAGATTTGGAATCGCTTGAAGGCATCGATCACCCATTGTGGCGATCCCCACCACAGACAATCCGTGCCCCAAATCACGTGATCCGCTCCGTAGGTCTTGATGTTCTTTCCGATCAGATGTTGCGCCATCACCGGGTGAAGAACGGCCAGGCTCCCGAAGGATGTGCCGATCTCGCAATAGAGATTGTTCATCTTGGGATTGCGCTCCTTGATCTTCATCAACTCATTGTGCCACGCGAAGTCGCCGGTCTCCGTATTGAACTCCTTGGGATCCTTGAACTGAGGCTCCCAAGGACCATGTTTCATCGCTGAGTGATACGCGATGAAGGTTAGGTCCGGATGATCCCTGGCCGCCTTCTCCAGATCGCCCGGATGGGCAAAGTGCCCCAGGGTTCGCGATTGGGAGGCGAAGCCCTTGTGACAACTGAAGACCTTCAATCCCAGCTTCTTGGACTGTTCGTAAAACGGATAGGCCAGCTTCTCATCGTCCATGCGGAAGCCATCTCCCGAGCGGCCCGGATCGGTGTGGCCATACCACTTCCACGAATCGATCCCATAGGTTTTCACCTCGCGCTCGACCTGATCCCAAAGGGCCGGCCAGTCGGGCTCATTCATCCTCTTGTTCCAATAGTGATTCGGCGCGCAATTGCCCTGGCACAACACTCTTTGGCAACCAGCAAGCTCGTTGAGGGCCTTCTTGCTCTGCGACATGAGCCAACTCGGCAACACCCCACCTCGCCGATCCCGGCCTTCCGCAACCTTGCCCGCCTTGTCCTTGTTGATCTCTCGTCCCGGCACACCGGAGATCACCGCCATCGAGCATTCACTATCGAAGAAGATCTCCTTCACGAAGTTTTTGAATCCGTAGTCCTCCTTCTTGTTGGAAAGCTCCACTCCGACATTTTTCAGGAACTTCGCACCTCGGCTTCCAATGGAGGCCCCATCTGTAAAATGAGTCTGCACGTCGAAGATGAAATATTCGTCCTTGGGCCATTTTTCCGCACTCGCGGCGGGATCTTCGGTCTCGGCCGCGTCCACGTCCCAGTAGGGGCCGTAGACCATGTTGGCGGCCAGAAATCCCGTCGCCATCCCCATCGAACTGCGCATGAACTCTCGGCGTTCCATTCCGAGTTTCCTGGCTTTCTCTTCCGAAAGCTCCCCAATCTTATGCTCCCACTCCGCCTGCAAGGCCGTCTGTGCGCGAGGCAGAAATTCCTCGTTCGAAACCACCTGCGTCGGGATCGGGGAATCGACCCCTCGGTCCTGATCACGTTTCCATTTTGGCACCCACATTGTCTGATCAAATTGAGATTTTCTGCCGAACCTGCAACTCCTAGAAGAACGAGCAGATCCCTGCAACCTGCAATGCGTGAATTCTTCCTCTCTTCCGCACGAAGAGAAGACTCCACGCGCAGGGACAACCGCACAGCGCCAAGCGCAGTGTCCGCGTCTTAGCGCAGGAACCCCTCGTGCAATCCTCCATCGACACTCACAATCTGTCCCGTGGTGCGGCCCAGTCGCTCACTGGCAAGCAGGAAGGCCGCTTCCGCGCAATCTTCCGGCGTGATGGGAGCTTTGGTCAGGGTTCGATCGGCGTAGAACTGGGCCAAACGGTTGCGAAGAGATTCGGTCTCCTCACTCTCCTGATACGCGATCTCGTATTTCGAGAGCGACGCAATCACGCGCTCCCGTGGGAACATCGAGCTCCCCTTCACCACGGTAGCCGGGGCCAGTCCGTTCACGCGCACCAGAGGAGCTAGTTCAATCGCCAACTCGCGAACGAGGTGATTTGCAGCAGCCTTCGAACTGTCGTAGGCCATGCTCCCGCGCTTCGAGACCACTGAATTCACCGAGGTGGTGAGCACCAGCGATCCAGGCAGACCTTGCGCCTTCCAAATTCGGTGTGCTTCATCGGCCACGATGTAGAGCCCGGTCACATTGATCTCAAATGTCAGCCCCCACTTGTCGTCATCGATACGACCCGCGGTGTCGGGCGGAACAAAGATTCCCGCCGTCACAATCACATTGTCGAGCCCGCCATATGCCATCACGACATCCTCGAACATCGTTTCCACGCTGCTGCGATCCGTGATGTCTACCTGCACTCCGATCGCTCGTCCGCAATTGGACAGACCGGTGCCCGCCACCCCGATGCCACGGCCATAGAGAGCGGTGAGTTCCTCCGCCGTCTCCGTCGCGCTTCCCCCCGAAAGATCTGCACAGACCACGTGCGCACCCTCCTCTGCCATGCGATGTGCAATGGCCTTCCCGATCCCACTGCCGGCACCCACCACCACCACAACGCTACGCTCAAACTCCTTCTCGGGCGGCATGCGTCGCAGCTTGGCTTCTTCCAGCGACCAGTATTCGATGTCGAAGGCTTCCTGCTGTGGCAGCCCCTGGTAGCTGCTGATCGCTTCCGCTCCTCGCATCACCTCTACCGCGCAGTTGTAGAACTCTGCCGTCACGCGACTCTCACTCTTGTTCTTCCCGAACGCGATCATTCCCACCCCCGGAATAAGGATCACGGTCGGATTGGGATCGCGCATCGGAGGGCTGTCTCCGCGTTCGCAGGTGTCATAGTAGTCCGCGTAATCCTGCCGGTATTTCTTCAACCTGGCGCTCAGCTTTTCCTTGAGATCATCGACGTTCTCTTCCTGGGGATTCCAATCCACATAGAGCGGCTTGATCTTGGTGCGAAGAAAGTGATCCGGACAACTTGTTCCCAACTCCGCAAGCCGAGCTGCGTCATGGCTGTTCACGAAACGCTGCAACTTGAGATTGGTTTGCTTGGTCGCAATCACTTTCCTTTCGCAGCCGATGCACCCTCGTAACCAAGGCAGGACCTCCATGAGCACCGCGCGCCGTTCGCCTTCGTCCAGTGGACGGTATTTCTGTCCGCCAAAGGTATCCTCGCCCTGGTCGTGCTCCTCGATGTAACGGGCCGCTTTCTCGATCAGGCCCAGGGTCAATTCGTAGCACTCCTTGTCATCGTCGGCCCAGTTGATGAGACCGTGCTGCCCCAGCATAACGCCCTCGTATTGTGGGTGGGTCTCACAGACGTGTTGCAGGCCCAGACCGAGATCAAATCCTGGCCGCTTCCATGGCATCCAGCCCACCTGATCGCCGTAAATCACACGCGTCAACTTCTCCTGATCCTTGCAGGCGGCCACCGCGATACAGGCGTTCGGATGGGTGTGATCGACATGAGATCTTGGCACAAAGGAATGGAGGGGCGTGTCAATAGAGGCCGCTCGCGGATTGAGCTTGAAGGTGCAATGCCGATACATCGACACCATCTTGTCCTCGATCGGGGTCTTGGCCCCCTGTTCGGGCGCGGCCCGGTACATCCGCTGCAAGCTCACCATACTCTTCTGACAGAGAGAGGCGAAGCCATCCCGCTCCACCGTGCGCAAGTCTCCCCCACTCCCTTTCACCCAGAGAACCTCGACTGGTTCCTGCGTGATGGCATCTTGCTCAGTGACCTTCGAGGAGGTGTTCCCACCGCCGGTATTGGTAATCCGCTGGTCACTTCCGAGAATGTTAGACCGGTATACCAGTCGTTCGACCACATCGAGGGAGGTGGCGTGTTCATCATCCCAACGGTAGTCAACATGTTTAAAATCTTCCTTTTTCATCTCGGGTAGAGCCTGTTAATCATCCCACGCAGGGGAGCGCAATGGCGATCGCCCAGCATCCCGTATTTGTAAGCAGAAACGATGAAAGAAAAGGTTTATCTCGCAGTTGATATCGGCGCCGGTAGCGGGCGCGTTTTGGCGGCCAAGACGGATTTCCAATCCCTCGAATTGGAGGATCTTCATCGCTTTGACAACCCGGGAACCGACCTCCCAGGTGGTTTGGTCTGGAATGTCCTGAGCCTCTATCGCGAAATCCTGCACGGTCTCAAGCTCGGGGTCCAGAAGTATGGTGATAACATCGCCGCACTGGGAATTGACACTTGGGGGGTTGACTTCGCACTCCTCGACGCTCAGGGCCGTCTCCTCGGCCTTCCCCATCAGTACCGCGATGCCCGCACCGACGGAATGGAAGAGGAATGTGAACGCCGGTTCGGGAACGCGAAAATTTATGCCTCCACCGGCATCATGCCCTTCTTCCTCAATTCCTCGCACCAGATTCTCGGCGAAGCCGTGCGTGACGGAGCGGCCCTTCTCAATGCCTCTCACTTTGTCATGATCCCGGACCTCTTGGCCTATTGGCTCACGGGCCGGATCGCGGTCGAGCGCACCAATGCTTCCACCACTCAACTCTTCTCTCCCATCACCAAGGACTGGGCTTGGGAGGTCATCGAAGGCCTCGGACTGCCGAAAAAAATCTTTGGCGAGGTAGTCGAGCCAGGCACCCCGCTAGGCAAGTTGCGAGACACTGTCGCTGAAGAGGTTGGAGGCAATTTCCCAGTCATTGCGACTGTGACCCATGACACCGGCGCCGCAGTGGCCGGCATCCCCGGCGAAGGCAACTACGCTTTTCTCTCCTCGGGGACTTGGTCAATTCTGGGAACCGAACTTCCCGAACCCGTTCTCACCGAGGAGGCCTTCACAGTCGGTTGGGCCAACGAACAAGGCGTCGAGGACACCACCCGCTTTCTCCGTAATATTTCCGGTGGCTGGCTCTTTCAGGAGTGCCAGCGCTACTGGACCGGGCAGGGCGAGGAAATGACCTACAGCCAACTGGCCGAGCTCGCTCTGGAGGCCGAGCCCTTCACTGCACTCGTTGATCCCGATCACGATGATCTCAAACCACCGGGGCGCATGCCCCAGCGTATTCAGGATCTCTGCCGCGAAACATCCCAACCAATCCCCCAATCCAAGGGTGCCATCCTACGCGTCGCGACCGAAAGTGTCGCCCTCAAACACCGCGTGCGATTCGACCAAGTCCAGAAACTCTCCGGCCGCACTCTCGATCGCATTCACATGGGAGGCGGCGGCATTCAGAACGAGCTTCTCACCCAAGCGATTGCGAACTCCTGCCAAGTTCCCGTACACGCAGGACCCATCGAAGCGACCGCTTGCGGCAATCTCATTACCCAGATGGTTGCCACCGGAGACCTCCCCGACATCGCAGCTGGGCGCAAGCTCATCCGCGATTCCCTTCCTCTTAAAATCTATCTGCCCGAGGATTCGGCTTCCTGGCAGGAGGCCCTTGCGCGTTTCGTAAAGCTCCTCTAGAAGGCACCTCCGGGTTCCCCAACCTCGGCCCGAAAAGGATTCGCCCACCTCATTCATTACCCTAAAGAGAACGAATAACCGCGCGCAGCGCTATGTCCGAATCCTTCAATTCTAATTTCCCCTCCATCGAACACCTCCGGGAGGGTGCACGTAAGCGCATGCCCGGGTTTGCTTTCGACTACCTTGAAGGGGGCTGCAACTCCGAAATTAATCTGCGGCGCAACACCGCCGATATTCGTAAGATCCAACTCAAGCCCTACTACATTGGCGAGTATCCGGGATCGAACCTCAAGACCGAAATCTTCGGCATAACTTATGATGCCCCCTTCGGCATCGCGCCCATCGGCCTCCAAGGCCTCATGTGGCCCAGGTCCTGCGAAATCCTCGCCGCGGCCGCCCACGAACACAACATTCCCTTCGTGCTCAGCACGGTGGGCACCGCAGATATCGAAACCGTCGCTGAGCTAACCAACGGAAAGGCCTGGTTCCAACTCTATCATCCCGCTGAAATGGATCTTCGCGACAAGCTTCTCAAGCGCGCCGGGGAAGCAGGCTGCCCCGTCCTCGTCATCCTCGCGGATACCCCCACCTTCGCCTATCGTCCAAAGGAAATCCGCAACGGCCTCTCCATCCCGCCTCGCATGTCGGTCCGCAACGTCATTCAAATGATGATGCATCCCACTTGGTCGTGCTCGCAACTGGCCGCAGGTTCACCCGAATTCAAAACGATGAAGCCCTACATGCCCAAGGGCCTCAACATGAAGCACCTTGCCCTCTTCATGAACAAGACCTTCTCGGGCCGTCTCAACGAAGATCGCATCAAGGTTATCCGCGACCTCTGGAAGGGAAAACTCGTCGTCAAAGGCATCGTCAATGAAGAGGATTGCGAGAAAGTCGTGCGCCTGGGCGCCGATGGCATCATCGCCTCCAACCACGGCGGCCGCCAACTCGATGCCGGACAGTCCACCATTGAGCCTCTCCCCGATCTCGCCAAGAATTACGGCGACAAGATCACAGTCATGATCGACAGCGGACTCCGTGAGGGTCCGGACGTTGCCTGCGCCCTCGCCAGCGGCGCCAAATTCACCTTCATGGGTCGCTCCTTCATGTATGGAGTGGGCGCGCTCGGCAAACGCGGCGGCTCACACACCATCACCATGCTCAAGCGACAGCTGCAGCAGGTCATGGAGCAACTAGCCTGCCAACAGGTCGAAGACTTCCCCCATCACCTCATCAAGCAGTAAGGCCGCAAGAAGAGCTTCGCTCCCAGCGAGAGCCGGAGACTCCCGATCCTCGACCGGATCGTCTCTGTACCGCCTCGAGGAAACCCTTCTTCGCCTCCCTACCAGAAGCGGAACTCCACGTGTCCCAAGATCGATTCGCGGTTGCCAAACGCGCCTTCCACGGTCACGAAGATTGAATCGGTCACGGCACAGCGCACTCCAATTTGCCCATTCCAAAGTTCGGCCGCTTCCAGCTCAAGATCGTAGATCGCCATCCCGAGATTGGGCACGCTGAACACTCCCGATTGCTGTTCGTCCACATTCTGCAAGGTCGCACCGATCCACCATTCAAATTTTTTCCCTCTCACTCCGATTTTTGGAATCACCAGCCAGCTCTTCACGTTCGCCATTCCTGATTCAAGCTCGGTCTCGGTGATCACGCCTGTCACGGAGGCAAACCACCAATCTTGTCCATAGGCCAAGGTGCTCCCCACTCCGTAGACGACGCCATCGTAGTTCACTTCGATGTCGTCAAAGAGAGGCAACGCGGGATACACGATCGTGGCGCCATCCACCGTTCCGAGGATCCCGTGGATATTCCAAAACGGGAGCACCCAGAAATCCGCCTTCACTCCAAACTGGGTGACCGTGTTCTCAATCTTACCGATTGCACTCGCCGGGACGCTGAGCTGTCCCAGCATTATCTCGGCGTTGCCGACGACATAATCCTGCTTCTGGCCGTAACCGATGCCAGTGATCCCAAAGCGTTGCGGCCAGTTCGGGTCCCAATTGAGAAGCATATCTGTCAAGATATTCGCCCTTATCCCACTTCCCATCATCAGTGCATAAAACAGCACCGTAATCGCCCGCCGAGCATTCATCCCGTCTCAATCATCAAATCCCCGGGGTGGAGACCAGCTCCAATCCCAAATTTTTAGATGAACGCCACCAGCCAAGGGAGCTGGAGAGGATTGCCCGCCGCCCGGAATCTGCTTTACTCATTTTCAGCCTCAGGTTCGCCTCTCCCTCCACTCAGGAACACTTTCCAATAACAGCCTCTCACTCCTCATGAAACTCGACACCATCTGCCTCCACGGCGGCCAAGCGCCCGACCCGACCACCAACGCCCGCGCTGTCCCGGTCTACCGAACGACTTCCTACGTTTTCGACAGCACCGAACACGCCGCCAATCTCTTTGCCCTCAAAGAACTTGGTAACATTTACAGCCGCATCATGAATCCCACTCAGGCGGTTCTCGAAGCACGGGTCGCCCTGCTCGAAGGCGCCCACGAAATGTCGGCTCTCGCCCTCGCCTCCGGCACCTCGGGAGTCTTCTACTCCATCATCAATCTCGCCCAGGTTGGAGACAACATTGTCTCCGCCCGAAATCTCTATGGCGGCTCCTACACCCAGTTCAACGACATCCTCCCCACTCTCGGAATCGAGGTTCGCTTTGTCGACTCGCAGGATCCCGAAAATTTCGCCAAGGCCGCCGACGACAAAACGCGCGCCTTCTTCACCGAGACCGTTTCCAACCCTGCTCTTGAGATCGCCGATTTGGATGCAATCGCCAAGCACGCCCACGCCTGCGGAGTACCCCTCATTGTCGATTCGACCTTCTCTACCCCCTACCTCACCCGTCCCCTTGAACACGGCGCAGACATCGTGGTGCACTCCCTCACCAAATGGTTCGGCGGGCACGGCACCGGCATCGGGGGCATCGTGGTCGACTCCGGTCGCTTCAATTGGGCCGCCGGACAACACCCGATCTTCGACACCCCGGACAGCTCCTATCACGGACTTCGTTGGGGCCATGACCTTCCCCCTGAACTCGCTCCCCTCGCCTTCATCCTGCGTATGCGCACCGTGCCGCTTCGAAACCTCGGCGCCTGCATTTCTCCTGACAATGCCTGGATCTTTCTTCAAGGCATCGAGACCCTTCCCCTCCGCATGGAGCGTCACTGCGAGAACGCCCTCGCGGTCGCCAAGCACCTTCAATCCCACCCCTCCGTGGAATGGGTTCGCTTCCCTGGACTGTCCGACGACCCCGAATTCGAGAAGAACAAAAAGTATCTCGAAGGGAAGGGCGGCGCCATGGTCGTCTTCGGCATCAAGGGGGGCGCCGATGCGGGCCGGATCTTCATCGAGTCCCTTGAGTTGCACTCGCACCTTGCCAATGTCGGAGACGCGAAGTCCCTCGCCATTCACCCCGCCACCACGACCCACTCGCAGATGAACGAGGAACAACAAGCCGCCGCCGGCATCACCCCCGAACTCGTGCGCCTCGCCGTGGGTATCGAACACCTCGACGACATCCTGGCTGACCTCGATCAAGCTCTCGCCAAGGCCGATTGAAATTGACTCCGGATCTGGTGATCCATTGGCAATAGAGGCTTGAACCCCGCCGAGCAAACGAACCCGCCCCAAGATTCTCTTAGCCTGTCATCTCACCTTCCTCGTGCCGTCGCTCAAACTTCCGAAGCACATGGGTGCAATCCTTCTCCCGGATTGCACCCTCTTCCCCCATGGCGCCCTTCCGCTCCACATCTTTGAAGATCGATATCGCCAGATGTTGGATGAGGCCCTCGAAGGAGACTGCCTCTTCTGTGTGGGACGCCTCACCCGGAAGGAGAGCTTACCTCTCGAGGATTGCACCGCTAAAATTGGAACCGCTGGACTCATCAGGGCCTCCCGTGAACAGTCCGACGGTCAATCCGATTTGATCTTGCACGGGGTCTGTCGCGTACGATTTGTTGAATGGTTGCCTGATAAACCCTACCCCTTCGCCCGCATCGAACCCCTCTCCTCCCAACTCCTGAGCGGGGAAGAGGTCGCCCGGGAAGCGCAGAGACTCCGGGAGGCCGTCGAGTCGATCCTTCTCGGATTCCCCGACGGAGTCGTCCTTCAGGTGCAGGCCTTGCTTGAGCGCGCCACCGATCCCTCCATCATGAGCGATGCCGTGGCCCAGCAATTCGTCCACGATTCCGATCTCCGCCAGAAACTCCTGGAAGAGCCCGATATCTCCAAGAGAATCGATGTGATCATCACCCACCTGCACTCCCTGCGCAGAGGAGAACTCTAGCAGGTTTTTGACGTTCTTGAGAATGCCGCGCCACTGACTTGCTGCGTCAGTAATCGCCTTCTCCGGAAGCTCCCCGATTTTGACGCCGATGACATCCACTTTCTGCAAAGCCTCCCACGCCTTCTGCACCACCGGAATATTGGCGCTGAGATAAGTCCGAGCACCGAAGTGAAAATCCCGGCGAATGTCGAGATCGCCACTCGCGCTGCGACCTGCCCCTCCGGCCATCCACGTGAGCATCTCCTCGGTGACACCCTAACGAGCCATCCCCAACAAAACTTTTCGCAGTAGATTCTTCATCCCGGCCGGGTTCAGCCCTACCTTCCCAGTATCGCGCCAAAAGGAACCCCCTCAACGATGCATTTCCTGAGTTTTTTCTACGCCCTCGCTCTCCTGGCTCTCGGGGTCACCGGGGTGCTCAGTTCCAGCAATGCGGCCGAGCTCCGCGCCTTCGCACTCCCAGGACTCTTCTTCGGGGGCGCTACCCTCTTTTGCTCTTTCTATGCCCTCATTGAATTCAGGCACGGAATGGCTGCCGCATCCTTCCTGGCCTTCCTCGCCTTTCTCACCAACAGCAGCCCGCTCGCCGGACATTTCTTCCACGGCACCTACGATTGGTCGCATCCTGCCCATCGCCTCAGCTCCGTCATCTGGGCCCTGGCCACCATCTATCTCTCCATCGCTTTCACCCGCTGGAAACGGACGCGACGGGAACAGGCCATTGCTTCCTTGAAAGCTGGCGAGTGAATCGCCCTTCCTCCGAGGAAGCAAAAGAAGGCCCTGCCGACCACGACGGACGGGCGTCATGAGACCGGGGGGACGTCCCCTGGGGGATGTGAAATACGGAGCGAGACCAGAACCCACTCAGACCGTCATCACATCCTTTTCCTTGTCCGCCAACTTCTCATCAATGTCCTTGATGAAGCGGTCCGTAATCTCCTGCACCGTCTTTTCCAGATCGTGCATTTGATCTTCGGTAAGAACATTGTCCGCCTTCATATTCTTGGCAGCATCCATCCCGTCCTTGCGACTGGCACGCACCCGAATGCGGGACTCTTCCGCAATGCTCTTGATCACCTTGACCATCTGGACCCGGCGTTCCTCCGTGAGTTCCGGAATCGGAAGACGAATCAATTTGCCGTCGCTCACCGGATTGAGCCCCAGCTTGCCATTCTCACGAATTGCTTTCTCGATATCCCCGACCACACTGGGATCAAACGGTTGAATCATGATCGTGCGCGCTTCCGGCGTCGTGATCACTGCAAGCTCCTTCAGACGCATCTTGCTGCCGTAGCTCACAACGTTCACATCCAGATTTTCCACCAAGGCCGGGGAAGCCTTCCCGGTCCGCACTCCGGCGAATTCCTGCAACATATAATCGATCGCGCTGCGCATCGATTCGTTCACTTCACTCTGTGTTGTCTCCGCGTCCATGATATGAGGGGCTGTGTGTTATTCAGATTGAATGATCGTGCCGAGTTCTTCGCCGCGCAGGGCGCGCTCGATGTTTCCATCCTCGCCAAGATCGAAAACGATAATAGGGATGTTGTTGTCCATGCAAAGGCTGAAGGCGGTGGCATCCATCACTTTTAGCCGCTGGACCATGCACTCGTGGAAGGTGATTGTTTCGTAGCGAGTTGCGCTCGGGTCGGTCTTCGGATCCGCGGTGTAGACTCCGTCCACCATGGTCGCCTTCAGGATCACATCGGCCCCCATCTCACTGGCACGAAGGGCGGCCGTGGTATCCGTCGAGAAAAAGGGACTGCCCGTCCCCGCCGCGAAGATGACCACGCATTGATTGGCGAGATGCCGATTTGCTTTCCGACGAATGAAGGGCTCCGCCACATTCTTCATTTCGATCGCGGATTGCACCACGCACATGACACCCTGCTCCTCGAGGGCGGCTTGCAGCGCAAGGGCGTTCATCACTGTCGCCATCATCCCAACATAGTCCGCGGTTGGTCGGTCCATTCCCCGGGCACTGGCTGCTGCTCCCCTCCAGAAATTCCCTCCTCCTACCACGATTCCCAACTCCACGCCCCTTTTGGATGCAGTCGCGATTTCCCCAGCGATGCGCCCAACAATTTCCGGAGAAATATTGTCTGTGCTTCCCGGCTCGCGCAAAGCCTCCCCGCTTAACTTCAATATGGCTCTTTTAAAAAAGCGTCCCGTCTCACCCATACCCAATCACAACGTTGGATGATTGAAGCAGCACTCCCTCGATCTGCAAAGGTAAAAGACATGTAGAGCTTAAGGCATTTCCCCGCCGCGCGACGTGGAAATTCGTAAAGCATCTCTACTCGCCCACCTTGAAGCGTACAGCGAGATCCTTGAGCGTGGCGTTGCCCTCGTTCGTCCCTGTCACCGCGATCGAAACCTGGAAGGCCTCCTCGTCCTCGATCCCCTTGAAGTAGTCCCGTAATGTGCTCCGGATTGCCTCAATGGCAAGGCCTACCACATGCCTTGCCACCAGGTCGAGGTCCTCGGGAACCTCCAGGTTACTCACATCGAAGCGCACGAGCAACTTTGCGCCCTTCATCTCGACGCTCATGGTCACCTTGCAGAGATTCAGCAAATTGGCCTCCTTCACCTTGTAGCCGATCGCATTGCTGGCAATCTGATAGGGAGCGGCCACCGCCTTGACCAAGTCTTCCGGAATCGCTCCCGTGATTGCGTAGGGTCGGGCCATCACCGCCGCTTGGATCGGTTCGCCTCCTTCGGCCTCGTCGCCGACCCCATCCGTGTTGTGGAAGGAGAGCGGGTGGTAGAGCTTCACCACTTCCACCGTGACTGCGGAGGCCAGGGTGGGGAGCAGGAGGAGGCTGGCGAAGACCCTGAGGAGCATGGCGACAGCCTGAGGCTATTCCTCATCGCGCTCCAGCGAAAAGAAGCAATCGCCGGGCCCGAGACGATTCCCCTTGAGGAACTCCCTCACCGGCAGCCGTCTCGAACCTTCCACCTGCACTTCTCGCAACTGCAAGGCCCCTTTGCCACAAGCCACGGCAAAACCGTCAAAATCCACCGCTAGCACTTCACCTGACTTCCCTTCCCTCCTGACAACCTCAGTTTGCGGAAAAATCTTCAAGCGCTTCTTGCGACCTCGCTCATCCCGCATCGTAGTGAAGGTTCCCGGCCAGGGATCATAGGCACGGACTCTGCGTTCCAGTTCGTCTGCCGTCATGGACCAATCAATTTCGCCATCATTGCGTTCCAACTTCGGGGCATAGCTGGCGAGTTGTTCGTCCTGCACGCTCCGTGGGGCCTCCCCGGACGCGAGCGCCTCAATGGCCATTCGCAAGGCTTCTGGCGAACTCTCCGCCAGGCGGTCGTGCAAGTCCCCGCCCGTCTCATGCTTTCCGAGCGGAGTGGCCTGATTCAAAATAAGATCCCCGGTATCCAATCCTTCCGCCACGTGCATGATGGTCACCCCGCTCTCGGCATCCCCGGCATCAATGGCAGCCTGGATGCAGGAGGCCCCACGATGTCGCGGCAAAAGAGAAGCATGCACATTAATGCAGGCCAATTTTGCAATAGTCAGAAACCCCCTCGGGAGAATCTGTCCATAGGCCATCACCACAATGAGGTCCGGCTCCAGCGCCGCGATCTCTGCCAAAGCCTCTTTCTTGCGCACTCTTTCCGGCTGCAGGACCGGTACACCGGCATCCAGTGCCAGTTCCTTGATACGCGGGGGTCGCAGTTTCGCACTGCGCCCAACAGCTCGATCTGGCTGGGTCACCAGCCCAATCAAATGCCCTCCCCCCACCACCATCTGAAAGGACGGCAGCGCGATCTCTCCCGTCCCCATGAATAGTATCCGCACGTGAGATCTCAGAATTTGATTTTCAGCACATGGGCGCGGGTAACGAGCATAGCTCTCGAGTCCTCAAACCGTGATTTTCGCCATCTTCTGGTAGATGTCCAACTTGATGACCTCTTCAATAATTTGACCCAGAACCTCCACCGGAGGCTTCGTGCCGTCGATCTTACTGACAATCCCGGAGTAGTGTTCAACCAATGGTCGAGTCTCTGCTTCGTAGGTTTCGATTCGGTGGGAAATGACTTCATCGCTGGCGTCGTCATAACGATTGTCCTTCAAGGCACGCTTGCGCATGCGCCGCCCGAGTTCATCGCGATTCGGACAAGTCAGATGGAAGACCCGGTGCACTTCGAGATAGTCGTCAAGAATCTCCGCTTGGCGCACATTGCGCGGAATGCCATCGAGGAGCAGGATGTCGATATCCGGCTTGTAGACATAGGTCTCGATCCAGTTGTCGAGTTGGGCCTTCCACAGATCGATCGTGAGCTCGTCGGGCACCAGTTCCCCCTTGCTGGAGTAGTGGACGAAGCGCTGCCCCAACTCCGTGCGAGTGTCGAGCGATCGGAAGACGTCGCCACAGGCACAGTGATAAAAGCGAGGCACGGCTCCCAGGACCTTCCCCTGGGTTCCCTTGCCTGCGCCGGGTGCTCCGATGAGGAGGATGCCAGGGTGGCGTTGCTTGGTGTTGTTGTCCACGGAGCCCGAAGCTACTGTCCCGGCCACCCGCCCGGCAAGGCTGAATCCTGCCAGGAGCGATCCGGGCACCTTCCATCCGCGACCGTCGGGTGCGGCCTTCCCTAAATGTCCGGTAACATCCAGTAGAACAACGGGAGCGGCAGCAACATTGCAACATCGGCCAGCACTCGAAGAGCATCGAGGGAAAAACGGTTCCGCAATTGGTTGATCCCCCAATGCAAGCCTGCTCCCACCATGATGGCATAGAAGAAGGCCTTCCGGATCAAAAGAGAGTGTTCCTCCGCCTTCACCGCCATGAGAAGCGCAAAGCCTCCCAGCAAAACAAGGAGGATGGTAAGGACCTTTTCGTAAATCTCTTTCTGTTCGTGATCATTCGTTTCCCGCGACGCCTCCCAGTGATCAATCGCGGTCATGTTCAGGGTGCACAGCGCCGCAAAGGCGAGCACTTCTGGCGACAGCAAAAGATGGAGAATGTGGCTCTCCTGACTGTGCAGGTGCACTCCCACCGCGGTGCCCAAGGCGAAAGAAAATCCCGCCAGGATATTCTTCCAGTAGGAGACCCCTCGCCCCGCATCAAAGAAGCTGATTGAAAAATAGACCCCCACCGGAATGAGTACGAAAATTCCATGCGTCCAAAGCCCCCGGGCCTGCACAATGAGGAGGCTCATCGATCCAAGCACCCCAACGAGCAGGGCGATCGAAAACGGCATCCTGAACTTCCGGTGAAACTTGTGCCGCGCCGTATCACGGCCCGACCCCATCTCCGCCATCCGCTCGTCCATTAGGCGATCGGCGACATAGATGCACCAGACCACCAGCGCAAGAAGCCACGGCAGAGTCGGCTGGTGGTATCTGACCAACCAGACTTTCTTGAACACCATGAACCACGCGAACGCCACGAGGGCGGCATCGAGGCTCAACAGGTTCGGCCATAGCCAGATCGGGCGTCGTGCCATTGCGAGGACGGACCATCCCCGCAAGCCTCCGACAAATCAAGCGCCATCATTGCGCAATCCGGACTCAAATCCCAAGCTCATCCGCTCCGCACCTAATAACACGTATAAACCACCCGCGGAAATCCGGATCCGCGCCCCGCAACCTCCCATCCTACCCTCGGTCTTGATTATTCAAATTCCACACGAAGGGAGGGAGACTAGACCCCATCGCGTCCGCCACGGTTCTCAGCAACTCAGCCTCCTCACTGGTGAGAATTCCGTCCTGCGCAGCCGCAAATCCGCACATGCTCAGAATTTTCTTTTTCAGCAAGGGAGTCGAGGCCTCGAAGGCTTTCAAAGCCACCTCCAGCTTTTCCGCAGCACAGTCATCCGCCTCGAGGAGCCTTGGCGTCCAGCGCTCCGAATTTTCCGACTGCTCTGCGGCGGCCTGAAAGGCGGCGATCACAGCCTCGCCCTCCCGGCCAACCCGTGCCACCGCAGACAAGAGCACATTAGCCTCGGTCGAGAGGTCGCTCATGCGGTAATTGCGGATGGGAGGGAAGCCCCGCTTCTCAAAGTGACTGGCAAGGTGCCGCGCAATGGTGTGCTGCAACATGAACTCAAACAGATCCCTCTTTTGATCACTTGCGATGAGCCAGCGCGTGAGGCCGAGAAATCGTTCATACTCCGGATTGCTCATGCGCCGCAGGGTCGGGATGCAGAGATCGATCAGTGCAATCTTGTCCGCCGAATGGAGGGCCCCCAATCCTTCATGCCACTCCAGCGCGATGGCCGCTGCCGTGCTCCCCACTCCGGTGCGCAACCCGTCCATTTCCGCAGTGCGGAGCTTGTGCTTATCCGTGAGGAGCATGGCAAAGATGAGGGCCTGGGCTTCATCGCGATTCTGCGAGGCCTGGACAAACCGCTGCGGAATTCCATCCCGAATGCGCTGCCCGACAACCATGCGCCAGCGATCGTTTCCGGCCAGGTGACTCATCGCCGCCATCGCCACCATCTGCTCCGCGAACTCCGCTTTGCGGGTCGGCGCCTCCTTTGCGACTGGCTTCGTCACCGTGATCTCTGCCAGCGCTGACTTCACGTAATCACCATTCCAGTGAGGTTCCATTTTTTGGATCCGCCTCCCAAGCGGAGGATGGGTCGATCGTCCCAAAGTCAAGTTGCCGCTCTCCGCCAGGAACATGTGGCTCGCCTCCATCGCCCTCGGACTCTGCAGACGCGATCCTTCGCGCAATCCGCCGATTTTCTTCAGGGCCCCGGCCAGGCCTTCGGGCTGGCGCGTGAACTGGATGGCGGCAGCATCCGCCAGAATTACCCGCTGCCTCGAGACCCTCGCCTGAATCATGCGCGCAAAGAACACTCCAATCCCACCGATCAGGAAGAGACCTCCTCCCAGGAGGAAAACCGCCAGGATGAACCCGCCTCCTCCCTTCGAGTTCCTGCTCCCTCTGAGGTGGCGCAGTGAATAGAGTATCGTGCGCCCTGCGATCATCAGGATGAGAATCCCGAATACCAGGCCAACCAGTCGCATGTTCAGGCGCATGTCTCCATTGAGAATGTGGCTGAACTCACGGGCCACCACCCCCTGCAACTCAGCGCGCGTCAGTCGATCAACACAGCCCCGGGTGACTCCAATCACGGCATTCGAGGCCTCGCTCCCCGCCGAGAAACTATTGATCCCCAATTCCTCATCAAGGATGTAGACCTGCGGCACCGGAGTCCCCGAGGCAATCGCCATCTCTTCAGTCACATTGAGCAAGATCCGCTCGTGATGATCCGTGGTCCCGGGATCAACCAGTCGCCCACCCAGGTCCGCCGCAATCACAGAGCCCCCGGCATGCAACTGCATCGACTTGAAATAGCTCGCGCAGATGATCAGGCCCGAGGTGAGAACCGCCACCGGCAAAAATATTTGCCCCTCGTAAAATGAAATAGCGCTCGGACGCTCCACCAGCATCTTGACGGTCACAACCGTCAGGAGATGCATCGCAAGCACGATTCCGAGCAAGGCGATTACGAAATACAAGAGCAGCCACTTGGTCTGCCGCCGGGCCTGATCCTGCGCCTCGAAGAAATCCATGGAATCAGGAATCAGAGTTTTGCAGGGGCTGCGAATGGATGACGAACTCCCGGATTCTAACCCGACCCTAGTCAAATTTGACGTCCACTCTCTCGCGTTCCTCCTCGGAAGCCACTTCGAACAAGACCGCTCGCTGGAAGTTGAACATATTCGCAATGAAATTGGTGGGGATGGTTTCGGTCTTGGTGTTGTAAACGGTGACCGCGTCGTTGTAGGCCTGACGCGAGAAGCTCACTTTATTCTCGGTATTGGTCAGTTCCTCACTGAGCTGCATCATGTTCTGATTCGACTTGAGATCCGGATAGGCCTCCGAGAGCGCGAAAAATTTTCCCATCGCGGAGCCCAGGCCAGCCTCGGCCGCTATCAAGCCTTTCATCTGTCCTGCATCGTCCGGATTGACTCCTTCGCGGGCCTTGGAGGCGGTATTGCGCGCCTGAATCACAGCCTCCAGCGTCTCCCGCTCATGGGACATGAACCCCTTGGCCGTTTCCACCAGATTGGGTATGAGGTCGTGACGTCGCTTGAGCTGCACGTCGATTTGGGCAAAGGCATTCCGGTAACGATTGCGCAACTTGACCAATCCGTTGTAGCCACCAATCAGCCAAAAGGCAATCAGGAGCACGGGAATGCCGATCACCAATAAAAGTATTCCGATTCCGCCTAATAATGATGCACTCATGGTTCTATTGAGATCGATCGTATCAGTGAGCCGACCACACACCATTACAAAACCGACCGTTATCTGTAGCGCCGGGGCGAACCCCATCCTAGAAACTTGAACCACGCGTGACTTCGCTTTGCCACCCCTCCCTTTCCCTCTCCCGTCCCTAATCACCCCTCTTCCGCTCTTGCCCACCATCTCCCAGTGCCAGTTTGCAGCCATTGACTTTGAGTCCGCGGGCGCCAGTCGTGGCCAGACCGATGTCCCCGTGCAGATCGCGATCTCGCTTTGGACCCCGGCAGACGGCCTCGGCGAATCCTTCTGCTCCTTTCTCTCCACGGACCAAGAGATCACTTGGTCCGCTCAAAAGGTGCACGGCATCACTACCGCAGATCTCGCGGGAGCCCCGTCCCTTCTCTCCCTCTGGCCCGAGGTTCATCGCTTGCTCTCCGATCGCGTCCTCGTCGCGCACGGTCACGGCACCGAAAAACGCTTTCTCCGCGCCTTCCCCGGCCATTCTTTCGGTCCCTGGGTAGACACCCTTCACCTTTATCGGGCCGCCTGGCCCGCCCTTGACTCCTTCACCCTCGGCGCACTCTGCGACCGCTTCGAGTTGACCAGTATCGTCGACGCCGCGCATTCTGACCGCCAGTGGCACGATGCTCTCTACGATGCCTGTGCCTCCGCCGTCCTCCTCCAGCACCTCTTGGCGGAACTCGCCCTCACCAATAAATCCCTCGACCTGCTCCTTCACCCCGATCTTGCTGCTTGGCAGGCACTCCGCCACACGTAGCTAACTGATCGCGAGCCGGATTTTCTCCACTTTCGACTTTCGACCCTTCCACCTGCCACCTAATTCTTTTTTGCCATGCCAACCGTCTCCGTAAATCTCAAAGACTGCTCTTACGACATTCTGGTAGAGCAGGGCGTCCTGCATCGGGCCGGTGAACTCATCAAGGCTGCAGGTATCGAAGGACATGCCGCCCTCATTACGGATGCGAACATCTCCCTTCACTACTCCGATATCGTGAAGAGTTCTCTCCAGGCCGCCGGCTACAAAGTGAGCGCGCACCTGATCCCTCCCGGCGAGACGTCGAAGTGCATGGATCAGGTCCAACTTCTCTCGCGATCACTGATCGAACAGCACCACGATCGCAGCAGCTTCGTGGTCGCTCTCGGAGGAGGAGTGGTCGGAGATCTCGCCGGCTTTGTGGCCTCCATCTTTTATCGTGGCCTTCCCTGCGTGCAGATCCCGACCACAGTGGTTGCGCAGGTCGACAGCGCCATTGGCGGCAAGACCGGGGTGAATGAACCGGAGGGCAAGAACCTCATCGGCTCCTTCCACCAACCGAGCCTCGTTATCTCCGACCCCGATACCCTCCTCACCCTCCCCGACCGCGTTTTTCACGAAGGCTTCGCGGAGGTCATCAAACATGCTGCCATCCGCGATGCGGATATGCTCGGGCACCTCGAGTCGATGGACCCCAATAACAAGAGTGTCGACCCCGAACTGATTGCGCGTAATGCGGCTATCAAGGCCCGTATCGTGGAAGAGGATGAACGGGAGCAATCCGGCACCCGGGCCCTCCTCAATTTCGGCCACACCGTTGGACACGCCATCGAAGCCTCCGCTGAATACGGCACCCTCCTTCACGGGGAAGCCATCTCGCTCGGCGTTCGGGCCGCACTCTATCTCTCCGAAAAAGTCACCGGTTTGAAGGCCAGCTATACCGAACGCCTCCTCGCCCTGCATCGACATTGGAATCTTCCCCTCGTCCTCGAGACCGAAATCAGCAACGACGCCATTCACACCGCGCTCTCTCGCGACAAGAAATTCAAGAACGGCAAGAGACCCTTCGTTCTCCTTTGCAGCCCGGGGGACGCGGTTCTTTCCGAGGAGGTCACCCACGACCTTATCAACGAAGCGATCGATCACATTCGCACCCCGATCGAGGGGAGCGTTGCGGCTTAGGGAGCCTCCATCCCAAGCTCAATACCATCGCCGCCAGGCGATGGTCTTTTTGGCTCCCGTCCTTCCCTGATCTAGTCTTCTTCCTTGAAGGCTTTCCGCGGGAAACGCACCCGATCGACCAAATCCTGCACCTCGCTGGGCGGTGGCTTGGTGGCCAGCGAGATCCCGATTGCGAGTATGAAGTTGATGATCATGCCGATCGCTCCAATTCCCTCGGGGGAAATCCCAAAGAGCCAATTGTCGGCCTCATTCGCAGGCGAAGTGATTCCAATTTTTGCCATCAATCCTCCGAACTTGAAGTAGATGATGTAGGCCGCAGTAAACCCGATCCCAACCACCATCCCGGTGATCACTCCGTAGATGTTCGCGCGTTTCCAGAAGATCCCAAGGATGATTGCGGGGAAGAACGAGGAAGCGGCTAGTCCAAAAGCGAAGGCGACCACTGCGGCCACGTAATCCGGCGGATGGATGCCAAAGTAGCCAGCCACCATGACCGCCCCCCCGGCTGCGATTCGAGCCACCAGCAGTTCCTTCTTCTCGGAGAGTTTTGGATTGAAGGTTTTCTTCACCAGGTCGTGTGCGACCGCCGTAGAAATGACGAGCAGGAGTCCTGCCGCGGTCGAGAGCGCAGCCGCCAATCCCCCGGCCGCCACCAATCCCACCACCCAGTTCGGAAGATTCGCGATCTCTGGATTGGCGAGGACCATGATGTCGCGGTTCACGGTGAGTTCGTTCATGGCCAGGTCCGCAGGCTTGCGGTCCTTGTTTTTCTCCGTTTTGCCCGTGTACTGGATCACTCCATCCTTATTCTTGTCTTCAAACTTGAGAAGTCCGGTCTCCTCCCAGTTCTTGAACCAGGGCGGCATCTCGGAGTACTTCTTGCCGGCCACCGTATCGAGGAGGTTGGTGCGGGCAAAGACCGCCACCGCCGGCGCGGCGGTGTAGAGAATGGCAATGAAGAACAAGGCCCATAGGGCCGAACTGCGCGCGTCCTTCACCTTCTTTACGGTATAAAAACGCACAATGACATGAGGCAAGCCTGCCGTTCCCAGCATCAGGGCCGCCGTAATACAAAACAGGTCCAGCGTCCCTTTCGATCCCTCCGTGTAGGCTCCAAAGCCCAGCTCACGGCTGATCCCGTCGAGGCGATCGAGGAGGAATTCCCCACTCGCCTGATGCTCAGCGCCAAATCCGAACTGCGGGATGGGATTTCCGGTCATCTGGATCGCGATGAAAATTGCCGGTACCGTGAACGCAAAAATCAGGACGCAGTACTGGGCCACCTGCGTGTAGGTGATCCCCTTCATGCCCCCCATCACGGCGTAAAAGAACACGAGCCCCATCCCGATCATCACGCCGTGATCCTGGTCCACCTTCAGAAAGCGCGAAAAGACAATCCCGACACCCTGCATTTGGCCACAAACGTAGGTGAAGGAAACAAAAATTGCGCACACCACCGCGACGATGCGGGCGCTACTGGAGTAGTAACGATCTCCGATGAAATCCGGTACCGTGTACTTTCCAAAGCGGCGGAGATAAGGAGCGAGGAGAAGAGCTAGAAGGACGTAGCCCCCCGTCCAACCCATCAAATACATCGAGCCATCCCGACCGACTACGGAAATGATCCCAGCCATCGAGATGAAGGAGGCCGCGCTCATCCAGTCCGCGGCAGTCGCCATTCCATTTGCAAGTGAGGGCACCCCCTTACCGGCAATGTAAAACTCTTTGGTCGACTTGGCTTTGGCCCAAATCGCAATTCCAATGTAAACCGTGAAGGTCACAAGAGCGATCCCCAAGGTCCAACCCTGAACCGGGTCCATCTGAGCGAGAAACATGTTGTCCAGCATGACCTTAAGCGTCGTCGCCCTCCCCACCGAGAAGCTCTCGGTCCAACCTGTTCATCACCAGGACATAAATCGCAATTAAACAGAGAAAAACGTAAATGCTTCCCTGCTGCGCAAACCAGAAACCGAGCTTGAAGCCAGTTCCCGGAATCCGAATCTTGTCCAACTGATCAACAAAGAGAATGCCGCAACCGTAGGAGACGATGAACCAAACGCTCAGCAATCCCCCTAACCAGCAAAGATTCTTGCGCCAATAGCGAGCCCGGGCCTCGGGCGACGGCGTGTTACTCATCGGTGCGGGGTCTACCAATGCCCTTCGGGCCTGTGAAGAACATTCCCCGGAGCCATTGTGAAAAACTCCGAGCAACCCCCCCTCTTTCGTGCTTCACTTCGGAGGTCCATTTGCCAACTTCTCCCCATCACCCCTATGTTTTCTGGTTCTGTCGATTTTCTAGGATTCAACAAATTCCCTGCGGATGGCGTCTTGCTCGTCCCGGGGCGCTTGGATTACCGGGAATTGCTCACCCTCGCCGCCCAGCTCTCCTCTCGCCCAGTCACTTGGCTGGTGGAGGAAAATGCCCTCGTGGAACCCGCCACTCAGACCTACCTCGCCCGCGAGGACGTCCGGGCCGCCACCTTTTCCGAGAACGACCCCGATCCCGCCGACATTGGAGAGGCCCTCCAAAGCAAATTGGAAAACGGAGCCCTCTTGGTATTTATTCCAAGCGATACCGCCACCAGGTTCGGCACCCCGTGCCACATTACCCCGAAGCAACTCGCTTTTCTCTGCGACCTCAATCTCCCCACCGTCCCGGTCTCAGTCTCCATCCCAGCGGAAACCAGTCTTGCCACCGAGTCCTCCTCGAGCCTTCCCGACGCCATCTTTTCGTTGGGCACCCGCCTCGAGCGCCACCCTACCCCGGCCGACTTTCAGGAAAGCATCCTGGAGGCCGCCGAGGTCGCCTTCAGTTCGCGGGATTTTCTCCGAGGCTCGCTCGCCGAAACTTTGGTTGCGGGTCTGAAAAAACACCACCGCTCCACCAAGATCTACGACGGCACCGACGACAGTTCCCTTTCTTTCCCCAAACTGCTCGGCGCGGCGATCGCGCTCTCCAAGGAGATCAAGGCTGCCACTGACAAGAAGCGGATCGGTATCATCCTGCCTCCCGGAAAGCCGGGCGTGCTCGCAAACCTCGCCGTCCTCTTTGCGAACAAGATCCCCGTCAACATAAACTTCACCGCGTCCCGGGAGGCGGTGGGTTCCGCGATCAAGCAGGCGGACATCGACAAGTTCATCACCGCAGATCCCTTTGTGCGGAAAGTGCCCACTTTTCCGTGGCCTCCGAATCGCGATCTCCTCCTCCTTGAGCGCATCATGCCGGCCATCAGCAAGCGCACGATCAAGTGGGTCATCCTCTCCAAGCTGCTCCCGGCTCGCATGCTCTCCCGCATCATGGGGTTGAGTCGGGGCGGGCGTAATCATGATGAAGCGATTCTCCTCTTCACTTCGGGCTCCTCCGGCGAACCAAAGGGAGTTCCTCTGACACACCGAAACGTCCTCGCCAACGTTTGCCAGTTTGGCACCCGGCTCGCGCTCCCCGCAGAGGCCTCCATCCTCGGCTCCCTTCCCCTCTTCCATTCCTTCGGCTCCACCGTGACTCTCTGGTTCCCGATCATCGAGGGCATCAACCTGGTCACCTACCCGAGTCCGCTCGAAACCAAACGTCTCGCTGAACTCATCCACCAACACCAGATCGATCTTCTCATCGCTACTCCCACCTTCCTCCGGGGCTACATGAGGCGCATCGAACCGGAACAACTCGCCTCTCTCAAATTCGTGGTAACGGGCGCGGAGAAGCTCCCCCCCAATCTCGCGAATTCCTTCCAGAAAAAGTTCGGGAAGCTTCCCTTCGAAGGATACGGCCTCACCGAAACCTCACCGGCGACCAACGTCAACCTGCCGGACGCAGAGCCTCCAAACAACCGCACCCCGGTCATCTCCAATAATCGCCTCGGCTCGGTGGGCCCTTTCCTTCCGGGAATCGCGGTGCGCCTGACCAACGCGGCCACCGGCGAGCGATGCGCCGTGAACGAATCTGGAATCATCTGGCTGAAGGGGGCCAACGTCTTCCCGGGCTACCTCGACCGGGATGATCTGACCGAGAAGGTCATCATCGATGACTGGTTCAAGACCGGTGATGTAGGCCGCCTCGATGACGAGGGCTTTCTCTATATCGAGGGACGCATTTCACGCTTCTCCAAGATTGCCGGCGAAATGGTCCCCCACGAAGCGCTTGAAGGACACCTCAACAAGATTCTCGGCCTCGATAGCGAAGCCGAACGTAAGATCGTCGTCATCGGAATACCTGATGAAAAGAAGGGCGAAGTCATCGGCCTCCTCTCCGCCATCGCAAGCGATACCATCGAGCAAGAAATCGTCGACATTCGCTACAAGCTCATGGACGCCGGAATCCCGTCCCTCTGGTGCCCTAAATTCATCATTCCGGTCGAAGAGATTCCCGTTCTGGCCTCCGGCAAACTCGACCTCATATCCTGCGAGAAGATCGCTCGCGAGAGTCGATCGTAACTAGGATTCCGTGACAAGATCAGCGCTCCTCCCAGCGAGGATTCACGTCCATTGTTCACCCCTCCCCGCCCGCTCATTGTTGCTCCCGGTTCACCTCTTACCGCTTCCTCTCTCCTGACCCCCTGGCTCCAGCCTCACTTCAACGCAGCGCAAAACCGACTTCGCTTCGATCGCTTCATGGACCTCGCGCTCTTTGATGAAGAGCACGGCTACTACAGCCAGCATGTTCGAACCATCGGAGCTGGGGGAGATTTCGCGACCGCGACGACCCTCTCCCAAATTCTGCCTCAAGCGGTGGCCTGTTCCATCCGCCGCCACGGGCATCGCCAAGTGATCGAGGTGGGTCCCGGAGCCGGGCACCTCGCCAAGGCTCTTCACCGCGAACTACGCCCTCCATTTTCCGCTCCCTGGAAAAACGTTCGCTATCACATTGTAGAGCGCTCGCCGAAATTGCAGGCCCGACTTCGCAAGATGCTCGACCGCGCAGTTCGGTTCCATCCCTCATTGGGCGCCGCGCTCCGGGCAACTCGAGGAGAGGCCTACATTCTCTCCAACGAACTGGTCGACGCCTTCCCGGTCCGCGTCTTTCAGCAGACTCACGGCTGGCACGAACTCTTCCTCACCCCAGGAGAGGAGGGCCTCACGGAGAGTTGGATTGCCAGCGATGAACTCCCGGACTCCACCCTCTTTCGTCACCAATGGCCGGAAGGACAACGAATCGAGGTCCACGAAAGCTATCACCAGTGGCTCGCCACTTGGATCCCCCTCTGGAAGACCGGAACATGTCTCACCATCGACTACGGCGGAACCGCGCAAGACATTTACCATCGCCACCCTGGGGGCACCTTGCGCGGCTATTACCATCACGAACGCACCACGGGACCGGAACTCTATAGCCTCCCCGGTCGGCGTGATCTCACCGCAGACGTGAACTTCGATGATCTTCTCCATTGGGGACAGGCCCTCGGACTGAAGCAACAACGCGTCATCACTCAAGCGGAGTTCCTGAAACCAGTTCTTGATTCAAATTGTCCGGCGGCGGCCGAACAGTTCCTCAGCGACCCACAGGGGGCAGGCTCCGCCTTCAAGGTTCTCATTCAGGACCGGTAGCGGAAGGAAGCCGGGCGGGGGAGGCCTCGCCTTCTCTCGCATCTTCCGCTGTAACCGGCACCCTATATCCTCTACATTGCCTCCATGTTCCGAGTCATCGCTGCCAACTTCAGCCTCCTCCTCGCCTTCCCCATCCCGGCTTGGGCCTTCGAATTACCGCCCAGCTCCTCGCAGGTTGTGGTTGGGATCACCCAGTCTTGGAAAAGCTCCCACCTCACGGTCTACCTTTACGAAAACCGAAAAGGTCGCTGGGCCCTCGCCGGAGGGCCTTGGAATGGGCGGTGCGGAAAAAGGGGGATCGCTTGGGGACAAGGATTGCATCCTCGAGTCAAGGGTCCCCTCAAGGCGGAAGGTGATTGGTGTAGCCCCGCGGGTGTGTTCCGGATCGGCGGAGCTTGGGGCTATGACATCCAAATTAAAAAACACGCCAAGCTCCCCTACCGCAAAGTGACCTCGCGCGACCTCTGGGTCGAAGATCCCAAGTCCAAGCACTACAACCACCACCTCGTCCTCGAGCACGAACCCAGGGCCGCCTGGGAAAAGAAAGCCCAGATGAAGCAGGATGACTATCCGCACTCCCTCAAGCTCTTCATCGGCCACAACTCTCCCCCCAAACCGATTCCAGGAGCGGGTTCTTCAATCTTCTTCCACATCTGGCGAAGCGGGGGGGCCAAACCCACTTCCGGTTGCACAACTCTCCCCGAGCCCAACCTCCGAACTCTCGTCGCTCGCATCGACCCAGACAAAAATCCGCTCTACATTCTCCTTCCCAAACCCGACTACGACCGACTCCGCCCCACATGGAAACTGCCCTGAGCATCAGCCAGATATTCCGATCCTCCCAATTACCAGCAACCAGTAACGATTAACTCCTTGACCCGGCGCTATGGCACGCCTATCCCCGCTCCCCTCCTCCCAAGGCATCAACTGACTAACAGCAATTCCCATGGCCACTACTGAAGTTATCCTCCGCAAAAAGATTAGAGGACTCGGTGTCGAAGCCGACGTCGTGACGGTAAAGGCCGGTTTTGCGCGCAATTATCTCATCCCGTCAGGTCGGGCCTACGAGGCGACCAAGGGAAATCTTCGCAATCTGACCACCCTTCAGGCCAACCGCGCCCAGCGAGAAGCTGAGGAGCTGAACGAAGCTCAGGAACTCGCCGGCAAAATTGGCAAGATTCATCCCAAGTTCACTCTCGAAACCGGACAAGGCGGAAAGGCATTTGGCTCCATCACCAGCATGGACCTTCACAAGGAACTTGAAGCAAAAGGCATCACCGTCGACCGCACCGCCATCAAGCTCGACAAACCGCTCAAGCAGGCAGGCCGGTCACAAGTGGAAATCAAGGTTCACACCGACATCATCGCCACCCTCACCGTGACCGTCGAGACCGAGGAAAAGGAACGCTCTTCCGACCGCTAGACGCGACACCAATTTCATTTGCTCAATCCAGCGGGGAAGGCACAACACCTTTCCCGCTCTTATTTTCAGGGGAGCCGATGGGACCGCAGGCCGGATCATCCACGGGCGAGACTGCTCCAATATCCGCTGCCCCGCAGGATCAATCCCGGAACCCTCTCGCGAAACTCCTATCCGTGGTCTTGTGAACTGAACCCACTCTTGTGGCGAAGCGTGATGACTTCATCTTCGGAGAATCCAACCTCTCTGAAATCTCCTTCGCGATTCCCAACAGTTGGCGATTCAGAACTCTAACAATTGGTCAAGTTCTCCCCCGAGTTCTTCACAGGAAAGAACACTCGCCTCTACGCTCAGCCCCCTCTTTTTTGGCCAAAATTCCCGCCCCGCCCGGGAATCCACATTATTTAAGTTGCCTTAAATAAATGTTGCTTCTAGTTAGATTGGCCCGGAGGTCCTCCGAGCGGCATCTCTCCCACCATGGTAATCGAAACGTCCAAGAAAAAGGACAAGGACCCCATGCACCTTCAAATCGTGCAAACCGGGGAAGATGGCGCAACGCGTGCCCTTCCCAACGCCACTGGTCCGGAGAAAAGCATCCTGAGCTCCATGATGCAGGAGCCCACCGAATACATCGGAGCGGCCGTCGAAGAACACCTCACCCCGGATCACTTTTACGTCCCTTCCCACGGCATCCTCTACAAAATCCTTCTCGAACTTTACGAAAAGAATCAGCCCATCGAGTTGGTCTCTCTCACCCAGTTGCTCAAAGACCGCGAACTCCTTGAAAATCTCGGCGGCCCCTCGGAACTCACCTCCATCTACACCTACTCGCCCACGGCAGCCCATTTCGAACATCACCTGGGCATCGTGAAGTCCAAGTTCGTCCTGCGCGCGGTCATCTCGTCCTGCACCGAATCGATCGGCAAGGCCTACGAGGATCCCGATGACGTGCAGAACTTTCTCGACGAAGTTGAAGCCAAAGTCTTCTCCATCAAGGAAGACTCCGAAGTGCAGGGTGAAGTCAAGGTGCGCGACCTCATTGGCGGGGTGATCGAAATTCTTGAGCAGTTCATGGCCGGCGAGCGCGGCATGGAGGGAACTCCCACTAAGTATCCAAAACTCGACGAGATGTGCAAGGGGCTGAAGCCCGGGGAGACGTTCATCATCGCGGCCCGCCCGTCCATGGGAAAAACCTCCCTCATGATGAACATCGTCGAGCATGTCGCCGTCGACCAGGGAGTCCCCACCCTCGTCTTCTCCTGCGAGATGAGCTCCCAGCAAATCGTGCAACGCCTTCTCTTCTCGCGCGCCCGCTACGGCATGGGCAATCTCAAACCCGGCCTGCAACCTACCAAAGACGAGCTCTCGCGCATCATGAATGCCTCGCGTGACCTCACCAAGGCGCCACTCTTCATCGACGACACCCCCGCGATCACAATCGGGGATGTGCGCGCCAAGGCCCGTCGCAAAAAGCGTGACGAAAACATCGGACTGATCGCGGTCGACTATCTCCAACTGATGCGCTCGACCTCTCGGCAGGCGGAAGGCTCCCGCGAACGGGAGATTGCAGAAATTTCCTCAGGCCTGAAAGCGATTGCCAAGGAACTCGCGATTCCCGTCATCGTTCTCTCGCAGCTTAACCGCGGTCCGGAAGCCCGGGGAGGAGCCCCGCGCATGTCCGATCTTCGCGAATCAGGCTCGATTGAGCAGGACGCTGACTTGATTGGGCTGCTTTATCGCGAGGAATATTACAACGACTCCGTCACTAAGGGCGAAGAACCCGATCAGGATCGCGAAAACAGCCTCGGCAAAGCCGAACTCATCCTCGCCAAGAATCGTAACGGCCCGACTGGCAACGTGGAGCTCACCTTCCTCAAGGAACTGATGCGCTTCGAGACTCGCGCACCGGAGTCCCATGGCTAGAGTGAGTTCGAAACAAGGGATGATCGCTGGTGCGGGAACAATTTGAATCGGGCTGGCCAGAAGGCGCTCCTCGCAGCCCCGGTTTTCGTTTAGTTCTACCAAATGGCCTCCCATTCCGCCGCCAGCGGACATTTCGAACAAACCTGAGGAAAGACTCCCTCACCCGCCCGCCCCAACTCTCACCGCCGATTCGAAGGCAGTGACATCGCGCCCCAAGGCGCCAAGCTTGGCCGAAGCATGATTCCCTCGATCTTACTGAAATTCCTGCCTCTCCCGATCCGTTTTACGAGCATCGGAACTCACGGAATACCATTGGTTCGCTGGATAGGAATTTTGGGGCTTCTCGCGTTCAGCCAGCATTTGTCCGCCGCCAGCCCGCCCGACATCGCCTTTTTCGAGAAACACATCCGCCCGGTTCTGGTGGAACATTGCTATCAGTGCCACTCCGCGGGTGCCAAGAAGCTTAAGGCCGGCTTGCGCCTGGACTACAAGGGAGGCTGGGAAAAGGGTGGCGAGTCCGGTCCCGCCCTCATTTCGGGAAAGCCCGAGGAGAGCCGTCTCCTCGAAGCCATCCGTTATCAAAATGTCGACCTGGAGATGCCGCCCAAAGGAGCTCTCAGCACAGAGGTCGTGGCCAACTTCGAGGAATGGATCAAACGCGGCGCCCCCGATCCCCGCGACGATGGCGGCCCTCCAGTCGTCGCTAAATCCAAGGGAATCAACCTTGAGGAGGGACGCCGCTTCTGGTCCTTCCTTCCGCGCCGTCATGGAAAACCCCCAGCAGTGGAGAATGAGAGTTGGCCTCGTGATCCCATCGATCATTTCATCCTCGCCAGGCTCGACCAGAAGAAGCTCCAACCATCCACGGACACCACCCCACACACTCTCCTCCGACGTCTCCATCTCGACCTGACCGGGTTGCCTCCCACCCTCGATGAAATAGCGCGCTTTCTGAGCGACTATCAGAAGGATTCCCGCCCTGCGGTTGAAGCGAAGGTCGATCAACTTCTCCGCGACCCTGCCTTTGGAGAACGCTGGGGACGGCACTGGCTCGATCTTGCGCGTTACGCAGACTCCACGGGCGGTGGTCGTGCCATTCCCCTCCCCAATGCCTGGCGTTATCGGGATTACGTCATTCAAGCCTTCACCGAAGATCGCCCCCTGAACCAGATCATTCGCGAGCAGATCGCCGGAGATCTCCTCCCCATCGGTCCCGCGACCAGACTGCGTAATCTTACCGCTACGGGGTTCCTCCTTCTCGGACCACACAACTACGAGAACCAGGACAAGGAACTCCTGGAACTTGAGATCATCGATGAGCAACTGGACACAATCGGTCGTTCCTTCCTCGGAATGACGATCGGTTGCGCACGTTGCCATGATCACAAGTTCGATCCCATCCCGACCGCCGACTACTACGCGATCGCGGGCATCTTCATGAGCACGACTTTCGTCAAGCACTCGAACGTCTCGAGTTGGAACAAGGAAACTCTCCCCCTCACACCCGACGAGGAGAAATTCAAGCAGAGCCTCGAGAAGCAGATCAAGATCCTCAACAAGCAATTGGAAAGCAGCAAGGCTGAGCTCATAACTCTCGAACCCCGGAAGAACAGCCAGTCAAAATTTGTCAGTCGCGTCGACCTTCCCGGTATCACGCTCGACAATCGCAGTGCCGAATTGGTCGGAGAATGGATGCGATCACAATCCTCCCCCCGCTGGGTGGGCGAGGAGTATCTCCACGACAAGTCCGAGAAAAAAACCGAGAAGACGGCCACCTTCCGACCGATGATCCCCAAGGCAGGACGCTATGAAGTGCGACTCTCCTACAGCGCTGGCTCGAACCGACCAAAGGCCACCCCGGTCACCATCACCCACGCCAAGGGCGAGACCACCGTCCTCGTCAACCAACAGAAGAAACCCAGACACGACACCCTCTTCCACACCCTCGGCACTTTCGAATTTGCGCAAGGCAAGAGCACGCTCCGCATCAGCAACAAAGGAACGAAGGGCGCGGTCATCGTCGATGCCCTGCAACTGCTTCCCGAAGAATTCACGCCCTCCGAGTCGAAACGGCACAAGCCAAGCAAGCCCAATCCAAAGCGCGACGCCCTCGTCCGCACGCTGAAAAAGACGATCAGCGGGCAGGCGAAAAAACTCAAGGACCTCCGCGGCAAAATCCCCAAAGCCGGAGTCTTGATGGCAGTAAAGGACGGCGTAGCGGCGGACACCAAGGTGCGCATCCGGGGCATGGCCCGAAATCTCGGCGAGCCCGTTCCTCGCGGCGTCTTGCAGGTCGCGCTTCCCGAAAATACGACATTCCAAATCAAATCCGGGAGCGGCCGCCTCGAATTTGCCGACTGGATCACCAATCCAGACAACCCGCTCACCGCACGTGTTCTTGCCAACCGGATCTGGCGCCACCTCTTCGGCCACGGCTTGGTCCGCACACCCGACAACTTTGGGGTGAGCGGCGAACTCCCCAGCCACCCTGAATTGTTGGATCACCTCGCGCAGCGACTGATCGACGAAGGATGGTCGACCAAGAAGCTGGTCCGCGCCATCGTCCTGAGCCGCACCTATCAGCTAAGTTCGACTCCAAGCGGAAACGCCCGGGAGCTCGACCCGCAAAACCGCCTCCTCTCCCACCTCCACCGGCGTTCCATCGATGCCGAAGTCATGCGCGATTCCATCCTCCAACTTGCAGGCAAGTTGGACCGCTCCCCGGGCGGCCCGAGTCTCCCCGCCAACTTCAAATCGGAGTTCGGCTTCAAGTTCAACTCGCCCCGCCGCAGTGTCTATATTCCCGTGTTCCGCAACACCCTTTATGAAATCCTGGCATCCTTCGATTTCGCCAATCCCAACTTCACGGTTGGCCACCGCACCACGAGCACAATCCCTACTCAGGCCCTCTTTCTTTCCAACAGCCCCTTTGTCCACACTCAAGCCGCAGCGGCCGCCGGGGAGCTTCTCAAACTCGTGGCACAGGACGAGTCGGAGCGCATTCAACAGGCCTTCCTCCGCACCTTCACGCGTCCGCCCAGCCCGGAAGAACTCGCTCTTTCCCGTGATTTTGTGCTACAAAGTGGTGGGAAGCTGGCGGCCTGGGAGGCCCTGCAACGCGCACTGTTCCTGACGGTCGATTTCCGCTATCTTCCCTAACCGCAACTCCCATGCCCACTCGCCGTCAACTCCTCCAGTCCTCCGCCTGCGGATTCGGCCACCTCGCGCTCGCCAGCATGCTCGGCAAGCAGGGGGCGTCGGCGGCCACCACTCTGGAACGCCAGATCACTCAACACGCCCCCCGGGCCAAGCGGGTCATCTTTCTCTTCATGCAGGGCGGTCCGTCGCAGGTCGACACCTACGACTACAAGCCGGCGCTCTTGGCCAACCACGGTAAAAAAGTTGAGTTTTTCAATCCGAGACAGCGCAAGGTCCAGCAGGAGAGCGTCTTCAAACCGCTGTGGGAGTTCCAACAATACGGGGAGACCGGCCACTGGGCTTCCAGCCTGTTCCCGGAGGTCAACAAACATATCGATGAACTTTGCTTCATCCACTCGATGCACACCGAGGGCGTCGCACACGGGCCTGCCACTCTGTTCCTCCACACCGGGGCCACCAATCTGATCCGCCCTTCGGTCGGCGCCTGGGTCAGCTACGGACTGGGAACCGAGAACGACAACCTTCCTGCTTTCGTGACCATTAATCCGCCGGCCAACAAGGGCGGCCCCCGGAACTATGGGCACTCCTTCCTGCCCTCCATTCATCAAGGCACCATCCTGGGACAGCCTGGAAACGTGAATGGCATTCCCGAAATTCGTCACATCAAGAGCCAGCTCCCGAATGATCAGGCCCGCCGCGAGTTCGAATTTGCTCAAAATTTGAACCTCGCGCAGATCAAAGCAGCCCACGACCCCCAAAACCCCCAACTGGAAGGAGCCATCGCCTCCATGGAGTTGGCCTGGCGCATGCAGAGTCGCGGGGCAGGCATCGTGGACGTCCATCGAGAGAGCGATTCCACTCGCAGTCTGTACGGCGTTGGCGAGAAGGAAACCGACGGTTTTGGAAGGCAGTGCCTCGCCGCCCGCCAATTGGTGGAAGCCGGGGTGCGCTTTATTCAGATCAGCCACTGCGACAACTCCTCGACTCCGGTCTGGGATCAACACAGCAATCTCCCCAAGCACGAACCTCTCGCCAGGCAGGTCGACAAACCCATCGCAGGTCTCCTCTCCGACCTCAAACAGCGGGGCCTTCTGGAAGACACCCTCGTTTGGTGGGGCGCCGAATTTGGGCGCACCCCATTCTCCCAGAACAACAACGGTCGTGACCACAATCCACGCGGCTTCACAACCTGGCTGGCAGGGGGCGGAACCAAGGCGGGCTACTCCCATGGCAGCACCGATGAGTTTGGATTCGCCGCGGTGCAGGATAAGGTCCACATGCACGACCTGCATGCCACCCTTCTGCACCTTCTTGGTCTTGATCACAAAGAGCTTACCTACCGCCACGCGGGGCGGGACTTCCGCTTGACCGACATTCACGGCTCGGTCGTGAAGGAAATTCTCGCTTAGGAATTCACTCGCCATCCCCGAGGAAATCAAGGTTTCGGACCCATGGAAGAGACCTCTGGACTGATCCCGTTTTTTGGGTGGCCAGGTTATCCGACTCCCTGAATCACCCAGGGCCCCTTACAGCGTAAAAATCATCTCTCCGCTCCTCTTCGGTTTATTCGCGACGATTCGCCTCATCATCACCGTCGATCATATGGACGATCGGCACAGCCCCAATCCCCACGGCGCGCAAGCACCTTCCTCGATCCTGGAAACCTTTCAGCGCATCCCGCCGCGTAGAGCGCCCGAGGGACTTCAAGGCCCGGTCCTGATCACAAACAAAGAAGCCGGACCCTTTGGCCCGGCTTCTCTAAGAACCTTTTCTGGATATCCTCCGTCCGACTATACCACTTTCGTGATTCCCGGCTCTGGGCAGGGATAGAGGCCAGTCTCGGGATCCACCTTGGGACCAGGGTCTGCATCCCATGCGTAAGATTTCGGCATGATGCTGACTTCGGAATTGATGGCGTCATCCCACTTGAGCTCTTTGCCCGAGTAGGTAGCCATCCGTCCGAAGATTGCCGTCATGGTGCTCTCCGCTGTGTAGTAGGCATTGTTGATCGCGATGTCCTCGCGGATGTGGCGATGCAATTCGTCGTGTTCGACCTGGTAGGGGTTCTTGCCCTTTTCCTTGAGCTTCCAGATGATCTTACCGTCGTTATCCGTGATGCGCCCAGGGTAGGCGCGCCCTTTCTCCCCGATGATGACTTCCGCCACCCGGTTCATGCAGCCTTTCTGATGCCGACACTGTGAGTTGGTATAGCCACCTCCCTCGTGACGAAACTCGACGTAGTGGTGGTCGAAGATCTCACCAAACTCCGGGCCGACCCGGCGTTGGCGACCACCCATCCCTTGGGCAAGGGTGGGAGGACCTCCCATAAACCAGTTGGCCACGTCGATATTGTGGACGTGTTGCTCATTGATATGATCACCGCAGAGCCAGTTGAAGTAGTACCAGTTGCGCATCTGATATTCCATTTCGCTTTGGCCCTCTTTACGCGGACGGACCCAAACCCCGCCCCCATTCCAGTAGACCTGGGTGCCAATCACTTTTCCAATCTTCCCTTCCATCACCTCCTGGTGAGTGGCGGTGTAGGTCTTCTGGTAGCGGCGCTGAAGTCCGCACACAACCTTGAGCTTCTTGGCATCAGCTTCCTTGGCGGCCGCGATCACCCGACGGATTCCCGAAGGATCAGTGGCCACCGGCTTCTCCATGAAGACGTGCTTTCCTTTGGAAACCGCATACTCAAACATCTCGGGGCGAAACCCGGGAGGGGTGGTCAGAATGACCATGTCTGCAAATTCGATCGCCTTCTTGTAGGCATCCCAACCCGAGAACACCCGGGCATCAGGCACATCCACTTTCTCTTTGAAACGACCCTTGATGTTGTCGACCACCGCCTTGGCTTTGTCGGGAAAGGCATCCGCTACTGCAACGAGCTTGGAACCCTCCACGTTCAGTGTCTGCGAAACCGCTCCGGTTCCGCGACCGCCACAACCGACGAGGGCTACTTTGATTTCACTTTGGCCCGCCACTTGGGCATGGGTGGCGACGGGTAAGGAAGCGACGGCTGCAGCAGCCCCGCCCGTTTTGAGGAATCTCCTCCGATTTGATTGAATAGAATCGTCCATGGTTTTATTTCGTTTGTGAGATTGGCGTTTTGCTATTGTTCGAAATTTTCGACTTGCCGGTAGGCTTGGATGAGTTCGAGCTCTCCACTCTCGTCTTCCTGCGGGTGAGCGTGCTCCATTCCTATCACTCCTTGGAAGTCATTTCTGTCAAGGAATCTCAAGATTTCTGGGGAACCGGGTCCAGGATCGTCTGCACTCTGGAGGTAGGCCGCTTCGCTCCAGACCGCATCCAAGTTGTCCGGGGTCATCGCGGATACGCCCAAATCGACGAGAAGCTTGCAGGAAGGCGAGGCCACCGCTCGACAAATCTTGTAGGCTTGGGGCAGGGTGGTCAGAACATAGTCTGGCTGATGAGGGCTCGAGACCTGCGGTTTGAGAACCATGACCACGCCCTCCGGGGCAAGGATCTCGCAACACATTTTCAGGGTCTCGATCACTGAGGCCGTCTGACCAGCGAGCTCCCGCTGAGGGGACATTGTTCCGGGCACCACCGTGACCCACCGGGCCTGCGTTCGTCGGGCGCAGGTCAGGATCTGCCCCATGCGCTCCCGAAGCATTTGCTGCGAGTCGGAGGTTGGATGGGAAAAGGTGGGCTGATTAAAGCTCGCGTAGCCCATGAAAGCACCCATTGCAACTTCGCGTTCGGCCATGATCTCAGCCGCTTTCTCCTGCAACTCGACGGGCCGACCCATCATGCCGTGGTCCTCCCAGGCGGTGAATCCGCAATCCGCCGCGAACTTGATCTGATCGAGATAGCCGTTCCCGGCATGATGCCGAAAGAGGTTGGGATGGGGCGCAAAGTGAAACTTGAATTTCGGTGCGCCTTCCCGTCCACCCATGCGGTTCGCCTTCGCTCTCCCCCACTCTACCGAGAGAGCGGCGCTCTCCGAAGCTGCGGTAGCAAATTCGGGTCG
>JAPKFB010000040.1 GCA_028821775.1 Roseibacillus sp.
CTCCGACAGCGACTTCGCGGAGGGTCAAAAAACTCCGCCGACCCAGAAACCCCGGCATTTCAACACCGGATGGGGTGATTGCTAGGAAATCGCTTTTTCAAGCTCGGCTCCTAGGAGTCTGAGGGGACGGGGAAGGTGGGGGTGCAGGGGGCGGAAGGGGTCAGATTTCATTGCAATTCGCACTGGCCTGAAGATTGGCGAATGCTCCGGGCCGAGGTCGAGGAGAAAGGAGCTGATTCTTGGTGGGCAGGGCATTAATCTGCCAAAAGTTAATCTGCCAAAAGTCGGCGATTTTGACGCAGGGCTCCGCCTGTCCGCCGCGTCTGGGCAGCGGGGAGTTGGGGGGAGAGGCTACTCAGGAACCGAGGAACTCGTCCGGTGGGCCGGGATCGCCATCGAGGACGAGGATGCGTTCGTCATCGAGCGGAAGCTCCGGGGCCTTTTTATCGTGCCTTCAAACATTTTCTGTCCGTTTTGGTGCCACATTCGTCTTTCCCATTCGCCGTCTTTGTAGGTTCCTTTTCCCTTTTTCATGCGTAATAACCGCGTTAAGTATGAAGGATAAACAAAACGGGAGTATCCGCATCGCCGCCGTTTACTTACTTTCCATCATGGCAAAGATCAGATGAAACCACACCGGTCAGCTTACAAGATCACAAGGGTTCTTGTTATTATACTGGGAGCCTCATTTGCTACTGTTGCAACTGCAATTTGCGAGGAAGTGTCCCCGGCGCCCAAGGTCAAGGTGCGCTACCGCATGCCATCAATTGTCATGTCAGCACATGCCGACTGGCCGAAAGATCCCAACTACCGCGATGCGATGGCCAAGTTTGTCGTCGACCATGGGTTTAACGTCGTTGAGGGAGGAGTTGATGTGCTGGACGTCTGCCGCAAGAATGGTTTGATGGTGCAACTTGGAGGTGACCAGGCAACGCTAGACATTGCTCCAAAGCTCAGGGAAGATCCTGCGGTATTCGGCTATTTTGTCTCTGACCGCCGAAGGCGTGACTCCTTTCCGGCATTCGCCAAAATTGCGAGCATCTTCGAGAAGGCCGACCCTAATCACCCGACTATCTTCATCAATCGCGCCGCCTGGAATGAATTCGGGGATTTTGCCAAACAGGTCAAGCCCATGCTGCTCGACTTCTATCATTATCATGCGATGCCGCGCAGGCACGCCGAACGGTATTACCTTTACCTGCTCATGTTTCGCGGTCTGGGCCAGGAACACGGGGTTCCGGTGATGCGTTGCACCAGCAGCAGTTCTCCCCCGGCGGTTTTGAGGCAGACGATCTACACAAGCCTGGCTTACGGAGTGAAGGGTTTTCATTTCTGGACACCCTGGATATTCGCGCACGCAAAGGACAAGGAGGGCAATGCCGTGTTGAAGGGCGGCAAATTGAACATGTATGTCACCCTTCCACACCTTACCGATATAGCCAAAGAGGTCCGGAAGATGAGCCCGGTGCTGGTAAACTGCCGTTCGGTTGCCATGTATCACACAGACCCGCTTCCCATCAGTGGCGGTAAAGCCCCCGGGGATGCTTGGTGCCAACCCTCCGGGTCCCAGCTTCTGGTTGGCGTGCTCAAGGATGAGAAAGGCGGAGATTTTCTCCTTGTGACCAACAAACACCCGGGCATGAAGCAGGAAGCCTCGCTGTCCTTTGATGCGACGGTTAGCGCTGTGGAGCAGATGGACAAGAAGACGGGCAATTGGAAGGCAATACCGCTTGATGCCGGGGGTGAAAGGCGAACCGGTAAACTGCACCTTGCTCCTGGCGACGGGGAACTGTTGAAGGTTGTGCGCGTCGTCAAGAAATAGGAATAATGCGCCAGAAGATTTTTTGTTCACTTGCCCCGGGATTGCTGGGAAATCGATTTTCCAACCCTGAATTTATGGAACTTCAGGACACGGGACAGCCAAAGCCGGAGGACGTAGCGCCCGGGCACTTTAGGCCCGCGGGGCGAGAATGGTGTCTGGTTGGTCCCGGCCGACCTTGCCCTGTCTCGCTTCGACGTTCCACGAACTCGCCGAAGTATTACTCAGGGTCTTACTTTGGCCGTCCCAAGTCGTAACACATTGATTGTTAGAAATGGTGGAGGCGAGGGGAGTCGAACCCCTGTCCTAAAGGCATTTCGCGCAAGCTTCTACATGTTTAGCGGTCAGTTGGTGTTTAAGGATCCGGACCTCTGTCCGCCAGTTCTGGTTCCCGATTGCCCTGTTTAGTCTTGCGAGTCGGTCCGGACAACCGGCCTTCTCGCCAGCCCACTGGTAGTCGCTCTCTGCCTTAGCGGGCGTGGGACAGAGAACGTTGCTGTCAATTAAGCAGCAAGTGCTAGCTCGTTAGAGTCTGCAGTTATTTGTTTTGATCGGCTTTTTAGGAGGCCAACCGATCAACCTCCACATGCTGCCCACGTTTCCAACCTTCAGTCGAAACCATGGCGCCCCCGTTTTTGCGGGTTACGGGAACTATGCCTCAGTTGCTTGAGTTATCAAGTCGCAGTCGACAACAAACGAAGAAAAGGGTGATTAAGCCTCCGTGAGTTGCCAAGGTGG
This sequence comes from Roseibacillus sp., assembly GCA_028821775.1. Classification (GTDB taxonomy): domain Bacteria; phylum Verrucomicrobiota; class Verrucomicrobiia; order Verrucomicrobiales; family Akkermansiaceae; genus Roseibacillus_B. The sequence goes on from JAPKFB010000040.1 coordinate 2,558, forward strand.
ATGCGATCCGTAGTCTCCACTGGCGTGGATGGGTCTGGGAGGGGATCGAGAGGAATGCCCACTGTCAGGGATCTTGAAGAGATCCGGACGCATTGTCGTGCCAGCAAGGTGCTGGGAGGGATGGAAGGGGGAAAGGAAGTTTGGTCAGTTGACCTCCCGGCCCTCGGGTCGGATTGCGTTACCAAGCGTCGGTCTTGCTGAGCAGTCTGGGAGTCCCACGCTTGGGGAGGGCTCTTGAGGGGAGGAACTTGCGCGAGAATCTGGAGGAGAATGTCGATGTGATCGATGTGCAGGTGCGGTTTCTTTCTGATCTCGGACGGGTTCCAGAGGCGACACAGCTTCTGGCTGAAGCGGCTCCTGGATCTGTTTCGTTCGCACTTGGTTGCGCTCAATGCGGCGGGATTCGGACTCGTCAGCGTTGACGAGGAGTAGTTGGTCCTGGAGTTGCACGGAGCAAGGCAGGGGTAGTCCACCCGTCTTTGTAATCCGACGCGGAATTCTATCCGCTCTATATTGTCGCGGTTGAGTAAATTGCGCCTTACCTTGGGTCCAGCAAAGGCAAGTTCAAGCGGCTGTCCAAGCAGTTGGGAATGCCTCACAAGGCTCCACGGAATGGTGGTGTTGAAGGAAGATGCTGGATCCTCTTTGGAGTAATCTGTGTCCTCTGGATTATTCTCAAAGCAATTCTAAATTGGTGACGTGCAAGACAACTGGAACATTCGCCCGGGGCGAAAGGAGGATGCGGAGGATCTCACTCTCTTGGTGGACGCGGTCTATCGAGAGTATGGCGACGAGGTGGATCTCGAGGGTTACGATCGCGACCTGCTGGATGTCGAGGACGCCTACCGGGATCGGGGAGGGGAGTTTGTGGTTCTGGAGGTCGAGGGGGTGGTGGTCGGCGCGCATGGCACGCAACCGATTGATCCGGACGCCGGGATCCTGACCTTCCGACGGCTCTATTTGGCAAGGAAGATGCGAGGGACGGAGGCGGGAAAATTACTCATGGATTGGGCGGTGGACTGGAGCAAGGCGCATGGCTATCGACGGGTGGAATTTTGGTCCGACACGCGCTTTGAGCGAGCGCATCGTTTTTTTGAGCGCTTCGGGTTTGTGCGTGGGAGCCTACGGGTGGTCGAAGAGGGGAAGCTCAAGTTCTCCGAGCATCATTACGCGATGGATCTCTAGGGTTTGTTCTAAATCCGGACTGGGGGTGGGTTTGGAATCAATTCGGAAGGAGCACGCAGGCGCTGCGAAAGGGAACCGCGGCCCTTTTCCGTCTCGCGCCTTTCTCGTCACGGCTGGATGGGCCCGCCGATCATCACCGGCCGATGCGGTGCGAATCGAATAAATTCTCACACCGCCCCTGATCCGTGTTTCGGCGCCCTAGATCGAGAGGTGTCGCTCTCTGGCAGGTCCGTTTCTCAGGAAGGTGATCGTGGAACAAGAGGAAGGCGGTCAATCTGCGGAGGTGAGATCTCTGAGCCTTTAGGCTAAGTTTTATTTGACTGGTAGAGCTTAGGATCTCACTCCGGCGATGACCGCCTCTCTTACCTATGCAACCGGTCGCGCAGAGGCCGATTTTTAAAAATGTACCAGAAATTTATTTTGATGCCGTGAACTTTTCGAACTCCCTGATTGCAATTCAGAGTGAAATTTGGCCGCTTATGACAAATGGCAAATCACACGAACGTCCTCGCGCAGGGAATCGAGATCATTGGAACGATTAAGTTCCAGAACGACATGATCATTGACGGGAGGGTGGAAGGAGAGATCCGATCCGAGAAAGGGAAGGTCACGATTGGGGAGAACGCCAAGATCAAGGGTGACGTCCGGGCCGGGGAGGTCAAGATGTTTGGACAGGTCGAAGGATCGATCCATTCGGCCCGTTGCGAACTGAAGGCCAACTCCAAGCTCCTGGGCGACATCACGACCAATAGTTTGAAGATGGAGGAAGGTGCGCTGCTCTCTGGCAAGATGCAGACCGGCTCCTGAAGGAAGGGGCCACCTGTCAGGGTGGATTTCAGACGACGGCGCGATGTGGAGCTTGCGACTTGCCGGTGGAGGAGAGGCGGGCCTGAAAACGGGGATTTGGGAGTGGATGGACATGATAAGGGGAGGCCTCTGGGAGGGAAACCTATGGAGAGATCCTTCTTTTGGGCCCGGATTGAGGAGTGGGATTTGAGGGTAAGAGGCAGGCGGTCCTTGTGGGGGTGGAGGGGGCCAACTAAGCTCGCGCCATGATCGACATGCTGGTGCGACTTTACGACCTGCCGGAGGCGGTGGAGTTGTATCGTAAGGTGGAGGCAGAGGGCGTCACCTTGCGGCGTCCGAATGGTTATGAATGTCATATTCTGACGGACTGGGTAGGAACGCATTTTTCGCCCAAGTGGGTGAGCGAAGCGAAAGTCGCGTTCAGCCGACAACCGGTGAGCGCCTTTCTCGCGACGAGGGAGAAGGAGATCCTGGGGTTCTCTTGTTATGAGACCACGATGAAGGGATACTTTGGGCCTGCCGGAGTGGCGCCAAGCGCGCGCGGAATGGGGTTGGGAAAGGCTCTTCTTTTCAAAGCCCTCGAAGCCTTGCGCGAAGAGGGCTACGCCTATGCCGTGATTGGGGGGGTGGGGCCACGGGAGTTCTACCAGAAGGCTTGTGGGGCGATTGAGATTCCGGGGAGTGATCCGGGGATTTTTGGAGATCTTCTGCCCGACCCTGAGCCGAGCTGAGGCCAGGTGTGCTCAGGAATTGGAAAGCAGCGTTGGGAGTGAGCATGTCAGAAATCGAACGACCGGAAGAAATCGAAGGGGGGCAGGATCCGGCCTATGTGAAGGGGGCATTTGCGCGTATTGCCGACAACTATGTGCTGACCAATCATGTCTTGAGCTTGGGGGCCGACATCCTTTGGCGCAGGAAAGTGGGCCGGATGGTGGCAGCATGGAATCCTTCCAAGATTCTGGACGTGGCGACCGGAACCGGGGATCTCGCCCTCGAACTTCAGCGCAAGTGCCCGCACGCCGAAGTGCTTGGGACGGACTTTTGCGAAGAGATGCTTGCTCATGCCAAGGAACGCGGCTTGGGGGAGACGATGGTGGCGGATGCCTTGCAACTCCCTTTTGAAAATGCCCGCTTTGATGTCGTGACGGTGGCCTTTGGACTGCGCAACATGGAGAACTGGAAAGCCGGATTGCGCGAGGCTGCGCGGGTGGTCCGTGATGGTGGTCACCTCCTGATTTTGGACTTTTCGCTGCCCGGAGGAGTGCTGCGCAAGCCCTACGTGTATTATCTCAACAAGGTGCTCCCAAAAATTGCCGGAGTGATCACGAAGGAGCGTGATGCCTATGAATATCTCGCGGGATCGATCGATCGGTTTCCGAGTGGGAATGCGATGTTGGCGTTGTTCGAGGAGGTGGGCCTGAAGGAGGCCAGTTGGACTCCGCTAAACGGGGGCATTGCCTCGATCTATGTCGGGGTGGTGGAGCATTAAGGGGGGCCGGGGTTGATCTTAACGCTTAACACCTCGGCCTGAACTCTGCAGACTCTGCGCATGTCGATCCAGGGATCTGCCAATCAATTTGTTTGTGACCTCATAGCCTACGAGCCGGGGAAGCCGATCGAAGAAACCGCCCGCGAGCTTGGGCTGCAACCGGAGGATATCGTGAAGCTGGCGAGCAATGAGAATCCACTCGGGCCCTCGCCGCTTGCGAAGGAGGCGATGAGAGCCGCCATTGACGAGGGGCAGTATTATCCGGACGGCGGCGGGTGGAAATTGCGCAAGGCCATCGCGGAGCGTTACGGCCTGGGGATGGAGAGCGTGGTCTTGGGTAACGGGTCCAATGAGATCATCGAATTGTTGTGTCATTCCTTTCTGAATCCCAGGGTGGGCCTCATAGCGGCGGAGCACGCCTTTGTGGTCTACAAGTTGATGGCCGCTCTCTTTGGGGCAAACTACGTCGAGGTGCCCGATCCTGGTTTTGTGCACGATCTGGATGCCATGGCGGAGGCCATCACGGAGGAGACCCGTCTGATCTTTATTGCCAATCCCAACAACCCCACGGGAACACTGGTGGGAGAGGAGGCCATTGATCGCTTCATGGATCGACTCCCGGATCATGTGGTGGCGGTTTTTGACGAGGCCTATCACGAGTTTCTTGCGGATCCGCCGGACACGGTGAAGTATGTGAAGGAGGGGCGCAACGTGTGTGTGATGCGGACCTTTTCCAAGGCCCAGGGCTTGGCCGCTCTACGGATCGGATACGGCTTGGCCTCGGAGTCGGTGGCGGGTTTGTTACAACGCGCGCGACAGCCATTCAATGCGAACGCGATTGCGCAAGCGGGAGCCTTGGCGGCGCTGCACGATCACGAGCACGTAGCCAAGACGGTCGCCAACAACGAGGTCGGGCTGCAATTCTACCATGAGGAATTCGCGAAGCGCGGATTGCGCTTTGTTCCCAGCGTCGCAAATTTCGTTTTGGTGGAAGTAGGTGACGGGGACGCGGTTTTTCAAAAAATGTTAAAGGAAGGCGTCATTGTGAGGGCGATGCGGGGGTATAAGTTGCCGGAATGGATTCGAATCTCGGTGGGGACGCCCGAACAGAACCGCCGCTGTTTAGAGATCCTCGACCGCTGCTTCACGGATTGACAAGGTCTGGGCCTCAGGGTAATTTGATCAAGACTTCTTAATAATCTGATGTCCCAAAACAACTCTCCGGCTATACGGAGTTTTCACTGCGTGTCCTGCCGTGGCGAAATCCAGATCTCTTACGACCTGCCACCGACGACTGCGGCTTGCCCACATTGCAGCGTAAGTATTACCTCTCCTGCGCCACCCCCCGCGGGCAGTTCGGCTCCGGCAGGAGACCCCATGATCCTGACTTCGGAGGCAACGATGGCGAGAGTTCCCTCGCCCCCTGCGCCGATCGAATCGCCCCGGGAGGCCCTTCCTTCAGAGCCTGTGCAGAGCAAGGTGCCGGAGCGCGTTGTCGCGACGTCGGGATGTGTTCCGGTCCCCAGTTCGGAGGAGACGAGGGCAGGACATCCTGCTCTGCCGAGGACCCCAACCAGCGAGCAGTCGGAGAAAAGTTCCCCGTCACCTGGGGAGCAGGAAAATGCTGATGTTGTCATGCCGGAGAAGGCAGAAGCCCAACCGGAACCGGTTGGAGCCCCGATGGAGGGGGGGACAAAAACAAAGCACCAGTTGCATCCGGCGATTCCCTTCCTGGGCGCAATCTTGCTCATCGTGAGTGTCTTGGTTGGCTTGGTAGTGATGAAGCGCAAGGATCCGGTGATCGATCCGCCAGTGGTCGAGTCTCCCGGGGGGATTGCCGAACCCCAAGACGAAGAGGCTCGGAATCGATTTTTGCGAGACGGGTGGAAGCGGTACTCGATGGATACCCTGACGGGCTTTCTGAGGGCGCACTCACCGGAAGAAAAGGCGCGATATGTTCTGGGGGGGGAAGGGATGAGAGGTGAGATGAGTGACTTCTATGCGGGCACGGAGCTGATCGATGAGTCAGACACTCCCATTGACGCCTTCAATCATCTCGATCTTGATATTGCGGATAAGAAGCGGGGTCTCTTCCTGATGCAATACGAGCGCCCGGCGCAGTACAACATGCGTGAGTTTTTCCGGCCAGTTGCCTCACTCCAGATTCAGCACAAGTTGGAGGATCCTGATCTCTTGCTCTCCGTCTTCGCCTCGCACGAAAACTTTGAATTGGAGTCCGTCCGCGTGATGGCGTTTTTCAAGGAAGTGGACAACAAGCTCCTTCTTGACTGGGACGTGTATGCGCAGACCAAGTATCGCTCCCTGCGGCACTTCCGGGAAAATCCGCAGCCTGGAGTGAGTCAGGATTTTCGAGTCATGGTGAGTGAGGAATTGGCCGGTGCCGGAGATGCGGATTTCTCCACCTTCCGCACCTTCCGCTTCTCTGATCCGGCTCATTCCGAGGACCGTGTCGACGTGCCGGTCGAGATGGCGGGGCTGCCCGGACAGATTCTTTCGGATTTGGCCTGGATCAATCTTCCCGATCGTGAGTTGCAAAGACGTTACGCCACCTTGAAGTTGGCCTGGAGCGAGGAGAATCCGCCGCGCATTACGCTGCAGAAGGTGATTTGCTGGGAATTTCTTGGATTGGGTGGCGTGGCAGGCAATGCCGATCCCATTGGAGAGCCTGTTCCGCTTAGTCCGGGCGGGTTGGATATCCTAGCCCTTGATCACTTGGTTCCTTCTGCCCCTCCCTCCATCGACACCGAGGACGCGGTCTCAAGTGCCGTGGAGGCGATCGAGATTATTCCCGTTGCGATTCCCATCGACGAGGACGAGTTGCCCGAGTTCGATGAAGAAGAAGGGGCTGACTTCCCGGGGGACATCGATGCCCTCAATCCGTGAGGGAGACTATTGCTGCTATCGCCACCCCATTCGGACAGGGAGCGATTTCGGTTCTTCGCCTCTCTGGAGAGCAGGCGTTTGAAATCGCGGCCCGAGCAGTGCTCGCGGAGGAGGGTGTATTCAGGCCACGCTTCGCGCAGAGAGCGATGGTGCGCGATCGGGAGGGCGGAGTTCTCGACGATGTCCTACTGACCGCCTTTCCGGGTCCCCACAGCTATACCGGTGAGGACGTGGTGGAGATCAGTTGTCACGGTGGGGTGCTGGTGACCCAGCGGGTGCTTGAGCGCCTCTTGGAGTGTGGCGCCCGCGGAGCCGAAGCAGGGGAGTTCAGCCTGCAGGCATTCCTGAATGGGAAGATGGACCTCACCCAGGCCGAGGCGGTGATGGACGTGATTTCCGCACAGACGGAACTCGCTTTGAAAGCTGCTCAGCATCAGCTGAGTGGTCGGATTGGGGAGGCCACGGAAGGGTTGCGCGGCGATCTGCTTGAGATTGTGGCTCAGGTGGAGGCCTCCATCGATTTTCCGGAAGAAGACATCGATCCCGAGACCGGAGCCGGCTTGCTCAGGCGACTGGAGGACTGTGGAGGACGGATTGCGGCTCTTCTCGCCACCGCGGAGCAGGGGCGCATTCTGCGGGAAGGAGTTCGCACTGTTATTTACGGTGAACCCAACGTGGGGAAATCGAGTTTGCTTAACGTCCTGCTGGGTTACGAACGGGCTATTGTTAGCGAGCAGGCTGGCACGACCCGGGACACCGTTGAAGAGGTGGTCAATATTGGGGGGATCCCGGTAAGGCTGATCGACACGGCAGGTATGCGCGAAGCGACGGATGATATTGAGCGGCGGGGGGTGGAGCGTACCCGGAAACATCTTGCGGAGGCGGATCTTATCCTAGAGGTGGTCGACGTGGGTGCGTCTCAGGGGGTGATGCTTGGAGAGGAACAGTGTAAGAATGCGCACAGGCTCTTGGTTCTCAACAAGTGCGACTTGGCCAGGCATGCTGATTGGATCGGGGCCGAGGGGGTGGCCGTGTCTTGTGTGGAGGAGACCGGAATGGAGGAATTGACGGCGGCCATTCAGGAGGAGTTGGCGCTGGGGGCCACGAGTTGGGGCCAGGAAGCTGTGGCGGTCAATGCTCGTCATCAGGATTGTCTCCGTCGCGCGGGGAGAGCGTTGGAGGTGGCGCGGGAGCAGCTTGCCCACGCGGCGAGTCCGGAATTCGCGGCCGTTGACCTGCGGATCGCCATGGAGGCGATCGGCGAAGTGGCAGGCAAGGTGGAGACTGAAGAATTGCTCGGAGAGATTTTTGGGCGCTTCTGCATTGGGAAGTGAGGGAAGCCACGGGGACCTGGCCGGGCTTTTCCTGATGAGAGTTGTGCTAGGGCGGAGCCGTGACGGAGCCCCATAAGACCGTGGTTGTGACCGGGGCTGGAATCTCAGTGGAGTCCGGTCTCCCGACCTTTGGAGGTCGCGGGTTGCAGCGAGGATCTCGGGGTGGATTCGATCTGTTCGCAGCGCGGGGCGACGGGGAAGCGGCGATCGCACATCGTTTGGTTTGGCGAGACTCTCTTTTACCTGGAGGCGATTGAAAATCACCTTTGCGCGGCGGCTCTTTCTCGGGATTGGAATTTCGGGGAGAGTGTATCCAGTCGCAGGATTTGTGCAGATCGCGCGCTACCATGCGCCCGCTCCGTGAAGGTGAACCTCCCTCCAGCGGGGAGAGTGGGCAGTTTGACCGAGTGTGGAAGGGTAGGGCAGGTGAGGTTTTGCCCGCCTTGGTGAAGGCGATTTTGACAGGAGAAGCTTGAAGATTTAGAAAGTTGTGGCTTTGTAACGGCGACAAAATTGGCATGGAAAGAAGACTGATTTCCCTTTTGGGCGCGGCTGCTTTTGGCATTGGCGCGTTGACTCTCGCCCAGGACGAGCCCGCGAAGTCCCCTGCTGTAGCTGAGGATCCGGCTCCCGTTGCTGCCGAGGCACCAAACGATGCCCAGCCTGGGAAGGAGCTTCCTGAGGTTCTGCCGGGGGAGTCCGTTCAGCTCCGCCGGGCGCGCCTGCTCGTGCTGGATCTCGCCAGCGAATCTTACCGTGCTCGGGAAGAGGCCTCCCGGGGGCTCTGGGAATTGGGAGTGATTGGGATCGAGGCCATCAAGAAGGGGGTGAAGAGCGCAGATCCGGAAGTGGCCTATCGCTCCAAGATTCTTCTTCAGCGCATCCGCACCGGGATCACACCGGATACTCCCAAGAGCGTGGTGGCCTTGGTGCAGAAATACTTTCGCTCGGGAACCAATGGCAAGAAGGCTGTCTTCGAGAGTCTCCTCAAGGAGCGCGCCTACACGCAAGTTCTTCGAATTTACCGTCACGAGGAAGATGAGGCTTCGCGGGAAGCGTGCGAGGAGATCGTCGAGAAGGCGGTGCTGCCCGCAACTCTGCCAGCCTTGATGGACGGGCGTGTCAAGGATGGTGAAGAGCTTCTAAGACTCGCGCCGGTGACGGATCAAAATACGAGGAGACTCGCCGCGCTTTTGCGTACGGAAGGATTACTTGAGGAGGAAATCGCTTCTTCCTCGAAGAGGCTGAGCTTTGAGCCAAATGGCGAGGTGTCCCAAAATTCCATGGAAGCTGCGCTCCATCATCTTGCGCTCCTGCGTTCACGTGGAGAAGTCGCCGAGGCACGGGAATTGGCCGAAAAGATGGGCCGCGAAGATCTCGTGGCAGGCTTGGCTCTCTTTGAAGGAGATCCCATTCCCTACCTCAAGTGGTTCATGGATCTGCAGGAGGAGTCGCCGGTGGCGCGAATCCATGCCGAGATCGTCCTCAACCGTTGGCAAGGAAATGACGCGGAGGGTGAGCGATTGCTGAATAAGATGGCCAAGGAGGCCTCTGCCGGCGGGGAAGAGGAGCGAGCGGCCCTCCTTTCCCTTCTGCTCAACGGGAATGTCGAACTCGGCATCCCCCTGGTTGCAGAGAGAAGAAAGGAGGCGGCCTTCCTCTACTATGAGACCGTTGAACTGCCCATGGAGGCGTTGAAAATCTACGGCTATCCTGAAGCCGCCGAGAAGAAGAAGGAGTGGCTGGAAGAGCGTTACGCGCTGATGCGAACGAATTGGACGGAGAGCGATCCTTCCCGATACGAGGTGCTGACCATCGCATCGTTTCTCTACACTCGAGGGGAGCGCGAGGAGGGAACGAACATTATGAAGGCGCTCTCCGAAATCGGGTGGAAGGAAGGAATGAAAAATTGGTTGGAGTTCATCGGGCGGCTCAGTAATTTGGGAGGCAGTCTGCACGAGCTTTGTTTCCTGCTCGCGTCCGAAAGGGTCACCGCGGAGAGCGCGGACGAGGATGATGCCAAGGTGATCTATCACCTCTTTGGCGAGGGTGATTCCGCCCTGCACTTGTGGAATCTGCTTGAGTCGATTGAAGAAGACAAATCGAAGCGCATTATGTTGCTGGGAGCTGTCTATGGCCTTGTGCACATGGATGAGGCGCGGCTCCAGGAGGCTCTCGTCGCGCTTGATGAGAAGGCCGCCAAAGGGGCACCGAAGGATCACGCTCAACGGTATGCCGATCTGTTAGAGGCTGCTGAATATCGAGACGATGCCACCGTTGCCCTCGCCCTCTTGGAGCGTCTTGCCAAGCTAAGTGATGGAGATAAGTGGGGGGGGAAGCTGGCCGGCTACCATGGGTATGTTTCTGACTGGCAGAAAGCCATCGATGCTTATGACCAGCTTCTGAAAGTGGAGCCCACCAATGTGCGTAGCCTCGCCCTTTACGGGAGTGCCAAGATCCGGGCTGGAAGGCCGGAGGACGCAAGAGAGCCGCTCCGCAAGGTGGAGCAGTTCGGACTCGATGAACCCATTCGGCTCTATCATCTCGCAAGTGATGTCGAGCGCAATGGAGTGGTCGAGAAATCCCAACTCTACTGGCGGCAACTCCTGCTCTCGAATCCTCCCACCGACTGGATTTGGCAGAGTGCGGTTCCGTATTTTGTGAAGCATGCCCGGCGCAAGAAACAATGGCGAATCGCAGCAGCCTTCTCGGAGGTGGACGCCTTGCAGTCGATGAAGATCCGGACAACCTACCTGAATCCGATTACCGCCATTCGTAAGCGGTTTGCGGCAGATCTCTATCGCGGGCTGGCTCTGCTGGAGGAGGGCGACAAGGAAAACGCGATGAGGCTCCTACGCAAGACGTTCGAACTCCTCAATGGAGACGGCCTCCTGGCGGACGACTACTTTCCGCTGCTGCGGGAAGCGGGAGAGATCGAGGAGCACGATCGGAACTTTGAGATTGTCTACCAACGGATCGAGGAGTCGATCAAAGCCTTTCCGAAGGCGCACAACACCTACAACAGCGCGGCTTGGATGGCATCGCGCGCATCGCGGCAATTGGAGGATGCCCACGAGAAGATTCGCAAGGCCCTCTCCATGCGTCCCAAGCAAGCCGCTTATCTCGATACCATGGCCGAGGTTTGGTTTGCAAAGGGAGATCGCGAGCAGGCGGTGGAGTGGTCGCGCAAAGCCGTGCAGGAATCCTTCCACGGGGGGTCGAGTTCGGGAGCGGGAGTTGGACTCCGCGAGCAGTATGACCGATTTCGATCCGCCGAGTATCCCGTTCCCTGATGCGGTTCGAGAGTGCCAAAGGGATGATTTGAGCATCATTTCGGAATTGCGCAACGGCGCTGGATCTGCATCCTTCCGCCACCAGGAGGGGTGGCAGAGTGGTCGAATGCACCGGTCTTGAAAACCGGCGTGGGGAAACTCACCGTGGGTTCGAATCCCACCCCCTCCGGTCTTTTTGTTTCCGCCTGTGCGGGGCGAATCCCAATCGCCCTCGATCGAGCCCAATTGCTGCCGATGACACTAGGGAAACCGGGGGATGAGCCCTCTCCAGAGCAAAGGGGAGACGCCTTCGTCATGTTCCCGTTCCTTCCCTGGTCCGTGGCCAAATCACGGAGCGATCGGTAGGGTAAGGGGGCGGCTTGAGCGGGAACCGCAATTGGGATTGGGCGGCTCGAGTTTTGGTTGAGCTGACGATTACCTTGATCAATCGCTAATGATTTGGTTAGAAGAACCTTGGAAAACCGGGAAGAGAACGGTTCGAATCCATGCGAATTCTCATTGCCTGTGACAAATTCAAGGGCTCGCTGACCGCGACCGAAGCGTGCGAAGCGGTTCGTGATGGCCTGAAAGCGGCCGGGTCCTCGGACGACTTGGTGATCTGTCCGATTGCGGATGGTGGGGAGGGCTTCACCGAGTCCATGGTCACCGCCCTGCACGGGCAGTGGCGGACCTGTGATTCGTTTGATGCACAGCACAACCCGGTGGCGGCACGCTATGGATTGTTGCGAAATGCAGCAGGGGAATTGGAGGCCGTGATGGAGATGGCAGAGGCCAGCGGGTTGAGACGAATTCCCGTCGACGAGCGGAGGGTGTTGCATTCCTCCACCTTTGGGACCGGGTCGATGATTTGGGACGCGGTCAAGGCCGGTGCTCAGCGAATCCTGATCGGGATCGGGGGAAGCGCCACCAATGACGCCGGGATTGGAATGGCGGCCGCCTTGGGAGTGAAGTTTTTCGATGGGGACGGAGAGGAACTGGAGCCTATTCCGGCTGCGATGGGGGAACTTGGTTCTCTCGATGAGAGTGCGCTCCTCACTCTCCCGCCGGTGGAAGTCGCCTGTGACGTTGAGAATCCGCTCCTCGGATCGAACGGAGCGAGCATCATCTATGGACCACAGAAGGGCGCGAGTGCGGAAGAGATCGAGTTCCTGGAAGGGGCCTTGGGCCGCCTGGTCGAGGTGACGGGAGCGGCGGACATTGCAGATACCCCGGGTGCCGGGGCGGCCGGCGGGCTTGGTTTCGGCCTCATGCGATTTGCGGGCGCGCGCCTGCGCAATGGATTCAACATGGTGGCCGATGCCCTCGGACTGACTTCCCAAATTTCGGAGGCTGATCTCGTGATCACAGGCGAAGGGTCGCTGGATGCCCAGACCCTGCTGGGAAAAGGGCCCATGGGACTCGCGCTCCTGGCCCGGGAGCAGGGAAAGCGGGTAGTGGGGATCGGCGGCCGGGTGGCGCCCATCCTGGCCGAGAGCCAGTGGTTCGACGCCACGCTCTCGTTGGAATCGTTCGGGTTGACGGAGGACGAGTGCATGTTTCGGGCAGAAGAACTGCTCCGTGACCTGGCGGGAGAGGTTGCAGGCTTGCTCCGACACTGGGAGGGCAGTTAGAACCCCGCTTACATGAGTGAGGCCGTATTGTTGTTTGCAGGACAGGGCGCACAGTGCGTCGGGATGGGAAAAGATCTTGGGGAAGCCTATCCGGCAGCGGCCACTCTCTTTGAGAAGGCAGATGCGGTGCTGGGACGTTCGCTCAGTTCGGTCATGTTCGAAGGTCCTGAAGAGGACCTGACCAAGACTGCGAACTGTCAGCCGGCGCTGTTTGTGCATGGTCTCGCGCTCCTGGAAGTCCTGCAGGCTGCGGTGACCGGACTCAAGCCGGTTGCGGCGGCGGGTCTATCACTGGGGGAATTGACCGCTCATGCGGCAGCGGGAACCTTTGAGTTTGAGGAGGGGCTTCGACTGGTGGCGGCGCGTGGCGCATTGATGGATGAGGCGTGCTCCGCCACGGATGGCGCCATGGCGGCAATGATCGGAGGGGATGCGGAAGCGGTCAGGAAGCTTGCCGCAGCATGCGGGGTTGAGGTCGCGAATTTCAATTGTCCGGGGCAGATCGTTGTTTCTGGAACAAACGCGGGGATCGATGAGGCCGTGGCGAAGGCCAAGGAATGCGGGATCCGCATGGCAAGGAAACTGAAGGTGGCGGGTGCCTATCACTCCCGCCTGATGGCAGCGGCCCAGGAGAAGTTCGGGGTCGCGCTGGGCGAGGTCGAAGTGGGAACTCCGCAGATCCCGGTGATCTGCAATTTCTCCGCCGAAGGGGTGAACGAGCCGGAGCAAATTCGTGAGACCCTGACCAGGCAAGTGACGGGCTCGGTACGCTGGGAGGAGTCGATGCGTCTTCTTCTCGAACGTGGACACAAACTATTTATCGAACTGGGTCCCGGGAAAGTGCTCAGTGGGCTGATGGGGCGGATCGACAAAAGTGTGGAAGTGCTCGCGGTGGAGCATCGGGAAAGTTTGGAAACTGCGGTGGCGCGCTTGAGGGGGGTGTAGGTTTCCCCTCGCGTGACCCAGCGAGGGGAAGCTTACAATATCATGAAATTGAGTTAGGGTTCCTTCCTTGAACGGACGACAGGGACGCGTGCTGAATCGGGAGACACGCTAGCGACCGCGCAAGGCCACCCGGTTTAATTTCCACCCAGGCGCTTCACCTTCCATTGACCGTCAGCGGTAATGCTGAGTTTAACCTTGCCGATACTCACGGTCGCCTTGCCCTTGGCGTCGATCCCGGTCCTGATCGAAGCGGCGATTCCTGCCGCATCCTCTCCCTCATCGAATGGGCGCAGGACGCTCAACCAGACCCGGGGCTGTCCGGCCTTGAGCTTTGCCCGCGCGAAGGTGTTCCGCACGTTGTCGCCGCGGATGTCCTGGGAAGTGCGGTGGACTACCTGGCCGATCTCCGTGTCTTGATCATCGTGGATGTAGAGGAGGACACGCTTCTTACGGTTCTGCCACCAGGCGTGGTCAAATGCCGGGGCGTCGAACCAGTTATTGCCGCTTTTGGAGTTTTCACCGGCCTTGATGGTCCAGCACGGCGCGGCGTTGTATCCGTCCACGTCACGGCAGGGGACGTAGGTGTCACGGACGACCAGGTAACCCTCGGCACTGAGAATTGCCTGACGGGTCCACCGGCTGTTGGCCCCATAGTAGTTGCGCATGGTAAAGTGCCCGTAGGAATCCTCCCCCCGGTTCTCCGCCTTGAGTCCGTCGCGCACGAGGATTGCGCCGCGGTGCCACATCGGCGTGAAGTATACCGGCCGGGTGTGGATGTTGGGCGCGATGCCGCCGCCGTCTTTTCCCAGGAAGTCGTAGGTGACCCGGGTATATTGGTCCTGCCCGTTGAATTTCTCGTTCAGGCCCTCGAGGGTCAGTGCCACCTGGGCCTCACCCGGCACGTCGAGTTGCAGTGACTTGCCTCCACGTCTGCCGCCCTCGACGATACGCAGAACCGGGTCCCGCAACTCTCCCTCGAGCGTGACGTTTTGTGTTCCCTGGACCAGTTCAACTTTCAGGTTTTCGGGCACCGATTGGAAGTCGGCGAGGATCTTCTCACCGGCCGGGCCGGCGATGCGCAGGTTCTGTATGCGTGTCCCGGAACCGAAGGGGCCGATCCTCACCGAGCTTAAGTGGTAGTCGTTGTTGAGTTGCCAGTATCCATCCATGTTGCCGTAGGCGAAGCCAAGGGTTGGCCGATCAGCGCGACGGAATTTTTCAATCTTCCTGTCGAACTTCCAGTTCTTCGACTCCGGGCCGGTGCGACAGTTCATGGTCAGCTTGAAGGACATGGACGCGTTCTTCCATGATGCCCCGGAAGGGCTGTCCATGCCGCTGCCCTCCTTGATCGGGAACTTCATATCGGGGGGCAGCACGGTGAGCATGTCGTAGGCCGCCTCGCCGACACCGGCCCGCCCACTGGTATATTTGCCGGTGGTGTGCAGGAACTTCGCCCCGTCAAAGCAGTATTCGTAGAGCTTGCCGTCGGAGTCGTCGCAGTAGTGCATGTAGTTGTTGTTGCGGTCGTAGATGAAGAAGGAGGCGAAGGGCATGCCGCTTTCCCGGCCCGGGCACAGGTAAAGGCGCTCCGGGGCCCGGTGCTTGTGTGCGCTGTAGTAGCTGATTGAGGCCCCGCCGGCAGGGACTTGTGGCTTGATGCCCCTCTCGATGAACCAGAAGTAGCGTTTCCGGTAAGCTTCGAGGTATTCGGCGGGAACCTCCATACCCGCGGGCGGTCGGCCCCCGAGTCCGACCTGCTCGGATGCCCAGAGAAACTCCGGGTCCTTGTATTCCTGCGCCAACCGATACCAGAGCGCGCTGTCCAGGGTATTGGCCTCGACGTCGTAGTAGCGCGCGTTCCAGGGGTCGGAGTAGAGTTGCCCGCGCCCTTCCGTGTTGACCGGGCAGCCCGAGTTCGGGTTTCCGCGCACGCCGCCGCCGTGGGTGTAGTGGAGGTATCGACGCGCGTGCTGGTAAAGGAATTCGCGCTCGGTCTCGAACTTGTCCATACCCTCGGCCATGTCGATGAGGCCGGTCAGGTAGAGCGGACCGTAGGGGTAGTAGTTGGTCTCGGTGGTGTCCCCGTAGGTGACCAGCTCCTTCCACAGCGCATCAAGCCACGGACGGTGGCGTATTGCGTTGGGGTGGTCGGGGAACATCTTCACCGCGATGGCCGGCCCGCCGTTGATCCCGTAGGGGCGGTTGTTCACGCCGAGCTCCAGCTGCGAGTAGTCCGGGAAGTCGATCTTCAGGCTGGTGGTGACAAGGGTCTTGAACGTTTCCTGCGCGGCCTTCGTGATCGCCTCCTGGCGGACAAGCTCGGCAAAGATGCGCATCCGCCCGCCGCTGCCCCATGACCGGTGGTTGTAAAAGATGGTGAACGGCTCGTCCTTTGCCCTGGCCTCATCATACCGGTCGAGAATGCTCAGGAAGTAAGCGCGCAGGATCACCAGTTCGTTGTTGTCCCTGCGGCCGCTGTCAATGTAGCGGGTCAGGAGTCGGTCCCACTCCCATCCACCGCGGTGCATGGACGGCCGGATTCGGCGCACGGCATCGGCAAGTTCGCTGACCTGTTCCGGCGAATAGTGCGCGTAGGACGGACGCGGATGCCCGGTCTCCGGACCTTCCTCGTTTTCTGCGGCGGGCAGCGGGCTGATGGCAGCCAGAAGGAAAGTGAAAAGAAAAGGGGCACTACAGGGGTAACTCATGGGTTGATATTTGCTGGCAGTGCACTTCGGCCTGGGACCTGCCACGTGCACGATGCGCTTCAGGTTGCCCTATCGGTCACGGCCGGCCACTTCAAAGCAGACAGTTCCGGCCCCGGGCAAGGGTCTTTGCAGTGGCAACTCCCATATGCCTTCCGCGCCATGCACTGAAGAGTGCTGCAAGGTTTTCACCGGCCCCTTTCTCGTTAACCTCAACGCTGGCCGTGACCTTGAAACTTTTCATGCCGATGCCGCTCTGGTATTCCTCCAAGCTGACCCGCTGGATCTTGACCAGACCGGCAGGCCGGGCGAGTGGGAGGGTGACCAAGGGACGGTCACTTCGACGCGCTGAACGCATCGCTGTAGTCCCGCAGGATGTCGGCACTGGAGGCCTCGGTCTTCACGACCTTGCCGCCCACCTTGATGCGTGCGATGCATCCGACGAGGGAATCGCGGCTCCGCTTGGACCTCGTGGCGCTAACTGCGCCACCGCTACGACATCATGTCGAGCCGCCGGATGCAGAGACCGTTCCGGCCTTGTAGTAGCTCTTGAGCGGAATCCCATCGACCAGGATGTTTTCATTGAGGCTGGGCACCAGCGCAGTGAGGTTCCGTGATCCCTTCAAGGGAGTCAGGCTCCCGTTGCCGGAAGTTGAGTCCTTGCGGTAGATCACGATGTAGTCCACCTCCACGTCTTCAATCATCCTCCGCAGGTAGTTGCGGATCTCGATCCTGAAGCCGCCGTTGTAATTGCTCGTCCGGGTGGTCGCAGTGCGTTTCGAATCCGTCTTCGTCACGGTCTCGTAGAACATCATGCGCAGGCCTCCGGCGGCCTCCAATTCCATCGAGCGCGCCTCCACGAATTTCCTGTTTTCCTCCGAGAGCAGAGCGAGCTTGAAGGTGACCGGGCGCATGGTCGATTTCTTCTGGACCGTCACCAGCGCCTTGGTCGAGTCGTAGCCCACCAGGCGACCGGTAAACGACTTCGTCTTCTCGACATTCTCAAAGGCGCGCCACTCCACATCCGCTGAGGCAATGGTGGTGAGGAGGGCAAGGAGACTCAGAGTTCGTTTCATGATGCGGCAGATTGGATAGCGACCATCGTTTCATATGGATGAGTAAGGTCAAGTCCGCTGGTGGCGAGTGTCGGCCTCCCGACTTCGCGGTGGCAATTCGACCTTCGATTCCCTTACCATCCTTGGCGCCTTCGAGCCATTTCTGTCTTTTCTCGTGCCCCGAAGGTCCACCGCCCGTTCTACATTCCTCAGGCTCTCAGGCACGTGAAAGGGCGGGGGAAGGCGCAACAGAGGGGGGCGGACGAGGCAGCAGGAAAACGAAACGAGCCTGCGATATAGCTGAACTCCGCGGCAAAGTTGGCAACGGAGTCAAACCTTGTCAGGTGGCACCAGGCTGGAATTGTAAAATCGGCAAGGTGATTTCACTGCTGATCAGAAGCCTTGAACCTAATCTTGACTCCCCGCTGGGCTCCCCTTTCAAAAACCCCTAGATTTTAGGGGGTGAAACTGGCGGAACGGACGGGACTTGAACCCGCGACCTCCGGCGTGACAGGCCGGCGCTCTAACCAACTGAGCTACCGCTCCGCTTCAGTGGGCGCGCAAATTAGGCACTCACCCCGCGACAGGCAACCAAAAATATTGATTTCCAAGACATCATTTCCATCTGCAGGAAGAGCTCGCTGAAATTGCTCATCTTCCCTCCAAGGAGGGGAAACTCGTAAAAATTCCACCGCGGGTGCCGGGTCGGTTCGAGATCGAATTGGTGAGGGAGATCTTGTCCTTGTGAGCTGTGCTCGTCCCGGGGAATCATGACTGCAGATTCCACGGGCTGACGAGATAGCCAGGGCATAGCTTGGGTCTCATGCGGATCTGCAAAATCTGTGATGTTGAGCTCGAGGACGACAGCTGGGAGGAGTGTTGGCGATGTTCGACTTCGTGGAAGAAACGGGGAGCGAATCGGACGAGGTGGGGGAGTTGCGCGCGGCGAGGTTGACGAAGCCACGGAATCAGCATGAAGCGCGGCTCGCAAAAAGCATCTCGAGTGCCTCCGGTGCGAGACGAAGATGGAGTAGTGCGGGACGAAATATCTTGAAGGCGATGCGAGGGTCATTGCCCGCGGCCCCTGGAGAGCTCTGTTTTGGGCGGCCCACTACGAGGTGTAATCCTGTCCGAATTGTGTAAAGATGGAGTTCTTTCTCGACTTCGTGGGCAATGAGGTGCGGAGAGAGAGGGAAGGGTGATCTCTACTCTAAGAGAGCCAAGACCTGGGAGAGGTGGGTGATGATGGCGTCCGGCGGGTTGAGAGCGGTCTTGTTATCATGGAGGCGGAGGGAGCGCTGATCGCCCGCAAAAAGGGCGGTTCGAAATCCGAGTTCGGCGGCGGGATGAATGTCTTTGAGCGCATCGTTTCCGAGGTAGAGGACTTCGGAGGGAGAGATCTTCCGTCGGGTGAGAGCGTCGCGCAGTCTGCCATAGAGGGACAGGCCTGGTTTCGCTTCCCCAAATTGGAAGGAAAAGAAGCAAAGTTCCTGATCGAACCCGAGGTGCTCGAGATCGTCGTCGAAAAGAGCTTCGACCATGATGGGGGTGTAGAACTGCGCATTGGAAACGATGCCGAGTGCGAGATCGTGTTGATGGAGATTGGCGAGGAGATCCCTGGCGCCGGGCATGGGCCAGACCGGATTACTGGTGCACTCATAGGCGATCGCCACGCTTTCCAAGAGCTCGTCTCGTTCCCTCGCGAGAAGCTGAGCCCAGATGTCGCGAACCTCGATTTCAGGATGCTTGATCCCTAAAGAACGAGCCCGCTCATGATCACGAAGGATGAGCTCGACGAAGCGCTCAGTGAGCAACGGATGTTCCTCTGGGGGGACGATTTCGAGATCACGCAGGATGGAACGCAGGGCGGATTCCTGTTGATTGGCGTCGCTGACTCCAATGTCGCCCGAACCGGAAACGACAAGGGTGCCGTATATGTCGAAGGCCACGGCGCGAATCCCGGCGAGGCAGGGGAGATGTGGAGCGACTCCGGTCTCGATGGGGGCGAGAGGATGCGAGAGCGAGCGGATGAGACTGGAGGGAGAAGGAATCAAGTGCGGAGAAAATGGAAGCGTTCGGGTCTGAGGAACTGAGCGAGGACATTCGACTTGTCTAGCCAGGTGGGGGGCTGAGGTGAAGCGCTTGCCAGTTCCTGATAGAGCGAGGCGTGCCGGTCTGCGTAACGAGAGACGGAGTAGGGCTCAAGTTGAGCGGGGTCACCGGAGGGAGCGGTCGAGGCGAGAATCTTTTCGAGCCATTCGACGGCGGGTGAAGGGCCTCCGTCGCGACCAACCATGACGTCGTCGGGGGAGATGAGGGCGTGAGGGAGGACTTCAAGCTGAATGGACTCGGGGAGATTTCCAAAGTCGAAGTAGCCACCAAGTTCGAGTGCTTCTTGGCTCTCTTTGAGAATGCCGTTGGGGAGAGCCGCACCGTAGGCGCGATAGACCTCCCCGAGGCTTTCGCGGAGGGTTTCCAAGAGTCGGGGGCGGTCAACCCACTCGGCCGGAATGAGGAGTTCCTCATAGAGGTCGCCAAGGCGCCCCCCGTTCTGCTTGAAGTCGGCCGTAATTTCGGGCAGGTCGCGTCCGAGGAGAGGCTTGCCCATGCCCAGGGGTTCCAGGAACGCCAGGCCAAATCCTTCCATGACGGAGGTGGTGACGAGATGGCTCGAGTGGGCGAGCCAGTTGGCATAGGTCGGTTCGAGGCCAGGGGCGGGGGCGGTTTTACCAACGACGCCCATCTGAACCGGGAGATGAAAGTTCTCCACGGCATCAACCCATTGCTCGTAGATTGTTCGCCAAGCAGGATTCTCCGGAGCGAGCGAAAGGGCGAAGGTGACCTCATCGGGCGCGAGACCGGAAAGGAGACAGAGTTCACCGAGATTTTTGCGACGGATCCCTCGGACCGGATAGAGCACGGTGGAAGGAGCGGAGGTCTCCCGGGGCGCCCTCCGGGTCGCCGATTGAGGAGTGACCGCATTGGGTAAGAGGGTGGTCTGCTCGTTGGGAACGCCTGCTTCGATGAGTAGATTTTGATCGCGCGAGTTGATGAAAGCGTAGCGAATCTGCGGTGCGAGAGGATAAAGCGAGAGCTCGTTGCGAATGAATTTGTAATTTTTGGGTCGACCATCTTCCGCGAAGTCGTGGAAGTGGAGAACGAGCTGTTCCTGCGCCGCAGCGAGCTCCTCGATGACTGCGGGGAAAAGAACGTTTTTCCCCATCGTGGGGTTGTGAAGATGCCAGGTGTGAGGAGTTCCGCGCAGGGCGGTGGTGGCGGCTTGACGCATCTCGGCGAGGAGCGCGGTCCCGCTGAGGTTGGGCGCGCTCTCGGTGTAATCGAGGGAGGGGAGGACGGTGACCGGGAGGTTCGCAGGGCCTTGGTAGGGCGAACCTGCGAGGATGACATGGTTGATGCCGGCCTGGGTGAGGGCCTGGGACTGCGTTTCGAGGACACGGGTGACCCCTCCCGCCCGGAGGTGATAGTGAACGAGGGTGACCGACATGCTGCAGAGCTTAGCGCGGATACCTCTCAAGGTACTCCGGGAGTTTGATCATGGGTGGTCGTTCCTCCTCCACGATTTCGGTCGTGATCTCTTCATGCTCGAGGCCGGCGGCCTGCAAGCTGCGATAGACGTTGGAGAGGTCGGACATCTCGCCGACCTTGCCGTGCTTTTTGAGGCGGTTGAAAAATGATTGAAGGATGCTGAAGGACATTTTTCCGAGAGCGATGGTGTCCTGATTGCGATGCACCCGTTGATCGAGATCGACCTGCGCGAAAGCGTTCATGCCCCAGCGTAGATAGACATCAAGGATGTGCGAGGTCTCCACGCCGTATCCGATCGGAAAGGGGATTTCCTCCAGGACTTCGCGGCGCACGGCGTACTCGCCGGAGAGAGGTTGGAAGAGTTGGGTGAGCTCGGGATAGAATAGGGAAAAGAGGGGTCGGACGAGAATCTCGGTGACTCGACCACCCCCAGTCGCGCGAATCCCCCCGCTGGAATGGGCGATCGGGCGTTCGTAGAAGGCCTTCACGTAGTGCACGCTCTGGTGGTGAATCAAGGGTGCAACGAGGGCGGAGACGAAGCGGGGGTGAATGTTGGCGATGTCGGCATCCACATAGCAAATGATGTCGCTCTTCAGTTGGTAGACCGACTTCCAGAGGTTCTCGCCCTTGCCTCGTTTGAATCCCTGGGAAGGGAGGATGTCGCCGGAGAAGTAAAAGTCGACACCATAGGAGGTCGTGATTTCACCTGTCTTGTCGGTCGAGCCCGAGTCGATGACGGCAAATTCATCGATGAGTGGGAAGCGATCGATCAACTCGCTCTTGAGGATCTCGATTTCCTTTCCGATTGTTTGTTCCTCGTTGAGGGTGGGAATGCAGAGCGAGATCGTCAGGCCGGCATTCTTTTTGGCTTCGCAGAGCCGTTCCAGATCAGAAAATTCCTCGTGGTGGAAGGTGTTGGACTTGAGCCAGGACACGGCTGGAACGTGAGGAGTAGCACTGCCAAGGTCAAGCGGGGCAGTCAGGATGTTCAACTGCGGGTCATAAAAGTCACAGATTCGTTACGGGGGAGTTGTTGGACACAGAATCGTCGCTTTATGTTTGTATTTTCCCCGGGACTCCCCCACGCTAAAAGGGGGTGATGATGAGGGCCATGGACGATGAAGACTAATACCCGCCGTCACTTTTTGCAGAGAGGGACCTTGCTGTCCTTGGGCTCTGCAGCCGCCTTTGGTCAAACCGAGGCGGGGCTCATGAGTGCGGATCCCTCCTTCAATTGACTCAATGCGGATAGGTTTTGTTTCCACCCGATTTGCAGGGACCGACGGGGTCTCCCTGGAGAGTCTCAAGTGGGCGGAGGTTCTCGAGGAGATGGGTCACGAAATATTCTGGTTCAGTGGTCGCAGCGATCGGGATCCGACTGTTTCGATGTGTGTTCCCGAAGCCTTCTTTGGGCACCCCGAGAACGAGTGGATCAATGCGCGCATCTGGGGTGCGGCCCAGCGCCCGCCCGAAGTGACCGATCGTATCCACGAGGTGGCCCGCTACCTTGAAGCCATGTTGCGGCGCTTCGTTGACGGGTTCAGAATCGATGTCCTGGTCCCCGAGAACGTGCTCACCATCCCGGTGCACCTGCCGTTGGGGGTGGCGCTCACCGAGTTTCTCGCCGAAACGGGAATGCCGGCAGTCGCCCATCATCACGACTTTTACTGGGAGCGGGTCCGCTTCTCCCTGAATGCAGTTTCCGATTTTCTCGACATGTCCTTTCCGCCCCGCTTGCAGAACGTGGAGCATACCGTGATTAACCAGGCTGCCCAGGAGCAGTTGGCGCTCCGCAAGGGACTCAGCTCCACCCTCGTGCCCAATGTGTTCAATTTCGAGGAGGAGCACAGGGAGGCTGACTCCTATAGTGCGGATGTGCGGGAAGAGATTGGACTCGCTCCCGACGACTACTTTTTTCTGCAACCCACCAGGATTGTTCCCCGCAAGGGTATCGAGAACTCGATCAAGCTCATCAGCCGGTTGAAGGATCCGCGGTGCAAGCTGGTCATCTCCCACGATGCCGGTGACGAAGGCTTCGGGTATCAGCACATGCTGGAGCAGTTGGCAGTGGATGAAGGGGTGGATCTTCGGATCATTGCGGACCGGGTGAGTGAGCGTCGACAGCGTGATGCGCAGGGGCGCAAGATGTACACCCTATGGGATATCTATCCTCACGCGGACTTCGTGACCTACCCGAGTGTTTATGAGGGTTTCGGAAACGCCTTGCTGGAGGCGTTTTATTTCCGCAAGCCTGTCCTGATTAACTGCTACTCGATCTATGTGCAGGATATCAAGCCGAAGGGCTTCGATCTCGTGGAGATGGATGGTTATGTCACTCGCGAGACCGTGGAATCCGTAGCCCGCTTGTTGCGCGATGAACATCTGCGCGAGCAAATGGTGGAGACAAATTACTGCCTGGGTCGCCAGCACTACGGATTCGACGCCTTGCAGCGAGCTCTCAGCGCGGCCTTCAGCCAAGTGCCCTACATGGGCCAACCGTTTATGGTCTCATGAAGTTGATTCGTCGGAGGACCTTCAACCGAATGAAGCTGCGCCTAGGCCGGCTTTACGGTCACGATCGGACGGAGCAGCTTGCGGATCGTCTTTACATGCTGATCGGTCGTTACGGCGTGGTTCCCGAGAGCGGGGCATACACCGGCGAAGAAGAGGGAGAACATCAGCGCTGGGACGAAAAGGATGCCGTCCTGATCACCTATGGCGACATGGTGAGTCGTCCCGACTGCCCCCCCCTCAAGGCGCTCAAGGAGTTTTGTGATCGCCGCTTGCGGGGAGCGATCAGCGTGGTCCATCTTCTGCCGTTCTTTCCCTCTTCGTCGGATGCCGGATTCTCGATCATCGATTATCGCGCGGTGGACCCCGCGTTGGGGAGTTGGGATGAAATTGAAAGCCTGGGCCGCGGTTACGGCCTGATGGTGGACCTCGTTCTCAATCACTGTTCCCGGAAGAGCCCCTGGTTTCGCGATTACGTGAACGGCATCGCGCCCCATGACTCCTACTTTCAGGAAGGCGACCCGGAGGAGGATCATCGCGAGGTGTTCCGCCCCCGTCCCTGGAAGCTCTTTTCGGATGTCGAAACAGCTCGCGGGTTGCGCCACGTCTGGAACACCTTCAGCGAAGATCAGGTCGATTTGAATTGGAAGTCTCCGGATGTCCTCTTTGATTTTCTCGACCTCTTGCTTACCTATGTTTCCCGTGGTGCCCGGCTCATCCGTCTTGATGCGGTGGCCTTTCTCTGGAAGGAACCCGGGACCAACTGCATCCACCTTCCGCAGACACATGAAGTGGTCAAGCTCATGCGCGATGTGTTGCTCACGGTGGCTCCTCAGACGATCTTGTTGACGGAAACCAATGTGCCTCACGAGGAGAACATTTCCTACTTCGGAGAGGGTGACGAAGCGCACATGATTTATCAGTTTGCTCTTCCGCCTCTCCTGTTGCACGGCCTCCTGCGAAACGACTCCACTCATCTGCAGAAGTGGGCGCGGTCACTGGATGATCCGCCGAGAGAGGCAACGTATCTCAACTTTACGGCCAGTCATGATGGGATTGGCGTGCGAGCGCTCGAGGATCTGGTTCCTGCGCAGGAAGTCTCTTGGCTGGTTGAGCAGGTGAAAGCGCGGGACGGGCTCGTGAGTGTACGTTCACTTCCCGACGGCAGCGAGAAGCCCTACGAACTCAATATTACCTATCGCGATGCTCTGCGGGACCCGGAGAATGATGATCACAGTCTGCGCCGGTTCATGTGTTCGCAGTGTCTCATGATGTCCCTGCGAGGAATTCCAGCGGTCTACTTCCAGAGTGTGGTGGGGGCGTCCAACTGGACCGATGGACCGGAGCGGGAGGAGGGAGAGGATCGCGACATCAATCGGCAGCGTTGGCAGTGGCAGGATCTGGAGGAGAAGCTGGATGATCCGGAGGGATCGGAGGCTTGGATACTTAATATCTATACCAGCATGCTTCGCGCCCGGGCCGAGTGCCCGGCTTTCCATCCCGATGCCACCCAGCAAGTTCTCGAGACGGGAAGCGAGCTCTTTGGCCTGGTGCGGAGATCACTTTGCGGTGCTTACACGGTGGCCTGCTTCTTCAATTTCACGGCCGGTGAGATTGTGATCGATCCGACGTTGTTAGCGGACGTGCTGGGGACCTCCGACAGGTGCTGGGATATGCTTTGTGCGTTGACTCCAATCGAAGTCGACGCTTGTAGACTGGGCCCCTATGAGTGCGCTTGGATCGCGAGCAGATAGGGAGAATTCTGATTTCCTGGCGCCCTGAGCCACCCGACAAGCCTAACTGGGCAGCCCAGCGGGGGGCAATCCTGGCAGGCGAGGGTCCCGTTCCCTGGAGCCCTGGTTGCCATTTGGGCGCAGGGCAAGAGCAGCCTGCTACTTGGACTTTGCGCAGCGGAAACCGGTATGATTGGTGGGCGAGAGGGACTCGGAATAGTGTCGGGATGCCGGGCGATAGCGCAGGCAATAATCCTGATGGCACAAGTGAGATCCGCCTTTGGTCACCCAGAGCCACGCTAACTTGTGGAAGGGTTTTTCGCCTTCGGTGTATTTCTTGGCCTGGACGTATTGCTGGGCCATTGGTTGGCTGATGGGGTCCTTCGGTCCCTTGGGATTGCGCTCGAGCTTGGTCTGGCTGGCGTAGGTTTTGAAGTACTCCGGTCGGTAGAGATCGGAGCAGTGCTCCCAGACATTGCCCGCCATATCGTGGAGTCCATACTTGTTGGCGGGAAAGGTCTTCACCGGAGCGGTTCCGAAGTAGCCGTCATCGCCTGTGTTTTTGTGAGGGAACTCGCCTTGAAACACGTTCGCAAGCCACTCTCCTTTAGGGTGGCGCTCGTCGCCCCAGATATAAAGTTTGTGGTCGAGACCTCCTCGGGCGGCCCGTTCCCATTCAGCTTCCGTGGGGAGGCGCTTGCGGGCCCACTTGCAATATTCCAAGGCGTCTTCGTGAGTCACACAGACCACAGGATGGTCCATTTTGTCCTTGATCTCGGAAGCCGGTCCGTGGGGATGCTGCCAACTCGCGCCCTCGACAAACTTCCACCACTGCCACTCCGAGCCCGGGCGCCAGAGCTCAACCTCCCGGGGTGGGGAAACAAAGCAGAGGGCGCCACCCTTGAGCTGGTCGGCCGGGGCCTTCGGGAAATCGCGAGGATCCCAACCACGCTCGGCTTGCGTCTGGTAGCCGGTGGCCTTGGTGAACTCGGCGAACTGGCGATTGGTAACCTCGGTAACATCGATCCAATAGCCATCGATGGTGACGCGATGGACCGGTTGCTCTTCTGGATACTTGCTCCGGGCGCCTTTCAGTTCCCGATTCTCCCCTCGAGTAAAGTTGCCTCCGGGAATCCAAGCCATACCCTTTGGAGCGGGGTCGGGGGCGGTGTTGGGCGCGGCCTGATCTTCGACGACAGGCTCAAGTTTCTCAATAGGTTTGATATCATCACAGGGCCCGGGAACGATCCCAAGAAGAAGGAAGAGGGAGGGGAAACACATGATAGTTTGGCTTTCGGTTTCGGTGAATAAATGCTCAATTCCCCGCACTGGCGATGACCAAATTCCGGCCATGCATCGACCTGCACGCAGGCAAAGTGAAACAAATTGTGGGTGACTCGTTGAGAGACTACGGGCCCGAACCATTGGAAAATTTCGTTTCAGACCACTCGGCGGAGTGGTTTGCGGAGAAATTTCGTGCAGATGGGTTGGTGGGTGGACACGTGATTAAGCTCGGAGCGGGCAATGAAGTGGCCGCCCGTGGGGCTCTCCAAGGATGGCCCGGGGGACTCCAAATCGGGGGCGGAATCTCCAGCGGAAATGCGGGCGAGTGGCTTGCGGCAGGGGCCAGCCACCTCATCGTGACTTCCTGGCTCTTTGACAAAGAGGCCCGTTTCCAGTCCGGGAAACTTGCCGAATTATGCCAAGCGGTCGGCGCGGAAAAGATTGTTGTGGACCTGAGCTCCCGCCGGACCCCGAACGGATGGACGGTAACGATGAATCGTTGGCAGACTCTTACCGATCTCGAAGTCTCTCCGAATCTCTTGGATCGCCTTGCTGAATATTGTGACGAGTTCCTGATTCACGCGGCGGACGTGGAGGGAAAGTGCGGGGGAATCGATCGTGAGCTGGTTCAGGAACTCGGGCGATGGGAAGGGAAGGCGATCACTTACGCGGGTGGAGTTGCAACGATGGATGATGTTCGCCTGGTCGAGGACTTGAGCGGTGGACGGGTGGATGTGACGGTGGGGAGCGCCCTCGATCTCTTCGGCGGATCGGGCGTCACCTACGCTGAACTGTTAGAATGGAATGCCGGGGTGCGGCCATGATCCCGGTTTGGATCATTTTGGGTGCAGTGTTGCTCGTGGTGATCACCGGAGGCGTGCATCGCTGGCATCGCGAGAAGAAGCGGGCGGAGGTGCGCTTGACTCCCTTGGAGGAATGGCAGCGCGCACTGATTCGGGCGAAAGTGGCGTTTTACACCCAGTTGCCCGTCAATCTGCGGCGCAAGTTGGACGGGGCGATTCAGGTCTTCCTCCACGAGGTGGGCTTCGAGGCTTGTGGAGGGTTGCGCGAAATCACGGACGAAATGCGGCTGGTGATAGGGGCCCAAGCCTGCTTGCTACTGGTGGAAAGCGGCTATTGCAGTTTTGGAAAACTCCGCAGCATACTGGTTTATCCTGACGCCTACCAGGCGAAGAGCGATTTGGGGGTGAAGAGTATCCGCTTGGGGGAGAGTTGGCAGACTGGGAGTGTGGTGCTCTCGTGGGAAAGTGTGGTTCAGGGGTCAAAGAATACTGAGGATGGTCTCAACGTGGTCATTCACGAATTCGCGCATCAGATCGATCAATTTGACGGGGTGGCGGATGGGTTGCCCATTCTGGAGCGGCGGAGTGATTACCAGGAGTGGGCTCAGGAATTCAGGGCTTCCTTTCGTCTTCTCTGCGATCGGGTGGAGGCCGGAAAGCGCACCGTTCTCGATCAGTATGGAGCGACCAATCCAGCGGAGTTTTTTGCGGTAGCGACGGAGACGTTTTTCGAGAAGCCGGACTCGCTCCAAGAGGCGCACCCTGCGCTCTACGACCTCCTGAAGCGATTCTACGGGCTCGATCCACTCGCTTGGCATTGAGTTGGTTGTTTGGAAGGTGCAGAACGAGAGAGGAATTATACGTCCTTGCTTGATTTAGTTAAGTTTTCTTAATAAGACTGAAGGCCGTATCATGACGACTCCGACGGCCTCCGCAGATTCTGATCCCTTTAATGAACCCCTTGCCCCGTTGCCTGCGGTGGCAAGGGACCAGGCTGAGGCCGTGGAGACGCCCAAGGCGGTGGAAGCACAGGCTCCTGCGATGGAACCCGAGAAATTCATACCGGATGAAGGGGAGCGTGATCCGGTGGTCGAGAGGGCAGCACTTGAGCGCGTTGAGCCCGAGGGGGAATTGACGATTGAGAGTTCTCAGTCGGCCCCGCGGTGGCAATTTTGGAAGCGCCCCCGCAAACGCGATCTGCAGCTTGAAACTCTTCGGCAGGGTGCCGGTGAGATGGTGGACCTCATGCGCTCGATCCGGGATCACCTCGAAGGTGAACAGGGAGAGCGAGAGGGGATTGGCCGCTCCTTGAGCCCGATGCCGCTCGCGGTGGAAAGTCTCAAGTCCATGAGCGAAAGTCAGGCCAACGCGGGCAAGGTGCTGGGCGAATTGCGCACGACAATCGAGCGGCGTGTCGCAAAGGACGCCGTTTTCATCAAGTCGCTCAACCGCATTGGGAGCACGATGACGAATGTGGAGGAGACGTTCAGCCTGATGGACCGTACCCTTTCGGGGATCGACAAATCCAACCTGCAGGTGGCCAAATCGATGGAAAACCTTGGAGAGCGCGTTTCCGAGTCGGGGCGATTCATGAGTGAGACTTTTACCCGCTTGCGGGATGCGGAGCAGGAGTTTACCGATCACATCACGCGGACTTCACGCCGCAGCAATTTCGCCCTGATGGGATTGTGCAGCATTCTTCTTCTGTCGGTGATGGCGGTGGGATTCATGTTTAAGGAGAACCGGGGCCTCTTGACGGCAGTGCAGGACAACGGCGCGCTGGTCGGCCAAGTGCCGGTTCGCGAAAATCCCACGCCCGAACGAATGGCCATTTTTGAAGACCTGGATCAAGTCGACGATGGGATCGGTGAGCTTGAACGCGAGTTGGTGGGAATCCATCTTCAAGGCAAGAAAGCTGCGGAAAACATTGTGCCGGTCGGGATTGAGGAGAAGGCCTTGCTGTCCGTGAAGAAGAGGCCGCGCCGGGAGTGACTTGGCAGGCGGCACAAATTGAGCTTTGCATGACTCGGATCGCTGGTAAAGGCTGCCCCCATGAGTGACAAGCCGCTAGAAGGCAAGACGGGCGTCGTGTTTGGCGTGGCCAACAAGCGCAGCATCGCGTGGGCGATTGCGCAGGCGTGGGCAGAGGCTGGGGCGAATCTGATCTTCAATTACCAGGGGGAACGGTTGAAGGGAAACCTGGAGCACCTGACGGGGACCTTTGGAGAGGATCCGCCAATGTATCCCTGTGATGTTTCGAGTGATGAGGAACTCGATTCCTTCTTCGCCAAAGTGGGTGAACACACCCCGAAGCTCGACATGGTGCTGCACTCGGTGGCCTTTGCGCCCCGCGAGGCCTTGGAGGGCGATTTTCTCAGCACCACCCGTGAGGCCTACCAGATGGCGCACGACATCAGTGCCTACTCCCTGGTCGGGATCGCCCAGCGGGCAGCTCCCATGATGACGGAAGGCGGAAGTATTCTGGCGATGAGCTATCTCGGATCAGAGAAGGTCGTGCCTCACTACAACGTGATGGGGGTGGCGAAAGCCAGCTTGGAGGCTTCGACTCGATACCTTGCCTATGATCTCGGGCCGAAAAAAATTCGCGTGAATTGCATCAGTGCGGGACCAGTTCAAACCTTGGCGGCCCGTGGAATTTCGGGCTTCTCAAGCATGATGGACCACTACAAGTCCAAAGCCCCACTGGGACGATCGTGCAGTAAGAGCGAACTTGGGGCCACCGGGGTGTTCCTCGCAAGCGAGGGGGCAGCAAGTATTACTGGTCAGGTTCTCTACGTTGATGGGGGCTACCAAATCATGGGAATGTAGGGGGAGGGGTCCTCTCCGGATCACGAGCGATGATTTGGTTGGACTCCGCCGGGAGAGTTATGGGACGGTGGATGAACAGCCCTGCTTGTTCGCCCCGTTGACTCAACAAATCTAATAGCCCGTGTGGTATTATTCTCAAAACGGACAGCAAGTCGGACCCGTCTCTCAGGAAGAGTTGCAGGCCTTTCTCCGTGCGGGGTCTCTTCCGCTTGATTCCAATGTGTGGCGCGATGGAATGGTGGGTTGGGTGTCGGCCAACCAAGTGCCCGAGTTGATGGCAGGAGTGTCGGGGGGCTACCTGCCGCAGCCCGCGCCCTACTTGCCCATGGGTGGTCCGCCGGCCACCAACTCGATGGCCCAGACGAGCATGATTCTCGGGATCCTGGGAATCTTCGTGGCGTTTATTTTTACCGCGGTTCCAGCCATCATCTGTGGTCACATAGCCCGCAAACAGATTCGTGAATCGGGTGGCGCCCAGATTGGCGACGGATTGGCGCTCACCGGTTTGATTACCGGCTACCTGGTGACGCTGCTGACCTTGATCTTCATCGTGGGAGCGCTCATTTTCTTTTTCTATCTGTCTAACGAAATTTCGAGTTCCGGTGGTGTAGGCGTGGGGTCAAGCCCCCCTGCTCCTTCCAGCCCTTCAACGCCGGTTCCGGTTCCTACTCCGGTTCCGGTTCCTACTCCTTAAGCGAAGCTCATGAATTGGTATTACGCGAAACATGGGAAGCAAGAGGGACCGATACCGGAGCAGGTGTTCTGCGAGATGTTGGCGCGAGGCGAGGTGATGCCGGAAGATTTGGTTTGGAGGGAGGGTATGAGGGGCTGGTCTCCGGCGGGGGAGGTCGCGGAACTGGCGTCCCGGTCAGAGGCGCCGCATAGGGAGAGGACAGTGGGAGCAGGCTCCGTAGGGACGAGTTCTCCTCCCTCACCGCCAGAGTGTCCGGAGGTGGAAGGGGTCAGTCCGGTGGAGCAGCCCGTGCCCGGGAGGCCTTATTCCATCACCCCTCCAGTGACCTCGGGTTTGGCAATCGCGAGTATGGTATGCGGGATCATTTCACTGCCGCTTTGCTGGATCTGGGCGGCCGCCGGGATTCCGGCCGTAATCTGCGGACACATGGCCCTCAAGGCGATCAAACACTCAGAGACACCGGTGGAGGGTCGCGGGATGGCGATTGCTGGGCTGGTGACCGGATATCTCGCGATTTTGATTCAGTTCATCTTCATTGGAGTGATGGTTTTCTTCGTTGTGATGAGTCCCTGACCACTCTTCCCGGCGGGTAAGGCTTGGTCGTGTGCTCTCTCGATCGAGGTTTTCGGGTATTGGATCCTTCGGAACATACCGCTCTGGCACTTGGGGCTCTGGGTGCCGCGGTGATCAGGCTGGGTTGAGGAGTCCAGATTGCCGGTGAGAGCTTCCTCTGGGATCGGTCCTCGGTGACTGCGGAGTTTCTGCGATTAGGAGGGGCTCCTACTTCGCCATCAAGGACTCCACATGTTTGGCGAGGAGGTCGGCTTCGAGGTTCACCCGCTGACCTGTTCGGGCTGAGTGTAGGTTGGTGGCCTGAATGGTGTGCGGGGTTATCCAGAAGACCGCTGAGTCCCTGTTGAGTTCGGCGATGGTGAGGGAAATGCCGTCCACTGCGAGTGAGCCTTTGGGAATACAATAGCGATAAATGTCAGGAGAGAGGGAAACTTCGTAACGGTGATCCTGACCGTGCATGGAGAGTTCAAGAATCTCCCCGGTGTCATCGACGTGCCCCTGAACAAAGTGACCACCGAGTCGACCATTCAGAGGCAGAGCGCGCTCAAGATTGACGAGGTTGCTTGTTTCGAGTGCGCCCAGAGAGGTCACCTTGAGCGTCTGGTTCAGAACGTCGAAGGAAGTCGTGGACTCATCGCAGGCGCTCACGGTTAGACAGCATCCATTGACCGCGATGCTTTCGCCGAGGGTAATTTCCCCGACAAAGGGGTTGGCGATGGTGAGTCGTGCTTGCTCCCCACGGGATTCCAAGCTGAGCACGCGGCCGGTTGCTTCGATGAGTCCAGTGAACATGGCGCACTTTGGTTAGAGGATTATGAAGGCGGCCCCGGCGATCACGGTCGGAATGAGGGCGCTGAGAGCCAGTTTGAGAGGTGATACTCCGCCCTTGAAATAGCGTGCGAGGATTGCCTGGCCGGCTGGGTTTGGTGCATTCGCGATCACGGTGAGCCCCCCTCCGCTGACGGCTCCCGCAACAACCGCGAATTTCAGGTTCGAAGCCAGATCGGGAGCTTGGGAGGCGAGATATGTTACGGCGGCGTTATCATTAAAGGAGGTGAGGATCGTGGAGCCGATCATGATGACCAATTGATCATCGAAGGATCTGAGCAGGAGTTCGATCCACCATCCCTGGCAGCCGCCGTGAACGACGAGACCGGCGAGGAAGAAACCGACCAGAAGCGGAGTGCGCATCTTGACGTCGTTTTGGTGATGACCGGTAGCCTCGGTGAAGCCCAGCAAAAGGAGGAAACCGCCGATAAAGAGAGGGGGAAAGTGGGCCATGAAGATTGTCCAACCAAGAAACAAGACGTGCACCGCGGTGATGAGCTTAGGAATGGGGTCTTCCCGTTCTTCCCATCTGAGGGGCATGCGCATATCTCGATTTTCGATCGGCGAACGCAATTTGGCGAATTGCTTGCGGAAAATCGCGAAGTAGAGCGCGTTCGAGAGGAGGATGCTCAGCGCCGCTTTCCATCCGAAATTCGAGAGCATGAACACGAAATCCCAATCCCATTTTTGCGCAACCATGAGGACTGGAGGAGCCGCAAAATGAGTGAGCGTGCCGCCCACGGATATATTCACGAAGAGGAGGCCGATGGTGGCGTAAGCAAAGGTGGAGCTTGGATTGAGTTCGTAAAACCTCTTGGCCAGTAACATGGCGGCGATCGTCATGGCGGCAGGTTCGGTAATGACGGATCCAAGAAGGGGGGTCAGAGTGAGGGTCGAGAACCACCAGGCGGCCGGAGAACCTCCGAATACTTGAGCCACTCGATTGACGGCATGCTCGGAGAGTCGAATGATCGGTCGGGAGGCCGCGATGGCCATGATGATGATCACGAAGAGGGGTTCGGTATAGGACACGTCGTGGCCGAGGTACTGCTGCACCTGGCCAACCCCGTGCAAGAATCCTTCGCCGGGAATAATTCCGTGACACCAGACAATTGCGGCGCCCAAGGCGACCACCCAGATTCCGAAGACCGCTTCGACCTCGCCGAGGGTATGAAGGACCCAACCGCGGAAGGAGACGTCATCCTTGGCGTCCTCCTGAGGCTTGGCCTCGGCAGTGCGACCTTCGCGCACGATTTGTTCGCGGTGTTTTATCTCGAGGAGGTGGGCCTTTCCCTTGAACACCCCGGAGAGGAAGGTGTGGAAGATCGCGCAGGCAAAGATGATGGTGGCAATGAGATTGAAGTAGTGCTGCTTGGAGGCCCGTTCCTTCAACTTCTTCCAGAGGCTGTCATCGGGAGCGTCAAGGTGTTCGGATCCCTCGGTCGAATAAGCGGGGAGGGGGAGGGGGAACTCAGCGTGCTGGGCCTCCTCCAGCTGGTATTTACCCCCCTTGGGGTAGGTTGGTTCGTCCGAACCGCCCAGGGAGGGCAATGCTCCAGAAAGGAACAACGCGATAATCAGGAGATATCTGCGGGGTGGGTTCATCGTGCGGGGGGACTTTAGTGGCCGCGCTAGGAGGGGCAATGACAATTGGGTGCGCTTGCACGGGGAGGGAAAGCAGCTAGGCTCAGAGCGTGTTCCGAATCGCAATCTGGTTCCTGCTGGGCGCCGGTTTTGCAGGTGGGCTCTCCTCCTGTAGCCGTCTCAAACGGATGACCCAAGAGAAACAGACGGCCACCCTGACACCTCCCCCCGTGCCGCCTCAACTGCGGGGGGCTCGCTACGGTGGGGAGCCCATCGCCCGGGTCACGGTTGAGGATGTCACTCCGCAGCCGGTCACGGAGCAGAATATGGGCAGGCTCCTCGAGCGTGAGAAGGATCTCATGTGGACCGACCCGGACAACCCTGAATCCGGATTGGAGCGGATTGAGGAAATCATGGCGCAGAGCGTGAAGCGCGGTCCGTGGCTGATCAGCTATTCGGAAGCTCGCCGATCGGCCATGCGGGAAGGTAAGCCGATGTTGGTCTGGTTCACTGATACCGCTCGTAGTCCGCTCTGCAAGACGCTGAGCGCGGAGGTATTCTCCAAGACTGAGTTTGTAAAGTGGGCGGCGGAGGAAGTGATCCAAGTGCGCCTCGATTTCAATGTCAAGGGCGAGAGTCGGGGGCCTGGACACTCGGCGATGGACGATCAAGTGCGAAAGGAGAACTACCTCGAGGAGTTGAAGAAGCGCTACAAGGTCCTTGGCTTGCCCATGGTCCTCCTGATGGCGCCGGACGGCACCGTCACTTCGCGCTATCGAGGTTACCACAAGACCTACCACGACTTCTATTTTTCGCGCCTGAAGAATGATGCCCAGGGGGCCAGGAATTATCACGAGAAGTGGAAGCGCAAAATGGGGCGGAAGGGCTATCGGGAGTGGGTGGATGAAAAGGGACGAACGGTGTATGCGAAACTAGCGCGCTATAGCGGTGGCGCGATGATCCTGATCGAGCCCGATGGCAAGCGTCTGAAGGCCGAGGAGAAAAATCTCTCCGGGGTGGACCGTGCATGGATTGCGGCGGAGAAGGCCAAGCGGGGTCAGCCCTGAATCCCGCCACCTGAGATTTTCGCGGAAAACCGTCGGTCGGTCTTGGCAGCTGAAGCAGAGGGGCATAATGTCCGCTCTCGTTACTCTCAAAGGTATGGAAAACGTCATTATTATCGGAACCGGCTGTGCTGGGTGGACTGCGGCAATCTACACCGGCCGTGCGAACTTGAATCCTCTCGTTCTCGCGGGAGAACAACCAGGGGGGCAGCTCACCACCACCAGTGAAGTGGAGAATTTCCCAGGATTCCCCGAAGGGGTGGATGGCGCGACCCTGATGTTCAGCATGCAGCAGCAGGCCGAAAAATTCGGTGCGCGCATCGATTACAAGATGGTATCCAAGATCGAGAGACGCGCGAATGGTAGCTTTGACGTTCATTGCGGCTCTGAGGTGGTCCTGGAGGCCAAGGCCGTCATCGTGGCCACCGGGGCTTCCGCCCGCCTCTTGGGACTGCCCAAGGAGCAGGAAATCTACGGCAAGAATGGGCTCACTACCTGCGCGACCTGCGATGGGGCCTTCTATCGCGACATGCCCGTGGTGGTTGTCGGGGGGGGAGATTCCGCCTGTGAAGAGGCTACCTTCCTGACGCGATTCGCCAGCAAGGTCTATCTCCTGCACCGACGCGATGAGCTGCGGGCTTCCAAGATCATGGCTGAACGTGTCCTGGCGCACGAAAAGATCGAGCCCATCTGGAATGCGGAAATCACAGCCTATCATCCTGGAGAGGGCGGGAAAATGGAATCTGTGACGGTCCGCAATCGGGAGACGGGTAAAGAGTCGCCCCTGGAAGTCAAAGGGGTCTTTATTGCGATCGGTCACGTGCCGAATAGCGGATTTTTAAACGGGTTGGCCGATCTTGACCCAGAGGGCTACATCCTCCAAATCCCTGGGAAAACTGCCACCAAGACCGAAGGTCTCTACGCGGCAGGAGACGTGGCGGACCACGTTTACCGGCAGGCAATCACCGCTGCAGGGCAGGGCTGTGCGGCCGCTTTGGAGGCCGAGCGCTTCCTTGCGGATCAAGAAGGCTAGATTATCTGCGGATTTCAGCCTCTAATCCCGCACCTAAGAAGCGGAGCGCAGTCTGCGATCCCCCAAAACTCCCCTTGTGAATAACCCTCCGAAATTGGTGACAGGAACCGAGGCGGGCGGCATTATTCAGTCCGACGCGTTGATATGACAGAACTGCTGATCGAGCCGGCCCGAGATATCGGTTGTCCGGCACTGAATGAATTGTCCGAGGTGATAGATGCTGCCACTGCGAGTCAACGCTCCCCGGTCGACGATATCCTGGATGCGGAGATCGTCGACGAGGAGCCATACATGCGGCACCTGGCGGACGGCTTGGGCCTGCAGTGGTTGGCGGAGATCCCGCCCTCTGAGGAGCCCCTGCCCCTGCGGCAGGTTTGTGGTCCGCAAGTTGCGTTGCGTCACCGGCTTCTTCCGGTCGAGTTCGAAGGGAGTGAGGAATTGGCTACCCGCCGTCTCGTGATCGCGACCTACGATCCATTCAATATCGCGGCGCGTCAGGCCGCCGTGCAGTCGGTGGGAATGCCCATCATGTGGCGCATGGCTTCGCGCCGGCGTATTCACGATGGATTACGGCGACTCTATGGCGTGGGGGCGGATACCTTCGAGCAAATCCTGGAAGGTCGGGATCTCGACCTAGAGAATCTGGAATCGGCGGATGAAGCCAACGTCATTGACGATGTCGAAGACGAAGAGGCCAGCGTGGTCAAGTTTGTGAATCAGATTATCCGGGAGGCGCTCGAACAGCGTGCGACCGATATTCACGTGGAGCCTCTCGCAGAAAATCTCCGGATTCGTTACCGGATTGACGGGGTTCTGGTGGATATCGCGGTCCCTGAGAACATCAAGACCTTGCAGAGTTCGGTCATTGCACGTCTCAAGATCATGTCGCGTCTTGACATTGCGGAACGTCGGCTCCCGCAGGATGGTCGGATCAACCTCTCCTTTGAGGGGAGCGGGATTGACGTCCGGGTTGCCACCGTCCCTACCGTGGAAGGGGAAAGCGTGAGCCTCCGTCTTCTGAACCAGCAGCGTTTCAACATCGGGATGCTCTCGATGGAAAGTTCCATCCAAGACAAAATCGAGCGCCTTCTGACCCTTTCCAACGGGATCATCCTCGTCACCGGCCCGACCGGTTCCGGAAAGTCGACCAGCTTGTATTCCTTCCTCGCGGAGGTGAATTCTCCCGATACCAGGATCGTGACGATTGAGGATCCGGTGGAGAACAAGCTCGATGGCGTGATGCAGATCGCCGTGAAGTCCGATATCGGGCTGACATTTGCGGCGGGTCTCCGATCGATTCTTCGCGCCGATCCAGACATCGTGATGATCGGTGAGATTCGGGACCTCGAGACGGCGGAGATTGCAATCCGGGCCTCATTGACGGGTCACTTGGTATTCAGCACCCTGCACACCAACGATGCCCTCGGAGGAATCAGCCGACTCATTGACATGGGGGTGGAACCTTTTCTTCTTTCTGCTGCGGTGCGTGCCTTTCTTGCTCAGCGATTGGTTCGGCGACTTTGCAATACCTGTCGTCGTCCGATTTCGCTGACTGAGGCTGAAAAGGCCGAGTTTGGTATTCCCTCCGATATTCCCGGCACGCCCCACGAAGCGGTTGGTTGTGATCATTGTCGCAACACCGGCTTCAGCGGGCGGCTCGCCATCTTCGAAATTGTTCTCTTAACGACTCCAATGCAGGACCTCATCGCGCATTCCGCGCCGGCTCGCGATGTCCTGGCCCATGCCATCAAGGAGGGATATCTTCCCATGCGCGAGTATGGCTGGCACAAGGTGATGCAGGGCGAAACCACAATTGAAGAAGTGATTTCGGTGACGAGTTCAGACTTGGCCGTTCAGTAAGAGAGCATTGCGACTACGAGACGATGGCTGTTTTCACTTACAAAGCACTTTCGGGTGGTTCGATCACGACTGGAGAGCTTGACGCGAGCGATCGTCGCGAAGCTCTGCGCATGCTCGACAAAAAGGGTCTGCAGCCAGTGAAGCTCACGGAGGCCAAAGTTGCTGAGCCCAAGGCCAAGCGGGTGTCTCCCCGGTCTTCCGGCGGGAAAGCGGCCCCGCCGAAGCCGAAAGCCGGGACCCCGGGTGCGAACGCGACCGCCAAGGGGACCGAAATACCGGAGGGGCCGATTAAGCTCAGAAGAGCGGAGGTCGTTCTTTTCACGGAGGAACTCAGCGATATGCTGGCCGCTGGATTGCAGTTGGAACCGGCCCTGCGAGCGATGGAGAATCGTCAGGAACTTGGAAACCTGAAGGTGGTTTCGGTGAAGTTGCGTCAGATTGTGCGGGATGGAAACAGCTTTTCCAATGCGCTGCGGCGCGTGAGCCCCAGCTTTGGTCCGCTTTACTGTTCGCTGGCCGCAGCGGGAGAGGCCAGTGGTGCCCTCGATACCATTTTGCAACGCCAGGCTCACTATCTCAAGACCCTGCAGGAGTTGCAGGGACGCGTTACCTTGGCGCTGATTTATCCCGCCTTCCTGATGTTTTCGGGGATTCTCGTTTCGATCATCTTTGTCACCAAACTCATCCCGCAGCTTACCACCCTGCTGGAGTCGACGCCGGGTGCTGAGATGCCAATGGGAGCGTTGATCCTTATCAATGTGAGCGACTTCATCACCAAGTGGTGGATGGTCATGCTCCTTTTGCTGGCGGCACTCGGAGTGCTCTTCAAGGCATGGACAGACTCCGAAGCAAACAAGCCGCAATGGGACCGGGCGAAACTCAAAATCCCCCTTTATGGGCGCGTGGTTGAGCAACGCTTCTTTGTCCAATACCTCGAAACAATGGCCAACCTGGTGGCGAACGGCCTACCGCTGCTACGTTCGTTGGAACTGACCAAGGATGCGACGCAGAATATTCATCATCAGGAGCATCTCAAGGAGATGATTGAGATGGTGGGCGATGGTCGTTCGCTCTCAAAGACGATGATCAAATCGGGAATCTTTCCTTCCCTTTTGATCGACATGGTCGCGGTGGGAGAGCAGACCGGCAAGATTGACCAAGCTCTGCAACGAGCGGCGGTGCGTTATGACAAGGAGCTCAGTAATGCGTTGCAACGTGTCATGGCTCTCATCATGCCGTCGGTACTCATCGTGATGGCCTTGCTGATCGGCACGATGGCTTATCTCATGATCACCGCGATCTTCCAGACGATCTCGAGCCTCAGCGGGCGCTAGCGGAGCGACCTCATTTGAGGCCGGCAGTCCGAGGTGCCGCTTGGGCTCCATGGGCATGGGCCCCGCTTTTCTCCGTAACCTCTCCCTCCAGCACTGGGGAAGAATGGGTTCCTATCAGGGAGCGGAGTCCGGATTCACGATTCGAGGGAAGACCGGCTTTTGTTTTCCAATCTCATGCCCGACCGGAAGCAGTCCCCAGGCGAGGTCGTCGATTTTGGCGGGGATCAATTCCACCGCGCGGAGTTGACCGAGGATCTTGGCCGAAGCGGCAGGCAAGGCCGGTGAGAGGAGGACCCCCAAGTGGGCGCAGGACTCACAGAGGTGGTGAAGAATGGTGGCCACCCGGTCAGACTGGCTCTCGTCCTTCCTCAATTCGAAGGGCGGGTTCCGTTCAATGAATTGGTTGCAGTGGACCACATGGCCATTGATGGCCTTGAGCGCACCAGGAACATCGTAAAGATCCATGGCCGCGAGATAAGCGGCAGTCGATTGCTGGAGTGAGGAGCGAACGGCCTCGCAGTCATCGTCGGTGTAGGATGATTCCCGGAGTTCTCCACCGATGAAACGCTTGGTCATGTTCAAGGATCGGTTGAGCAGGTTCCCGAGGTCATTGGCGAGCTCGGAGTTGAAGAGCGAGATGAGGCGCTGGACATCGAAGGTGCTGTCCTTGCCCGTGATGATATCGCGCACGACGTAGTAGCGCACGGCATCAACGCTGAAGTGCTCCGCCAGTTCTGCAGGGTCGACCACGTTGTTGAGGGACTTGGACATCTTCTCCTGGTCCTCTTCGCCTTCCCCCAGCTCCTCTTTTTTCTTCTTAATGTTCCACCATCCGTGAACGAGGAGGGTGGGCATCTGGTCCTCACTGAAGCCCATGGCGTGAAGCATGCAGGGCCAGTAGATGGCATGCGCCGGAACCAGGATGTCCTTGCCGATGATCTGGACATTGGCAGGCCAGAGGGCTGCAAAATCCGGGAGGGAATCGCCGCCCTCGTCGCCATAACCAGCGAAGGAGATGTAGTTGATGAGAGCATCGAACCAGACGTAGGTCACGAAGTTGGAATCGAAGGGCAGTTCGATTCCCCAGTGAAGACGTTCCTTGGGGCGTGATATACAGAGGTCGGTATCCTCGGCGCGCTCGATGGCATTGAGAACCTCTGTGCGACGAAACTCAGGAAGGATGCCGAACTTTCCTGAGGTGACGGCCTCCTTGAGCCAGGCAGCGTGCTCGGAGAGTTTGAAATACCAGTTCTCTTCTTCGAGTTCGACGACCTCGCCCCACTCCGTTCCAAACTCTCCTTTTTCGTTGCGATCCTTCTCAGTGAGATACTGTTCTTGGCGCACCGAGTAGAATCCGCGGTAGGCCTTCTTATAGAGCTGCCCTTGGTCATGCAGGGTGCTCAGGATGCGCTGGACACATAGTTTGTGACGATCGTCGGTTGTCTCGGCCCAGCCGTCATACTCGACTCCGAGCGTCTTCCAGAGGTTGATGAATTTTTTAGTGTTGCGCTTGGCCAGGGTTGCCACGTTCACGCCTTCCTGATCGGCGGTTTGCTGCATTTTCTGGCCGTGCTGATCGACCCCGGTCAGGAAGAACACCTCGTCGCCACGCAGGCGACGGTAGCGAGCGATGACATCGGCGAGGACTTTCTCGTAGGCATGTCCGATGTGGGGAGCGCCATTGGGATAGTCGATGGCGGTGGTGATGAAGAACTTGGGCACGTGAGGGGAGTCGAATATTGGTTCTCGAGTGCGGATTGCGATCGAGCGAGGCGCTTCTAGCAGAGATTTCCACCAGCGGGAACCGCGAACCGGAGATCCCTTTCAGGGCGCCTCCGGTGGCTCGGTCTCATTCTCTTCTTTGACGATCTTGCCCCCCAAGGAAAGGATGCGGGCGCGTCCTTTGGCATCTTCGGCCAAGGCGATCTGGCCCGCCTGGACGTACATTTGGGAGAGGGCGGTCCAGGCGAGGAGGTCGTTGGGGCGCAGGGTGGTTGCCTGGAGTCCGCAGCCGATCGCCTCCTTGATTTCTCCGGTCTTGAGCAGGCTCATTCCCAGCGCGTGCCATCCGTCAAAGAATTCGGAATCGAGTTCCACCGCCCGTCGGTAGGCGGTGACGGCCCGATCAAATTCGCCGGTGGCGAGATGGGCATTTCCTTGGTCGAAGGCGTCGGAGGCCTCGGAGTCAGCCATGGGCATGCGATCCTAATTTGTTTCAGGCAAGGTTAGCTCGGCGGTGGCCCGCTGCTGGGCAAACCAGTTGTAGAGGACCATGTTCTGATTGCGGGTCTTCTGGGAGTCCACCTGAGTGTCGAGGACGGTTTCCAGGTTGGGATTTTCGTAAACCTCGCGTTTGTCGACGAGGAGGAAGATGGAGCGATTGATTCCGAGGTCCTCGTTCGCTTCGGTGAACACTTTGGAGAGTTCCCCGGGATTCGTTGTGATGCAGAGCCTGAACTCGCTCATTTCAGCACCGGCTCCGAGAGCGGTGGCGTTTCTGCGGGTGATGGGCTTGAGCTCGAGAGCGGCGGCGGCCTCTGCAAAGGTTTTTCCGCCTGCAAGGGCCTCGGTGATGGTCTCGTGCTTCTCCTTGGCATCTTTTTCCACCGCCTTCATGGCCCGTGATCTCACCAGGTTGAGACGCACTTCGTCCCGGGCTTCCTCATAGGAAAGTTCCTTGGGTTCGATGATCTCAAGGACTTGAAAAAAGAGCCATTGATCGGTCCCGAGCCGATTGACCTTCGCTTTGTTCAAGTCGCTTTCAAAGATGACATCAACGCCGGTCTTGTTGCGCACGTCCTGGAGGTCGTCAGCAAGCTGCGCGGGGAGGGCTGCCTTGGTCACCAATTCTGTGGTGATGATCGTAAAATTGTATTTTGAGGCCAGCTCCGCAATGGAGGTGCCATTCAGCTGAAGATCATCGAGCATCTGGTCAAACTTTCCGCCCAACTTGATGATCGCGGCCTGGCGCTCCTCGGCAGTGAGTTTCACCGGAGGATCATCTACGGGCTTGGGCTTTACCTCGTTCTTGGCTTCCACGTCCTTGGCTTCCACGTCCTTGGCTTCCACGTCCTTGGCTTCCACGTCCTTGGCTTCC
>JAPKFB010000180.1 GCA_028821775.1 Roseibacillus sp.
TCGAAGGAAATTGGAAGATGCTTCCCGATTTCGATAAACTCGAAGCCAAAAAGACCGGCGTGGTCGAGGATATCGGTCTCTCGATCCAGGATCAAAGAGACAACTTTGGGATCGTCTTCTCGGGCTACCTGAAGATTGCCGAAAAGGGCGAATACATATTTTCCATTCGTAGCGACGACGGCACCCGCGTCATCCTGGCCGGCAAGGAAATCATCCTCAACGACGGCATTCACGACATGATCCCTGCCCCCTCGCAGCCGGTTCTGTTGACCCCCGGCTTCTACCGCCTCAGGCTTGACTACTTCGAAGCCGTCGGGGGAGAGGGGATCGAGATCAGCGTCTATTCCACAGCCGACGGCGTCTGGAACCGAATTCCAAAATCGATGCTTTACCGACGCAAATAGGGCTGGGCAAAGATCCTGATCGCATATTCCAGAGTCTCACGAAAAACAAACACCGAGGCAATTACATGAACATCGTTAAACGATACACAGCGGTCTCATTTTCTCTTCTATCCCTTCTCTTCGCAGCCGTCGATACTGCTCGAGCAGGCGACTACGATTGCTAGGAAATTGCTTTTCCAGCTCTGATTTCCTGGAGCTTCACGGGCCGGGGAAGGTGGGGGTGCAGTAGAATAAGAAGTTTCATAAGAGTAATTAGCCGCCCTCGGTGAGGGTCACAGTCAATTGATAGAAGGCATTGCTCATTCCGTTGACTTCGAATCCGGCGGTGACTTCGGTCAAGAATGCGGCGCTCGGGCTGACTTCGGTGGTCTCGCTCACAGGGAGGGCGGAATCCCATCTCTTTAAATCCTCCGACACGCGCCAGCCGAATTCGATATCGTCGAGGACGGGAAGCGTGGTGTAGGTTGCCACGATGGTGTCGGAAGTGTGGTCGAACAAGATGGTGACAGGGGACGCATCGGGATGGAAGGGTTCGAGGGCCAGCGCATATTCGAGCAGATTGGTGAGCCGATCGTGGTCGGGATCCGCCGCGGGTCCACTGATGGTTGGATCGTTGAGTTCGACCGGTTTGAAGCGTAGCTTCTGCCAGGCGGCGAAGCTGGTTCCTTGAGTGCGGGGGAGTTCGGTGATGAGGGGATCGGGTGAGTTGGTGGTCGACGGAACGCCGATCCACATGGCGAAACCGGGCTTGTCGAAGCTGAGGGCGGGCGTGATGGCCTGATAGTCGCCGAGCATGTAGCCGCGCGGGCCGGTGTCGGGAGCGCGGGTCACATCCAGCGAGCTTTTGGTGACCCGTCGGTCTGCCTCCCAGGTATCGCCGCCGTCGAAGGACTCGGTGAAATACAAGTCGATGAGAGTGCCGGGGATAGTGCCGTGACGCCAATCATAGTAGATGACGGTGAGGTGCTGTCCGTCGGGCGAGGCGGCAAGGGCGGGGATCGCTACCGGCCATCCATCGGGATTGTCGCTGATAGGTTGGGGCGAACTCCAGGTGGCCCCCTTGTCGATCGACTTGGTGAACATGATGCGAGGACCAATGTCAGGCCCCCCTGAGATGCGGTCTTGATAAGTGAGATAGATAACGCCGGCCATGCGATCGACTGCCCCGCTAAAGACAGCCGGGGTATTGCGAATTGTGGGGGCTTGGTAACCGCTTGGGCCCCACAGGCCCGAGACGACTGTTCGTGGTGAGCCGAATGATCTTCCGCCGTCGTTACTGACGACGATTTCGATGGAGTCGGTCCAGTTTGGAGCGATCCCGTAGTTCCAGTAGGGCATGGCGAGGGAGCCGTCGGGTAGATACATCGGTAGCAGTCCCTGGATCCGGTTTGGGCCGAAGGTTTGCAAC
Source organism: Roseibacillus sp. (assembly GCA_028821775.1). Lineage (GTDB taxonomy): Bacteria > Verrucomicrobiota > Verrucomicrobiia > Verrucomicrobiales > Akkermansiaceae > Roseibacillus_B. The sequence goes on from JAPKFB010000180.1 coordinate 1,813, forward strand.
CGGCTCCAGGTGGCTCCCTGGTCGTCGCTGTAGGTGGTGGAGATTCGTTGACTGGTATAGTTTGCGCCAAGAAAGGGAGCTTCGAACAGGGCGAATGCGACAAAGACCCGGTCAAGGTTGCGTGTGCCGGGAAAGGTATTGATGGCCATCCAGTTTTTGTCCGCGAAGAAACGAAGTTCCGGAACCGTGTACATGACCAATGGTTGGGTGAAGGTGACACCTCCGTCGTTGGAGCGGTTGACGACCTGAGTGCTTTCCAGGTTTGTGCCCACGAAGTTCACACCCAGGCTGTTGAAATACAGATTCCCTTGGGAGTCGATTCCTGCCACGGGGTCGCTTGCTCGCGCAAAGGGACCGCTCTGGTTGGCGGTGGTCAGTCGGGGAACGAGCTTGCGGGTCCAGGTGGCGCCACCATCGGTGCTGAGGACATAACCGTTGGCCACCGCGCCTCCGTCGAAATGGCGGCCCTCCTGCATTCCTCCGAACAGAAGATTTCCATTCGAGTAGCTTCTTGTCAGGTGGGTTTCGGCCTGAGCACGGCGGTCGAGGGGAAGGTCGTTGGGCTCGGCGCCGAGGTCGATCGTGTTGAATTCAGGCGGGTCCGCTTCGCGCTGCTGGGCGTGGACGGTGGCGATGGAGGAAGCGGCGAGCAATCCGAGGAGAGTGATGGTGACCGTTGAGTGCATCACGCGTTGGGGGTTGAGTGGATAGGGAAGAAGTCGTCGGATTTCTTCGATTGAGAGGACCACAATGTTGCTCATATTGTTGGGCAGCTTGATTGCTAGGAAATTGCTTTTCCAGCTCTGATTTCCTGGAGCTTCACGGGCCGGG
>JAPKFB010000101.1 GCA_028821775.1 Roseibacillus sp.
CGGGGTTGGAGAGCCCCCTTTGGGATGGCCGCCCAAAAGGTGGTATTCCTCTCCTCCCCCGGACGTTCGAAGAAAATCTCGATGAAGTGGTCGTTGACCTGACTGACGACATTGGTGCACTTGCGCAATTTGCCGTCGTTGCACCCCCACCTGCCCCGACCCCTGAGGCTCAATGAACCCCGGTCTCAAAAAGGAAATTCCTAGCAATAATCACTTGTCTCCCAATTTTTCCCGCTTTCGCCTTCTCTCCTCGTCCTCCATCCGGGCTTTCCTCTCTTCCTTGGCTTTCTCCTTACGCTCCCGCGCTTCACGAGCTCCGCGCTGCATGACGGTTTCCTCCTTGGGAGAACCACCATCCGTATCGAGGGCGACATTCGGATCGCCAGGGGTGGGAGTTTGCCTATCGCGACCGATCGTCAGGAACTCGGCAGACTTCAAGGCACCGGAAGTAAAGCGAAGCTCATCGAGGACGATTGGAGTTCTATTCGCCACAATGAAAAAGGGGTTCTTGGATGCCGGACCGAGTTCGGTGCGCAGGAGAGAGGCACTCCCCACCATCTTGTTGTCGAGATAGAGCTCCATGGTTCCATGAGTCGGCGTGCTGAGCGGATTCCAAACTGCGGCGAAGTGGTGAGGGGAATCATCATAAATGGAGACCTCCTTGCCGATGGCTTGGGTCCTCGCCGAATCGCTCTCGTAAATGAAGGACAGGTCACCCTTCGCGTTGTTTCCGGGCCGCACCTCGAGACGCCACCCCGCCCCTTCCTCCAACTTGGCTGCAGGTGCGACACCTCCGAGGATGGCGATCGACCCAGCTCTCAGCTTCACCCAACCTTCATAGGTGAACGCTGCATCAGCCTTGAGTTGAAAGCTCCCGGCATCGTCCGGGCGTTCGCTCACCTGCCAAACCTGAGCCGCCAATTGATTTCTCTTCAGAGTAAGGGGAACGGGACTGGGGGCGATCGCCTTGACCTGGGTCCACGACTTCAAGGCTCCCAGATCATGACGACCGGTGGCATCCACAAACAAACGTGACCCCGCCTTCTCATCAAATCCCCAGGCGGCAATCACCTTCGGTGCCGTAAGAATGGCGGTGTCGAGTCTGCCGTCGCGGTAGAGGAACTGTCGTTCATCGGCAGTAAACTTCCGGTTCCAAATCGCCAATTCATCAATATGAAAATGCGCGCCCTTGCTCCCGATCTGTACAACGCCAGACGGAGCACCAGACAGGGCTTCGGTGATGGGACTGGATTGCGAACGGTGATCAATCCAGATCGTCGTTTTGCCTTCCCCGTTTTCGACCAGGACATGGTGCCAGCGATGATCGATCGGAAAATCGAGCTTTGCTCCTTCGCCCTCGCGGTCGAAATTAGCCACGATCTGGTTACTCTCCAGCTTCACTTCACAATAATCCTTGAGGCCGACGAGAATCATCGGTGGATTGACCGGAGCCGCTTTTTTCTCACCCGGTTTCGCGGGCTCCTCGGGATCATCCGACTCGGACGGCGGGAGCTTGATCCAAAACGAAATCGTGATCGCCTTCATCTCCAGCATCGGCTTGGCCTCCGAGATCATCGCTTCACTGCCATTCTCTCTTTCAAACTGACAAGCGAGTCCAACCTGACCAAGTGCTCCAGGCAACCCGCCAGCGGCATCAAGATCGCGCCCTCCCACCAAGTCACGCACGGTGGAGTCACTTCGTTCTTCATCCAGTGGCGCGTAAAAAACGAGGCCCAAGGTCTGCGGAGTGGCGGCGGCCGCGTTCGCAGGCGCAGGAGGAATGGGTGGCAACCCTGCCGGTGGCGACGTCGGCTTGGGCTTTGGCTCTGGCGCAGGCGGAGTCGGAACGGGCTCCGGAACTTCCGCAACTTCCGTCGGTTTCGGGTTGGGCTCCGGGGCATTGGGCTCAGGCTCCGAATCGGAATTGTCTAACGCAGGAGTTGTTTCGATCTTCACCGCAGTCCCTGCGCCTGGAGAACGATCGATCGGGGTGGACGCAAGTGCGCCGGAATCCAGAACCGATCCACTCGTCTCCTCCTCGGGAGGACTCTCGTCCGTTGCTCTACTAAGTGGACTAAGTAGATTGCTAAGTGGATTGAACCCAAAGAAAGCGCCGACCGCTCCCCCGATCAAGGGAAGCAGGAGCAACGCCACCACCAGGGCAACCTTGCCCTTCCCTCCAGCCTCTGCCGGCTGTGAATGGTGCACAGCAGAGGTGCTAGGAGGAGCAGAGATCACCTCTTCAGCAGCCGGCCGCCGGCCGCCGCTTTCGGTCGGGATGAGCTTCGCGCCCGCTACTGCAACCGTTTTCCGTCTCTCTGCTTCACTCGTGAGCCACGGCCGCAAGGGAAGACCCGCTTCCTCCAACTCCCTGCGATAGGCAACAAGATCAAAGGGCACTGCCCGAAAGAAGAGTGACTGCGCATCCACATCGAAAACAACATAACACGCGCGAATGTCCTGGGCACTCGGCGGTTCGCCCACGGAACCAACATTCACGATGTAACGCCGGCTTCCTACGAGCTGGAAATCCGCAGCAGCAAACTGCGTGACTCCTCCGTCCTCATCCAAACCAAAGACAACCGGCTTGAACCCGTGACCGACGAAAGTGACTTTGTGATTCGAGGTCGCAAAGTTTGCCCTTGCCACCTCAACCCCGTCGATGGGGTTGAATCGACTTGAGTTTACGGTCTCGGCATGCGTGAAGGCCAGGTTCTCCGTTTTGAAGGACCGCGGAAGTTTCGAAATGTATTGCCGGGAATCGGAATCGAGGCGCTCGCTATTCCACTTGATCCCCATCCGCATCGCTTGGTCGACAACCGTCGGCTCGATCAAGCCGGCAGCGGCAGCATCGCAGTCACCCATCACGATGTTCCCGGTCCGCGAGCGAACCCGTTCTAGCACTTCCTTGGCAGATGGTCCGTAGCCCGCCACATCACCCAGACAAACCAAAATGTCCACCTGCAGACCATCCATGTCCGCCAAGACGGCCTCCAGCGCCTGGCGGTTGCCTTGGATGTCAGAGAAGATCGCGTAGCGCATGGAGTTGCCTTTGTTAGGGATTCAGGGCTCAACCTTCCATGAGCACGAGTTCCAGCGCAAATCCGAAATCACGAATAACCGCCTTCAGGAGGAACGGCGAACCTTAGGAAGCTGTTGATAAACCCGGCACCGTAAAACCTAATGAGAGAGATGGTCGCAAGTCAGCGCCTTGGTGGATAGGCCGGTGAGGGTGGATCAGGAGCCGAAGAACTCGCCCGGTGGGCCGGGATCGCCATCGAGGACCAGGATGCGTTCGTCATCGAGGGTAAGTTTGGGGGCTTGCGACGGGACATGGGACGTGTCGATGGTTTCGGGCTGCTCCTCTTGCACCCAGCTGAAGAGGGCGGGCACGGTGGACGCTTGGTCACCATCGCCGTGTCCTGCCACCCCTGGACTTCCCATCCCCGGCACTTGATCGAGTAGCGTCCGTAGCACCCAACCGGTGTGCTGGTTCTTGGGCGGGATGTGCCCGACGGCGACGGAGAGGAACTCCGTGGCGATGAAGACTTCGAAGTTGCGCTTGGTGCGCCAACTGCGGCTGGAGCGATAGATGACGCGACGCGTCTTTTCGACCCAGGTGATCTTTCCCAACGAGAGCGGAGCGCGGAGCAGATACTCTGCAAGCTGTTGACGACCTGCGGCGCTGTGGACGGGTTGGTCTCCGGCATCGAGGCGGTAGCCACTGTGTTTCCAGTTCAGGAGCTATGCCCGACACGACTACATCTTCAAATCGGCTCGCGGGAAGGCCTTTGCGAAATCGATGGAGGATCCCCTACACGCCGATCTCCAGCGCCATGGACCTCATTTATGGGCGATTCAATCCTATTGAGGACTACAACGTGCAACTCATCAAGAAACTCGAAAGGTGAGTGGTCCGTCTCTCTCTGTGGGGCCCGATCGGGATCTTCGCCCGCCTCCAAGTCACTCGCTCGGGTTAGTTTGGCTCATCATCTCCCGCTTCCACCTCTCGACCTGTTCAAATTCACAACTTCGAAAGCAATCCAAGGTTCCACAGGTATGGAGAGCCGCAGCTCCGCTGGTGATTGAGCTGTTCCTTCGAACTTCATATTTGTATGATAATCCGCATGAAGCGCTATTTCCCGGCCACCTTGGCACTTGTGGTGGCCATCGGCTCGGCCGATGCCGCCCCCCGAACCAAACCCCTAGCCTTGAGCGAAGTTCTCCGGGTTGCCGGCAAAATCGACGATTTACTTGAGAAGGACCTCAACTCCAAGAAACTGAAGTCCCTGCCAGCCATTTCGGACGACGCCTTTGTGCGCCGGGCCTACGTTTCGATTGTGGGTCGCATTCCCACCGCCCAGGAGGCGGCGAGCTTTCTCGACAACGAGGGGCGCGACAAGCAGACCAAACTGATTGAGACCCTGGTGAGCTCCCCCGGCTACGACAGCTCGGCCTTCAACTACTTTGCTGATCTCCTCCGTCTCCAGACCACCCACGAGCAATACGGCCTCGGATGGCACGTTTGGCTGCGCAATTCCCTCGCCAAGGACAAGCCGTGGGATCAGCTCGCCAACGAAATGCTCTCCGCCGAGGGACACTCGGTGAAAAATCCCGCGGTTGGCTACTACCTCCGCGACCGGGGCATGCTCCTCGATAATGTGAGCAACACGGTGCAGGTGTTCCTCGGCCACCAGATTGGTTGCGCCCAGTGCCACGATCACCCCTTCGATAAGTGGACCCAAATGGAGTACTACGAACTGGCCGCTTTCAGTGGCGGAGTTCGTTACAACAGTCAAGAGGCGCGCGATGCCATGACCAAGGTCATCACCCATGCGAAGAAAAACCATCCCCAGATGGCCCGCGCGACCAAAAGCAAGGACCGCAAGGTTCGCGACCGCGCCCAGAAGAACATCTACAAGCGCGCCAATGGCGAGATGCGTTACGTCTTTCGTGACTTCAACAAAAACGAGGTCATCGAGAACGACAAACAGAAGCTGAAATTGCCCGACGACTATCAATATGATGACGCCGATCCCGGGGAGGAAATCGAGCCCGCCACTCTCTTCGGACTCAAGGTCAAGAATGTGAAACCCGAGCACCGCCGCCAGGTATTCGCCGACTGGCTGACCTCGCCCGAAAACCCCTACTTCGCTAAGGTGATTGCCAACCGCCTTTGGGACCGCACCTTCGGTCACGGCCTGGTGGATCCCATCGATGACTGGAACTCCAAGTCGATCGGCTCCCATCCCGAGGTTCTCAAGTATCTTGAGCAGGTCATGAAAGGGGTGAATTTCCGCACCCGCGATTTCGAACGCATCCTCTACCACACCAAGCTCTTTCAGCGGGAAGTTTCGCTCGAGGCCGCAACCCCGGGCACCGAGTATCACTTTGTGGGCCCCCAGCTGCGCCGCCTCTCGGCAGAGGAACTCTACGACTCCTTCACCGTCCTGGCCTTTGGCAACACCGACGACAACATCAACTACTCCCTCGAAGCCAAGTGGCAGGAACACAAATCCAACATCAATGGCCTCCTCGCACTCTCCGCCCCCAAGCTGATCCAGGCGGGCAAGGACGCCCAGACCGCGGAGACCGCACGCCGGGATTACTCGACCAAGAATCGCCAGCTTCAGACCGAGATGAACAAGGCCCGAAATGCCGGCAACCTGAAGGAGGTCACCCGATTGAGGAAACGCCAGGATGCCTTGCGCCGCGAAGGCAAGAGGAAGCGCAGCGAGATGAGCGAAGGGATGAGTATGGTGATGCGCCGCTACCCGGGGCGCGAAGCGAAGGCCAGCATCAACATGCGCGCCTCGGAATACCCCACTCCCTTCAAGGCCAATCACCTCGTCCGACAATTCGGCGGGTCCGACCGCAACACCACGGAATCCGCCCACCCCATGGCTTCCGTCCCCCAGGCCCTGACCTTGCTGAACGGCCAAATCGCAAACAGCGCCGAGAATCGGAAATCGAAAATCTTCGAAGCGCTCTCCGAGATCACCAATCCTGAAATGCGCCTCGAGTATCTCTTCCTCGCCTTCTATTCCAGCCGACCGACCGCGCAGGAGAAGGAGGAATTCCTCCCTCTCGCCGGGAACGCCAAGGATCTCTTCACTCTCGCTCGCGCCATGCTGACCTCCAAGCGCTACCTCTTCATGCAGTAAGGCCAAGGCTCTTCCGCCCCTCAACTTTCCTTTCCAACCAACCATGTCCGAAATCAACAAACTCGACGAACTGTCTCGCCGTTCCTTTATGGCCTCTGCGGCCAAAGGATGCCTGGGAGTGACCATTGCCGGCACGGCCCAGGAACTCTTTGCGCCCGCTGCCATCGCCGCTGATCCTGACACCGTCGCCAAGGGAGGCGGGAAGGCCAAGAGCGTGATCTACCTCTTCATGTCGGGTGGCATGACCCACCTCGACACCTTCGACCCCAAACCCGATGCTCCCGTCGAGTACCGCGGACCGACCAAGGCCATCAAGACCAACGCCGATGGCGTGCGCCTCGGCCACTACATGTCCAACCTTGCGGGCCAGGCTGACAAGATCGCCCTCGTGCGCTCGATGAGTTCGACGCAAGGTGCGCACGGACCGGGCCGCTACTTCATGCGGACCAGCTACTCGCAGCGCGCCTCCATCGTGCATCCCTCAGCGGGCGCCTGGGTGACTCGTCTGAAGCAACGGGCCAACGACAACCTTCCGGCCTTTGTGACGGTGGGGACCGGGAACGAACACCCGGGTGCAGGCTTCTTTGAGCCGCAATACGCGCCCCTTCCCGTGGGAGATGCCGCTGCCGGCCTCAAGAATGTGCGCCGGCTGCACAATATCTCCGAGGACCAGTTCAACAAGCAGCTTGTCCTGCGCAGGCTTCTCGACACGCAATTCGACGAGCGCTTCCACAAGGGACAGAAGAATGTCCGGGCCTACAACCAGGTTTTCGAAGAGGCCGTCAAGTTGATGAACAGTGAGGACCTCGAAGCCTTTGACATCCGCAAGGAGTCCAAAAAAGTTCACCAGGCTTATGGCGATCATAGCTTCGCCAAGGGCGTCCTGCTCGCGCGACGACTCGTCGAGCGCGGGGTGCGTTTCATCGATGTCGGCTTCGGTGGCTTCGACTGGCACAATGACAACTTTGATCAGTGCGAATCGAAGCTCCCTATTCTCGATCAGGCCCTGAGCGCCCTGCTCGCCGAGCTCGACTCCAAGGGACTCCTCGAGAGCACCCTCGTGGTGGTTGCCACCGAGTTCGGACGCACGCCCAAGATTACGCAGGAACGCTCTGGCCGGAACCACTTTCCCAAGGCCTTCTCCTACCTCCTCGCAGGGGGCGGAATCAAGGGCGGCCAGGTTTACGGCCAAACCGACGAGACGGGATCGAACGTCATCAAGGACAAGGTCGGGGGCCCGGACTTCAATGCCACGATCGGACACGCGATGGGAGTTCCCCACGACCTCGCCCTCATGTCCCCAAGCCGCCGTCCCTTCAAGATGGGCGCCCGCGAAGGCAAGCCCCTCACGAAGTTGTTCGGATAACGATTGCGAGCATTCTCACTCGTTAAGTTTACCCCGGTCTGCCCTGCAGGTCGGGGTTTTTGTTGGGGCTTCGCCGACGTCCCGACTCCTCCCTTCCAATTCTACACCACCAGCCACAAGAGCGAGGTGATGATCAAACCGACCACCGAAATCATGGTCAAGACGGGCGTCCAAGTGAGAAGGGTCTCGCGCTCGGTCATGCCGAAGTAACGGTTCACAATCCAGAATCCACTGTCATTGACGTGACCGAAGCCGGTTGCCCCCGCTGCAATGGCTAGTGTGATGAGAGAGAGTTGGGAGACGGACCAGTCTGTTCCGGAGGCTTCCAAAATGGGGCCGATGAGGGCGGCCCCGGTCACCATCGCGACCGTGGCCGATCCCTGGGCAATCCGAACGATGGTGGTAAGAACCCAGGCGAGAAGCAGGATCGGCAGCCCATGTTGCGCCAGGACCTCGGCGAGGGCTTCCCCCACTTTGGTCTTCACAAGCATCTGCTTGAAGACCCCTCCTGCCCCGGTGACCAGGATGATGATGCCCGCCGGGCCCAGCGACTTGGTGGCCAATTCCATCAGGGCGTTCCCCTTCACTCCGCGCCGCGTGCCCAGCACATACATCGCGAGGCAGGTGGCGCTCAGGAGAGCAATGACGGGATGTCCCAGGAAGAGGATCACTTGCTGGGGCATGCTGGCTTCCCTCTTGAGCGCGGGAAGTGCGAGATCGTAGATCTTCTTCTTGCCGAGCTCCTTGCCGCCGGCCGCTACTTCGGCCTTGGCGATCATTTCCTTCGCACTCTCGGTCTCGAGAAAGTCGGGCACCCCGGAGGCGATGGAACTTTCCACGAAGGAGGCGATCACAATGATCAGGATGGGTCCGCCCAGAATCGCGAGGATGGTGCCCATCGACGGGAGACTCTTGGGGCTCTCCGAACTCTCCTCGGGCTGTTCCTCCTCTTCGACTGCCGGAGCATCGATATGGAACTTCTCGCCCAGCCAGCGGCAGAACGGGATCGTGATGATGGCGGTGGGGAGGCCTACTGCGATTCCCCAGAGGATCGCATAGCCAAGCGGCGCGCCGAGCGCATAGGCAACGTAGGTGGGTCCCGGGGTGGGCGGGACGAAGGCATGTGTCACCGCCATCCCCGCGAGAAGCGGAAGGGCATAGACCAGAACGGACTTTCCGCTTCGACGTGCAAGGGCGTAAATGATGGGGGCGAGAATCACGACCCCGACGTCGAGAAAGACGGGAATCGAGATCAGGAATCCAGTCAGGAGCATGGCCCAGTTGGCCCGCTTGTCCCCGAACGCCCTCAGCATCCCGTTGGCGAGGCTCTGAGCTCCGCCCGAGTGCTCGATCATCTGACCAAAGATTGCGCCCAATCCAATGATGGTGGCAATGAATCCCAGGGATCCTCCCATCCCACTCACGATGGTCCCCGCAACTTCGGTGAGACCAAGGGTCCGCGACGCCAGCCCGACGAAAATCGCAGCCAGGAGCAAACTCACAAAGGCCTGCACCCGAAATTTCAGGATCAATATCAGGATGATGAAAATGGAGGCCACAAGGACTGAAACGAGCCAGCCAGTGCTTGGAGGAGTGCTTGCGAGGAGAGAGAAGGCGATGAGTCCCATAACAATTAAGGGAGGTTGGGAGAAAACCACACCGAACCGCAAGGGGGAAAACGAGGCATTCTCGCTGGGCACAAAAAAGCGCCCGGTGCAGGGGCGCTTTGGGGGGGGACTCGATTCTCAGTCCGCGAGCTGGTGGGATGAGCCCGAATCAGGGCTGCGGAAGGAGAATGGTCTTGGAGTAGCTGTAGGAATTCTTGACGAGAAACTTCTCCAGCGCAGTCGCGCTGAATTCCGCCCTTCGCAAGGTCGCGATGCCGTTGTCGGTGAGAACGGTGACGCTGATATCCACCGAGATGACGCGCCCCCGGGCATAGTCCTCGTCGTCTGCGCCGTCAACTTCGATCCCGGTTCCAAAAATCCTGAGCTCTCCAGCGGAACCTGCTCCAGAGGTCGAGATGATCGGAATTCGTTCGATCTTGGTCACCCGCTCGTTCTGGCTCAGGGTTTCGGTGAACTCGACCGTAAACACGATGCTCAACTCGAAGATATTTTCGCACACGAAGTTGGTCGATTCATCGATCTCGGAATCATACCTCCCGAATTCCGATTCCAGATCATCCTGAGCGAGAAGTTCATCATAGGTCTCATCCGGATTGACGAGTTTTCGATAGAGCGCAAAGACGTCGTACTTCGTCTCCTCCTCGTTCGTGATGGGATCTTTGTAGAAGAGTCTGTACCCGACGGTGGAAACATCTCCCCCTTCGTCCTTGGTCCCACCGATGTCCCCGTTGTAGCGATCCGTTGCGGCCGTAAACATGATGATGCGGGCTGCATTGGGACTCTTGTTGCTGCTCGGCCCCGGGGCGTTCGGATCGGACTCGGCATAAAACCACTCAAAGTTGTTTCCAGTGCGCACTACCATGGACTCGAAGTCGCGGCTCATCTGTTCGAGAGCGGCCTTGGCCTGCCGAGCAGCGCGCACCTTGTTCCGGCTGATGCGCCATGCATCGAGAGCGACCCCGGTGACCGAGACGAGAAGAGTGAGAAGGAGGACGGTAATCCCCATCGCCACCATTAACTCGGCAAGGGTGAATCCACGACGTTTGGGAATGAGAGAAATGGTCATGATTCGTGAGAAACGTTGAACTAGCGGCGCACCCCGAGATTACGGGAGAAGAGCGGTTTCCCGAAGACATCGGGATGTCCGTCACTGTTGTCGTCCTTCAGGTCAAGATTCTCGATATAATTGATGTTGTTGCTTTTGAGCGCGTAGAAATCTGCGGCAAAGGCAATCATCCCGCCGGGGTAGTCATCGATATCATTGGCGACCTCGCCCTCGTCATGCATGCTCGAAATCTGTCCATGCTCACCAGGAATCAGGGCCCCGTCTTGTGGGTCAAAAACGAGTTGAGTCATGCGGACGTAGAAAATCGGTCCTTGAACCTGTTTCAGGTCCTTCTCCAGGTTGGAATCGGAATCCCCTCGGCGACGAACCGCGGATTGCAAAAGGAATTCCCTTCCGGACTGCCCCCCATCCCGATCGTAGGCTTCCAACGACTGATCCGGGCGGATGTCCTTGGGATCACCTCGATAGTTGTAAAGCAGCACTGCGGTATCCGCTTCTCCGGAGTTTTCGATCCAATCGAACGCCTTCGCGAAGGCACTCTGAAAATCAGAATCTGTCCCCTCGCGGAGGATCTGCAACTCACGCTCCAAGGTCGTTTGAAGGCGATTCGCATCCTGCGCACTCAAGGCACGCCGGATACTCTGTGAGGCCGGACCGAAGACGGCGAGGAAGGTGGTGAGAAGAACGGCCACCACCCCAATCGCAATTACGCTCTCCATGAGCGTAAAACCGGGAGCCGATTTATGAGAGAACGTCTTCATTATTTGTCGTCAATCTGATTGGGACTCCGGTAGATGGACGTGCGGCCGTTGCGCCACACGACAAATCCAACCTTGTTGTTCTTAAGCATTATGGGCTCGGCCTCGTTACGGGGACGTGAGCCCCCGACGAGGATAATGGCTGCTCCAGGATCCTCACTGGGACGATCCGCATCCATACAGACGCCCTCCGCGTTAAACTCATAGTAGTAGCACTCCTTGGTCTGCTCAAAACCCGGGAGCTTGATGTTCATCGTCCCGGGGCTGCCGACCCCGACTCGGCCTGCCGCGTCTTCGCTCTCTTTGACGCTAAAATAGACTCCGTTCGGCAACTGGGTCCCACGGGTGATGACTTCCCAATTATTTGTCGGGGCGCCCTGCTGATCGGTCAGCTGGATCGCGACGCAGATGTATCCAAGGTAGCGGACCCGATCATCGTTGTCGTGGTCGTTCATCTCACTGTGGATGAGCAAGCGGGCTCGCGTGCCATGACCGCGCGCCGCACTCCGGGCCTCATCGAAGAGCGCCTCAGTCACGGCGAGGGCGGAAGTGGTCGCTTGGCCTCGATCGATGTTCTGAATTCCGACCGCTGCCAAGGAGAGCAGGATCGCAATAACAGCCATCACGGCCATGATTTCCACCAAGGTAAATCCCGATCGATGGGATCTCGGCGGGGTCTCGGATTGCGGGAATGGGAAGGAGTCTGCGCGCACGGTAGTGGTCGTTACGAGTTTGAGTCCGTAACCATAGGAGCTGCCTTCGTCAAATCAAGTTTTGTATCCACATTGTAATCTCATTACCCTGATTTGGGCATTTCGGGCGGATTTCTGGATAGCTTCCCCCCGAAATCAGTGATTTCCCGGCTCCGAAGAGCTCCACTGAGGAGATCTGGACTGGAGGGAGGGCCAATTGGATCTGTCCTTCGCCCCCTCCTCAAGTCCATCTTCCCCCGAATAGAATATCCACGCTCACCGTCCAAAAGTCATGAAGCGCATCCTGCCTCTCTCCCTCGCGGCCCTCCTCTCGGTCGCCCTCTTCAGTTCCTGTGCCTACGATCCACTCTCCGAAGGCTATGGCACGGCTTACTCCAGCACCTCTTACCACGGCGGCTACTATGACGGCGTCTACAGCGACTTCTACGTCGGCTTCAGCAACAACCACTACCGCTACCGCCACACGCGCTGCTCGCACTGCAATCACTATCCCTGCCGCGGCGGCCACTCCACCAACTACCATGCCTACTACCGCAACTATTCCAGCCCGCTTCACGGTCATGAGCGCGGACATGGCAATCAGCACGCGGGCACACACCGGGCTCGCTCATCCAGCTACGCTCGCACCCGGACTGACACCAACTACGGGCACTTGGGACGGTTCAGCGCGCCAGTGCAAAGCGGGCACGAACACTCTTCCTCTTCCCGGACCTTGCGAAATCCCTCCAGTTCCCAGTCCTCACCCCGCCACTCGGCGCCGCGTTCCTCCAGTCCGCGTTCCTCCAGTCCGCGT
>JAPKFB010000102.1 GCA_028821775.1 Roseibacillus sp.
GGGAGCGGATCGGCAACGAGGAGCCTTGAGATCGAGAGCAATATCGGAGAGGACCGAGATATTGGGATCAGGAGAGAACACCATCTCTTCGAAGGCAAATTCGCCGATTCCAACCCGGTCGCCGCCGGCCGGCGGGCCGTTCCCGCCATTGGTGATGTGGGTGGAGGTCACTTCGACCCGCACGTAGCGGGCAATCACCGGGTTGAAGGAAAAACTCTGTCGGGTGACGTTATCAATCAAGGCCACAAAGGAGGGGTTCGCGGTGATCGACGTGCCGTAGGATTCGTCTCCGAGACCGGCGGCGCCGCCCTCGGCATCAGTCGCGAAGCTCAAATTGAATTCGCGCACTCCGTTGGCATTGTTGGTGGAGTATCCCCAGTAACTGATTTCCGCGAGGACCGGCTCGCCGAAGCCGGGGTCCACTTCAGCGCCCAGGTCAAACCAGAGATACTCCGGGCCCGCGTGCACCGCGACGTAGTCAGAAGGGAATCCTCCCGGAGCATCGGTATACCAAGTGGCGCTCGGTCCAGCGTGAGGTTCGTTGGCGTCAAAGCCCACGCCAGGTCCCTGGATGATGTTCGAGAGCGGGTTTCCCCCGGAATTGCCGTCGGCCATATTGGTTCCGATGCGGGCGATGGGATGGAAATTGGCCGCGTGGACAATGGAGAATCCGCCAAGAGTGAGCGCCAGGACGAGGGGTGAGAAACAATGGGAACGATTCATGATTTCTTGAAATGGAGTTCTGAGGAGAGAAGGTCGGTCAAAGGGAAGATAAAGCGCCCGCCTCGAGGGTATTACGAGGCGGGCGCGGTATTGAAAACTAACTAGCAAGGCGCCCCGCTATATTCTCCGGCGGCGCAGGGCGAGACCCCCGAACGCCAAAAGGCCGAGGAGGGAGATGGAGGGCTCTGGAATGCTGAAGGATACTTCGCCGAGGCCAACGCGGTCGCCCCCTGCTGGCGGGCCGCTTCCGCCATTGGTGATGTGAGTCGTGAGAGCCGTCATCTCCACGTATCTTGTGGTAATTACGCCCCCAAGTCCGTTGGTCTGCATGGGAATGTCATCGATTAACATCGAGAAGAGTGGATTGGCTGCAATCGAAGTTCCGAAGCCACCGAGTCCATCGGCATCCGTCGCGAAGCGAAGACTGAAATCCATCACGCCATTGGCATTGGTGACGGAGTATCCCCAAGTGTGGATTGCGCTGATCGCACTGTCGCTCCCGAGGTCAAAGACGAGCACGGGGGCGCCAGCCACTGCGATAAAATCGGAGGGAAACCCACCGGGAGCACCGGTGACCCAGTTGCCAGCAGAACCGCCCAGAATTCGGCCGTGAGGAGCGGCGGCATCAAACCCCACGCCGGGGCCTTGCACGAGATTCGAAACCGGCCAGAGATCGCCTGACGTTGTTGAGGTGGCGCTGATCGGGCTCACGAAGACGTGGCTGGCACTCGAAATCGCGGCCGACGTTAAAATCAGGGCGAGAGTAGTAATGGTTTTGTTCATCTTCAGGAAAGGGCTAGATTATCCATAAAAAATCCTAAACACCCCTAAGTTTATGAGATCGGGTGGCGATCACAAGAAGAAAAGCCCTTGTCCTCGAGCCTGGCAACGACGAGTCACCTTTCTACTTCGAAAGCCGCAAAAACACCTGCACTGGACCCGCATTGGTAGCGACCACGAGATCCGGATGGGAATCCCCATTGAGATCGAGCGCCTTCACTGCGGTAGCATCACCGGGAATCAGAATGCCACTCTGAGCTGGATCGATCGGGAGAAATTCTCCGGTGCCAACTCCCTTGAGCAGGATACTCAGTCCCCCATCCATGCGGCCGGTTTCACGTTGTGGAGCGAAGAAATTCTGCGCTATGAAGAGGTCCGGATGCGAGTCTCCATCGGCATTCAGAAAGGCCACCCCGAATCCTGGGGAAACCTGGGCCAAGCGCGGGAAGGGCCGGAAGCGAAATACTCCCGTGCCATCATTGAGGAGGATGCCGCTCTCAAGGGTGTTGACCTCCAGTCGCAGGCAACTCGCCAGCAGAGACGCAGGATAAATCTCCTCCAAGCTGGCACTCGCAAATTGGTGGAAGGTGGGAAATTTCTTTTGGAGATGAGGCATGGCATGAACCGAACAGCTTTTGCCTCGCACTGGAAGCAGTCCCCCACCCTCCCCAAGCTTCGCCTCCACGAGATTCTTCATCCCCGAAGCCGCGAGTTCGCCATGGTAAATTACCTGCGGCTTTTCGACGGTGGGATGATACTTGGTGTTTTGCCCGAAATTGCTGACCGCGAAGTCGAGATCGCCATCTCCATCGACATCCGCACCCGCGATCCCATTCCACCAGCCCAACAACTGACTCAGATCCGAGGCGGCGGTGTGTTCAATGATTTCGCCCTCCCGATTAAGGAAGGAACGCACTGGACCGTACTCGGTGGTCACCATCAGATCGGGCCAGCGATCCCCATTGACATCGGCCCAAATGGCATCGGTCACCATTCCAAGCGCGAGCGGTTCACCATCGACAGAGAATATTCCATCCTCGTTTTTCAGGAGTCGGCTCATCGGTGAAGAGGGATAGCTACCGGGCATCAGTCGTCCACCGACGAAGAGATCGAGATCACCATCGCGATCGTAGTCGACCACCGCAACCGGGCCGGAGCTGTCGCGAAGGTCAGGAAGCGCTTCTCCAGCTTTCACAAAACGCGGTGATGCGTCCGGCCCCTGATTCAGGTAAAGACGATCGAGGTAGCCGACCGCTCCCAGCGGAGATTCCACTCCGCCACTGGCGACATACAAATCGAGTCTGCCGTCGCCATCGGCGTCAAAGAACGCGCAGCCCATGTCCTCGCACTCCCGATCCGAAGAGAACCCGGTCTCACCTCCGAGGCTGACGAAGATCCCCGGCTCTGAACACAGAAAAACCTGTCCCGCTTGCCCGGCGCCCCCTCCGAGGAAAAGGTCCTGATCGCCGTCGCCATCGAGGTCCCCCCAGGCCATGGAAGGCCCGAACTCCGAGAGTTTGTTGGGGAGCAGCGGCTGGAGGGCAAAATCCTCGAATGGCCGCTCGACGTGACATGCCGCCGCAAGCATTTCGGATTTCTCGAAAAGGGGGGGGATGGGAGCCAGTGGCGCGGCAGCCGCTCCCGCGGTCGGTTCAGTGATGATGTAGAAACGATCCGCCGCAAGGTTCTCGAACTCCTGCCTCACCCCGCTTGGCCAGCGCACACTCAGGTGGGCGATCCGATCCTGATCTCCAAGGCCCAGGGAGACCACGCCCGGCTCGTCAGAAGACATGAAGCCGCCACCACCATTGACGAAGCGCACATGCAGGCCCGAGACGGTGGTCACTCGCACCAGGGAACCCAACCCGGAGCGGTTGCTGCGGGTCCCTTGCAGGCGGATCTTGATCCGGTGATGGCGCGCAGAACGATTGCGGAAAATGCCCGGCGCGGAGGAAAAATTGTTCACGACCAAATCGAGGTCTCCATCGCCATCAAGATCACCCAACCCGGCACCAAAACTGATTGCAAGCTGGTCGATCCCCCACGCCTGACCCACTTTCTGAAACCCGTAATCGCCATCGTTTCGAAAGGCGAGATTCTTCTCCGGGAGGCGCGGAGCCTCACGCCAGGCGCTGGGATCACTGGCGCGACCGCTCTTGGCAAGTTCGTCCGCGAAATCACTGTTGAGGTAGTCGAAGGGGAAACCATTGGTCGCAAAGACATCTTCAAATCCGTCTTCATCGAGGTCCGCGATTTTCATCGACCAGGTCCAGTTCGAACTGGCCAATCCGGTGAGATGGGCAGCCTCCAAAAAGCGCGAGGTCCCCGTGTTCAAGTAAACGGCATTGCGCATGTACTGACGGGGATCTGCAGTGTCGAGAAACCACGCTACCGCATCCATCGCGCCCATCGCTATTTTCTCACGGTAGTGAGAGGTCGCGGACATGTCGGCGACAACCAGGTCGAGACGGCCGTCGTTGTTCAGATCGCCCGTAGCCGAACCCATCGAGAACCACGGAGTGTGAGGAAGCGCGCTTCCGAGAATGTTCTCGAACGTGCCGTCACCGCGATTGCGGTAGAACTTGTCCGGGTCGGTGAAGTCATTCGACACGTAGAGATCAGGGTAGCCATCCGCATCGTAATCCCACCAGGTCACATCGAGCCCATGGTCCGGTCCGGCGATGCCAGCATGCTGGCTCACGTCCGCAAATCTCAACTCACCCGTTTCCATCAGGAGATTCTTGAAGAGGTGATCGAACTGACCCGCCTTGGTGAATTTCTGTTCGCCATTGGGCAGGTTGATAACACTGACCAATTCACGATAGCGTTCCTTCACGGTGTAGCTTCCCGGGCTCCCCTCATACTCAATCTTGGGACTGCCGATGGGCTCCCGCCGGTTGGTGACCAGGTAGGCGTCCAAGTCACCATCGAGATCGTAGTCGGCGAATGCCATCTTGACGTTCGCCCCCATGAGATGGAGCCCGCATGCTCTTGCACGCTCGAGGAAGGTCCCGTCTCCCCGGTTGAGATAGAGTCGGTTCTCCGAACCGTAGGCACAGACATAGAGGTCGAGCAACCCGTCGTTGTTCAAGTCCCCAAAACTCGCCCCGGTGCACCACGAACCCTCCATGGCGAGACCAGCTGACTCCGTGGTGTCTGCAAACTTGAAGCCGCCAAGATTTCGATAGAGGCGCCCACCGCCATGGGGTCGGGTGAAGTAAAGATCGCACAACCCATCGTGATCGTAATCACCCAAGGCAATGCCACCTCCCGTGAATCCGGTCTTCTGCAGCAACTCTTCCTGGGGACTGCTCGGTTTCCAGAGATGGATGAAGTCGATGCCCGTCCCTTCGGCATCAAGCTTCTCATAAAGGGGCTTTTCCTCGAGATCTCCCGCCAGCTTCCTGAGCAGCGGCTGCGATTCGATTGATCCTTCCGGCAAATCGCGCGACGTCTGCTCGGGGTCCTCCTTGGCTTGTCTCCCCGGATCCTGTCTTTCATCGGAACAGCCAACCAGAAGTGACACGGAGAGGATGAGAGGTGAATAACGCAAATTCATCAGGTGGAAGGGCGGCGCACAATACGGAGATCGATCACCTGTCGCCAATGAATATTGACGATCTCGCGCCGTCAACCCGGGGGTTGGATCATGACGGACAGTCGAACCAGGCGAACCCTCGAGAGCTACGCGCAATGTTGTCAGGTTTCAAAAGGAAGGGCTCCCAATTCGATCTTGAGTCGATAGCCTCCTTCGAGGCCCCCGCAGCGCGAAATTCATCGTCTGAGGCCCTGGATGAGAGCACAGCAACATGACAGTAAACCTGGTTTTGAAACAATTATTCATCGTGTTGTTCATCTGCTCAGGTATTGGGGCCCGGTCTGACGAACTCCCGCCTGCGAAGGGGAGTGATGTGATGATTAAACATGACCGGTCCATCCGGGTGTTCATTCTCGCGGGTCAATCCAATGCGGTAGGCTATAACAATACCAAAGAATACAAGGAGGGACTCACTGAGTTTCCTGAAACTCTTGGGCATCAACCGGGCATTCTTTTCTACGGTCCTCAACAGAGCTCTCAGCAAGATTCTTGTGACTGGAATGATCTGCGGGTAGCGAAATCGGGAAAGGGTCACACCGGATCATTTGGACCGGAAATCGGCTTTGCCCATGAATTGGCAGGCACCATGCCTGGCCAAAAGATCGCCATCATCAAGTACGCCGTGGGTGGGACCGGAATAGCACGCAGCCGCGATTACCGCGATTACATTCCCAGCCTGGGGGATTTCAAGGACGGTGGACGGAACTGGCATCCACCTGCCGATGGGCGTCCAGCGGGCCAACTTTATCAGACCTTGTTGGCACACGTGCGGGACGCGCTCACAGCTCTGGATCGGGATGGCAAGCAATGGAAGCTAGCGGGTTTTCTATGGATGCAGGGAGAACACGAAGCAGGCATCAGTCAGAAGATGGCCCAGGATTACGAGCGCTTGTTGGAGGCCATGATCAAAGCCCTTCGAGCGGATCTCAAGGCCCCGTCGTTGCCCTTTGGGATTGGCCAGATCAACAGCCACAACTGGGCCTTTGGGGAAATCGCACGCAAGGGGCAACTTAGAGTATGCCAGCGCGACAAGGACGCGATCTTGGTTAAAACCGTCGATCTTCCTCGAACCGGATCCGGTGGGGCGGCGCATTTTAATGCCGACGGAATGCTCCAACTCGGCAGGCGCTTTGCCTCCGCGTGGCTTGCCTCCAGCGGGGGTTTGTCCGTGCAGCAGGACAACGCACTCGGAAGTTTTCGGATGAGCGAATCGCTCAAAGCGGTTCGGTGGGCCGGAAGCGACATGATTCACAGTCCGGTGGCGATGGATGTGGATGCGAAAGGGCGCGTGTGGGTGACGGAAGATCTCCAACATTCGGGTCTGCAGAACGCGCCCCATGCGCGCATCAAGATCCTGGCAGACAGCGATAACGATGGGCGCGCGGATACGGTGAAACTATTTGGCCCGACCTTCAGCTCAAAGCCCCTCGGGATCAGCGTCTTTGACAATGTCATCGTGGTCTCAATGGCCCCGAATATCCATGTCTACACTGATCTTAATCGTGACGATGTATTTGATCCGAAAGTTGATACGGAAGAAATCATCGCCAAGGGCTTTCACGGCCGAGACCACGACCACGCGCTCCATGCTGTTGTGCCGGGGCCAAGTGGTAAATGGTATGTAAACCACGGCAATATCGGAGCGGACGTAACGATGGCGGATGGGCGTGAGATCCATGCCAGCTCGTATTACAGTCAGAACCCGGCTAGCATTGGCAAGCTCAGTCACGACGGTCGTCTGTATGTCGGCGGATTTGGCCTGCGGATGGATCCGGACGGCGGCAACGCAGAGCTTGTTTTTCAGAACACCCGCAACCCGCACGCCATGCTGGTCACCTCCTTCGGTGATATCCTGCAGGGCGACAACGACGATCCAACCCACGCTCGGGCGGCGTGGGTCATGGAATTTTCCAATTTCGGCTACGCCAGCCTCGAGAATGGCAATCGTTCCTGGGAAGATTCTGCCAAGAGCTGGGAAGAGAAGGTTGTGACCAAGGAGATTATGGAGAGTGCCTATGAGCGGCATAGTAAAAGTTCCTTGCGCCGCGATGAGGGACACTGGCGCCAGCATTTCCCCGGCGTGACTCCGCCGGGCAACATGTGGGGTCCGGGTGCCCCGACAGGTGATTATTTCATTGAGGGTGATGAACTAGGTAAGGAGCATCGAGGGCTCTACCTGCTCTGTGAAACGGTTCATCGTGCGGTGTTCAGTTTTCGGCCGGAACTGCGTGACGCCCAGATCGAACTTCTGGATTTGAACAAAGCGTTCTTCGCCGCAGATCGCAATTCATCGAACAAGTCAGCAGCTGCCTTTCTGCCTACCGACATCGTCGCCAACACGGATGGCTCACTCTTTGTCAGTGATTGGAACTCGTCGGTCAATGCCCGTGGTTCAGGCAATGCCGAAGGGGGAATTTTCAGGCTCGCGCGCGAGGATGAAGCGAGGGTGCAATTGCCCGCCATTGACTTCATGACGACGGCAGGGCTGCTTGCCGCGCTGAAGAGTCCTGCCCCCGGTGTTCGCTGGGTTGCACAGGATAAGCTCAAGCAGGTTGACGGTGCAACTGACGCGCTGCTAGGCTTCATCAAGGCGAATGCAGAGAACCCGTACTACCGCGCTCGGGCGGTATTTATTCTTGCCCAGCTCAGCAATGCGCGCGCGGTGGAATATCTTGAAACGCTGCTGAATTCTGCGGATGCGCAGGAGCGTATTGTGGCATTCCGTGCACTGCGGTTGGCCGGTAGGGAACCGATGCTGCCAATAGTAGCTCAGCTTGCCGATGATTCATCCCCTGCGGTGCGTCGGGAAGTGATGCATGCCTTGCGCAACGTCGAACTGAGTGCGATGAGCGAGCCCCTGACCCGTATCATTGCCGGCTATGATGGCAAAAATCGCTGGTATCTCGAGGCCTTGGGCGCGGTCTGCGATGGCCGCAGTGATGAAGTGTACGATCGTATTGTGCGACCTCTGCAGCCCAATCCGAAGGAATGGACGGTGCGTCAGAAAAATCTCGCCTGGCGCTTGCGCTCGGCCCACGCCCTGGATGATCTGGCTGAGTGTATATTGGAGCAGGACACCAGCGTTGATTCCTTCCGGCGCCTGGCCTATACCTTCGGGCTAAGCTACAATGCGGCAGAGCGCGCACGCAACCGGGCCTTCATGGCGCGTTTCGGTGGGCATCCACGGTTCCAAGGGAAGGGCTTTCAACTCGTTATCAGCGAGTTCCTGGAAAAGGATATCAATGATCCGGCGCCCGTGGCCTTGACCCGGAGTTACCTTATCCCAAAATCCTTCGGGACCGCCACTGAACTGGACTCAGTCGATGACATTGCCGCGCTCGAATCGAAAATCCGCAATGGACAGGCCAAGGCCGCGCTGTGCCTGATGTGCCACAAGATCGGTAAGAGCGGGGTGTCTTTCGGCCCTGATTTGAGCAATTGGGGACAGGTAAGGGATGTCCAAACCATCATTCGAGCCCTCATAGATCCCTCTGCCGAACGGGCTCACGGCTTTGAACAGGCGCTTGTCGTCACTCAGAAAGGGCATCGGCTGGAGGGCATTTCCAAAGGATACAGTTGGCATGCAGGTGCGATTCGGGTGAAAACGGTTGGCGGCATTACCTTGAAAGTGCCGCATCGGCAACCACATGCCAAGATTGAGTATTTGAAAAATCATTCGTGGATGCCTTCTGCATCAGCCATGGGTCTATCCAATCAGGACGTCCGCGATATCGCAGCTTACCTGATGAGTTCTGATCTTGGCCAGTCAGCAGCGACAGAGCCGAAACTTGTACCGAAGTTCAGTCGCGGGTTGGGACCGGGGTGGGTCGAGTTGACTGGTGAAGATTTCGTCAATGTCAATTGTCGGGCTGACACTTGGAAGTGGGAAGGCAGTCATACCTGGTGCACGGGAAAACCGACGGGTGTAATTCGCTATCGAGAGCCGTTGAGGAATTTTGAACTGTCAGCAGACTGGATGCACAAGCAGAAGGGTGGCAATTCAGGGATCTTTGTATGGGCCACCGCAAAGTCACTCATCAATCTGATTCAGGGGAAAGCGAGCCTGCCACACGGCATCGAAGTGCAAGTGCTGGACCTGGGCTACCGTGAGATTTACGAGGCCCAGTACAAAAAGAAGGGAGACTGGTTTACCAGTCACGGAGATGTATTTCCCGTCGGCCCCATCAAGATGATCCCCTTTGCGCCGGTTGCTCCGAATGGGAGACGCAGCTTTCCCTCACAGAACACCACCTTGGGAATTCATCAGTGGAACCACTATTACCTTCGTGGGATTGACGGTGAGATTCGGCTATGGGTGAACGGAGTCGAAGTCTCAGGCGGCAATCAGATCAACCCGGCCACGGGATATCTTTGTCTGGAGTCTGAAGGCGCGCCGATCGAATTCAGGAACATTCGCCTTCGCAAACTGCCCCCCTACCACACGCCCTTGCCCGATGGGATCGAGATTCCCGTGCCGGAATTCAAGCAGCCCGAGTCGCTCAAGAATCACGCCATCCTCGGCAAATGGATCTATCTAGAGTCGTATACGCGCGAGTTTCTCGCTGAAGGACGTTGTATTCTCCGCAATGGGAACGATGTGATCTGGACCAAGGACGTGATCGCCTCAAGCCCAGAATCGGTTACTCTCGAAGGCGGCTACCAGCACAAACTTGATGGAAAGGTGCTCGAAATTGAAGGCCGTTACCGCGCGAAACGAAGCTCCCCTTGAGCGCATCCTGGCCCCAAGGAATGAAGACAGGCCGGCGTCATTAATTCACGGGGCGATCATGACCCGCAATCGGATAAAGCGTGCTTCGGAGGGCCTTGGGTCCAGTTGCCAGGTTTGGAAAACGAGGGCGCCCAATTCGATCTCCGACTCGCCAAGGGCGGTTGCCGGCACCCACGATTGAAGGTCAGCAGAGATTTCTATAATGGCGACGGCCTCATCTGCCGAGGCGTCATGAGGGAAGGAAACCGAGAGCGCACCGAATTGATCCACTGCCACCCTCAGTCCATGCACACGATCGAGGGGATCCAAATCGGAGGTCCCATAAAAATACTCGAGCACTGCATTGCGCCCATCGCCGTCGAGATCCGCAATCGGATCTCCCTCAAACCGGGTGGAGTCCGACCTCCCGGGTTGCCCCCCAAGCGCGCCACTGCGACGCCAGTTGGCACCATTGCCATGATCCGGATTAGAAAGAGGATCGAGCAGGACCAAACTAAAACCGAGCCCATCGGAGGCTCGTGGCCACGGTGAGCGGTCGTCGTATACAAAGATGTGGATTGGATTGAAATCCGCCCCGTTCAGGACAATCCGTTCCCCGGCATTCTCCAGTCGGGTATGATTCTCAAATTGACCCGCAATCCGAAATCCGGAGCCGTGCAACACCTCGAAGACGTTTTGGTTGGCGACCAGCAAGACCCGCTCCCCCGGAGCAAGAATCACATCCGCCGGAAAGGTGAATTCGATGCCGTCCGTGAATGAAACTCCGGTTAGATCTATCGGCTCCTCCGCGATATTGAGCAGTTCAATGAACTCCCCTTCCGCATCGGGATCTGCCGGGTGATACATCAACTCTGAAATCACCAGGTTGGTTGAATCGGCCGGAGGCCCCACCACAAAGGTCGCCTCGTTGACTGCCGACCATTCGGCGGCATTCGAGAGGATCCGGGCTTGCACCCGCACGGATCTCTGGAGTGCGAAAGAGCCGAGGTAGGGGACCGCTCCTGGTGCCGCAAGGCCATCCGGAGCACGCGGATCGCTTCCGTCGAGAGTGTAATAAATCGTGCCCGATACCCTCAGCGGCTTTCGCATACTGAGTGTAAATGCGGAGCCCACGATGCCACCCGCAGAGCTGAACTGGGGAGGCTCAAAAAACTGGCTGTCGATCCAGGCTGCGCGCCGGGTGAGAAACGATTTCATCGAGTTGAGCCGATTGGTCCAGGTGGACGCCGAGAGTCCCTGAGCAGAGGCGAGTTCCTGGGGGATTCCGGCCCTTTGTCGATCGAGGATTGCGATCATGTTGTCGTCTGCCAGCGATCCGCGACGCAACGCGTACCATCGGTCAATGTGTTCACGCAGATAGTCGGGGTCGTCGAAGAGCCTCGGATACCAAAGGCGGTCGCTCCGGAAGAAGAGAGTCGAGGTCGCATTCCCCCCATAGGCGCCGTTGTTGAAATCCCACATCGGCCCCATGTGTAGTTTGCGTTCTCCGGAACTCACCCAGGGGAAGATACTCAAGAGGAGTCCGTCACCTTGTCGAGCGAGGTTGAGCAGGTGGAAGTAGTCGATGAAGTCGCGCGTGTTGACATACTTGCGATAGCCATTCACGGGATCGCGCCAAAGGGCATCGTCGTAGAAGACATCCTCAAATTCTCGGAACCAGCTTTCGAGCGCTCTCCGTTGCGTCCGGGTAATGCGATAGCCGTTCGGGTCCTCGAAATTGATGAAGGCGTTGTACTGGCGAGGGATGTCGTCCGCCTGCCCGGCAACGTTGGGAGAGGTTTGCTGAATTCGATTGGGGCCGGCGGTGTGAAAAAACTGGGGCGAAGTGGCTCCATTCTCAGTGGGGTAACCGGAGATCGGGACTGGGTCCATCCGATTGATCCCCAAGAGCCATCCGCCGCTCGCGCCATCCGCGCTCAGGGCCGTGAAATCGAGGCGCTCGCGGCCGCGGGCAACCTTCTCACCCAACGCGTAGACACCGCGATGATCGGAGGCCCTGAGATCGCCGCCGTCCTCGTTGACGAAGACATCGACAAAGCGAAAGCGTGTGCCGTAGCGACCAGTTTCACGACTGAGCTCCCAGATAAAGGTATTGTAGAGCATGGTCCGGTCGTAGCTCGGGTGCGGATAATAGAGGATCCAGTCGGAGTCCCTGGGGAGTCCGAGCGGGCTCACCTTACGATCGACATCGCCGTTCTGCTTCCAGGTCTCCAAGCTGTAGGGCTTCGGATTCCAGGTGGATGAGTACGCTCCCCGCACGCGAATTCCAATCCGGGAGTCTGTTTCCGGGGCCGCAGAAATGGAGGCCGACCCGGTGAGGGGATCGCGAGCGATCACACTTAGAAAAGCAGGTTGTCGCTCCGGCTGGATGAGCCCCCCACCGGTCTGCGTGTTCGTTGACCATCCCTTGTTGGGGATCGTTCCTGCTCCAAAGTTTTCGATGATCAAAATCGGCAGGCCCGACTGGTAGTCTGCCAAACCTGGGGCAAGTCGCACATAACTCTCCGTGCCCACCGCCGGGTCGAGGAGGGCGCTGATGGTGGCCGCCCGAACCTGAGTGGTGGCGTCGATGGTAATCGGTTCGAAGTAGGTGGTTCCATTCGCGGCGCTCGGTAGGCTT
>JAPKFB010000041.1 GCA_028821775.1 Roseibacillus sp.
CGTCGGTGGTAAAGACAATGTGTGCGCCCAAGAATGCCGTCGTCAACTCGAGTTCAAAACTTCCCGCGAAGGTGCCTCCTTCCACCGAAAAGGTCGGTTTTTCAGGATTCGGCTGAATGCAATTGAGGCCTGCAAGAAGCGAGACCGTGACTTGCGGGTTGGCTGGATCGTTGGATTCGAGTTCGAGACTTGCGCTAAAGCAGCCTTCGCGCCCGGCCGAGTCGAAGAAAATGGAAAGTTCAACGCTTGCGCTTGCGGCCACGGTGAGAGCTTCATTCGTGACTGCAAAATACTGGGAGCCGGTTGCGTTCGGCAAAACCTTCACCGAGTTGATTTGCAAGGCGTGATCGCCCCCGAGGTTTGCAACGGTCAGGATCAGAGTGGTGGAACCAGGATAGACGTCGGGATTTCCAAAATCGAGTGCGGCGCCCACTTCAAGAATCGGATTGGGATTCGGAACCGCGTCCTCGAAAGCAACTTCGCCAAGACCGACCCGGTCCCCTCCCTCCGGAGGGCCGATTCCACCATTCGTATAAAAATTGTCTTCGCAGGTGAATTCAACATAACGCGCTACGATGACCTGTTCGAACTCGAAGCTCTGACGGAGTCCATCGTCGATCACGCAGTCGAAGAAAGGATGGTAGTCGATCGATGCACCGAAATTTCCATCGCCCTCAACAGCATTGGCGAAGCGCAAGCTGAAGCGGCTCACTCCATTGGCATTCGTGGTGGTGTATCCCCAGGCACTGACCTCCGATAGGGCGCGATCCTCACCCAGATCAAAGACCAGGGCCGGTTTGCCGGTCTCGTCAATGTAGTCGGAAGGGAATCCCCCCGGGGCATCGGTAACCCAACGATGAGAGGCCCCGCTGCCGAGCTGGTCGTGTGGATCGTCACTTGCGAATCCAATTCCAGGGCCCTGAAGCAAGTTTGACACGGGCCACAAGTCGGATTCTGCGGAAGGAGAAGTCACGCTCAAGATCGGATGAAACTCCGCGGCTCTGGCGGCTGCCAACCAGCTCAACAAGGCTAGGGCGACGGTAAGAGGTTTCATCTTGAATCTTGACGCAGAGGGCAACCCTTCCGATTTTTCACCTTACGCACGCGAACACCCGCGTCCATCATCAAGTCCCCTCCCCCGGTTTTCATCGAGCCGCAAGGGTCCAATCATCCGCGGGCACTCCTTCCCTGATCTCATCAGAGGGCCATTCTAGCGAAGAGGTCAACCCGGCTCCTCGGCACGATCCATCCAGTGAGAGTGAAGAGGGGGATGAGGAGCCCCATTCTATCTTCATCCACGCATTTGACGGGCTCAGGGCATGCTCACCCGCTGGCGAATGAACCTCGCTTCCACGCCCGGCGCTGAGCGGAACGAAACCATTGCCCGGCCGTCACCAAGAATCTCCTCGCCAAGGAAGAACCAGTCATCGTCAGCCGATCGCCAATTGAGAAGGTCATCGGAGCTCTCAAGTTCTATCCGCAATCCTGCGGCCCGGAGATTTCGCCGGAACACTACCCTGACGGATCCATCCAGCGGGTCCGCTAGCACGCGGACCGCATCGGTTGGAGATTCGGCGATGGTGGGGTCTCCGCCTTCAGCGAACTCGAGGAGCGCGACGCGAGAATCCTGGTCGTGATCGGAGTCGAAAGCGGGGTCCCCGAATTGCGCCGCCCAAGTCACGAAATTCAAGGAGTCCACGCCCGCGGGCGTACCGCCTGGGGCGGCACTGCTCTGCCAGTTGGCGGCTACGCCGTGATCGGGATTGAAAGAGGGATTTCTGAGCACGAGACTGTGGCCGCCACCGTCCGGAGGGAGAGGCCACGGCGCGCGGTCGTTGTACTCAAAGTCCCGAACAATACTCCCGTCCACCGCGATTACGGCCAGGCGTTCCCCGCCGTTGTCCAAGCCGGTGTTATTGGCAAACTCACCGATGATACGAGTGCTCAGCCCAGGCCCATAGCGATGCTCGAAGGCATCCCGATTGCGCACCAGGAGGGCACGCTCTCCTGGTTGCAACCGGGGAACGGACGACTCCGAAAACTCGAATGCCAGTCCCTTGCTGAATTGCAGTCCCGCCAGGGAGATCGCCCCCTCGCCAATGTTGAGAAACTCGAGGAACTCGAAGACATTTGCGTCCTCGTAGCCGGCTGCAATCTCGGCCTCATCCGGATCGGATGGATGATACATGATTTCTGAGAACACCAGATTGGCACTAGTCGCAATATCATCGACCACCACGAGGGTGACGCTTTCCGGAGCGCTCCAAGTCGAACCGTTGAAGGAGCGCGCGATGACGGTCTGCGTCGTGTTGATGGTGAGGGACGAGGAGGTCGAGATGCGGGTCACGTTCAGTTCGGGCTGTACGAGAAAGTCAGTTCCTGCAGTGGTGGCATTCAACCCGTGGAGGGCGAGTAGGTTGGAGCCGTTGCGCAATCGATCCCTGAAGGCGGTAAGGTCCAGGACAATCGGAGTGCTGAGAACGGTCGCGTCGCGGCCGGGTCGGGCCTGGTTGTCCGCGGTAGTGCTGTTCCAGGCCAGATTCGACGGTCGCAGCAAACTACCAGCTTCCACTCCATTGAGATAAACGACAAAGCCATCGTCACATTTCAGGGAGAGAATGATTGAGGCAATGTGCTCCGCATCCTGAATCTCGAACGGGTAACGCAGGTAACAACTCGCGTTCACTCCCAACATTTCGCTGCTGATATCGGTATCGATCAACTCCGAAATCCCACCGCTTGATTCGAAGCCGACTCCGCCCGCCCCTTCCTGCCAGGCAGAGTCATCGAAACTGTCCGAATCCGCAGTCCAGTTGAGACCGAGCGTTTCGTCAGACGGAACGTGATAACGGCAGGGAGAAGTTTCGTCGACGAGGGTGGTGGTGAGCAGACGCCCTGGAAAGGAGAGTGCACTTGGGGAGCGCGCGCCACCTGCCTCCCGCGGATCGGTCCCATCGGTGGTGTAAAAAACCCGGGCCTCTGGAGATCCCATCGCAAGGGAAAACCCAACCTCCGTCGCACCACCCGTGGTGTTGAAGGCGGGCACGATGGGATGCTGCTCGTCAAGCCAGGTCACTCGCGCATCCAGCCATCCCTTCATATGGGAAATTTCTGCCTCCCAACCAGTCACTTCGGGTCCGGCGAACGCGCCCCCATTGGGAGGATGCTGAGTCCAGCGCTCAAAGTTGCGCACTTGAGCCTGACGGATTTCATCCGCCATCGAGTCAATGATGCCATGAAGATTGGAGATCGCAAATTCCCGCTTGCGAAGTGCAAACCAACGATCGGTATGGCGCTGTCGGATATCCGGGTAGTAGGCATCCTGGGGATGCTCGGTGGGGCCCAAGAGATACCCATACCACGGGAAGCGCGAATCAAACCAGGTGTGACTGGAGACCGTGCCGACATTGTTGACCCCTCCATCCCAGACAAACGGGTCGTTACCGCGCACATCCTCACAGCCGAGGCTGCGATCGTAGTCCCAGACCGGGCCGCTGAATATCTTGCCGCCTCGATCTTTGTAGAAAAACGCGCTATGGCGACCCCAGTCGATGTTCATCACCATGATGTTGAGAAGGTGGTGATCGATGAAGGAATCGACATCAATGTAGTCCGAAAAATGAAGACCGGTGCTCGGGTTGATGCCCGAGGGTCGGCGGAGAAGGGCGGAGTTCAGGGCGTTAAGATGACTGGTGAGCCATGAACGTTGCTGGCTTGAAAGTTCCAAACCATCGGGATCGACATTGGTGATTCGCCCCATGCCTGCAACGTTCATGGTGGGTTCGCCGGGATCCGGGCGGTCGTTCTTGAAAATGTATCCACCCGTGATTTCCGGCTCAGAATTTTCCCAGGGCCTCAGGCCTTCGATATCCACCCGGTCTGCATCCATTTCGATCCTCTCCGTGAGGGTATAGACTCCAAAGTAATCAAGGTCCGAGAGGACCGTGTCACTCGTGTCACAAAACACTTCTACAAATCTCGTGCGTGGAGCATAGCGCCCGATTTGGCGACTGAGTTGATAGACGAACGGATTACGGATCAGGGCCAGGTCCCACTCATAACGCGCGTTCAAAATCCAGTCGGCCTCCTTGTCCATCCCGAAAGGTTTAATACTGCGATCTTCGTCATCCCCATCGCGCCAAGTTTCGACCGACAAGGAATACTTCGGCCATCCCCCGGAGCTGGAACCCCGCCGGCGCACTCCGGAACGAGTGGTCAGGGCCGGACTTTGGGTCAGGGTCGTGAGCCCAGTCACAGGATCGGGCTCGAAGAAGAAAAGGTAGGCGGCTTTCCGCAAGGTGGAATTCGTGGACGGGGGCGAGCCCGTGCCGAAAGTGGAGAGCACGATAACCGGCAGGTCCGAGGAAAAAGAGGGAACTTCGCCTGCCATCTTGAGATAGGAATGGGTCGTGACGGCCCCGTCCAAGGCTCCCGGCAGGAACGCGCGGGCCCGCAACTGTCTGCTGCCCCCAATCCCGATCGGCGAACCATACTGCCGAGAGGTCTGGGTCGGCACACTCTGGTCGATCGTGAAACGAATCACAGCGCCCGGAGTAGCACAGCTCAGGGCCACGCGAAAAGACCTTGCAAACATCCTGCTGGCCTCGGAGAAGACAACATCAGCCGGCGGCGAGGTCGAAACCGGACCATTGGGCGTCCCGGGTGTTGGCCTCTCAAAATAGCCGAAGGTGAGTCCGGGCGCGTTGGTCCTTCCGTAGGAAATGTGTTCAAATTGTTCAGGATAGCCCGGCGCGATCTCGTTCACAATCGTGGTCCCATCGGATCCGACCAGCGCCAGATAGTGACCGGCCCGGTCCAAGGTGAAATTGGTGTGCAATTCCCCGCCTGTTCGGTCTTTACCCGAGGCGATGACCACCAACGAGCTGCCCGACCCAAGGTCGACCTCTGGAAAGGTCCACTTCGTCAAGTCGTTGCGGTTGTTGGTGAGATGGAAGCCACCCAGGGATACTGGCAGCGACCCGCTGTTGGTGAGCTCGATCCAGTCGGCTGGGGCGCCATCGGAATCGCGAAAACTCTCGTCCGCAACCGCCACAAGTTCGGAGATCGTGACCTGGGCCGGCGCGAGGGAGGCCAAGACGAGGAGGGCCGTAGTGACGCCCATCGCCTTTCTCAAGGCATGGCGATGGAAAGGAAGGAAGAGAGTCATTTCTAAGGGCAGGATTTTCTATTTCACCGAGTCCTTGCGAGACTCTTCTCAATGCTCAATAACGCGGGGTGGTCAGGCTGGGGGCTCCCCGCGATCTGAGGCGCGATGGTGCTAGAAGTGAATCGAATTCCTGCCACGCGAGCAAGCCCGACCTCCATGTCCCCGGAAATGGCCACCCCAGTGCCGGAAGTCCGCCGAACTGGATCCCCTCGGTTATACCCTCCCTGTTCCGATGGTTCACAGCCTCGCCCTCTCTTCCCGGTTAAATCCTTGGTGAGCGGATGATCGACGAATTTGATCCTACGGAGAGGCAAGTTCGACCCCTTCAAGAACACCGCTTTTCGAGTCCCCGCCGTCTTGCCGCGCAGAGGGTGATATTCCTCGGAGGCAAATGGGGAGAACAGGGGGAGCGTCCGAATGAGGGGCCTGGGGCAGGCTCTCATACTGCGAAGACTAGCAGGAGAAGAGGCGTCGTCGAGTTGGCCGGTCACCGCGGATTCGGCATCGTGTCCTCAATGTGTATCATCGTGCGGATTCGTCCCCTCGCTCGCGCCATCTATGATCGATACCGCTCTCCCAGTCATGAATTCCCTTTCCCTCGTTTCTCGCCTCTTTTGTCTTACAGCTCTAGTTACCTCTGCCAGTGCTGAGCTTGTCATCTCCGAGGTCATGGCACGAGGCGGCCATGACTTTGCTGACGAAGATGGCGATCACCCTGATTGGCTCGAGATCTTCAACAATGGCTCGGAGGCGGTTGCGCTTGGGAAATACGCCCTCACTGATGACGAAGAGAACCTCTTGAAATGGAAATTGCCCGCGCGCGCACTCCCGGCCGGCGCCTTCGTGACCGTATTTGCCTCCGGAAAAAACCGGAGACCGGGAGAAGGAACCCTCCATGCCAATTTCAAGTTGGACGGCGATGGCGAGTATCTGGCCGTGGTCCAAATCTCCGACCAGAGTCCCATCAGCGCATTCGCCCCCTACTATCCAAGCGTGGGCAAAGGAGAGTCCTTTGGATACGCCTTCAAGGGCGGGAGCATCGATGCCAAGAAGGTGGTTTTTTTCAAAGATCCCACACCAGGAAAAGCAAATGGCAAACCCTGGCTCCCTGCCGTCGGCACGGCAAGCGGTGAGGATCTTACCCTCGATCTGGTCTTCCCCACCGACCGGGTGATCGATGTGCAGATTACCGTTGCCGAAGTGGACTGGAACACGATCCGGAATCAAACCCGCAATTTGTTTGAAGTCCTGAGCGAGAAACGGAAGGAGGCCCCCATCGCCGGTCCCTATACCTATGTCGAAGCCAGTGTCACGATCGACGGACACAGGTTCCCCAAGGTCGGGCTCCGCAAAAAGGGATTCATCGGCTCCCAGAGCGCCACCCGTCCCTCGCTCAAGATCAAATTGAATCATCTCGACAAGGAGGCCGGGATCGAGGGACTGACCAACCTCACTCTCAACAACAACAAACAAGACTCCACCTTGGTGAATCAGTACATGGGATACGCCTTCTTCAATGCTGCGGGCGCACCCGCGCCACGTTGTGCCTTTGCGAAAGTCACCGTAAACGGAGTCAACCTGGGGGTCTATTCTCATGTTGAGACCATCCGCAAGACACTCATCAAAAGGGAATTCGGAAACGACAAGGGCACTCTCTACGAAGGCACGGTGGTCGATTTCCGGGAAGGTTGGGAGGGCAGCTTTGAGAAAAAATTTGGGAAAGACAAACGTGGCCGCGCCATGATCAGAAAACTCATCGCCATCCTTGAGAGTGAGGAGGTGGACCAGGATCCCGAAAAGATCATCGGTGAACTGGTTGATCTAGACTCCTTCTTCACCTTCTGGGCGGTCGAAGGCCTCCTTGGTTTTTGGGACGGCTATTCAGGAAATCACAACAACTTCTTCACCTACTTCAATCCCCAGAATGGCAAGTTTCACTTCCTGCCCTGGGGGGCGGACGCTCTCTTTGATAAATTCAGTGAGCTAGATTACGATCCCAAGGCCCCAATCTCCGTCAAGAGCAAGGGCATGATTGCTCACAAGCTTTACCAATCAAAATCAGGGCGGGAGCGCTATGCCAGGACTCTCCATGGATTACTCGAAGAGTTGTGGAAGGAGGACGCCCTCCTGGCGGAGGTCGATCGCATCGAAAAACTCCTCCTCCCCCACCTCGCCACCATTCAATCCAATTTCCCGAAAAAACTCGAAGAACTTCGGAATTTCATTCGAACTCGCAGCGCTGATCTCCTCGCTGAGATCTCGAGCGACATGCCCGAGTGGACCAAAGTGCCCGATCATCCTCCGCTCATCCCATCCTCCCTCGCCAGTGGCCTGAACTCAGACTCGATTTGGAACTCGGCCAAGAATGGCGACCTTGAAGGCATCAAGGCCCAACTCGCCAAGGGAGTGGATGTCGACGCTCAGGATTTCTTAGGGTCAGTTCCCCTGGCCTTGGCCGCCCTGACGGGGAAAGCGGAGGCCGTCAAGTTCCTCCTTCAGAAGGGTGCTGATATCGATGCGAGGAATAAGCAGAACCAAACCGCCATGCATTCCGCGGCTTTTCTTGGCCAACTCGAGGTCATCCAGGTCCTGATCGAAAACAAGGCCGAGCTCAACGCGCGCAACGATGAAGGGGAAACGCCCCTCGACGTCGCCGCCGCCCCATGGAGTGAGGAACTCGAGGGGATCATCCAATTCGTCGGCGGCCTGATGCAAACGAAGTTTGATTTGGAAAGAATCCAAGTCGCTCGACCCAAGGTCGCGGCATTCTTGCGCAAGATGGGAGCCGCCTCGGGTGGCGACCTCCCCCCCTCCGCCCCAGGGAACATTTGGGAGTCGGTCAAGGTGGGAAATCTCGACGCACTCAAATCTCAGCTGGCTGCAGACGGAGCGGACGCAAACCAGCAAGATCCCAATGGGATCACCCCATTGTCCTGGGCCGCCATAACCGGTCAACTCGAAGCCGCCGAGTTGCTCCTTTCAGTCGGGGCGGACATCAACGCCACAAACCGGGACGGCGCCACCGCCTTGCACTCCGCCGCCTTCCTCGGTCACCTCTCGGTGGTCGAACTCCTGGTCAGCAACAAGATCGAAATCAATGCCACCAATGGCACCGGTGAAACGAGCCTCAATTCGGTCGCGGCGCCATGGAGTGACGAAATTGGCGGATTCCTCAAGTTGATCGCTGGTTTTCTAAAAATCAAAGTCGATGTGGATGAGGTCAAGTCGAACCGCCCCAAGATTGCCGCCTTTCTTCGAGAGCATGGCGGGAAGACCTCCGCAGAACTCAAGTAAGCCCCTCCCAGACGGCACAGGGATGAGCGGTCCCCACTCAGGGTCACAATCGATGATTCTTCTCCGCGATCTGGCTTGCCCCATGTGAGGCATCGTCCTGATGTCCTCCGCCATCGAACTGATGGGTCATCGCTGATCGAGTGAAGCGCAGCCTGTGGTGGCAAAACATCGAGATGCACTCAACTCCGCCGCCTAGGCAGCCCTTCATTCTCCAGGGCAGGATACCCTTCATTTCTGCGTTGACGAACTACTAGGTCGTCACCCGCATGGGCATGAGCACATAGAGAAACGCTCCCGTGCCTCGAAGGACTCCGGGGCTCATCTCATCAATGAGATCGAGCTGAATTTCCTCATCCCCCAAATTACGAAGGGGAGCCATGAGGAACTCGGGATTGAAGGCGATTGCGATTTCCTTGCCGCTGTAGTTCACCGACATGGACTCCTTGGCTTCACCAATGTCTGGTGAATTTGCGGTGACATCGATGTTGCCGTTACCGACCACGAGCTTTACCGAGTTTGATTTCTCGGAGGAAAGAAGAGAAACGCGACGCGCCGTTTCGAGGAGTGCTTCGCGACCAATCGAAAGTGTCTCGCGAGTCTCGCTCGGGATGACCTGCCGGTAGTTCGGATAATTTCCTTCAATGAGCTTCGATACGATCAGATTGCTGCCAACTTCCAACGCGATTTGATTATCGCTGAGCTTCACGACCGCATCACCCGTATCAGCAAGCAAGCGCTGCAACTCATGCACCGCCTTGGTCGGGATGATGAAGTCCGTCTCGTGACTGGCCGGAAACTCGAGATCGTTTTCCACCATCGCAAGCCTGCGGCCATCGGTTGCGACAAAAGTGAGCTTGCCCTCTTTGAAAGCCGTGAAAATTCCGTTCAACACGTAACGGGTCTCATCATTCGAAATTGCGTAGGACGTCTTTTTCAGACTCTCACGCAGGAGGTTCTGCGGGATTTTGTATTCCTTCGCTTCCTTGAAATCCGGCAAGGGCGGAAACTCACCCTGCGCCAAACCGATGATCTTGAAAAAACTGGGTCCACAAGTGATCAAGGCCACGTCTTTGGCATCCACCGAAATCTCAACTTCGGCAGCAGGGAGCTCCCTGATGATGCTCACCAACCGTTTGACTGGCAAGGTGGTGGCTCCCTCCTTGGAAACTTCCGCCTCCACAGTTCCGCTGACCCCGACATCCAGGTCGGTGGTGGTGAGGCGTAGCGAGCCATCGGCAGCTTCAATCAGGACGTTGGACAGAATCGGAAGCGTAGTCCGGGTGCTGACAACATGCTGAACCTGCTGGAGACTGTCTAGGAAGGCATCCCTTGCGATCCGAAATTTCATTTGCAGAGAGTGTCCCGACTTTGGGACGCCTTGATTTTGGGAATAATGATCCACTTAGCAAGCCATTCTTTAAGAAACGAGTAGCATCCCGGACAATTCTCCTTCATTGAGGCCGATTGGAGAGAACGGAGGGGTGAGGAGGACGAGGAAATGCCGGATGTTCACGGGGATCCCTTCGAATGCCGCGCTCACTTTGAATCCTCCACCAAGCCCCCCCAAAAAAGAAATCACCCGGATCCACCTTGCGGCGAATCCGGGTGATGAAAAACTGACCTCTCTGCTAGCGATTGAGACGGTCCCCAAGCGCAGCCACGGCCTGTCGCACCTGATCGTCGGTCTGCATCACCTGATCGACCTTCTTACAGGCGTGAATCACGGTGCCATGATCTCGTCCTCCAAAAGCTTCCCCGATTTCCACCAGAGAGCCTCCGGTGAGTTTCCGACTCAGATACATCGCGACCTGCCGCGGAAAGGCAATGTTGGCAGGGCGACGTCGACTGGTCATGTCCGCGAGGCGGATGTCGTAGTAATCTGCCACCGTCTTTTGGATGGTATCGATCGTGACCTTGGCCGCAGCCTCCTCCCGGAGGATGTCGCGAAGAAGATCCTCGATTCGCTCGGTGGAGAGCTCGCCCTGACCGAGCGAGTTGAAGGTCGCGATTCGCACCAGCGCACCTTCGAGCCGGCGCACATTGCTGCGGATACGTTGCGCGATGAAACGGACCCAATCATCCGGAATCTTGACTTCCCACTCTTCCATCTTGCGCCGCAGAATTGCGATGCGGGTCTCCAGCTGTGGCGGCTGCAAGGCCACGGTGAGACCACACTCGAAACGCGACACGAGGCGCGGCTCTAGGGTCTGGATCTCCGAAGCTGGACGATCACTCGAGAGCACCACCTGCGCTTGCCCATCAAGCAAGGTGTTGAAGGTGTGGAAGAACTCCTCCTGGGACTTCTCCTTTCCAGTCAGGAACTGCACATCATCGACAAGTAACACGTTGGCGCGTCGATAGCGCCGCCGGAAGTTGTCGAGATTGCCCTTCTGAACCGCCAGAATGAACTCGTTGGTAAACTTCTCACACGTGAGGTAGATCACCTTCGCATCCGGTCGAGCTTTCAGGATGTCCTGCCCAATCGCCTGCATCAGGTGGGTCTTGCCAAGGCCAGATCCACCGTGAATGAAGAGCGGGTTGTATGCGGTGCGCACTCCAGCCGCGATGGCCTTGCACGCCGCATGGGCGAATTGATTGTTCCCGCCCACCACGAAACGATCAAAGGTGTAGAGTTGATTGAGCCCCGAACTCTTCAATGACTTCGAAAGCGCTTCGGCCGCCGCTTCAGAGGCACGAGACTGCCGTTTCGGCTCTTCTAGCAGCGTGAGTTGTCCCCCAGCCGCCCCGTTCATGGCCAGGACTCGTGGTCGACCGCCGCAGCCCAGCACTTGCGAAAGGGCATGCGTCAGTTCGGGGAGGAAATTTTCCTGAATCCAAAGCACGTGCGTTTCGGTGGGAACAAACACCGACACTTGGTTCTTGTCCTCCACCACGAGTTGCATGTGCTTAAACCATCGCTCGGTTGCGTCTCCACTCAATCGAACGTCCAATAGCTTGAGAATTTGTATTCTCGCTTCTTCTGTGCTGATACGCGCGCCGGTCGGCGCCGCATCCTCTCTAGCTCTCCTGCCACTCGGTGTCGTAACACCGCCTTCTTCCCTGCTGCTCATTGTTCTCCAATTCTTGGTATTTTTGATTGATATATTTTTTTATGAATTGGTTTCTTGCTCTATTCTGAACCCTGACAACCCGCGAGAAACTCTGGGCATTGAATTGCGTCTTGAGCGGTCATCGTCAAAATATTTTAAACAAGAATTTTGGACCTCCTTCAAAAGGCTTGTCCACAAGTGTTCCACGGCTTCTAAATTGTTAGACTTCAAAAGTCGCCTGTTAAGCTGACCAAATCTAACATCCTAAAAATGCATTCCGGACCCCTTCGGCGCCTCTATTTTTGGACCTTGCGATTGCGGCCGGGATTTCTACCAAGATCGCGAGGTGCAAGGAACCCTCTCCGGAGGGGATTTTGTCGCGAAGGTGAAATCCGTTTCAGCCTCCCGTTTTCCACAGGCCTTACCCATCTTGTTGGCTATTGTCCTGCATAACCAGTGCCCGGTGGAGCCCGCTCCAGCAAAGTTTTAAATTTTTCAGTCCTCCGAGCGCGGCCAGAGGAGCCCTAAGAACAAGGTCACCATGGTGGTAGCAGGCCAAGCCCAGTAGAAACCCACTGATGTCTTCAGGGCTCCCGCAGAATCTATCCAGTACATGGGCAAGTTTCCCAGCCAAGCATAGGACATGCCCCAATGATGCAACAGGACCCAGACATCCGCTCGAATGAAGAGCACCCCCACGAATGAAATGATGGAGCCTATCAATAGCCCACGAAAACTGCCCTTGCCCATCAGTGCACACAGGAACATCGCGAGAAGCGGACCCATCGTGTAGGTTGTCATTCCGAAGGCGAGGGGCAGAATGGGAATCTGGGTCTTTTCCTGCGCCAGACGCATCAGAAACGTGAATGCGGTTAGAAAGACGCCCCAGATCACCACCCAGAGCCGGGATTGATCGAGAAGTTTTCGCTGATCCAACTCGTCACAGCCCTGTTGATCGGGCCGATGAATCAAGGAGACCGTGGTTTGACTGAGGGCCGCCAGAATTGAGTCGAGGCTTGAGATTGCAGCCGCAAAGACGCCCCCAAGAATGAGACCGCTCAACCCAGGAGGGAGCTCACTGACAATCCAGATCGGGAAGACCGCGTCACCATTTCCAGGAGTTCCATCCTCTTTCCACTTCATCCCCTCCGCGATGACTCCCTCGGGGGGATTCTGGGCGTACCACACAAAAAGAGCGGCCCCCACGAGCAACATGAGGAAGGTCACAAACTGCCCGATCGAACTCCAGATGATCGCCTTTGAGGCATCCCGCGCGTTCTTGCAGCAAAACATTCGCTGGGCATTGAGTTGATCCACGCCGAAGGCCCCCACATTAAGAAAGGGCACCGCAATAATCGCCACCCAAAAGGTGAACTTGAAGGCATCCGAGGTCCCAAATCCAAAATCGAGCCATTCCGTCTTCCCTGCCTCCTTCGCAGTTCTGAAGAGTTCCTCCCATCCTCCATCCAGATGGCTTGCAATCCAGAAGACCGCGATCAGCCCCCCCACTGTGAAGAGGAAGAACTGCATGACATCGGTCCAGATCACCGTTCGCATCCCTCCCATCAAGGTCCAACCAATCGCAAACACCCCAATGATCAGGATGCAGGTCCCAAAAGACAGACCGGTCACAATCATGAGCGGCAAGGCCGCCACCAGAACTCGGACGCTCTGCGCTAGGATCGAGCCCACCGTGAAAAACACCGTCGCGAGAGTCTTGAGCTGTGGCTTGATCCGCCGTCCCATGTAGTCGTAGGGACTGTAAATATTGTCCTCGTAGAAAACCTTGGTGAAGACGAGCCCGACAATTACGCGCCCAATAACCGATCCCAGGCCCCAGATCATGTAGGTGAAATCCCCCTGCGCGGCCATCACCCCTCCTGGCACTCCGATAAAGGTGACACCGCTAATCTCCGTAGCGATAATCGATCCGCTGACCGCCGGCCACGGAATCGAGCGTCCACCCGCAAAAAAGTCTTTAATCGAAGCCTGCTTGCCGCGCATCACGTGGCCCACCAGCGTGGTGAGCCCAAGATATCCGAAGAGCACCACCCAATCCTGCCATTTAAACAGTTCTTCCATCCGCTTCCCCTCCTTCTAGCGAGGCAGCTCCGCCTCGTCGATCCCTCGATAAAAAAATTCAACCCAACGAAAGTAAAAACCTTGTAGCCTTCCTCCTGCTGGATATTCTTCAACAACGCTTCTTAATGTGTCTGAAGAGGGAACCTCAGCTTATGTCGCTGGAATCATCCCCGCCCGATGGGGGTCGTCCCGCTTCCCCGGAAAGCCGCTCCACAAATTGGCCGGCAAGCCGTTATTACAACACGTCTTCGAGCGTGTGAATAACTGTGAAGAACTTGATCTCGTTCTGGTCGCCACCGACGACGAGCGCATTCGTGAGGCTGCCCAAGAGTTCGGCGCCGAGGTGGTGATGACCTCCTCCGATCACCCGACGGGCACGGATCGAATCGCGGAAGCGGTGCGCGATCGCCGCGAAGTGACCCATGTGATCAACATCCAGGGCGACGAACCCCTAATCGACCCCGGGCTCGTAGACACCCTCGCCCGCAGTCTCCTCTCCGATCCGGAGTTGCCCATGATCACCGCTGCCAATCCATTGACCGACCCGTCCCATCTCGACGACCCGGACATCGTGAAAGTGGTTCTCAATCGCGTCGGCAATGCGCTTTACTTCTCCCGCAGCGCCCTCCCACACTGCCGATCCACTCCGGACGACCTCCAACTGCTCCGCCACATGGGAATTTACGGTTACCGTCGCGACTTTCTCGAGCAGTTTGTGCAATGGCCACCTGGCATTCTAGAAAGTGCCGAACATCTCGAGCAGCTGCGCGCCCTCGAAAATGGCGCCAGGATTCGCGTCGTGATGACCGAGGACCACTCGATTGGTCTCGACACGCCCGCACAAGTCCCACAGCTAGAAGCTCTTCTTGCCGCAAGCGCCACTTCCCTGTAACCAACCACCTATAACCAGCAACCTGTCTTGAAATACATCTTTGTCACCGGTGGCGTGGTATCGTCCCTTGGAAAGGGACTCGCCACCGCCTCCATCGGCACCCTGCTCGAACATCGCGGTCTCAATGTGACTATCCAGAAGTTCGACCCCTACCTCAATGTCGATCCCGGAACGATGTCGCCTTACCAACACGGCGAAGTCTACGTCCTCAACGACGGTGCGGAAACAGACCTCGATCTCGGACACTACGAACGCTTCACCAACTGCGTGCTGACCCGTTTCAACAACCTCACCTCCGGTCAGGTCTTCGAAAATGTGATCAAAAAGGAGCGCAGAGGCGAATATCTCGGGAAGACCGTCCAGTTCATTCCCCACGTCACCGATGAGATCAAGGCGCGCATTCACGAACTCGCGCGGCGAAATCCCGATGTGAGTGTCATCCTGACCGAGATCGGTGGCACCGTGGGCGACATTGAAGGACATCTCTTTCTGGAAGCCCTTCGTCAATTCTCTCTCGAAGTTGGCCGCAAAAACGTGTGCTTCATTCACGTC
The DNA here is from genome assembly GCA_028821775.1 of Roseibacillus sp. Lineage (GTDB taxonomy): Bacteria > Verrucomicrobiota > Verrucomicrobiia > Verrucomicrobiales > Akkermansiaceae > Roseibacillus_B. The sequence continues at coordinate 15,038 of JAPKFB010000041.1, forward strand.
ACCCTCCTGCCTCTCATTAGGGCCGCCGGTGAAATCAAAACCAAGCCCACCCAACAATCAGTCGCCAAGCTTCGCGAGATCGGCATTCAGCCCGATATCATCATCTGCCGCACGGAACACGATCTCGATGAAGACAACCGACGCAAAATCGCGATGTTCTGCAATGTAGAACAGAAAAACGTGGTCGCCTTCCGCGATGTGAAGCACTCCATCTACGAGTGCCCTCTCGACTTGCGTCGCGACAAAATAGATCGCCTCGTCGTTGACAATCTCGGCATCGGCTCGCCCACCCCCGACCTCGAGGACTGGGAAGACTTTGTCGAGCGCGTCATCAATCCGAAACACACTGTCACGATCGCGGTAGTCGGAAAGTATATCGAACTGCAGGACGCCTACAAATCGATCTATGAATCGCTCACCATCGCCGGGGCGGCGCATTTCACCAAGGTGAACGTCGTGCGCGTTGATTCCGAAGCGATCGAGAAAGACGGCGCACAGAAACTCATTGGTGAAGTCGACGGCATTCTCATTCCCGGTGGATTTGGCGATCGCGGAATCGAAGGCAAAGTGCAAACCGCCCACTACGCACGCACCATGAAAGTCCCCTACTTTGGGATCTGCCTCGGCATGCAGGTTGCCACCGTTGAGTATGCCCGCAATGTTTGTGACTTGAAGGGAGCCGATTCGACCGAATGCAACAAAGATTCGCCCCATCCCGTAATCTGCCTTCAGGAAGAACAAAAGGGGGTAAAAGACTTGGGCGCCACCATGCGACTGGGCTCCTGTGAGTCGATCCTCTTCGCTGGCACGAGGGCCTCGGAACTCTACAACGGAGTGGACGTCATCAACGAACGCCATCGCCATCGTTACGAATTCAACTCCGATTACCTCGATCAATTGAAGGATGCCGGACTCGTCATCTCTTCGGTCTCCGTCAAGGAGGGGCTGGTCGAGATCATCGAACTCCCCGATCATCCGTTTTACCTCGGAGCTCAGTTTCATCCCGAGTTTAAGTCCAAACCCAACTTCCCCCATCCTCTCTTTTCGGGGTTTGTGAAGGCCGCGCTGGATTCCAAGGTCGCCATCCCGGCCTAAGCGGACGATGCACCCCAATCAGCTCCTGGTTCTTGGCGTGGGCGGTTCGGAGCTCACGCCCGAAGAGGGTGCACTTTACCGCCAGCTCCAACCCGGGGGATTCATCCTTTTTACGCGGAATCTCGCCGATGCCGTACAGACCCGGAAGCTCACCGACGACCTGCGCGACCTCTGCATCACTCCCCCCTTCATTGCGATTGATAATGAGGGCGGGCGAGTCTGGCGCACCGCCCCCTTTTCTCCAGCGCCTCCCTCCGCAGATCAATTTCGCCGCAAGAACGATCCGAAGCTCATCGCACAGGCTGGCTGGGCGACCGGCCAACTCCTCAGTCTGCTGGGAATCAACTTCAATCTCGCTCCGGTTCTCGACATTGATCACCATCCCGAGGCCGCCAACGCCCTCCGCGGGCGCTGTTGGGGTCAAACCGATCAGGAGGTCATCAATCATGCTGGAGTATTTAATCGTTGGCAGCGACGGCAGCGCATTCTGGGCTGCGCCAAACATTTCCCCGCTGGAGGTCGCGCATTCACCGATCCCCACCATGAACTGCCCATCGTCGACATGGATATCGAGCAACTACAGCTCCACGACTTGATTCCCTATACCGCTCTCATGCCTGAGCTCGACGCCATCATGATCAGCCACCTCCACTTCCCGCGCATCGATTCGAACGGCCTTCCTGCATCCCTCTCCCGCAACATCATCCAACGATTGTTACGGGATCGGCTTGGCCTCGATGATCATCTGGTCTTGACCGACGATCTCGACATGGGTGCCATTCAGAATGGGTATGGCACTCCGGAGGCTGCTCGTCTCACCATCGAAGCGGGAGGAGACCTGGCCCTCCTCTGTCATGAATTCCTGAAGGCAGGGGAAACGCTCGCCGCTCTTCAAAATCTACCGATCCCGATCCTCTACGACGCTCTTGGCCGAATTGATCGAGCCAAAAAGCGCCTCCATATCCCCCCCAAGTTTTCTGAACAGAAATTCGGCAAAATCACTGCGTCCCTTCAAAAGCTGCGCCTCGACACCCTAGGTCCGGACACAGAAGAGGATGCCAGCTCGTCCCAAAGCCCGGTCGAGGATTACTGATCTCCCTTACCCTGCTCCCAGTCTCCCGCCGCAGCTAAGGTGCCCGCAATCACGCTGTAGCTCGGGGCGAGGACCCAGCCCACCACGGGAATCATCAGCAGGAGCGTGAAGCCAATTCCCGAAACGCGTCCACAATTCCGCCAGCAAAACGAGAGCACGCCCCCGAGATGCAAAATCCAGGCGCATCCTCTTCCCTGGTCAGTTCGACGGCCGTCCGCTCAGTCGCCTCCGAGAGAACGCTGAGGATACCGGGAACCAGGAAGAGCGGCCAAAGCCCTTCCCGAAAAAGGAGACGCCGCGCTCGGAGATAGTCGTTCAATCCGGCCGTTAAATTCCCCATCGCTTGACGAGTTGGTTACTCCGTCGCAGGCGGAGTCCCGGGGTCCAGAGGTGACGGGGCCGGGGTCTCCGGGGAAAGCTCTGGTTCAGGCGCTGGGCTCGGCGCGGTCTCCGGGACAAGGATAGGGTCTGAGGGTGGAGGCGAGGTATCATTCTCAACCGAAAAATATTTGGTCATCATGGAACCGATGCTCTCCATCGTGAAATTGAAGTCCTTCATGCTTTTCTCCACCGTCGGACGAATCGCGGGATCCAGTTTGTTCAGGAATTCTTCCTGTCCCCCGAGAGCACGGGCCATCTCTTCCTCGCGCGTTTCCATTTCAGCATTGATTCGCTCCTTCACCACCTGCGAGGGCACTGGAAGTTGCTCCATCCGTGACGCGATCGAGAGAAACTCCGTAAGGGCGAGGGGAATCACCTCCGCCATCTTGTTGGTGGAAGAATCGTCCTTCACGGACTGAAACGCACGCGCAACCTGATCCAGTTGCAACATGAACTGATCTGCGAGGCTCTCCACCGTGTCAGGCGGAACGACGTCCGGCGCGGGAGTGGGCAAGGGCATAGGGGTTCGGGGCGCAGGACCAGGGGTCTTCACTGAGGCGGGAGATCCATCACCACTTGCAGATGGATTCCCCTTTTCCTCATCACCACAACTCGCCACCAAAAAGGCGATTGTCAATCCAGCCAAACTTACCGTTCTATTCATCTGATCCTCAAAATTTCTTCGTCGGGCGCTGCCTAACATCCAGCCGGGATGATGGGGAGAGATTTGTCACGAAATTACTGAAGAGACCCCTCATTCTCCTAACCCCTCCATTGCAAAATACTCGTTGAAGACTACCTTGAGCGGTCCCATCTTCTTTCCTGAGGCCTCGCACACATTTTTCAGAAGGCCGCTGGAAGCAGAGCCGAGTTATTCCCACTGATCCTCCTTCTCTCTGCATCCCAGGAGAAGGGGTGATCCAATCGCGAGCGCTTCCAGGAATTTGTTGATCGCGGAAAGCATTTATCAGGCCCCCAGAGATCGGAAAACGATTCTCGACACCCTCCCAGGGACGCTTCGAAATTCGGGTGAGTGGTAGCGAGAGCAGTTTTTGCCAGTCGCTTGGCACCGAAAGGCCGTTGCTTGTGCTTCCTTGACGATTCGCAAACACAGCAAATAATTCACTCCCCCAGCGATCATCCCCTCACTTCATTCCAGACTGAGCACTAGCGCAAGAGGCTCTTGCCTGTCATCTCGGCAGGCTGTTCCAACCCGAGCATTTCCAGTAGGGTCGGAGCGACATCGGCGAGAATGCCATCCCCAACAGTGCGCCCTTCCGCATCTTCCGCCACATAGATCGCATGCACCAGGTTGGTCGTGTGCGCGGTGTGGGGTGAGCCGTCGGGATTCCGCATGAACTCGCAGTTCCCATGGTCCGCGGTGATGAGCAACTTTCCGCCCAACCTCAGGGTCTCCTCCACGACCTGGCGCACCGCGTCGTCGATTGTCTCCACCGCCTCCATCGCGGCTTCCACCACGCCGGTGTGCCCCACCATGTCCGGATTGGCAAAGTTCAGTATGACCAAGTCGTAATGCCTGAGCTTTTCGACCACCGTCGCGGTGACAGATTGCGCACTCATCTCCGGCTTTTGATCATAGGTGGCGACGTCCTTCGGGGAGGGAATGATTTCACGATCCTCTCCGGGAAAGGGAGGCTCCTCACCACCGTTGAAGAAGTAGGTCACGTGGGGATACTTCTCAGTCTCCGCGATCCGCATCTGGTTCTTCCCCGCTGCCGCCACGACCGATCCAAGAACATTCTCGATGGTGTCCGGCGGAAAGACCGCCGGACACCCGTAGGTCTCGTCGTACTCGGTAAGGGTCACGAAATGCACGGACGGCTGCTCACCCGCTTCAAAGTCCTCGAAGTCCTTGGTCAGAAACACTTCTGACAATTGCCGGGCACGATCCGCACGGAAGTTGATGAAGAGAACCACATCATCATCACGCACACGCTGGGTGTCCGCCTCGCAGAACACCATCGCAGGTAGAAACTCGTCGGTCTTGCCAAGTGCGTACTGACCCGCCACCGCTTCACTTGCGAGCACGTCCTGCTTCTCGCCAATCCCGTGCACGATGGCATCCCAGCCCAACTTGGTTCGCTCCCAGCGCCGATCGCGGTCCATTGCAAAGTAGCGTCCCACCACCGTGGCAATGCGCGCTCCATGCTCTGCCAAACCGTCTTCCACCACTCCCAGGTATCCTTCCCCACCCGTTGGAGAGGTGTCCCGTCCATCGGTGATGGCATGTACCATGATGTCATTCACTCCCGCCCCCTTCGCCACTCCGGCGAGCGCAACCAAGTGCTTCTGGTGACTGTGCACTCCACCATCGGAGACCAGTCCGATTAAATGCAGGCGCCCAGACTTCGCTTTCTTGCAGGCTTCCCGGAGCACTTCGTTGGAGGCAAGTTCGCTGTCCGCGATCGCCTTGTTGATTCGCGTCAGGTCCTGATACACGATCCGACCGGCTCCCAGATTCAGGTGCCCAACCTCGGAGTTGCCCATCTGCCCGTCCGGCAAACCGACGTCCAATCCTGAACAACTCAGGAACCCCCTTGGATACTTCGAGAGAACCTCGTCGTGAAAGGGCGTCTTCGCAAGATTCACCGCATTCCCATCGGCTTCCTCCGTCTCAGCTCCTCCGGGGTTCTCGCCCCAGCCATCTCGGATGATCAGCACCACAGGTATTTTTGCCATGTCGCGGGCACTCTAGAAGCGAACGTCCCGCTGAAAAGCGCAAACTGGCATGGCGCAAAAAAGACAAAGCATCTCCATCCATCCGCCCACCCAAACCCCGCAATTCCATTTTCGTCCGAATGCAACTGAAGTTTGGTCCTGTTTTATCACCCCCCGACCCATCCCCGACGGTGGTATTGGCATTTTTGTAACGTCCATTCTGAAGGCCCTCTCTTCAGGTTTGTCAGTGAAGAGGTTGAACACATGATGAAAGTAAGCTGCTTTGTTAGGTGCTGGCCTCCCGCTGAATAAAAGAGGAAATGCCTTCGTTGTGGCCAGATTTTCGGAAGCCGTGAAAGCGAACCCACAGGCAACACTTTCGTGCATCCTTGGATTCCGTCCCTTATCGCAGAGTTGATCTCGCTCTTTCCGCGGACGGCGTCGCGTCCAGGCACTCATCCGTGAAGCCTACGGGCCGCCTGACAAGGAAGGCTCCCAACTCGACCAGGATCTTCTCTTTGAGCCCCCAACGAGTCACGCTCGTTCGCCTCAATTCTCTCCGAATTCATGATAAAGAGCCCCTTGGGCGGAGAGCGCAGAAGAAGCCGGAATTATGATGTTCGATCTTCTCCGTTCGTGTTTTCCTCCTGCCGTGCCATTCCTCGAGCTTCGCGAAGTCCATACCTACTTCCCTATCCGCAAGGGCACTTTCGGCCGCCCCACCGACTGGTTGCGCGCTGTAGAAGGCGTTTCGCTCTCCATGGAAAAGGGCGAGATCCTCGGGCTGGTTGGGGAATCTGGCTGCGGAAAATCCACTCTCGCGCGCACCATGATGCAACTGGAACGGGCGACCTCAGGGGAAATCTGGCTCGATGGCGAAGACCTGCTCTTACTGCCTCCTTCCGAAATTCGGAAGCGACGTCTCGATTTTCAGATGGTCTTCCAGGACCCTTACGCCTCGCTCAATCCGCGCATGACCGTCTTCTCCACCCTCGCGGAGGCACTCTGCCAGCGACATCCCGGGCTCAACAGATCCAAGTTCAAACTCACCGAGAAGGTGGCCAAAGTGATGGCTCGCGTGGGCCTCGACGCCCGCTCGATGCGGAAGTATCCCCATGAATTCTCTGGCGGCCAAAGACAACGAATCGCGATCGCCCGCGCGCTCGCCCCGGAACCTAAACTCATTCTAGCGGACGAACCGGTCTCCGCCCTCGACGTCTCTATCCAGTCGCAAATTCTCAATCTACTCCTGGAGTTGCGCAGGGAGCTCGACCTCAGCATGATCTTCATCTCGCACGACCTTGCAGTGGTGCACTACCTTGCAGACCACATCGCGGTCATGAATAGCGGCAAAATCGTCGAATACGGACCCGCCGAAGAACTTTTCTACAATCCCAAGGACGATTATACCAAGAAGCTCCTGGCTGCCATTCCCAAGATCCGGCAGATGGCCTAGGGTGCGTCCCACAACCTAGGGAGTGGCCGTGGGTGAAATGTTCCCGGCGAGCAAGGCCTCGGCTGGCAGGCTACCGGGAGGTCACTTGCCAAAGAAAAACTCGACGAAGACCTTCGCGGATAGCCTCACGCCCTCCGGCGTAGGATGGCTTCCGTCCTTGGCATACAGCCCCTTCCCTCTTCCGGCCTTCATCTCTCGAGCCCAGGCCTTTCCAACTGGCACCACCAACGCGCTTCCGGCCGATACGGCCGCTTCCCGGTAGCCCGTTTCCAACCGGATCTGCATCCCCCCATAGGTATCCTCGGGGTGATTCCTTTGATCTCCATCGCGGCGGCCCCAGGTCAAAAAAAACACCGGCTGCGCTCCAGCCTTGCGCGCCTCGTCGGCAAGCGCCTTCGCGAAGGGATTCAAATCTCTCTCACGCGCCTTCTTCCCGAAGGAAGGCATCTGACTCTGCTCCTGCAAAACGATCACGTCCCACTTTCCCTCTCGAATCTTCTCCAGGGTCTCCTCGGATTCGGCGTGTTTCCTCAGGGTCCACCCACCCTTGGTGACCTGCTCCACCACGATCTTCCCGCCCCTCACCCGAACCATTCTGGCCACCACCCCCGGGACCTCGAAACTATAGCTATTCCCCACGAATAAAATTCGCCCTTCCTTGCCGGACAACCTCTTTCGCAACTCCACTACGCTTTCGGCGCCTAGGGCCGGAGTGGCGACCATCAATCCGAGGAGGATCAGTAAGCTTCTCACCACTCCTTCAATACCGCTCCTTCCTCCTTTCCAAGCAATTCCTCCTTCAAGGACCAATCCACTCCCTGAAAATCTCCAAACTGAGCACTGACAAACGGCCATTCCCGCCTACATTCGCTTCAGACATCCCCCACCCGAGATAATCGACGTCCCGACATTTGACTTCTCCATGAGCTACCAGGTCTTCGCCCGCAAATATCGTCCCCGGACTTTCGACGACATCCTCGGACAGGATCACGTGGTGACCACTCTGCGCAATGCCATCGAGCGGGAGCGCCTCGCCCACGCTTATCTCTTCGTCGGACCTCGCGGCACCGGCAAGACTTCCACCGCGCGGATCTTTGCCAAGGCTCTCAATTGCACCAACGGACCTCGCCTCGATTTTGATCCCGATGAGGGGATCTGCATCGAAATTGCCGAAGGGCGCTCCCTCGACGTCCTCGAAATCGACGGGGCCACCAATAACGGCGTCGACCAGGTCCGCGAACTCCGCGAAACGGTCAACTATGCCCCCGCCCACGGCCGCTTCAAGATCTACTACATTGACGAAGTCCACATGCTCACCACGCAGGCGTTCAACGCCCTCCTCAAAACCCTGGAGGAACCGCCCGAGCATGTGAAATTCATTTTTGCGACCACCGAACCAAATAAGATTCTGCCAACCATTCTCTCCCGTTGCCAGCGCTTTGACCTCCGTCCGATTCCCATCGGCATCATTGCCAAGCACCTCCAGTTCATTGCCACCGAGGAAGGCGTCACCTTGGGAGATACTGCCGCGTGGGCCATCGCCAAGGGCGCGGACGGAGGGATGCGCGATGCTCAGTCCATGCTCGATCAACTGGTCGCCTTCTGCGGCGAGACCATCAGCGAGCAAAACGTCCAGGACGTCTTCGGATTCACCTCAACCGAAACAGTAGCGGCCCTATCCTCCTCCATCTTCAGACGCGACACCGCGCAAGGAATTTCCATCGTGCAGACCGAGGCCAACAAGGGAAAGGACCTGACCCAACTGCTCTCGGAACTCGCAGGTTTCCTCCGCGCCCTCCTCATCGGGCGCCTCAGTCCCGAGGCCGGCTCGGCCGAAATCCCCGCCGACTACTGGGAATCTCTTGGGGAACATGCCGCCCATCTCACCGACGATCGACTCCTCGGGGTACTTGATCGTCTTGCCGATGCAGATTCACGCATGCGGCGCGCCTCGAACAAACAACTACATTTTGAAATCGCCCTGATCCGTGCGGCGCAATCTCTTGACGAAGTGCGTATCAGCGACGTCGTTAAAGCACTCGAGCAGGGAGCACCTCCTGCGCCCGATCCTCAAACCCCTCCCTCCCCCAGTGCGCCAGCGCCCGCGCCCGCACTCACACCCGCGCGAACAACCGACCCTGCCGCCTCTTCTTCCCAAGCTCCGGTCAAAACCACAAACCCTCGAAGATCCAAGCGCGAAGCGAAGCCCGACCTGGAAAACCGCTTGGGATCACTCATCCAACAGGCCCCAGAAACCAGGATCGAGGAACCCAGTGAAGCTCCCCCGGTCTCGGCGGCCCAACCCGTGGTCACCGCCAAAATCAAGGCCGACCCGCTTCCGGCCACAGCGGCAAAACCTGCCAAGGAGCAATTCCACCAAGACCCCCTAGTTCAGGATGCCCTCCGCATTTTCAAGGGCAAACTCATGGACTAAGATGTACCGTCCGAGCCGGAAATGCTTTGCGGTCGCTCTTGTGCTGGCCTCTCTTGGCTTTCACCTCCTGACTGTGGCGCTCTATTCGCGCCAACCCGACCGCTTTGCCGCCTTCACGGTCTTTCCCATCTGGGTTTGGGGCAGCGCGGGCCTCGCTCTGGCCAGTATCGCCTTCATCGTTTTCCGAGCTCCCCTTTCCCTCTTCACCGCCGCGGCCTGGGCCCTCACAATTCTCTTTGTCGCCGATGAAACCAGACCGCTGGGACGCCTCGGCAGCGATGGGATCGATCCCGGCACGCCCGGTCGCTATGGTGGTCGCGAGGTCATCCGGGTCGCCACCATCAATTGGGCCGGGTCCAATGAGAATTTTTCTGAACCGATCATTCGCTACAAACCGGACATCATTTTCATCCAGGAGATTCCCCACCCTTATCGCCTCCGACAACTCAACGAGACCCTCTTTGAGGGCCGGGGCGATTACCGCTATGACAAGAAGACCCGCTGCGCCCTCGTGGTGCGCGGAGAGATCGAACATCACATCCAGAACCCTGTTTACCGGAGCCAACAGGTCCGCATGCGCCTCCCCAACGGACGTCGCATCGAACTTGTCAACGTTCACCTGCAGGCCGCCTCCACCGACTTGAGCCTCTGGCGCCGTGATTGCTGGCGAACCCATCACCACAATCGGAAACTCCGTCGTGCCGAACTCTCCTTCGCGCTCCAGATTCTTGAGAAAACCAACCAGAATCCGAAGATTCCGGCCGTGATTGTGGCCGGTGATTTTAACGCGCCAGCCGGAGATCGGATTTACCGCATGCTGCACGACGACTATGTCGACACTTTCAGAGAAGCCGGCCACGGCTGGGGCAACACTTATCATCGGCGCTTCTCGATTCTGCGCATTGACCACATCTTCGCCTCCAAGGCATTTTACACCGCCCGCTCCAAAGCCGTCTCCATCAAAGAGTCGGATCATCGCATGGTCATTTCGGATATCGTGCTCCAGTAACAAACCCTCGCAATTGACCAGGTTCCGCGCCTGGTGTTCTCTCCCCACCCCATGCCTGAAGTTACTCGCGATCTGCTGGCCGATCTTCTCGACGAGATCGCCCTCCTCCTCGAGCTCAAGGGAGAAAACCCCTTCAAAATCCGCGCCTATCGCAATGGAGCTGAAGTGGTTCGGTCATTCGATGGAGACATTGTGCAACGAGCGAAGGATGACGACTTGAAGGGAATCAAGGGGATTGGGGACGCGCTCCAACAGAAACTCCATGAACTCGCTTCCACCGGCCTTCTCGAGTTCCACCAGAATCTCAAGGATGAATTCCCCGAGGGCCTCTTCGAGCTGCTCGAGCTGCAGGGACTTGGCCCCAAGAAGGTCAAGGCCCTCTACGAAGAACTCGCCATTGCCTCCCTCGGTGCTCTCCGGCGCGCCTGCGAGGCTGGGACAGTCGGAGCACTGGCGGGATTTGGCAAGAAGAGTGAGGAGAAAATCCTCACCGCCATCGATGCCCACGAGCGCTTTTCAGGACGCTTCCTTCTTGCCGCGGTCGCCCCCGACGCCGAACGCATCCTCCACCTCCTGCGCCAGCACCCCGCCGTGAACCGCGCCGAAATCGCGGGCTCCTATCGCCGCGGAAAGGAAACCGTGCACGACCTGGACTTTCTCGTCGCCACCAAGGAGCCTGCCACCCTCACCGAGTTCTTCGCCCGGCTCGAAGGGACGCAGGAAGTCCTCGCCCAAGGATCGACCAAGGCCGCCATTCGGCTCCAAAGCGGCTTACAATGCGACCTGCGGGCAATCTCCAACGCGGAGTGGCCCTTCGCACTCATGTATTTCACCGGCAGCAAGGATCACAATGTGGAGCTTCGCTCGCGAGCCCTCAAACAGAAGCTCACCCTCAACGAGTACCACCTCGCTCCGGTCGAGGGAGCGGAGCTCGAGGATCCCACCCCTAAAATCAAGGAGGAGTCAGAAATCTACGCAGAGATGGGACTGCAATACATCGAGCCGGCCTTGCGCGAAAACCGAGGCGAGTTCAAGGCCGCCGAAGAGGGTGCTCTCCCTCGTCTCGTCGAGCAGGATAACCTCCGTGGCACATTTCACAATCACACCACCGCATCGGACGGTCGCGCCACCCTCGAGGAAATGGCGAACGCCGCGCAGGAGCTTGGACTCGCCTATCTGGGAATCTCGGATCACTCGAAGTCCTCCTTTCAAGCCAACGGACTCGACGAAGAGAGACTCCTCGCTCAAGTCAAGGCCATCCGCACCCTCGAGACCAAGTTCGACGACCTCGATCTTTACGCAGGCAACGAAGTTGACATCCTGCGCGACGGATCCCTCGATTTCGACGACGGGATCCTCGCCCAACTCGACTACGTCGTGGCCTCCGTGCACGCCTCCTTCGGCTTGCCGGAAAAAGAAATGACCGCTCGTTTGATCAAGGCCATGGAGAATCCCCACGTCACCATGCTGGGCCACCTCACTGGGCGCCTCCTGCTCCGACGAGATCCCTATCTGGTGAATCATGAGAAGATCATCGATTGTGCGGCCGAAACCAAAACCGTCATCGAACTGAACTGCTCCGGAAAGCGCATGGACATGGACTGGAGTTGGTGGCGGAGGGCTCGGGATCGCGGCGTAAAATGCTCCATCAACCCAGATGCACACAATGTCGAGGGCCTTCAAAACCTCCATTTTGGAATCCGAGTGGCCCGCAAAGGGTGGCTCCGCCGAGAGGATATTGTGAACTGCCTGTCAGCCGTAGAGATGCGGAATTGGCTGCAAACCCCTAAGGGTCAAAGAGATTGACGAGGAACAATTCCTACTTTTCCATTTCCCAACCCTGCCCTATGGTGCCCCTCGCATGACACCCCTGCGTTCAATCGCTTGCAGCTTCATTACTGCTACGGCGGCACTCCTTGTATGGCCCACGGCCCATGGCCAAACTGCCAAACTGGAGAAATTTGAGCCATCCAATGTGTACTTTCAGGCTTGGCTCACCCTGCGCGAAGGCGATAAGGCAAAAAACGAAGGGAAATTCCTTGAAGCCTTCAACCGTTACGACAAGGCCAAGAAACTCTTTGATTCAGTCGCGCTCTATCACCCGGACTTCAAGGCCGACTTGGTAAAAACCCGGCAGGAGTCCACCGCCGAAGCGATGGGCCTCATTAAGGACCGTGCTCTCGCGGAACATCAGAAACTCACTCGACGTTCCAATGACCTGGCGGAAAGCCCCAACGCTCCAACTCTCCGAAAAGACTTCGTGATCCCAACTCTCAGCAAGGAAGATCAACGAAAGATTAAAGCCCTTCAACAACAGATTGGTCAGTACAATTCAGAACTCCAGGTCGCCCGTTCTGATCGCGATGCCAACGCGGTCAGACTACGTAAGGCTCTCAAGGAACTCGAGGGTCAACGCGATCGCATGGCTCGCGCCCCGGTCGCCGGCCAACTTCAGGATCTCAACTCCCGCATCTCCAAAGTGGAACGAGAACGCGACGCCATGGCCGGAACATTGCGTGAAAGCCGGAGAGAGCACCAGCAGATCCAGATCAAGCTCGGCACTGCGGAGGCAGATTCCGCCGCCGCTCAAGAGCGCGCCGCCGAGTTGCAAAAACTGGTCGAAGTTCAACAATCCGCCTCCAAACAGGTGGTCGAGGGCTTGCGCCGCCAACTCAAGGAGCTCAGGGCGACGGTCGGGGAGAAAGACAAGCAACTCTCCGAACTTCAGGCTCACAATGCCGAACTCGACAAGCAATTACAGGAAGCGCACTCCGAGATCCTCGACCTTCGCGACGAGCGCGATGCCCTGCTCGCTGAACGGGACCAGATGGCGGCGTTGCTCAAACTCAATGAAAGCGAGCGCGTCCGGTTGCTCATCAAACAGAACATGGAACTAGGTCGCAATCTCAAGACCGCCAGCGATCGCTTGATCGAAGTCCACTCCGACAACAATGCCACCCAGGACGACCTCATTGAAGCAAAGCGCGACATCGCTCATGCCAAAGGACGCTTGATCGATTTTCAACGCGAAAACGCATCCCAGAAAAATCGTCTTTCGAAACTCGAAGAGCGCTTGCGCCATGCTGGCAACGATCTCGAAACCGGCCTCAAGAACACGGCGGTCGACCCTAAGGGTCGCGAGGAGATGGAAATGCTCCGCGGGATCATTTCTCGCCAATTGCGCGTCCAGGAACACCGCAAACTCTCCAAGGAGGCCGTCATGACTGAAGTAAGGCGCATGGCCAAGGAGGACAACATCCTCATCCCCCAACTCAATGGCCTCTTTGAACAGGAACTCCGCCTCACCGCGGAGGAGAGCGAACTCATCAAGGAATTCAAGATCGACGAAGACTTCATCTTTTCGGATCGCCCGAATCGCCGCGAGTTCGTCAATGCCGGCCAGGAACTCCAGCAAAGCATTAGCATCAAGGACAAGGTCGCCCGACGGGCCTATGCCAATGAGCGTTTCCTAGCTGCCCGCGAAGTCTTCGAATCAATCCTCGCCGAGCATCCAGGACATGTGGAGACCATCCTGAATCTTGGAGTCGTGCACGTGAAGAACAACGAGATCCCGCTCGCGATCGACTCCTTCAACAACGCCATCGTGATTCGCGGTGAGAACCTCCCCTTTGCCCAGTTCATGCTCGGGGTTTGTCACTATCGACTCGGAGAATTTCAGGAATCGAATACATATTTACGCAAGTCCCTCGAACTCGAAAACGACAACGCACAGGCATACATTTTCCTCGGAAGCGTTGCAGGTCGCGAGATGAAACATGAGGAGGCCGAGGTCCATTTTAAGACCGCAATCAGCATCGATCCAACGCTGGCACAACCATACTACAATCTCGCAGTCATCTATCTGGACAAGGGCGACAAGCAGGAGGCTCTCAAATACTATCGCGAAGCTCTCAAGCGCGGCGCCGACCCGAACCTCAAATTCGAGGCCAGTCTTGCGATGCGCAATTAAGCGACTCTCAGGGGCGCTCTCGCACGATCAACTTCATCTCGTCTGAATTGCCCCGTAACTCCGGGGCATACATTCCGACCACCCGTGCGGGCAATGCGCTGAACTTTCCGGGAATCTCAGCCCGCAATCGATAACTCAAGTTGTGTCGACCACGCGGGAGCTCCCTCACAAAGAGGGCCACTTTCTCGTCTCGGTATTCCACAAAGGAGGCGAGGCCTCCCTCGCGACTGTTTCCGCTGCGGACCTCTACCGCTTCCAATCCAGCTGCCTTCCGATCCTCAAAGAGGAGATAGCTATAGTCATTCTTGCTCTCCACCGAGAGCTCCACTTCTATCAAGTCGCCACTCTCCACGCTCCCTCCAACCGCCAGCTTGACGCGCTCGTATTTTTCCTTCCGCTCTTTGAGCGCCTGGCCTCTCGATCCGGCAACATCCTGCAGCGCCTTGACCGGAATCAATTTGTAGAGAGTCCGTTCCACCTTGACTTCCAATCCCGCCTTTTTCAGGAACTCCTCCTTGCTGAAAACGGTGAGGTAGACATTGGCATAGAGAGGCCCCACCCCGCGCTTGCGCAATTCGACACGGTGGGCTCCGGTTCCGATCACATCCCCCGCAACCACTGCCGTGCCATCAAAGCTGAAGAGATTCTCCTTCGTGATTCTCACGGTCTTGAGAACCTTCCCATCCAGAACGACATCCACCTCCATTTCCGGGCTGTCTTCCTTGCTCGCTCGGAGGTAGTCCGAAATCGCTTCAATGCAATAGGCCGTGTCGCGGGTTGATCTCCAGTAAGTCGCATTCTTGCGATTGTTGACCAGATACTTCACCAGTCCACTTGCCTGAGGACTCCGGGGTTTGGCCGCCGCCAGCAATTTTAAATACCAGGCATGGGCCTCGAACTCGCTGCCATACCAGTGCCACCAGTAGCCGCCATTCCCCAACTCCAACCAGGCGGTCTGATTCTCGTCGTCCAGCTCTAGAAACTGCTCGATATTGGTGATCACTGCATCGCGCTTTTCGTGTTCCTTGCTGCGATGCAATTCGAGTCCAAGCAGGCACTTGCCATAGACCGGAAGCTGCACCTTGTCGCGGTAGAGGAATCCCAACATCTCCTCGTCATCTTCTCCCGCTTCACCAAGGACGCGACGCACGAGTGCGTCCTGCGCATCGGCCCGCTGCTTGGTATTCTTCCTGCGCTTCTTCCACATCCGAATGCGCTCCGCTTCCTTCCCTTCGTGCTTCTTCAACCACGCCACCCCACGCTTCAGCATCTCGGCCTGCACCTTGGCACCATTCGCCCTGGCCACCGTCAAGCCATGCACCACCACCGCAGTGGTGTGAGGATAGGATCTCTCCCCATAAGCCGAAAACCATCCCCATCCCCCGTCGTGATTCTGCATTTCACGCAAGCGCTTCACCCCCTTGCGCACCATTTTATCGACCTCGTCCTTGTCCCAGACAGGATTCTCCTGCCACCGTTTCCACTGTGCCGCCCGGCCCTGCGCACCCCCGATTTCCTGCGGATTGAGATTCACCCGCTTGTTCTTCACCGCCTGCAGGTCCACCTGCATGTCTTGGAGAAGTCGTTGCGTGATGACGGTCGGAACAAAGCGATTCAAGGTCTGCTCGGTGCAACCGTAGGGATAGTTCGCGAGATAGGGAAGGGCATCAACCATCGCTCCCGCCACCGTCGGGGAATAACGAATCTCAAGACGCGTTTGATCCGGGCGGCGCTCGGCAGGAACCTCGAAATCAATCACCGCCTTGCTGCCGTCCGGCCTGATCGCGCGACTCCAGGACTCCGTCCGCGACATCCCGTGGACATAGACCGGAAAGGTCATCTCCATCGCATCGGAATCGTCGGAAGCGATCGCCTTCATGCGCACCGTCACTTCACCTTCCGTCTTGGCCACCGTCAACCAGTCAATTCTCTTCTCGCCCCCCGCCGGAATCACAATACGGGAGGAGGAGGACCCGAGGGAGTGGAGGGTGCCGCCCTCCAATTCCAGAGAAACATCCACCTCTTTGGCGACGTCATGGTAGTTGTGTACCACTGCACTCAAAACCACTTCGTCGCTCTCGACAAAGAAACGCGGAGCCTGCAGGCGCACGATGAGATCCTTACTCGTAATGACCTCGGCCGAGCCCTCTCCCACCCGCGTGCCATGTCCCAGGGCCCATACCTTCACCTTCCAGGTCGTGAGATTGTCCGGATACTCAACTTCGATCTCGGCTTCCCCCAATTCATTGGTGGTCACCGAACCCGCCCACTTGATCAGGTCGGCAAATTCAGAACGGACCACCACTGCAGGTGCCCGCTTCTTCCCCGCAACGTCCATGGCCTCCATGGGCGCGATTTCGGAATCTTCCAGGGAACGCTCGTCGCGGGAGGCCATTCGCGCCATCGGTGCCGCCGCTTTCAGTCCCCCTCCCCCTCCCCCGTCCAAGCCCCTTCGCCCAAACTCGGCCAAATTAGCCCCGAATCGTCCTAGCGTCTGCATCGCAATGGCCTTGATCTTGTTGATGTTGCCTCCACTCAAATACTGAGAGTGCGTGAGCCCGTAGTTGCTCACCGCCCGCTTCCAGGACCAGAAAAACTCTCGAATGTTGCCCACGTTTGACCCGCCCGAAACATACTCAAGACTCTTGTCATAGACAGTCACCACCGCGGTGCCTTCATACGGCTCACCATGTTCGTCTTTCAGTCGCAGCTTGAGGGTCCCTTTTTCGCGAGGCTTGTACTTCGTCTTTGCGGGTTCGACCTCGACCCTCAAAAGCCGCTTCACCGGGGGCAAGACGATCTGCTTGGTCTCCAGCACAACCCGCCCATTCGAAAACGTGATCGCCTGCACGAAAATATTGGGCATGTCCCCCTGGGAAAGCTTGATCGAGACCTCTTTCGATTTCCCCTCGATCCGAATCATGCGCAACTCCTCGGCGGTTCTCCCGTTACTCCGCACCAACAAGAGCACGGTGCTTCCCTTTTGATTTGCATTCACGAGAAGCTTCGCCTCGTCGCCTGGCTGGTATTCCTTCTTATCCAGCACTAGCTCGAGCGCATTGAACCGGCTTCCCGATCCGTCGTCATCCACCTTGCGCACCACGAAGACAGTGCCTCCCTCTTCCTTGTTCCCCTTCTCATCAGTCAGGGTGACCGCAAAGCGATACTGCCCCGCCGCCGGGGCCTTGAAACGGAACACCCCTTCTCCAGTCAAGCTCGGTTGCAACTTGAACCCTTCGATTCTCTCTTCCTTGACCTTGCCCCCGGCATCCAAGCGCACTCGGTAGAGGTCTGCGACGCCGGTCACTTTCACCTCACGCCCATCCAGGGTCTTGGCGGTGAAGGATGCGTTAATCGTGCCGCCAGGCCGCGCAAATCCCTGGTCGAGCCACACCGTGGTCGTGAAGGGCCGCCGCGCAGCCAGGACATTCCCCTTGCCGTAGATCGCCCGCCGCGAGGAGTCGACGACCTCGGCTGAGATCTCATAGCGGTGGTCCATGTCCCCGTGCACCAACTTGGCAATGGCAGTCTCGATCACCACCTTCACCATTCCATCCGCGCCGATCTGATACTCCCGCTCCAGAACCAGCTCCGGTGGAGTCCAGCGCCCCCGTCCCACCCAGCTTGGCACCGGGGTTCGGCAACCCCAGCGGCCCCAACCGGGATACCAGTCATAGTCCCGGCCAAACCACCAGTAGCCCTCGCCATACAACCAGTCCCATTGACCCCGCGGAAACCAGCGCTGGGTGTGACTGTAACGCTGCACCTTCACTTTTACCGTTCCCTCACTGACTGGTGCTCCGTGATAGTAGGTGGCGATCACCTCTGCCTCAATTTCCTCCCCAAGCCTCACCGGCTTGGTCGGGGCCTTGATCGTCACCTCAAACTCGGGCTTCTTGTACTCCTCCACCCGGAACTGCACGCTCCCGCCCGGCACATCGCCCTTGAGATGGACATAGTATTGTCCCAGCCGCGCATCGGCGGGCAGCACGTAATCCAACTCGACCCCCCCAAATTCATCCGTACGCAGATTCTTCACTTCCTCCACCTTCCCGTCGGATTGATGGTGAATCTCCACCGTGCATCTCTTGTTCGCGTGCAGGGAGACATCGCCCAGATCATACTTCGCCGTTCTTGCCCAAAACTTCAGGTGCACCTTCTGTTCCGGCCGATACACTGGGCGATCGGTCAAGCCATAGGCGCGTGCCAAATCGAGGCGATCGACATGATAGTCTCTCCATCGGTGAGAGTGAAAACCCAGCAAGGCGCGTCGCTGATCGGCTCCGCGCGCAACCGCCATCCACTGGTAGGCAGGATCCAGGCTCTCCTTGCCCAACAACAAGGAACCATCGGCACCGATTTGCTTTGTGACCCGCTTGGTTTTGACATCAAACTTCCGGAGCAGCCCCTTGGCTCCCTTGCGATAGATCACCCGGTATCCGAAAAACTCGATTTCCCCACTCAGCGGAGTGCCCGCTTTGCTCTCACCGAAATAGACCAGCTTCCCGTCCTTCAGTTGCTGCGTCACGAGTGCGCTGTCGCTGATCCAAACCACGGTCCAGGAGGTGTTTCCCTCTCCGGACTTGGCCTCGAGCAGGTAGGCGCCCGCTTTCCGGGTTGGTAATTCAATTTGAACCCGGGTATCCCAGTGCCCCTCTCGCGGAGTGAGATCCAACCTCCAGTCCTTCACCTTCTGGTCGAGATACTTCTTTTGGTTGTCCTGCACCAGACGCTGACCGATCGCACCGATGTTGATGGTCTTTTGATCGATCTTCCGGGGATTGCTCTCCAAGTGGCGGAAGAGATCACTCACCACCTTGTCGACCTTCAGCGAGTGGAGACTGAGGCGGACTTCCCGGGCGTTGCGGTACACGAAGTCGACCAGGATCTTCTCCCCAGCCTGATACATTGAAGCGGACTCGAAGCGCCCCCAATCATGCTGAATTTGGTTCAGCAATTTCTGGCGGTGATTTTCATGCCCCTTGCCATGAACCTCGATCACGCGATTGAGTTCTACCGCAGCTTGTTGGTACTGACGCCGATCAAGAAAGACCTGCACTAGAAGATCTCCTGCGCTCGTATTGGAGCCCACTCCTCGAGAAAGCTGACGCAGGAGAGGAATGAACTGGTAGTCCTGGGGCAAGTGAAAACGCTTCACTCCCGCGGCCAGACTCGCGATGGTCTCACTCTCCTTCAAGGTGTGAACCTGCAGAATTCCCTCCGCCTCATCCGGGTCGCTCTGCCTCCACCAGCCGTAGCCGGACAGGGTCCGCACTCCATAGTGTTGCACGAGGAACTGGGCCCATTGATTCTCCACCAGGGACTTCCCCGCCGGGAGAATTCGAACTGATTCGGCAATTGCCCAGCGCCATCGTTCACCATCGTTGCGCGCTCCTTCCCATGACTTCGGCACCGAAATCACGAGGATATTGCCCTCCTCATCAACCGGCGCTCCGGAGCCACTCGAGCGCCCCGCCTCCTCGCCATAATCTGGGAGCATCTTCAGCGGAGTCAGCACTCCCAGCCCCCAAACCTGGTGGCGCCCCATTCGTCCCATCTGAACGAGCCGCGCAAGCTCTTCGTGCATCCCTGCCCGATTGTTCGCGTCTGCCTGATCTGCCCCCTTCTCAATCGCCATGCGCATAAGCTGAATGGCCCGCACTCGATCACGATCTGCGCACCCGATATACTGACCCCCTCCCCGATGGTTGCCGCGTCGAAACTCCCCATCCAGGAGATAGCCCCAATGCTGGCTATGCCAATAGGAGCGCGCAGCCTGCCGCAGGAGGGCCCAATTCTCCGGATGATCCGCCACTGCTTCCTCGATCAGGGCATCCACCTCGCTCGTTTGCTTCAAGTGGGCGACTTCGTTGAACGCGTGCTCCAGGTCCTTCCACGACTGGGAGTCATCGGATTGCCCCAAGAGCTTGCGATCAAGCTCAAGGGCGTCCTTCCAGTTACCTTGTTTGCGAAATTTCTCCGCCTCTTTCCGCGTTTCGACCTTGGAAATGTCCTCTTGAGCGTGGGCGACGGACAAGGAGACCAGGAGGGCAATGAGGGCTGCTTTCATGTTCATGGTGATCAATTTGGGGGGGGGGATTTGAACCGAATCTCGCCGTATGCGCTCCCCGCTCACTGGAGAGACACCCTTCGAGGGAAATACTTTGTTCCACATCCCAGAATTTACGATTTCTTTACGCCTCACGATCCTCATCTTCGAAGTCGATGACACGCGATCGACGCTTTCGAAGCCTCGTGTGCCCGCCATTCCGCACCCGGAGGGGTTGAAATACCGCGTCCGCACCGCTCTGCTTCACCTCAAAGACCATTGCCATCAACTCTCCCAGGCGACCTTTCGGAAACCCCCGTTCCTGAAACCAGACCAAATATTCCGAGGGCAGGTCCATGATCGGGACCCCGCTTGGGGGGTAGTCCTTCGGTCCAAATTTCCCGAAGGGCATGTAAGTTCTCCCGATCTCTTCCAAGAGATTGCGCATGTCCTCACGATCGATCTCAGTGAACTCCACCGGGCGATCTCAGCACAACAATCCGGGTCCTGAAAGGAGCAAAGAATGGGCCCAACTGCTCAATTCGACCCCTGCTTGACACCCTCCCATCGCCATAGGACCGGAACGCTAACCTTCTCCCCATCCCGTGGAAAGCTCACCCCCCCCTTGACCATGAGGCACCCGCAGATCACCACCGTCCCTGAGTTCCGTCTCCAGAAACTGGTCTTTGTAAAGATCCGCCGCTTGAAGTGATGGAGCATATTCGGCTCGATTACATGTTTCCCGAGGAAGGGCCAACTTGCCTTGGGGTAGGAATCCCCCAACCAGTGGAACACTCAGAATCCGAAGTCCACTGCCAGAATGACGATCCACGAGCTTTGAACTACAGCTCCAGGCTCAACTGCTCGACACTCTCAGGATCAGAAAACCTCACCCCGGCCCCGATCAGACGGACCGCCTTCCCGTTTCCTCGAGACCACGCTTCCGCGAGAAGCTCCCGATAGGCTTCGGAATCGAGAATCTCATCAACCGTAGGTGCGTCTGTTGTCCGGACTGCTCCACGCTCTGCGGTCGTTTGCGTGAAATCTGCAAACTTCAGCTTCACGACCAGCGCCTTGACCACTCGATCGGAATGCTTGGCAGCCACCGACTCTGCGACCCCTTTGCGCAGTCCTTCCATGATCCCGACTAGGGGGGAGAACTCAGCAATGTTTTCCCGCAAGGTCGTCTCACTGCTAACCGACTTCCGAATCCGGTCCGGCCGGACGGCCCGCTCGTCGATCCCGCGACTCAGATCATAGAGCTCCACGCCCCACTTTCCGAATCGCTCCGCGAGCTCCATCTTGCTCAGACGCTGGAGATCTCCGCAGGTTCTCACCTCCAGTGCGGTCAATTTCTCCTCCATCTTGCGGCCCACGCCGAAAAGCCGTTTTACGGACAAATGTTCGAGGAACTCTTCAACTTCTCCAGTAGCAATCTCAAATTGTCCGTTCGGTTTGTTCCAGTCACTTGCAATCTTGGCCAGGAGCTTGTTGGAAGCAATCCCCGCGGAGGCCGTCAACCCAGTTTCCTCTTCGATCAAGGACCGGATTCTCAGCGCAAGGGCGGCTCCCGTCTCATCCCGGTGGCTCACATCGAGGTAGGCCTCGTCCAATGAAAGCGGTTCCACCAACTCGCTGAAACGGTGAAAGATTTCCCGCACCTTGCAGGATTCGCCGCTGTAGACCTCAAAACGAGTCGGACGAATGATCAGTTGGGGGCACAACTCCAAGGCCTGAAAGGTTGGCATCGCGGAGTGACAACCAAATTTGCGCGCTTCGTAATTCGCGGTCGTGAGCACTCCACGCCGCCGCCCACCGACCGCCACCGGCTTACCTCGAAGCGATGGATCATCCCGGACTTCGATCGCTGCGTAAAAGCAGTCCATGTCGATGTGCAGGATCTTGCGCACAGCCCAAGGTAGCGCTTCCCCGCGTCATCGCAATCCCGGTAAATCACTTTACTCCTCCACGGAAGGAGAAGTGGTCATCCCTTCTTCGCGATCGGAAGTTCGAGCACAAAGCAGGCTCCGCACCCGCGCTCGGAGTCAATCCGCAGCTCTCCGCCCAACTCCCGAGCAAGGCGTCGCGAGAGCGCAAGGCCCAACCCAACTCCGGGCTTCGAATGGGCCGCATCGCGAGCCGACTTGTGAAATGGACGAAAGAGCTTCTTCTCATCCGCCCGTGCGATACCGCCTCCCTCGTCGCAAACTTCAATCCGGGCTAAATGCCCCCCATTGATGGCCCGCAGATGGATGATGCGCTCACCCTCATCGGGCAAGCCGTACTTGCAGGCATTGTCCACCAGGTTGAACACGATCTGTTCGACTGCGGTGAGATCCGTCTCAACGCGCACCTGAGCGGCATCGGACATCGATTCGACTGCGAGCTCCGCCTCATCCTTGCGTACCCGTTCCATCAGGCGCGGCTGCATCCTCTCGAGCAACGACGCAAGGGATACCTTCTGGTGCTCAGTTCGCGCACTACCTCGCTCCACCCGCGAGTATGCGAGAACGTTCTCCACCAAATGATTCAGGCGCTCGGCCTCCTGGCGCATGGTGGTGAGGTACTCCTTCTTCTTCTTTTCATCCTTCACCATCCCCTCTGCCAGCATGTCGGAGTATAGATGGAAGGTGGTGAGCGGAGTGCGCAGCTCGTGAGTCACGGAGGATACGAAGGTCGCCCGACGATCGCTGAGCTTCATCACGCCACGGACAAGCACCGCGGAAGCAAGCAATGCGAGCACAAGAGCAATCCAACCCACCATCAGAGAAATTCGTAGCGCCGACCAGCCGACGTTGGCCGCGACCGGAAGCTCTCCAGCCCTCAAGCGCCATGGCAAGGTCACCAGGGAAAGCGGGTCGTTTGAAAGCTCATCCAGCTTCACCTTGATCGTGCCGGGCAGTGAGCGTCCCGACATTTCCAGAATCGGTTCGAGACCAGCCGACGGCAACAAGTCCGATGCGGCCGAGAGAAGGTATTCAGACAACTTGTCGGCGCGTAGCCAGGCCCCTTGATAGCGCAGCTTCCCCGCGATCGCTACCTGCCTCACGATGAGGAGCTCCTCGGCGAGCCAGACCGGTTGAAAGGGAGTGACTTTCATCGGAAGCTCAACAATGTCATTGCCCAAATACTCCGCGCTGCCGGCATTCTCCTGAACAAGACCACTCTGTGCCACGGGCCCTTGATCAGAGCTCTGTTGCCGTTGAACCTCGTCGGCAATCTGTTGACTCTGGACTGGGCTCCCCTTGCGCAACTTTTGGCTCTGCTTGGGAATCGCCCGTTCGTAATTGTCATTCAAGACTTCGGCACGTTTAGATTTCTCAATGATTGCGACTTCCTGCTGATATTGTTTACCCCGCGTGATCGCCGCACGATTGTCTCCCCGCGCCTCCTTCACCCAGGCCTCCTTCTGTTGAACCACGGAAGATTTCAGAATATTCCAACTGGTTCCCTCGCGACCCCAGATATCATTCACGGTCACGCAAGCAGTGCAAATCTCATCGAGCATGGTCTGGGAGCCCGTCTCAGAATGACTCGGCCGGGCGAGGAGCCTCCTGAGTGCATTTAAGTCATCGGACGCGGCATCGAGATACCTTGGCTTAATCCCGTTCCCCTCCGCAGAATCCCGCTCGTTTCCCGTGGGAACCTGCGGGGAGTCTACTTCGCGGGTGGCGGCATCGACCTCAAAGTGCAGGCGAACAAACTCTGGCAATTCAGGCAAGAGCGGCGAGGGCTGCACCACGATTCCCTTTCCAACCACTTGAAATTTGTTGGTGAACACATCCTCCGGCTCGAAGTAGGCTTTGAAGTGATGTGGCGGCCGTTGATTCTCGAGCACCAATAATCCGGATGCCGCGATATCCATCCGTGAAAGACTCAGGCGGATGCGCTCTTCGAGCTCCGCCGACGATTCAGCCAACGCTTGCCTCCCTTCAAGCACGAGGACCTTATTGGTCGACCACGCCATCGCTCCGATGATGAGGAGGGCGCAGAGGCCCAGCACTGCCCAGATGACCCACGAGCGATTCATTAACTGGCGATCATATACCCTTTTCCGCGCACCGTGACCACTGCATTCTGGGAACGTAACTTCTGCCGCAAGTGCGCCACATGCATGTCCACCGTTCGCGTTTCGATGTTTTTGGGATCCAGCCCCCAGACCTGGAGCAAGAGCTCATCCCGCGTCACGGCCCGCCCGCACTGCGCCACAAGATAACGCAAGAGCTCAGCCTCCCGCTCAGATAGTTCTTCGCGTTCTCCATCATCAAAGCGAATTTCTCGTCTGGAAAAATCCACCAGTCCACCGGTGATCTCGTGAGTTTGCACTGCGGAGGGCCGCTCCGTACTCCGCCGCAGCACGGCGTCCACTCGAGCAAGAAGCTCTCGCACGCTGAACGGTTTCACCACATAGTCGTCGGCTCCCATCTTGAGGCCACGCACCCGATCGTTTTCTTCACCACGGGCGGAGAGAATAATCACCGGTTGCCCAGGGCGCTCCGCCTTGAGTGCTTCAAGAATGTCAAATCCACTACAATCCGGCAAAACCAGATCCAAGAGGAGCAGTTGGTAATTCGCTCGCAGAGCAGTCGCCCTTCCTGATTCCCCGTTAGGCTCAGAGAGCACGGCATAACCCGCAAATGTGAGGGCGTCAACAACCCCTTGTCGCACCGCGGCGTCATCTTCCACTACTAATATCGTTGGAGTTTCCATCTTGAATTGATCTCCTTGATAAGGGAACGCCGCCGCAGGCGTCTCTTAGTCTAAATTGTGAAACCGGACTGGCGCCGTGGAAACGCGCAAGCCCCCCACGACGCCACTTGATTGGGGAAGCGCTACCTCTTTTCGAACTTGTATCCCTTGGCCTCCGCCTGCTGACGGACCGTCTCAACCACCACTCGGTCGAGGGTACTGTCCTCACTCTCGCCCAACTCCTTGAGCTTGGCTTGGACGAAGACGGACCGTTCCTTGTTGAGTTCCTGGATCTTCTTCTGACACTCCCCGCGTTTGGTCCTCTTCTTGGCGACGTAGGATTTTCGTTCGTCGAGGGTCATCTTCTTCATTTCATCCGGAAGATCCGACTCCTTGACGCCTTCCCACTTGAAGCCCTTCACCGTGCAGGCATCCACCAAGTCCCAATTGCCGTTAAAATAATTCGCACTCGCCTTGGTGCGCACGCGTGACTGAGCAGCATTCCCTTTGATCTTGAGGGCCTCTTCATCCTGAACTGTCTGGTTCTCGAGACGGGTTTGGCCACTCTTGCCAATCGGAACGTAGGTTCCATTCAGCGTTTGGTTTAGCTCGAGAATTTCTTTGTCCTGTGGAGCATCAACATGCACAACCGCCTTGTTGTGGTTGATGGTGAGAAACTTGCCATCGGCCAGCATCGCTCCGGATTTCCATCCCGTGTTGATCCCCACGTTCTCCGAGCCACAGTGGATCGTATTCACCATCACGCCCCTCGCGATCGCTCCTTTACAGGCTTGCGCCGGATCGATCGGCCCTTGGGTGAAGGGCTCGTTGCCTGCCACAAAGATCGCTTTGTAGGTGTCCGGCGAGGAATCCCATTTCAGATCGCCCACTGCGCGGGTGATCACCGCGCCACAGAACTCCGATCCTCCAACGGTGCGAAGGGACATGAGCTCCTGGCTAATTTTATCAAGATCACGAGTGAGGGGCTCGATCTGTCGAACCCAATGATTCTCCGCCTTCAAACCATCGTTGCCGTATTCATAGAGAGCCACCTCAACGAAGGGCACCTTCCCGTTCTGCTTGGCGTCGATGAAGGTGTTCACGATGCTCCAGAGTTGCGACTTGGTCTGTTCGATCAAGCCACTCATGCTCCCACTTGTATCGAGGAGGATTGCCAGTTGCACTTTAGCCTGCGTCTCGCTGGGCTTCACTTTCTCTGCAGGGGTCGCTTCCGCGGGCTTGGCCTCCACAGGTTTAATCTTGGCTTCCCGGGCACTGATGCCGGGAAGGTCGGCCAACGCACTGGCTGCACCGAAGAGGGCGCCCGTTCCGCAGAGGACGACGCGCTTTAATGTTGTCAATTTCATGGTTAGTTCTTGGTTTGAGTTAAAAAATATCAACTGGTTCAGGGTTTGGTGTTTTTTCATATCGAATGAAGCTTGAGGATTAGCGGACCCGATAGCGCACGCCATCGACGACCAGTTCGAGATTGTTTCCGAGCGAGAGACAGCTTTGTCGCTGCTTCGCGACCAACTTGTCGACCAGCTGTTTGAATTCAGGACTATCGACGGAAATTTCCCTGACCGGGAGATTCGCAGCTCTCCCGACCAGGGTCAGACTGGCGTCGACCCATTCCTTTCCTCGCTTGAAGAAGGCCATGTCGGCGCATTGCGCCACGTTCTTGACCTCTTCCACTTCCAACGCAGCGTTCACGTAGCCATTGGTGGGATTCAGGTTATTGGCCCCTTTCTGCGTCCATAGGTTGAGATCCTGGGTGACACTTCCCACTCCACTCCGCAACTTGAGGGCCTTCTCATCAAAATTGAAGGCGGCTCGCCGATTACGCTGTTCCTGCGGCCGGAACACTTCTCCGTCGAGCGCGAGAAAGGCGGTGTACTCCGTCAGAATCCCATGCTCGGTCGAGAGTCTGACAATCTCGTCCACCAGTTCCTTCACCCGCGGGTCATTGCGATCAACATTGTCCCCACTAAGCCCTCCCAGGGCGGAATCCGCTCCAAGATCGCGCAGCGCTTCCGTCAGAATCGCAATTTTTCTCATGGCCCAGAGACGCGGCACGAAGGGATGGCGGTTCTTCGCAGGCTTGAAGGTGAAGGTGAACTTCTTTCTCGCCCGCCCGTCGTCGCCGGTGAGGCGAAACTCCAGGGGTTCGCTACCACGATAGCGTCCGGTCACGATGATCTGATCATTCGCAAAGAAGTCGGGCAACTGATGGGGCACCATATCGCTGATACGATGGGGCACGGGGTTGCCTCCTTGATCGACCACCTTGATTTGCGGAAAACTGAGCACCGGTCCGATCAATCGCCGAAAGACGGAGGCCACTTTCACTTCCACCTTCTCCTTGGGCAGGACATAGGTTGCGGTCGCGCGACTGTCGTCCGCGAGCCGCGAGAGGAGTGGGGTGTTGACGTCGACTCCAACTCCAAAAGTAAAGATCCGTCGATGATTCTTGTTGGCGTCGGAAGTATTCTCCCGAATGCGTTTCTCGGAAGTCTCTCCGATGGTCGGCAAGCCATCCGTCAGGAAGAGGACAATGGGAACCGTCCCTTTGCGCGCCGGTTGCGCAATCGCCCGCTGCAGCGCCCCATTGATATTTGTCCCCCCGCTTACCCGAATACTCTGAATGAACTGACGCGCCCGGATGATACTGTCACGATTCATAACCACCGGTTGCTCCGCAAAAACCTCCACCGCTTCATTGTAGATCATCAAATTGAAGAATTCGCCCTCCTCGAGTCCCTCGATCACTTGCAGGGCCGCGGCCCTGGCCTGATCCAACTTCTCACCTGCCATACTTCCTGAACGATCCATCACCACCGTTACTTCCCGACTCAGCTTTGGAGCATGGTCGTCGCGCACGGGCGGTGCCATCAGGAGCAGGAAATGCCCGCTTTCTCCAGCCTCATCAGGATGAGTCAAAAACGACGCGACCGCCTCCTTCTTCTTCTTTCGGAGCACGGAAAGCCGAAACGGTCCTGGTGCAATCCGCCCTCCGAGTTTCAAGCGCATGCCCTTTCCCTTCTTTCGTGGAGATATGTCATGGCTTGGCGAGTAGGCCGTCGCGATACCACCCTTCAGAGCCCAGCTGACTTCGATGTTCCAGTTCACTCGGTAATCGAGCGACTCTGATCGTGGGAGAACGTAATCAATCCGGTCCACATCGGCGGGCAGAAGTTCTTCGTAAACGAGGCGAAGTTTGCATTCACTGAATGCGGGAATCGGAAAGACACTTGAGTTCACTGCACCATAACCGGCAAACTCCAGGATCGCAGGATCCTTGGAACGAGCCACGATCCGGTCGTAGACCTTGCGAGCCTCTTCCCTCGGTAGAATCTTGGCCTCGAATTCCGCCTTCGCGCCTTCTAAGACGAACGACTTGAGCACTGCGCCCGAGGGGACGGGCAAGAGGACTTGCCCCTCCTGTTGCCGACCAGCCGGATTGAAAAAGGTAACCGTTAGGGTCGTCTGGGCGATCTGCTCGTTGATGTGCACCGCCGCATTGATCGAGCGCACCTCCACCGGACCGATCGGTTGGGGAACAGGCATCGGACGAGGACGCACATGGGGCATCCAGTGATCGTGATGATGGTGATGGGTGACCCCCTGCGCACCCACCGTCGGAATCCATACCAGGCTTCCGCCCCCCACCAGGACCGCATTACGGAGAAACATTGATCGCTTCATAGATTCACAAATTCGCTTTCTTGGTGAAGATATTACCCCTCAATCCTGCTGCGGTCTGTAAAGTGACCGTAAATTTTCGCCCCTGTAAATCCTGCCCCCTCCCCGCCCCATGGGCAGGCCGCCGAACCTGGAATACGGAAGCTCAGCCCCTTAGGGAAGATCGCCCGGTGAATGTACCTGTTGGATCCATCCCCGCGGTGATGATATCACGCCC
>JAPKFB010000181.1 GCA_028821775.1 Roseibacillus sp.
GCGTTGTGGCAAGAATACTGCTAGGAATTTGCTTTTTGCGGGGTGTCCCTGCGGATGTTGTTGAGGTGATCGGAGGGCGGAAAAAAGGGGGGTGGTGGGATGCGGCGCGGAGCTCTTCCAATCGGCGAGAGCCGCAAGGATCGGAATGGGGGTGCGGATGCTTTTAGGACGGCAACGAGCCACGTGTGAGGAACGAACTGGTGGGGAGTCTTTTGTTGTTAGAAGAGCCGATGTCAAATAGTTTGGACTGACCCCTATTCCGCTCGATGTCAAACGAGGGGAATGGGGCACGCTCACCGGGCGTCTCTCCATGGTGGCGGACCCGGATGAGATTCTTGACCCGCGCCGGGTGGTTGCGGGCGCGAATCCCGAGACTCCGTAGGGAGCGCCGGGAATGTCGCGGAAATCCACGAAGGTCCAAAGCTTTTCCTGACAAATCGTCTGGTTCTGCTATCTTGTGCCGCTCATGGATTTCCGTCCCGTCGTTGGGCCATTGCTATTGGCCTTGGTTTTCGGCTTCGCAATTTCGCGACAGTCGGAAGCCCCGAAGGAAGGGGGAGCGCAGAGGGAGGATGCCGGCGTCACCGCGCCCGGAACGCCGGATTTTCCGAGGGCGTCCACCAAGGGGCCCCGCAGAACGCGGCGCCCATCGTCCGCGCAGTTCACAGCCTCCTCGATTTCCCGGCAGGAAGAAACGGAAGTCCGGCACGACGACGAGGCCCTCTCCCCTTTTCCGCGCAGCGAAAGCGAAATGGTCTCGGCCTTTGAAAAGGCGATTGGTCCGGTTCTAGTCCGGTCGCTGCCGAAGGAGCGGCGTGCGCAGATCTTCGACCACTTTCGCGGGCGCGTGGAAACACCCTTGGAACCAAGCTCTTACCTCTGCTGGTCCGAAGGCACCGCTCGCAATATTGTGGAGGCCTCGCACCGCGCAGAAGTCGCGGCCAATCAACTGGTGCGCTCCGGCGTCTCGGCGCAAGCGTTTCAAACCACCGGATCGGGCCGTTGGAGTTCGACCGCACTCGACGGCAGCACTGGTTCGTTCGGCACCCCGATTACGCTGACCTGGAGCTTCGCCCCGGATGACTCTCTCACGGACGAGTCCGATCCCAGCGATCTCATCGCGCGCTTGGCCGTGATCTACGCTGGCCAAGGAGCCAACACCATCGACCCTCCGGATCAACAACCTTGGTTTACTCATTTTGAAACCGCCCTCGCGAACCTCGGGGCAGAGACAGGCCTTACCTTTGTCTACGAAGACGACGACGATGGTGCGAACATGAGCGGTTCCAACGACGGGATCGAAGACGTCAGGGGAGACCTGCGTTTTTTCGGAGCCAACATCGACGGCGACTTCAACACGCTGGCTTACAATTATTCGCCCGGTTACGGCGACATGGTCATCGATACCAACGATTCCTATTTCGCCAATCTGAATAGCAACTCCCTCGTCTTGCGTAATGTCCTCGGCCACGAGATCGGGCACGGGTTGGGATTGGGGCATGTCTGCCCTCTCAACAACACCAAGCTGATGGAACCATTCATCAACACCGGCTTTACGGGGGCGCAGTTTGATGAAGTGTATTCCCTTCAACGCCGGTATGGTGATCACCTCGAACGCCACGCGGCCAACGACGGCAACAACGACTCATCGGGGAATGCCACTCCTTTGGCGGTGATTGCCAACACGCCCTTCTCGGTCCCCGAGCGCCTCAGCATTGATGACAATGGAGACACCGACTACTACGAAATCAACGTCAGCGCGGGCCAGACGATCACCGTCACCGCCACGCCCACGAGCGAGTCGTATTTGGAAGGAGGGCAGGATTCCAATGGAGATTGTGGCGGGGAGACCCTCTTCAACTTCGGGCTCTACCATGACCTCGAACTCGAGATCCGGGCCGCGAACGGAACTCAGGTTCTGGCCAGCAGCAATACCCAGGCGGAAGGGTCGCCGGAGGTCCTGAACCATGCTTTTGCCAGTAGCGGCACGCGCTACATCCGCATCAAGGGGGACACCAGCAACTTTGTCCAAATTTACTCGCTCGACGTCAACTTGGTGAGCCCGTCCACCACCTTGACCCTGAATGCAAGCGATCTCACCATGGACGAAGCGGATGTGGGTAATACCGCCAGCCTGACAGTGAGTTCGTCGGCACCGGTGGCTTCGGAAGTATCGATCACCTTGGACGCGTCGGGTGGCGCGACGGCGGGAGACTATTCCGGGAGTTTGATCGCGACCATCCCGGTGGGACAGCAGGTCTCCAATGCGGTGATCGTGGCGGCCACTCCGGACAGCATTTTTGAAGGCGATGAAACCCTGACGCTCAGCATCCCGGTATATTCTTCCGGCCCGGTGGCCTACGATCTTGGCAGCCCTTCGTCACAGGACCTCACCATTACGGACCAGCCCGCGCCCAAGATTTCGCTTTCCACCACCACCATGACGATGGAATCGTTTTCCTTGCAGAATGGGATCGCCGATCCCGGGGAAACGATCGTGGTGGACGTCGTATTGGAAAATACCGGAACCGCAGACGCGACCGCCGTCACGGG
>JAPKFB010000182.1 GCA_028821775.1 Roseibacillus sp.
AAAAGGAAATTCCTAGCAATAAGCCTGTATCGCCGGACGCATCCTCCTTTGCCCTCTCTCCACCGCTGGATCCGCAGGTTTCCCATTACCCCTCGATTCCCGGACCCACCCTCACAGCCAGTCACTGTCCTCGGCCTGCCAGGTTCCGGCTGATTACAAAAGAGCGCCGGATATGTAATGGCCTGTGGGGTTCAAAACCATTTTGAGCTCAATTTGCAAAGGATGACAGTTTTTCGGCTTGGCTGTAACGCGGTCAATGCCAAGCTTACGCAAATGCTTGAATGGTGGCTCAACTTGGAACCCGAAGGGATGCAGACCTTCGTGACGATCGGGATCACATCCAGCGCGATTCTTTTTCTCCAGATGATCTTCATCCTGATGGGCGGGGCTTTTGATATTCCCGATTTCGATCTTGATGCCGGGGAAGGGGGAGCCACCGGAATGTTCTCGATTCGGGGAATCGGAGCCTTCTTCACCGGATTCGGATGGACCGGAGCCGCCATGCTCGACGGGGGAAATTCCCTCCTGATGTCCGTCCTGACCGCAACCCTCGTCGGGGTGGCGGTGCTGGTCGGCTTCGTAGGACTGATGCACTGGCTTTATAGTCTGCGCTCGGAGGGCACCATGGACTACAACAACGCCATCAACCAGATCGGCAGTGTCTATGTCCCCATCCCCCCACGACGGCAGGGCCTCGGTCAGATCGAAGTTCTCGTCCAGGGGCGCACGAGGACCGTCAGGGCGCTCAGCGACAACGAAGAGCGCATCGAGAACCGGACCGCCGTCAAGGTGGTCGAACTGGTGGATGAAAGAACGCTCCTCGTGGAGACGCTGGCCCCATCCCCCGGGGAGGACGCCCCGGAAGAGGCAACCGATCCGGAACCCGGAAACGACGACCTCACCTCCTGACAATCAAGAACAACAACCATGAGCACAATCGACATCATCTCACCTCTCGCACAAGCCGGCAGCGGCGGCACCTTCCTGCTGGTCCTGATTGTTTCCCTCATCATTGTGGGTCTCGGGACGCTGGTCTTTTTCTTTTCACGATACAAACGCTGTCCCTCAGACCGGATCCTCGTGATCTACGGCAAGACCAAGGGCGGAGGATCCTCCAAGTGTATCCATGGGGGGGCGGCATTCGTTTGGCCCCTCTTCCAGGATTTCCAGTTTCTTGACCTCACTCCCATCCCCATTGACATCAAGCTCGAGGGGGCACTTTCCAAACAGAACATCCGGGTCACTACCCCCTCCACCTTCACCGTCGGCATCTCCACTGAGCGTGGTGTGATGGAGAACGCGGCCGAACGTCTGCTGGGGCTCAACCTCGACCAGGTCCGACTCCTCGGGCAGGATATCATCTTCGGACAGATGCGGGTGGTGATTGCCACCATGGACATTGAGTCCATCAACGCCGACCGTGACCTCCTGATCGAGAAGATCACCGCCGGGGTGGAGGTCGAACTGACCAAGATCGGCCTGGGCCTGATCAACGTGAATATCCAGGACGTTACCGACGAGTCCGGTTACATCGAGGCCCTTGGAAAGGAGGCCGCCGCGCGGGCAATCAATGAGGCGAAGATCAGTGTGGCCGAACAGGTGCGGGATGGTGAGATCGGTAAGAATAACGCCGAACGGGAGCAGCGCGTGCAGGTCGCTGCCGCCCAGGCAACGGCCGTTGAAGGGGAGAACATCGCCAAGATCAAGGTGGCGCAATCGGACGCGGGTCGGCGCGAGCGGGAAGCCGAGGCGGAGCGCCTGGCAGGAGCTGCCGAGAAGGTCAAGGCCGCTCAGGCCCTGGAGGAGGCTTATGGTTCCGAGCAGAAGGCCGAGAGCGCCCGTGCCCTGCGGGAGAAAGCCACCCAGTATGCCAACGTCGTGATCCCCGCCGAGATCGAGAAGTCCAAGATCGAAACCCTTGCCGAGGCTGAGGCCGAGAAAATCCGTCGGCTCAAGAAGGGCGAGGCCGACGGCATCCAGTCGGTGATGGAGGCCGAGGCCCGGGGAACCCTCGCCACCCTGCAGAGCAAGGCGCAGGGCTTCGGGGATATCGTCAAGGCTTCCGGAGGGGGAGCCGATGACGCCACCCTGCTCCTTGTCACCGAACAGTTGCCAGCCCTCATCGAGGAACAGGTGAAGGCCATTGCCAACCTCAAGATTGACTCCGTCACGGTGTGGGACTCGGGCGGAAAGGGAAATAACGGGAAGAATGATACCGCGGAATTTGTCTCCGGTCTCGTGGGGGCATTACCTCCGCTGCATCAGCTCACCCGGAACGTCGGAATCGAGTTGCCTGAGTTTCTGGGCAAGCTGACCGATAACCCCGACGAAGCGGCCCGGATCATCAAGAAGGCCAAGCAGGTTCCGCCCCCGGAGGTGGTGGAGGATAGCGCTGACGACGGAGAGACCCCTGAAACGGAATAAGCGGGCACATCGATTGCCCGCCCTGAATCCACCAGGCTGCAAACGGCTGAGCCGGGGTTGGAGAGCCCCCTTTGGGATGGCCGCCCAAAAGGTGGTATTCCTCTCCT
>JAPKFB010000005.1 GCA_028821775.1 Roseibacillus sp.
CCATCCCCGGCCGAAGAAACCCCCACCGTAAAACCGCCCGCGCTCGACGTCGATACTCCTGAGAAAAAGGGGGTCCTCCCCCCTCCCGACGCGGTGAAGCCCGCCGAGGATTTCAGCAAGGAGCACTTTGGGGAAGAATCCTTTGGCGAAGAAAAATTCGGGGAGGAGAATTTTGGAGAGACGCCCGGAGCGGAAGCGTTCGGTGAAGTGGCCGAAGAAGAAGAAGAGAAGGAACCCAAGGTGGTCTTCGCCAATGCCGCCGAGGCTCACGTCAGGTTCCTCGATTTGCTGGAAAGCGAGAAGCGCTTCCCCTCGGCTTCGGCCTGTGCCGCCTGCCACCCTGATCATTTTCGCGAGTGGTCCGTTTCGGCACACTCCTACGCCCAAATAAGCCCGGTCTTCAACGCCATGCACGCCACCATCTTCAAGGCCACTTCGGGCACGAACGGCGACTTCTGCATCCGCTGCCACACTCAAGTCGGTATGCAACGCGATGAGCCGCTCTTCACCAGCAACTTCAAGCGCCATCCCGCCTCCCTCGAAGGAATCACCTGCGTGGTGTGTCACCGGGTGGACCGTAACTACGGCAAGGTCAGCGGACGGACCGCCGTCGTGACCGGGGACCTCTACCAGCCCGTTTATGGCCCCGGGGGAAACACCATTCTCAAAAAGATCCTGCAGAACAACCCCTCCCTCAAATCCAAGGAAGATGGTGGCGGGCAACGGAAGATCCACCGGGACATCGTCAAGTTCGACCCGATCTCGACCTCTGGATTCTGTGGAACTTGCCACGACGTGAACCTCCTGAACGGATTCCGACTCGAGGAAGCCTTCACCCAGTTTAAAAACTCCCCGGCGAACAAGGCGGGCAAGTCCTGTCAGGACTGCCACATGGGGATAGTGCCCGGTGCCAAGATTGCGCTGGGAGATGCCAATTATCACCGGGGTCCCGCTGCTCGTATCGGCGGCGACCTCTGGGCAACCAATCCCAACGATGAGGGCTATGGCACGGCCTCTCCCCCGCGCAAACGCACCAATCATATGTTTGCCGGTCCCGACTATTCCATTGTTCACCCGGGCCTCTTTCCCCATTCCAAGGAGATCCGCGATCTTCTTTGGGATATGCAGAATCAGAGGATCAAACCGAACGGAGATATTGAGATCAAGGAACGCGCCAACCTGAAGCACATCATCAAGTTCAGGTGGGAAGACGGCTGGGGCGACGTCAGCAGTGCGTTCGAGAAGAAAGTTCAGGCAACTCCCTCAATCGGCGAGGGACTTCCCTGGCCTTGGAACGATCGCCAATATCGCATCGAATTCCGCACCGCTCTCAACGGTCAGTTCAAGCTCCTCAATGCCATCAACACCGAGAGATTTCAGGTCCTGCGGCGCGGGTTCCAACTCGGCACCGTCAACCTGACCCAAAACGACGCCAAGAGTCTCGCCTTCGAGGTGGAGGTGCGCAACGGCACGGACGGCCATGGCGTGCCCACCGGCTTCGATGCAGAGCGCCTCGTCTTCCTGCAGGTGACCGTCCACGACGCCAAGGGCCACCTCGTCATGCAGTCGGGAGACCGCGATCCAAACGGCGATGTCCGCGACCTCCACTCGCTCTTTGTCCACCACAATGCCGAGAAGACTGATCGTTGGCTTGGATCCGCCAGCTGGAAGGCGAGGATGGGAATGCCCCTCCTGCCGGAGGACACCCGTTGGAAACAGGACCGGCAGCTCTTTAGTCTGCAGTCCAAATTCTTGGTCCGAAACCAGCACGGGGGCGAGCGGGAGCAGGTCCTGGCCGTGAACTATTCGGTCAATCCTCTTCCTTACATCCGCCCCGACACCT
Organism: Roseibacillus sp.; assembly: GCA_028821775.1. Taxonomy (GTDB): domain Bacteria; phylum Verrucomicrobiota; class Verrucomicrobiia; order Verrucomicrobiales; family Akkermansiaceae; genus Roseibacillus_B. The sequence goes on from JAPKFB010000005.1 coordinate 1,844, forward strand.
TCCCCGGAATCCTGCGCGCCCGCCCGGGTGGCGCCCGCAAACAGGCCATCTTGATTCCCCCCGACGGCAGGCGGATCGCGAAATACAAGGTTTCCCGACAAGCCCTCACCGGCGCCCTCCCCTACCGCGTCAACATTCGCTTCATTACTCAAATGGTTCCCGTCAACCTCATCTCGGAAATATCCGGGGTCGGCTTTGACTACAATCTCTCTCCGCGGGAGGTGGGAAAACGCGTGGTCTACGGTCACCGGGTCGGCCTCTCTCGCCGCGACGAAGCCCGGCGAGGCGGTGCGCAAGTTCTTTGGAACCGGACCCTGGTCCTCGACGGCAAACGTTCGTCCTGGAACCTGCGGCCCACGGAAAAACAGATCATGGCGGTCCCCCCCGGCCCCTTTCCCTACGATCGCAAGTACCTGGAAAAGCAGACCGAGGGAGGTGGCCTCATCGAGCTTCCGTCTCTCCCCGAAGTTCCTCTCCCATCCATCGATCCGGGCAATCCCGATTTCAGCAATGAGAATTTCGGAGAGGACGAGAAACCGGAAGAAGATTTCAGCAAAGAGAATTTTGGAGGGGAGGAGTGAACGGACGTGAAGGATCCTGTGGCACCTCGACCACTGCGAAGCGGAACTGGATTGGGAGGGTCGTTCTAATGCGCCGCCCCCTTCTCTCCCTCTGGCCCTTCCTGGCCTGCACCATGCTCGCCTCCCCGGAAGATCTCTTGCTCAGCGACGAGTCCGTCCCTTGGGAAACAATCGGCGAGGACTTTCTGGAGCGCCCTGCCCCGGTCACCGAAGCGATCGAGGACCTCATTTTCGAATCCAATCGGGAGCGCAAGGAGATCATCGCAAAGCAAAACCTGACCGGGCAGGATCTTGATCCCCCCGACCGCAAAACCATTTTCGGGCGCAACCCATTCCTCGGCTCCGGAGAGATCAATCCCGGCTTCGAATTGCCCACGGGCGCAGTCTGGCAACCGGTTGTGGTCCTCTACGGAACATACCGCACCGCCCTTCAGACCTACTCAAACGGGAGGCGGGACGTGACTGAGTGGGCCAACCGCTTCGACTTGTTTTCAAACATTTATCTGACGCCCACCGAACGGATCTTGATCGGCCTCCGCCCCCTGGATCAAAACGCTCAGTTTGCCGGCTACCGCTTCAGCTCCCCCAGAGGTGGCCAGGGCGGTCTCGACGCCAATATCAATACTCTCTTCTTCGAAGGGGATTTCGGTGAGCTTTTCCCGAACCTCGATCCTCATGACGAGAAAAACCTCGACTACGGATTTGCGGTCGGCCGCATGCCCCTCAACTTCCAGGATGGGATCATGATCAATGACTTCGTCGATGCCATCGGTATCACCCGGGCTTCCATGTTCCTGGGCGGAGCCTCCGCCTCCCGGCTCACCGCCTTGGTTGCCTGGAATCAGATTCACCGGGGAAACAATGTGGAGGACAAGGGAGCCAACCTCTACGGCCTCTTTTACGCCGCTGACTACGCAACAAGCACCTACGAGGTCGACTTGGCCTATGTGGAGGGCAGCAACTCCACCGGAGGAGACGGCCTCTACTTCGGCGTGGGCCAAACCCGACGCTTCGGAAAATTCAATTCGACCTTGCGAGCCAATGTTTCGTGGGCCCTTGAAAACCAAACTCCAGCCGTCGACAACGGTCTCCTCCTCTTTTCGCAAGTGTCCCGCACCATGAACTACAACTACGACATCGCCTATCTCAATACCTTCTGGGGGGTCGGAGACTACACCTCCGCCGCCCGCGATCCGGCGGCGGGCGGTTCCATCGGCGGAATCACCGGCCTTCTTTTCGAGGCCGTCGGGCTGGGCGGTTACGGCAGCGCCCTCACCAATCAGAGCAACGACGCGGTCGCCGTGGCCCTCGGTTATCAGCACTTCCTTGAGGGACCATTCAGCAAGAATCAAATCAGCGCTGAGATTGGTGGCCGCTTCGCAACCGACAGAAACAGCCGTTCCGGTGCGGGGATTGCCCTTCGCTATCAACACGCCTTGGGACAGCATTCGATTCTGCGTCTCGACGGATTTGCAGGGTCCTACGACGACGGAACCGCCGGGGGTGGACTTCGCGCGGAGTGGAGCTACCAATTCTGATGCCATGACTTTTCTTGAAGCAGCCGGGTGGACCGTTCTCATGTGTGGAACCGCGAGCCTCTTTTTGACCATCACGCGCCAAGTGACCGCCATGCGGAGGAGCAAGGAAGTCTTCCGCGAGGAGATGCGGTTGTTGCGCGAACGGCTCACTGCCGTGCGCGCTTCGCGTCGCAAGACGGAGGAAAGCGCAGGTCCCTGGAACGGAACAAGGAAGTTCCGCGTCGCAAAGAAGCTCATCGAAAAAGGCGGAATCTGTTCGTTTTACCTGAGCCCGCACGACGGCAAACTTCCTCTCCCTTCCTTCACGCCCGGCCAGTTTCTCACCTTCAATCTGAACATTGGAGGCCGGAACGAAACCCGGTGCTACAGCCTCTCGGACTCCCCCGATCCCCACTCCTATCGAGTAAGTATTAAGCGGTGCGTTCCGCCACGCGACAATCCCGACGCCCCACCGGGATTGGTTTCATCCTTCTTTCATGACGCCATCGAGGAGGGGGACCTGCTCGACGTGCTTGCTCCCAGAGGGGCCTTCACCATCGACCCCACCGAGGGAACGCCCCTCGTTCTTTCCGGCTCCGGCGTCGGGGTGACTCCGGTCCTCAGCATGATGAAGAGCCTGATCGACATCAAGTCGCGCCGGGAAATCTACTTTTTTTACGGAATCCGGAATGGCGCTGAGAACATGATCGCAGACGACATCAGGAAGTGGAACTCGCTCAACCTTTCCAATGTTCACGTTCACCTCTGCTTCAGCCATCCCCTCCCCGAGGACACCAAGGGAGAAGACTTCCAACACGATGGCCGGGTGGGCATCGACCTCTTCAAGGAACTCCTGCCCAGCAACAACTTCGATTACTACACCTGCGGTCCGGGTCCCATGATGCAGAGCATCCGCGATGGACTGGCGGAATGGGGAGTGCCCAACGAACGAATCCACGACGAGGCTTTTATCGCGGTCAAGAAGTCGGTGGATGTGAAGGCCGCCAGGGTCAGCTTCCGCAAGTCGGCCCGATCTCTCCAAGTGAGCGGCGCGGCAACCACCCTGCTTGATCTGGCCACCGAAGAGGGCATCAACATTCCCTTTGGCTGCTGTACCGGGGGCTGCGGCACTTGCATGACTGCCATCATCTCGGGGAAGGTGGAATACGAGTCCACGCCCAAGATTCACGTGGAATCCGGCTCCTGCTTGCCCTGTGTCTGTCTTCCCGATGGCGATCTGGTTCTGGACGCCTGAGGAATCGAAAGCATCTCCGGGAAATTTTTCATCAGTCCCCTCGGGAGAGGACCTCCCCTCTTCGACCCTCCTGCCCGGGGCTTCTCCCAACCGACGTCGACCAGCATAACTCGCTGGTTGAAAATGAGTTGCCTGATCTCTCTCCGGATCCAACCGACCTCTCGCAGCTGGCATTCAGCCTCCCCGGAGGGCCTCCTCGTCCATTTCCCACGGGACCGCCGGTCTGCTGCGCCCCCTCCAGCCCTTGAGAAACTACCACAATTCTGGAAATCGCACCCAGTCAGACCGGTGGAACAAGTGCAGTTCACAATCCGCCGGCCGCATGAAGCTCCGGCAACCCAATACAAGGAAATGATCGCCCTCGCAGAATACTACAACAGCCAGCGCCAAACCGTGACGGAAATGAGGCAAGCCAACAAGCTCGGCGCTCAACTGGCAAGACGCTTCCACCAGACCGGCGCGATTGAGATTCTGACCAAACTCCGCTCCGTGCTCGAAGGAATCGAGAATTGTGTGAGCACCGAGCAAGCTCTCGCACCGGAGTTTCATAGTCAGCTGCAAGACTGGGAGGGCCTGCACCATGAGGCCAGGAGCACCATCGCCGCCATGATCGATAGCGAGTGCGAGGCCTGCCGCCAGTAGGCGCCAACTCGGATCCGGCTCGAAGCGCGGCGCCAGGATGTGAGTTCCCTATCTGACCGGAAGCGCCAGGAGCTTTCCTTCCCTCCCACGCCCCGCCAAGTCGCTCTCCAAGCTTTTCTCTCTGGTCGCGCAAGCGGCTCGATGATATCGCGGCCCGAACTTGCAACCACACCCATGAACGGCATTCTTACAGTTCAGGATTTGTTCGCGCCTTATTCAGGGAGCGCGGATTCCCGTGCCCTTCGTGGGAGGTAGTCCGCGCGCAATTCCACCTTGAGTGACCAGTCCCCGGTAGGGACTGTTGTCTTTTGAATCCTAGCGATCCCGTCCTCCAGAACCTGGTGGTGCAGTCCGTAAAGCTCCTCCCCGGCTCCACGGTCCTGCAAGTGACTCTGACACGGTCCTCCGTCGACCCTGATCAGTTCGAGCATGCTCACCAGCAGCTCCAACGCGCATCAGGGATTTTGCGCTCGGCGGCCGCCCGCGACAACCATCGAAAACGCGTGCCGTCACTGCGTTTCTGCGTGGTGGGTGCGTAACACCATTGAGCAGTCACACTAAAACCAACGACACAATCTCTTCCATTTCCCCCATCGCGCTGTCACCGGAGGACTGTTAGAGTCGACTCGCATGTCTCAACGCATCCTGGTAGTCGAAGATGACGAGAAGCTTGGAGAGCGCCGCAGCAAAGGACAGCCCTTCGGATCGGAGATCGAAATTCACACCAGCAGCATTCCGCCTGGCGCAAGAGTCACCACCAACGGACACCATTTTCCGCGCGCGGTTGAAAACCTGATGCGCACCACCATCCGGCACGCAAATTCGCAGGTGCCCATCCGCTTTGCCACTTCAGGATCCACCGCGTCCCTGCATATCGACGACGATGGTTCCGGCATTCCAGCGGGCGATCGCCTCCCCGTTTTCGAACCATTTATCCGCCTCGATTCGTCGCGCGATCACAAGGCCGGCGGGATGGGCCTCGCCATCTCGCACCGTATCTGCGAAAAACACGAGTCGCCGCGGACTTCCGACGAAAGTCCGGAAGGCGGCGCCCGCTTTACGATCACCCTCCCAATCTAAGATTCGAAGGTCGAAATCTCCCCCGGCGGCTACACGCTGATACATTCCGAATCCTAACTGCCACAGACTTCGCCGCTTCCTTGTGCGTATATAGGCCCATGAATAGCTCAGGTCTCTCCCGACGCAATTTTCTACGCGGATCCCTGGGTGGCGGCTTGACCGGCCTCGCTCCTGCCGCCTTCGGCGCTCGTCCAAGCTATTCCGGGCCTAACGTGGTCGTGGTGAGGTTTGGCGGGGGCGTGCGGCGACGGGAAACGATCGACGAGCGACACACCTACGCGCCCTATCTTTGCAAGGAACTCAGCAAGCGCGGCACTCTCTTCAACAGGATGTCCATCGATCACTTTGAGGACATCAATACGAGCCATGGAGAGGGCACCCTCTACATTCTTACTGGGAAGTACGAGAAATTCAAAGACGTCGACAACGCCATTTTCGGCGAGCGTTTCGAGGCCAAGGTTCCCACCGTTTTCGAGTACCTTCGCAAGTCCTACGATGTTCCCGAACACCAGACTCTCATCATCAATGGAGAGGATCGTACTTCTGAAGAGTTCTATTCCTTCAGCAATCATCACCTTTTCGGAGCCCTCTTCAAATCAGAGGCCCTCTCCCTCTATCGCTACAAGATTTGGCTCCTGGATTCGCAGATTCGAGACGGCCTCTGGGATGGTAAAGAGCTCAAGAGTAAACAAGAGGAGCTCAAGAAGATGACTTCCCTCGATTACCGAACCGCCGGGAGAGTCGAACCGAACGAAAAGATTCAGGACTTCTGGGCGCGTTGGAAACATCACTACGGTAAAGACGGGCTCGTCAATCCCCGGGGTGACCGCCTGCTCACTGAACTCACTCTGTGGAGTCTGAAACATCTTCAGCCACGCCTCCTGATGGTCAACTTCAACGATCCGGACTACGTGCATTGGGGAAACAAGACTCACTACACTCGAGGCATTTCGATCATCGATCAAGGCCTCAAGCAATTGGTCAACGCGGTCGATGCCGATCCGTTTTACCGAAACAACACAATCTTCGTGGTCCTTCCCGACTGTGGGCGGGACAACAACCCACTGGTGGCGGTTCCCTACCAACATCACTTCAATTCGAAGTCCTCTCATGAGATCTGGGCGCTCATGTTCGGTCCCGGCGTTCCCAAAAACACCGTGGTCGATCGGAAGGTCGATCAGATCTCGGTGGCCGCCACCATCGGCCGCTACATGAACATGCCCACCAAGTTCACCGAAGGCCCTGCCCTTGTTGAGGCCATCGCCTGACAGCCATGAGCGCCATTCTTCCTCCTCAGCTTCCCTCCCTCCCGGCGCAGGAGACATCCTTTCCACCAGTTCCCATCGCGCCCCTGCAGGGCCGGCCTCGCCGTCTCGTTCTCCGCACCGGACGCGGCCTGAAATCATGGTTCCTCGCCACCCTTTCGTGCCTGAATGTTCCTTTCGCAATTCTCTTCTCCGGATGGACCTATCGCCTAGTTCAGCGTCGTGCACATACTCTTTGGGCCAGACGCCTCGAGGAGCCGCCACCCTCCGAGCGCGTCCTTCCCCGCTGGATTCTATCCGATGCGTTCGGGTCCCATCTCTCCCTCGTCCAATCTCGCTCCCCCCGGCAGTGGATCCGCGCAATTTCGCACGCCTTCCTTGGTTCCTTCGCCGCTAATCTCAAGACCGGCTTCCTCGTCGTCCTCAACAGCATGCTGGTCACCCTTCCCGGTGGAATGATCATGATGTTCTCCTGGCACTCGGGTTGGGACAACTCGTTCAACAAGGGATACGAACAGGCCGCCGTGGGACCACTCTGGGGCTTCGCGGGAATTTTCCTTTTCATGGCCGCAATGACCTACGTGCCCATTGCCCAAGCCCGTCAGGCAGCCACGGACTCCGCCAAGGCGTTCTGGAATTATCGCCGAGTGCGCCACGTGATCCGTGCTCGTCCCGTCGCCTGTGTCCTGCTCACTGCTGGTTATACCGCCCTGGGCGCGGTCTTCATGATCGCGGTGAGCGCATTGATGATCATCGGCAATGGTGAGCAGTTCGCGGAGATGACCGTCGCTCAAATCGTCGCCTTCCTGAATCGTTACTACTTTTGGTGGGCGGCGCTCTTCATTGTTCCCGGCTTCGTTCTTCTCAAGCTGACCGCCGGACGAATCTACTCCGGAGCAACCTTCGACGCGGTCACCACCGGACGGTGGAAGAAGAAAGAACTGGTTGGAGAGGAGGCGAGGATTTTCCAATCGGCCCCCGTCACAGCCAGGCCTCCCGCCTTGCCTGGGCCGATGCGCACCAGCTTGTTCGCCTTCTCGATCATTGGGCGGCTGGGACTGCGCGTGACAACCTTCGTCCTCCTTCTCCTCTTGGCCTTCGAGCTCTACGTCGGTCAGTTTTTCAACTCTGAGCCAGCCGCCAACTGGTTACGCCAGCCGATGGTACAACTCCCGTGGTTCCACTCCATCCCGGGGCACCTGAAGGAGTAGCCGCGGCGGGGCGGTGGGAGCGCGCCGCCACCTCCATTAACGAATCAGATTCCACGCACTGACCAGCGCCTTCAGCCCCGCCATCTCGATCGATGGGTCGACTCCGGCACCCCAGACGATGCGACCGTCGTTGTGCTTGAGCTGCACGTAGGCGGCAGCATCCGAACTCGATCCGCGATGCAAGGCATGGGATCGATAGTCGGTCAGCACGAAGTCCTTGATTCCTTCCTGTTCGAGGGCATGCACGAAAGCATTGATTGGACCGTTCCCCAGCCCTTCAATATGTTGCCGCTCCTCATTGAGCAACACATCGGCCAGGCATCGGACCGTTCCCCGTTCCTCGGTCTTGTGATCGAGCTCATAACCGACCAAATGCAGTGGTTCACTGACGTTGGCGAAATACTTGAAGAAGGCATCTTTGACCTCTTCCGGATTTAATTCGCGACCCAGCTGATCGGCAAGGTCATAGACCTGCTTCCCGACCTGCGGGTGCATCGTCTTGGGCAGGTCGAAGCCGTGTTCACGATCAAGAATATAGGCCACTCCTCCTTTGCCAGACTGAGAATTGATCCGGATGATCGCTTCATAGCTGCGCCCGATGTCCTCCGGGTCGATGGTGAGGTAGGGCACGCCCCACCTGGGGGGTTCGCTATTTTCGGCGGCCCCGTCCTTCTTCCGCCGATCCAACCCCTTCTTGATGGCATCCTGGTGACTTCCGGAAAAGGCCGTGAACACGAGTTCGCCGGCGTAGGGTTGGCGGTCGGGGACCACCATGCGGGTGGTGCGCTCGTAAATCTCCCGAATGCGCGGCAAATCGGTGAAGTCCAGACCGGTATCGATTCCGTGGCTGTTCATGTTCAAGGCCGCAATCACGATATCGAGGTTTCCCGTGCGCTCTCCGTTTCCAAAGAGCGTTCCCTCCACCCGATCCGCACCAGCCATGAGACCCAGCTCGGTGGCCGCGATCCCCGTTCCGCGATCGTTGTGGGTGTGCAGGGAAATGTGGACCGACTCACGATTCTTGATATGGCGACCAAACCACTCGATTTGATCCGCGTGAATGTTGGGGGTGGCCCACTCCACGGTGGCAGGGAGATTCAGGATGACTGGCTTTCCCGGCGTCGGTTCCCAGACGTCCATGATGGCTTCGCAAACTTCCAAGGCGTAGTCCATCTCCGTGTCTGAAAATGACTCGGGCGAATACTCGAGATCGACGTTGGTGTCGGGCACGGTCGGGATGAGCTCCTTCACGATCTTGGCTCCTTCCACCGCAATGTTCTTGATCTCTGCCTGGGTGGCATCGCTGAAGGTGACTCGCCGTTGAAGCGGAGAGGTCGAATTGTACATGTGCACGATCGCATTCTTCATTCCCCTGATCGCTTCGAAGGTGCGTCGGATCAAGTGCTCCCGAGCCTGCACGAGAACCTGGACCTGAACGTCATCAGGGATCCGCTGGTCCTCTACCAACCGCCGCAGGAAATTGAACTCCGTATCCGAAGCGGATGGGAACCCGATCTCAATTTGTTTGAAGCCCACGCCGACGAGAAGGTCGAACATCTCTAGCTTTTCTTCCACGCTCATGGGGGTCGGCAGAGCTTGGTTGCCATCACGCAGGTCGACCGAGCACCAGATGGGAGCTTCGGTGATCGCGCGGTCGGGCCACTGGCGATCCGTCAAGCCAACCTCGGGAAATGGTCGGTATTTTCGGATGTTCTGAGTGTTCATCGTTTCGGTTTCGGTTGGTGTTGCAGTTTTGTTAGAGCCTTGGCAAGTGCATTGGACACAGTCCCCCCCTGAAAACGGGTTGCGGAAGTTGGACAAATAAAGAATAGACCGGACTACCGTCCGAGTCGCAGCACGAGAAGAAATAGCGCTGTGGTCCAATTGCTCATCGCGGAAAGGAGTCGCACGGTCGGGCCTCCCTGTCGAGGGAAATTCACGAGTGCACCACCGGAGCTCGGCAGTCGCGTTCATCAACTGTTCGCGCTGGGCTCCGCGGGTTGGGCGCGTGGATTGCGGGTCCACGGATCGCTCCACCAGCCGAAAAATCTTCCGGCGGGCTCTCTTTTTTGAGTCCCTCCAATATGGTGCCTTGCGGTTTGCGATCCCATGCCGTTGCGTAGCCACATCCCCATGACCCATTCCAATCGCCGTCGCGTTGCAGCCCTCATCAAAGGGTTGGATCGTGTTTTGGTCGCCTACTCGGGCGGGATCGACAGCACCCTAGTCCTGCGCATCGCCCATGAGCAACTGGGTTCGCACGCGGTCGCCGTGACTGCCGTCTCCGCCAGCCTGGCACACAGCGATCTCCTGGAAGCGCAGGACATCGCCCGCGAAATTGGAGTGCAGCACGTTCGTCTGGAGAGCAGCGAAACGGACGACCCCCGCTATCGCAAAAACGATCCCCAGCGCTGCTACTTCTGCAAGACCAATGTCTACCAGACTCTCATCGGCTATGCTGGCCGCGAGGGATACTCATGGATTCTCGATGGCACGAATGCAGATGATCTCGGAGACCACCGCCCCGGACTCCGAGCCGCTCGCGAACACGGTGTTCGCAGCCCCCTGCAGGAGGCGGGCATGGGCAAGGAAGAGATTCGCGCCTGGGCCCATGAGCTTGGACTTTCGAACTGGAATCGCCCAGCGAACGCCTGCCTCTCTTCCCGCATTCCCTACGGATCCGAAGTGACGCCCGAAAAACTGGCCCAGATCGAAGGCGCCGAGGCGGCCCTCCGCGGATTGGGATTTCGCGAGTTTCGCGTGCGCCATCACGATCAGGTCGCACGTATTGAAGTGTCCAAGGACGAGTTGTCACGCGCGGTCGAAGAGAGTGAGCCCATCACCAGGGCAATGAAGAATGCAGGGTTTCTCTACGCCACTCTCGACCTCGCCGGGTTCCGCTCGGGAAGCATGAACGAAGCGCTCAAGAAAAAATGAATCCGGAGCGTGTCCAGGAACTGTTGCGCCAGGTCGCGGCTGGAGAGCTTTCTACTACAGATGCCGTAGAACAGCTCAAGGATCTCCCCTTTGTAGATCTCGGGCATACCACCTTGGATACCCATCGCGAATTGCGACAGGGAGCACCGGAAGCGGTGTTCGGCGCCGGCAAAAGCGCCGAGCAACTTGTCGAAATCCTGCAGCACCTCCACCGCTCCCACCAACGTGCTCTCGCGACCCGGGTCAATCGAGACAAGGCCCGCCTCGTTCAGGAGGCGCTGCCCGAGGCGAATTACAACCCGGTCTCACGCCTCCTCACGATGGGCTCCCGTCCGGAAGCCCCGGCCCAGCCTTATACGGTGGTGGCCTGCGCAGGCACCTCCGATTTGCCGGTGGCGGAAGAGGCTTCGCAAACCCTGGAGTTCCTCGGTCACCGGGTGGAGCGCCTGACTGATGTTGGGGTCGCGGGGGTGCACCGTCTCTTTGACAAAGTCGACAAGCTTCGCGGCGCTCGAGTCATCATCAGTGTGGCCGGGATGGAGGGAGCACTCACCAGCCTCATAGGCGGGCTGGTCTCGGCGCCCGTCATCGGAGTTCCCACCAGCGTGGGCTATGGGGTCGCCCGGGGCGGGGAGACCGCCCTCCATGCCATGCTGGTTTCCTGTGCCTCAGGAGTCGCGGTGGTCAACATTGACAACGGATTTGGAGCGGCGGTGTTTGCCAGCACCATTCTGAAGGGAAGCTCCGGGATCCCCGAGTAAACCCGCCCCTCGGGGGGACTGGGAGCGATCTCCTCGCAATCTTCCGAACATTCGCGTGCATTTGTGAGCATTCGCGGTTCCAATCCAGACATGCGGATGGCCTATTTCGACTGCATCGCGGGAGCGAGCGGAGACATGATGTTGGGGGCTCTGGTCGATGCCGGATTGCCCGCCGAGCAACTTGAAGCAGAGCTCGGCAAGCTTCACCTGAAGGACTTTCACCTGCACATCAAGCGCGTGTCGAAAAACGCCTTCAGTGCCGTCAAGGTTGAGGTCCATGTTCACGACGACGCTCCGGAACGCCACCTCGCGGATATTCGAAAGGTGGTCGAGAGCAGCGACCTCTCCCCTCGCGTGCAGGAAACCGCGATGAGGATTTTCTCGCGGATCTGTGAGGCCGAAGCCGCCATCCATGATTCCACCGTGGACAAGGTGCACCTACACGAAGTGGGCGGGGTGGATGCCATCGTCGACGTCTGCGGCGCCCTCGCCGGGCTCGAAGCGCTGGGGATTGACCGTGTTCATGTCTCCTCCTTTCCCTTGGGCCGGGGGTTCGTCACGGGAGCGCACGGCCAAATCCCCCTTCCCGCTCCCGCTGCGCTCTCCCTTCTGAAGGGATGCCCCGTGACCGGCAGTTCGATCGATGCAGAGCTCGTCACGCCCACCGGAGCAGCCGTCCTTTCCGAGATCGCAGACGCCTTCGGCCCGATCCCATCCATGACTCTGGATTCCATTGGCTACGGAGCGGGCAACAACGATCTCGAGATTCCCAATGTCCTGCGAGTCATGATCGGGACTTCGGTTGGCCCCGAGGGCGTGATTACAGAAACCCTCATCCAGCTTGAGACCAACCTCGATGATGAATCTCCGGAGTTGATTGGGCATCTCTCCCAAAAGCTGATGGCAGCCGGTGCGCTCGATGTCTCGATCATTCCCGCCCAGATGAAGAAGGGTCGCCCGGGCATCCTCCTCCAGGTTCTCGCCAAACCATCACTCGCCGGCGACCTGGAACACCTTCTCTTTCACGAGAGCTCCACCCTCGGTGTGCGCCGCGCTGAAATCCAACGTGACTCCCTTCCCCGACGGAACGAGGCAGTGGATACCAAGTTCGGAAAAATCCGCGTCAAAGTGGCCTCCCTCCCCAACGGCCAGGCCCGGGTGACTCCCGAGTATGAAGACTGCCGCAAGGCGGCCGACGACAGCGGCACGCCCTTGCGAGAAATCTACCGCCACGTCGAGCACGAGGCCGCCCACGCCCTGCACCTCCCCCATTCGCACTGAAGAAGGGAGACCCAATCCCCCCGAACCGGGAAGCGCTCTCCCCCTCGAGATCCTCCCGGCCCCGATGTCACCAGCTCTCCTCCTCATGACCGAACTCCTCCTCAACGAAGAGATTTATCGCCGAGTCATTCTGGAAGAGGTTCCCCAGGCCAAGCGGTTCTTATGGATCGTAACCGCCGATATCAAGGACATGCATGTGGAGAAGGGTCGGCGCCATGTTCCCTTTCTCGAAATCATGCACGACTTGGTGGAGGAGGGAGTCGCGGTCCGCCTCATGCACGCGAAGGAGCCCGGGCCCCGCTTCCGCGCGGATTTTGACCACTACCCAATCCTGCTGGAGAGCGAACTCTTCGAACGCGTTCTCTGTCCCCGCATTCACACCAAGACCATCATCATCGACGGGAAGCTCGCCTTCGCGGGTTCGCCCAACCTCACCGGGGCCGGATTTGGCGCCAAGTCCCCCGATCGACGAAATTTCGAAGCCGGGTTTCTCACCGACGATCCCAAGCACATCGACGGCCTGATGAACTGGATCGATTCCCTCTACCTTGGCGAACCCTGCCACACTTGTCAGCGCCGGGATTTCTGTCCCGATCCCATTGCCTAGCTGAAAGGGCGCAAGATCAAGACTCTTCAGTCCCGATCCCGGGTGGGTGCAGGCGCGAGCATTTCTTATGACTGGCAAGGCCTCGAGCGAACCGCTTGGGCGGACCCACCCAGACGGACGAGAACGCAGAGATCGGAAAGATAAGCCGCGGATCAGAATCTCCCGGGAGAACAGTTCAAAAATTCGCATTCCTTCTCGTCGATTCGCGGTTACCCTTCCGCCGTGCTTCAGATCGTCTTCAACGAGATCAGCGCTGCCGAAATTTCGCAACTCGACACCCTCGACGCGCTCGAGCTATTGGATGAATTCAAGGTCAAGGAAGAGGACCTTGCTCATCTTGAAGACGAACGCTTTGGCAAGATCGAGCGCGACGGCAAGACCCTCTACCGCTTCCGCTCCAAGGACTGGCGTTTCTACTTCGAGGTGATCGAGAACCACGTGATGGTTCATCGCATCCTCCACAAAAATACCTTCCGAGACTTTCTCTTCCGCTCGAAGCTCCCATTCGGCGAAGACGAGGAGCTCGCGCAATCCAAGCAATTCTGGCACCTGATTGAGGAAGGTCGCAACGCCAGATCGACCCGATAGGGCCCGGGCTCCCTCGCCCGACTCTCCGGTCTTTCGCCATGCCCCCGCGCCGCGTTGTCGCGGAGGCCGCTCAGGATCAAGAGACCCTACTTCGCGGCGTCGGCCTTCTTATCCGTGGAAGGCGCCTCCTTCGGATCGGCTTTCTTCTTGGTCTTCGGCTTGTTGGCCTCGCGGTACTTCAGAAAGAAGCTGTACTCCGCGGGAAGAGACTCTCCTCCTCCAAGTGCCTTCTTCCAAAGATCGCTCAGGGCGACTCCTTCCTGCAGGAGGAAGTAGCCAGTGGAATTGGGATCTTCGTCCTCGGTCCCCCATAAGTTGATGGCGAGTTTTACTTCCTCGTCGGCCTTGATGATGCGCAGGCAACTCATGGCGGCCTTCTTCGTTATCACTTCCGAGGCGGTATAGTCCGCCGTAAACGCTCCATTGAATGCAATCAAGGCATCGGATTTGCGATCGAGGCCTTCGAGCGCCAGTCCGTGACAGTACTTGATCTGGGCGAGGTGCTCCGGGATCCACTTCTTCTCCTCCAGGAGCTTGCTCGCCAAGCTGTCGAGGCGAGCCCAGCTCTTGGTGCGCACCGCGTCCCAGACTTGGTAAACTTCCAGCTGGTTGCGATGGAATTCCCGCGAAAGCGGGCCGAACTGATAGGCATCGAGCAAGCTCTTCAGGGATTCGAGGTCGAAGGTCTTTCGACAACACTCCAATTCGTAGAATCCTGCCAGGGTGGCATAGTTTCCCGGTAAGCCGTCCACCGACTTGAAGGCGTCCTTGCAGAGAGCTAACTTTTCGCGCGCCGCCTTGTAGTCCCGGCTTTCAAAGAGCTCGGTCGCTTCCTTGAAGATGGGCGGCTCAAAGAAGTAAATGGACTTGATCGTCGAACGCATCATGCGGGTCCGATTAAGACCCTGTGCAACAGTCTTGAACTCGATTGCGGTGGGACTGGCCGCCGTAATCCAGATCTTCATGATGTCATCCTTCCCGCTGGTCTTTTCGGTGTAGACCATGACGGCGTAGGCGTCGGCAGCGCTGAGTTTGCCGAGGGAGAGTGCAAGGAGCAGAGCAGTGAGGAATAATCTCTTCATGGGTGGGGAATGGTTCGCAGTTGGCGTCCGGTCGGATGACTAATTCGGTTTCACTTCCACAATCTTCACCACCGAGCTGTGATCTTCGTATTGTTGCGTCAGGGTGGCCGCCTTTTTCCAGAGCACCAGTTCGTGGTCCTTCATCTGCTTGCGCAGGTGCTGGGTGATCTTGCGATACTTGTAACCCAGTTCGTAAGCAGTCTGGCGGTCGTTCCCCTGATTCCGCTCCCAGGTCATCTCCAAGATCCTGGTCACCGCCGGGGCGGAAACCACGATCTGCCCTGTGAAGGCTCCGAAGGTTTTGGCATAGGACGCGATGGCATCTTCCCGCATGCCCTGCTTGTCGTAGGACTGGGAAAGAAGCAGGGAGACAAATCCAGCATAGGCGCTGTAGTCTTCTTCGGAAGTCAGGTATTCCTTGGCCCGCGTATTGACCTTCGGCCAGTCGCCTTTTTCGGACAGTATGGTCACGATGCGATAGAGGGCCCGTTCCTTCTGCTTCTTCTGCGGCGCGTTATTATAGACGTGCTCGAGACTGTCGATGGCCTTCTGTTTCTCGCTCGGGCTGGTCGAGGAGCCCAGGATGTCGGCCATCCCAAAGTTGGCATTGAAGCGATAGGATTGGTCCTCCCGTTTAAGAACCTCCTCATAGTAAGACAGCGCAGAGCGGGGAGTGCCCGTCTTTTCGCGCAGGTAGTCACCTAGGCGAACAAGCACATAGTTCGTGAGCTGAGGCGGTTGAAATTCTCCCTTCAGGTCGATGAAGAGAACCTTGATCATCGCTTCCGCGTCGCGCTTCTCCTTGTCGTTCTCCTCCTTGGAGGCCTTCTTGCTCTTCTCCTCGAAGACCGTGATGAGAGCAATGCGAAGGAGGGCCTGGGCTTCGCGGTTCTGCGAATCAATGCCAGGAAACTCGTAGTAGTGATCCTTGAGCTGCTTTTCGGAGTTCTGCTTCAGGTATGCGCGAGTGTAGGAGTTGATGGCCTCTTCCAAGCCAAAGGCTCCTTGCACCGCAGCCAGTTCGGAGATCACTCCCTGGAGACGCTCGAGGGCTTCCTCGGCACGGTCAACCACGGTGAGAGGATGGACTCCGGCCACTGCGACCTGGGCCTTGTAGGGCGAAGTCGATCCGTGCTCCTGCCAGAACTTGTCGTAGAAGGGCACTGCTTCCTTCACGCGCGGGTTGGCTTCCCGGCCCAGTTTCTCCTGACCAAGCATCCCGACGAGGTAGAAGAGGGACTCTCCGGCAACCATCTTGTGTTCGCGGCGTTCGGCCAGCTCAAGAGCCTTGAGGTAATACTCCTCGGCGGGGGGCCACTCTTCCTGCGTCTGAAACACATTGCCCTTCAGGTTGTAGGCCATGTCCATGATTTCGCTGTTGGGAAACTCACTTTCGAGGCGATTGAGTTTCACCAGAGCGGGATCGAGTTCGTCTTCTGCGAAGTGGCAGTTGGCCCGGTCATAGAGGGCGAAGGGGAGGTAGACGTTCTGGCGAGGATCGGGAAAATCGGAGAGGAACTTGTCGAGCAACTCCGCCGCAGCCGTCCAGTATTGCAGGCGGGAGAGATTGGAGCCTTGGAAGTAAAGGGCGGCCATGCGGAAGCTACTCTTCTCATACATCTCGACATGGGCATCGAGGTGCGCGCGCGCCACGTCATACTTGCCGGTGTAGTAGTAGCTTCCACCGAGGACGTGCAGGCAGATATCATGCTGCTTGGATGGTGAGCTCAGCTTGGGAAGCAGTCGCAGGGCGACTTCGATGCACTTCTCATACTCGCCTTCCATGAAGAGGCTGGTGAGCATCATGCTCCGGACCGACTCCTCGTGCTTGCTGCCCGGGAAGGTCTTGAGAAAAATGCTGCCGTACTTTTCCGTGACGAGCACCTGTCCGATGATGGCCGAGGTCCGGACCAGGTTGTAGAGGTAGTTCTCGCGCTTCTTGGACTTGTTGAAGTAAAGCTCCAGTTGCTCGTAAGCCGCGAAGGCTCCGCGCGTGTTGCCGGCATTTTCGTGAATGTAGGCAGTGGCGGCGGTGGCGATCACTTCGTGAGGATCTCCCGAGCGGAGCTGGCTTTTCAGCTCTTCAAGATCGGCATTGATTTTCTCGATGTCGATCTGGCGATTGCTCTTGGGCGGATCCTGGAAGGGACGGTCGATCGTTCCGATCTGCAGCTTGCGGGCCTTGATGTCATCGATGGCGGCCTGCGTGCTGGGGACGAGGGCATAGAGTTCAAAGGCGGAACGGTCCATCTCGTTGGAGAGGGCATCAGCAGCCAACTTCATGAAGACGGGTGCGAACTGGTGCATCTGGAAGGGCTCCAACTTGATGTCCGCGCGACTCTTGTTGAGGAAGTCGAGGAAGGCCTGCTCGTTTTTCTTTTCGATCACGGCCTCAACCATGGCCTGAAAGCCAACCATGATTCCCTCGTCGGGGGTCGGAAAATTCTCCTTGTTGGCAATCGCGGTTTCCAGGTTCTCCATCCCACCCGGAATTTGGAAGAGCTTGAAGTGGGCCATCGACATATTGATGTAAAAGGCTCCGCGCTGGTAGGTGTCGCGCTTGGGATCCCGCTCCTGCAAAAACTTCTTGTACTGCCGGATGGCCGTTTCCCATTGCTGGGCACCGATCGCAGCGTCCCCCCACTTCAGAAGGGACTTCTTGTGATAATGGTTGAAGCTTCCTTGGTCGGCGGCATTGAGCCCCGCTGCCCCGGCGTTCTTATTGGGGTACTTGGTGTAGCACTTTTTGAAGGACTCCATCGCGTCATCCCACTTCTTGAGTTTCAACTCACAATAGCCCTTGTGGTACCAGAACCATCCGAACTTGGGACCGAAGAGTTGCATCGCACGACCGTCGAAGGTCCGGCAGGCCTTGGAGAGAACGGCGTGGGCTTCGGCCCACTTCTTGGCCCGCATGGAGGTGAGGGAGTTACTCCAGGCGACATCGATACCCTGTCCCGAAACTTCGGGAGCGCTGACGAGGGCAAGGAGGACGAGGAATCCGCAGAGAAATCGTTTCTTGTTGGAGTTCATAATGGCAATTGGGATTAGAGATTGGGGCTAAGCTTCTCTCAGGAAATGAGACACCCGGCAAGAACACCAACGATCCGGCCGGGCATTTATTTGGTTAAGACATCGCAAAACTAGTCGTTTAGCTGATCCTCAGCCAAGAGATCGGTAAAGGTTACCGTATTAATCTCGTACTTGGCCAACAGGTTGAGGACATCGACCACTCGCTGATGCATCGCCTTTCCCTCAACGTAAATCTGTACCAGAGGCTGGTCATTCCCAAGACGGGCGGAAGCGGCATAGGTGTCGAGACGCTGATCCAACATGGGGAGCATGCGCTCCTTACCCACCACGTCACGATCGAGCAGTTCCTGGGCCGCTCCAACGTTGGCGTAAATGTGGCCCTGCTCGTTGACCTTGATGAACAAGGGCTGGATGTCGGGCTGGGTGTCCGTCGGCGCAGCCGAAGGAAGCATCATGTTGTTGTCCCGTTCCTTCTGCTTGATGGTGGTGGTGACCAGGAAGTAGATGAGGAGAAGGAAGCAGATGTCGATGAGCGGGGAAATGCTCAGCAAGGGCTTGTCTTCCTCAGGAGCTTGAACGCGGCGATGTCGTGCCATGATATTTCAGAAATAGGGGTTTGTTAGGAATGCGTCCAGAGACTGACGAAGATCACTTCGTTCACTCCGGCCGTGGCGGCGGCCCGGATGGCCCGACGCACATAGGTGAAGTGTACGCCTTCGTCCGCGCGCAAGTGCAGGCGGGGTTTCTGGCCTTTGTCTTCCCAGAGTTCCTTCTGCTTCTTGATGAATTCGATCATGTCCTCGTCATTGGCAAAGGCCTTCTTGCCGTCGGCCATCCGGAAACGACCCTCTCCGGAATGTTTGTCACCATAGACGTTGATCACAATGCGACCCATTTTCCCGTCCTGTCGGTCGGAGTGCTTGGCGATGGGCACCGTCACCCGCTTGTCCATCTCAACGATGATGAGGGTGGCGTTGACGATGAAGAAGATGAGGAGCAGGAAGACCATGTCGATCATGGCCGACATGTCGACTTCGAGATCATCTTCCTGCTCGTTCTGAGCAGATCGTAGTTTTTTGGATGACATCTCTGGTGGGAGGGTTCGGTTCGCGGAGGGCGGGGAAGGAATTCCCCATCCGACTAGACGGCGATACCTTCCGGAATCTTAGCCAGATACGCGTCCTGATTGACGGTCTGAATCGAGGCGTTGAGCAGTTCCTCGGAAGCGTGGTGGGAGTCTGCCACCAGGTTGAGAAGCTTGTTCTTGAAGAAAAAGTAAGCAATCAGGGAGGGGATCGCAGTGAGCAGTCCCCAAAAGGTGGTGAGGAGGGCGATCTGAATGTCACCAGCGAGCTGGGCGGGATCTGCCGCACCCGTTGTGCTCAAGCTTCCGAAGGCTCCAACCATCCCGTAAACCGTCCCGAACAGTCCCAGCATGGGAGCAGCCTGGGCAATGAGGGCGATGTAGTTGATCCACACCATGTTTTTGCGACTCTCGTTGATGGTGAAATCGGCAATGGCATCCTCCACCCCATCGCGACCGAGGTCTTCGGGCTTGGTGGCATCGATATTGGGCAGCGAGTAGGCCAGCAGGCGGCCGAGATAACTCGGATGGGAGGCGGAGAGCTCGATCGCAGAACGAACCCGGCAGTTCGTCATGTGATCGAGCAGGGCGGCCCGGAGATCGTCTGGGCAAAACTTGGGCTTCGTCAGGTTGATGAAGTTGAACACGCTCAGGGCGAGCAGGGCGATGATCGCGAGGCCAATGAGGATCATGGGCCATCCGCCATCGAGCACCCATTTTTCAAGGGCATTCTTATCTCCGCCACCTCCCTCCGCCGCCAAGAGAGCGGGCGCAGAGACAAAGAGGGTGATGAGGGTGAGCGAAAAAACGCGGCGCAGACGCTTCGTAAGTGTGTATGTCATGATAGATTCCGTATTCGTGCGGGTTAGCTGCAATGGTGAATTGGAAGGCGTGGAGTCTGTAAAGGGATGTGGATGAGTAAAGGATGCTTTTGAAAAATATTACCACACTTCACCTAATCGTTTTTCTGTTGCGAGGATCAACGAATCAAGGCCCCCAAGCTTAGATTCTCTGCTCGCGGAGATCACCCGAATAGGTTGCGTTCCAGAATAAGAGAGCGCGCTTCGGGCCAGACTCATGCTTTGCTGGTTTTGACTGGTCCTTTGCGATTTGGAAAGAGGACCTGGCAGATCTCGCACTGCGTGCCATCGCAACCCCGAGCAGAGCAGAATTCCCGCCCGTAAAAGATGATCCGCAGGTGGAGTTGGTTCCAATCCTCGCGGGCAAAGACCTTCTTCAAGGACCGCTCCGTGTCGGCCACATTCTTGCCGCTCGCGAGCTTCCAACGCTGCGCGAGCCGATGAATGTGGGTGTCCACGGGAAAGGCGGGGACCCCAAAGGCCTGCGCCATGACCACCGAGGCGGTTTTATGACCCACTCCCGGAAGAGCTTCCAGCGCACCGAAATCGGCCGGAATTTTCCCGCCGTGCTCCTCCATAAGCAGGCGGGAGAGCTCGGAGATGTTGCGAGCCTTTCTCGGTGCCAGTCCGCAGGAGCGAATGGCCCCTTCAATGGCTGCGACTTTCACCCGCTGCATGCCATCTGGATTGTCCGCCAGCGCAAAGAGTGATGGGGTGACCTTGTTCACGCGCTCATCGGTACACTGCGCCGAGAGCAGGACCGCGACCAGGAGAGTGAACGGGTCGGTGTGGTCCAAAGGAATCGGTGTCTCCGGATAGAGTTCCGCGAGACGCCGATGAACAAATTCAGCTCGCTCCGCCTTGGTCATGCGCGAAGCCTTAAGAGGGTCGAAAATCAGAGGGTAGGAGTCGCCCCGCGTCGAGTCTGCACCACCCGGCTGCTATTCAGTTTCCGCATGGCCGCATAATACATCTGCGCACAATGGCGGTACTTGGTGCGGGTCCGGAGCAAATTGGCGGCCCGCTCCAGGGAGCCCCACTTGATGATGTTGATTTCAACGTCGCGAGTGGCCCAGCGCCGCATCAGACCGAGAGTCGGATGATAAATGTCGATCGTGTTCGTCCCCGCCAGGGAAGAGCCGAAATCATCGATGACATAGAGATGGGGCAGGCCTTTGATTTTGAAGGTGGTTCCCACCGGATAGCGGGACCAGTCGGCGGCAGCGCTGCGCACTTGGCCATACTTCAAGGTTGAACCAATCGCATTAAGGCGTCCGGGCGCTCCGACCTCACCTTCCTGGTGCGAATAGGAGGTGGTGCGTACCACACGATGACGCACGCGATCGCTGTTGTAGGTGGGGCGGCCGTGTTTGTCCTTCGGAAGAGCCGAAGTAGAAGCTTTCACTGCCAAATCAACTTTGGCAGGCAGGAAGGAGTTTGAGGTGCGGGCCCACGGGAAGCCGGACCGAGCTTGAGCTTTGGTGAGAAGTCTCGGGGTGTCGGAGTTCGACGCGAAACCCAAGCCCCCGCAGCTTGATAGCGTTCCAATCGCAATTGCCGAGGCAACTGCGTTCATGAGCAGGCTTTTCATACAGATAAGGCAGGGGATCTTGATTTCTAAGAAATCCAAGGTACAGCTTAGGGGGCAATTTGTAGTCTGATTGTGGCGGCGGAACAATCCTTTTTTCGCAAAACGCGTCTAGTCGGGACCCACACAGACAATTTTCTACTAAATCCGGGTTTTTTAGGGTTTGAATGGGAATAACTGGCCCGAATTTCTACCTCCCTCCGGGGATTTTCCCGGAGGGCGTTTGACGAATTTTGAACCCTTGAGGAGAGCGCGGGAAGCGTTCGAGGAATGGAGGGACGCACGTTTTGCTCCAAATGTAGGATCGGGGCCAACGAACTCGCAACGCCTCAGACATCTCCGGCCTCTTCCAAACGACTCCGAATTCTTTCCGGCACGAAGGAGGCCTCGGTGGCCTCCTCGGCGGCGAGACGCATTTGGTGGCGTAGAATCTTAAGCGTAATTGGGGGCAGGTAGTCGTCGAGACAACGGCAGAGCGCTTCCACCGCATCGATCTCTTCGATCTTCACCAAGCGGAAACATTTCACCGCCAGTGCTTCCGCCGCGCCAGGAGTGAGTAAATCGGGCACCCGGTCCTTCAGTTTCTCGAAGGCTTCCTTCGCAATAGTGAGCCCACGCTTCTTGCTCAGTCCCCGGAGCAGGGCAAAGCCCTCGGCAGGGGTGGTCGTTGGGAAGAGCGGCACCTTGACATCGATGCGCCCCGGCCGCTTGAGATCGACCTCGATGAGATCCGGGCGGCTGGAAGCGAGGACCCAAAGCAAATGTCCCCGGTTGTCGGGATCGGACATCTCGCGCGCGATCATAGAGTAGACTCTACTCGAGACCCCTGAATCCCCGCTCGCCGACTCTCGCTGGCCAAGGGCTTGGTCTGCCTCGTCCACAAAGACGATGCAACGGCCCAAGGCGTGCAAAAGCGCAAAGATCTTTTCGAGGTTTGCCTCGGTGCTTCCCACCCAGCGATCGCGGAAATTCCGCAGGGTGACCACGGGCACTCCCGCCTCGCCTGCGAGGCATTCCGCAAGATAGGTTTTGCCTGTTCCGACCGGACCACAAAAGAGATAGCCCATCGGCAGGGCCTGTAATTCGTCCTTTCTCCAGAGCGCCAGATCCTGGCGCAGGCGCTCTTTGACCGAGTCCAAACCGATCACTTGCTCAAGGCTCCGATCGGGCTCCACGAACTCGATCAGTCCTTCGCAGTCTTTCTCCACGAGGGCTTTCTTCAACTCGCCAAGATCATCGACATCCAAGGGGCGCTTCTCATGATTTCTCCGTTGGAGCAGCCCTTCCACCGCACTCAGGCTCGCGCCAGAGAGCCGACGAGCCGGCAGGACCAGATTGTCTCTGAACTTTTCGAGCGCTACCGGAAAGCGGGACTGCAGACCCACGATCGCCTGCTCCAACTCTTCATCGCCGGGCAGGGGAATCTGCTGCACACTGCTGCGCGGATTTCCCGCCACCAGAGGATGGAGGTTGTTGATGTGATCGGAAAGCAGGAAGGCGGCCTGGTTGTGTTCATTCAACCGGGCGTCCGCGGCCCAGGATCGCAGTAAGGAGGCGATCGCGCTCAAGTTGTTACTGAAGGCGGTCGGGTTGTTCGGTGCAACGAGGTGAGCCTGTCGTACGATCACCGCCACCCGGGGTGCCTCGCGATTGATCGCACGCAAATTTCGACAGTAAATCAGGTAGTTCGTGAGATCGCGAATGGCCCTGAGGGGATCGGTGGGCGAGGAGCGAAGCCGATCATCGGCACCCTGGACCCACTCTCCCACGATTTCTCGCCCCCGCTCCACCTTCAATCCGAGACCGAGCTCGTAGGAGATTACCACTTCGAACTGGGGAAGGAGCACTTCTAACAAAAAGTCGTTGAGCCGACCAAGACGCGGTTCCTCCCCATCCGGAAGGAGAAACTGATCGTTTATGTTGCCGTGCAGGATGAAGCACCCTGCCGTCCCGCTCTCATAGCGGGCGATGACCTCCTGAGCCCATGACGGCAAGACAGTCATCGCAACAAGGTTGAAAGCTTACTCGCTTACGGACGGCCCCATCGTGCCCTGGGCGTTCTCTTCTTCTTCCCCACCTTCGGAGACGCCCTCCTCGTCACCGGCAAGCTCGATGCCCTCCGAAGCCGCAAAATTCGCCAAGGCCATTTCGGCGAGAGCCGACTGCTCGGACTCCTGCAACTCGACCTCGCCCATGTCCATGCTGTCACTGGCCACTCGAGCCCGACCTGCAGCCTTGGTGCGCTCTTCCTCCACCATCTCCTCGAGGCGATTCAGGGTATCACCCGCGCCTCCAATCTCGGTGACCATGCCGGCTGCCATCTCGTTGAGCTCCGCAGTCGCTTTCTGCACCTTCATGTCGTTGATCCCGCGCGAGAGATTCTCGATCTTGGATTTCGCTTCCTTCACACTCACATCGCGAGCGCGAATGAGCTCCTTGTAGCGTTGCTCGGACTCCTCAAATTGTTTGGCCACCTCGTCGTGCGACTTTCCCACCTCCTTGAGCTTGAGGGCCAACTGACCAGCCGCAGCACGGTTTCCCGCCTTCAGGTTGGCCGTCGTCTTGGCCCGCAGCTCATCCTCGCGATCATCCAGCTTCTTGGCCCGCGACTTCAAGTCCTCGACCAAGGCCGCATGCGCTGCCAGAGCCTTGTTGAACTCGGTAATCTGTTTACGCAGGTTCTCCTTTTCGACCTCCAGAAGAGCCTCCGGATTTGCACGCTCTGCCTTCCCGATCAGGCGAAGGAAGATGCCCTTAATGATATTACCGATCCGCTTAAACATAGTGAATAACTTGTTAACTGTCGCAGCATGGAGGGTTAATCAAAAGGCCGCAAGTATAAGCGAAGGAAGGAATTGGAATGGCGCGCGCACCAGAAATCCGGAAAATCCAACCCCGAGCTCCAAATTCGCTTCCTCCCCATTTCTCCGGCTCGGGTGTTCTCCGGCTTGAACTTGCCTCCCCCGCAAGCTTGCGACCATTTCTCAATCCTGATTACTTGAGCTCGTGTCTCGTGTGGATCCTCTCATCGGCTATCTAAAGCAACTCGCGCAACGGGGTGAAACTCATGTCCGCCTCGACGAAGAGGCCCGCACAGTCCTGCGGGCCTATTATCGGGCGGGCAAAGCCAGACCCAAGCAACCGATCCGCACCCGCGGGGTGGCCTCTCTGAGCGCCGGTGCGACCGCCGTCGTGCGGGAAGAACCCGCTCCCTCCCCGACCATTCATACGGTCCATGCACAGGGAACAACTCCTGCCGAGCAACTCGCTTCTCTCCAGAGCCAAGCCCAGAATTGGGACCCTGCCCGCTCCCTCGGCTCCTTGCGCGAGACCATGGTCTTCGCGGTGGGGAACCCGACCGCCGACCTCATGCTGGTGGGAGAAGCGCCCGGCTACGAAGAGGAGCGAAAGCGCGAACCGTTTGTGGGACGCGCCGGTCAGAAGCTTGATCAGATTCTCAGGGCCATGGGCTTCCAGCGAAGTGACATCTACATTTCGAACCTCTGCAAATTCCGCCCTGCCCTGAAGAATCAGACCACCAACAATCGCAAACCGACCCGTCAGGAAATGGATGCCTGCCTTCCCTTCGTTCGGGCCGAGATCGCGATCGTGAAGCCAAAATGCATCGTCGCCCTCGGTGCCACCGCAGCAGAAGGATTGCTCGCTCGTCAAGACCCCGTTGGTCGCATGCGTGGCTCCTGGCATGAGTTCGAAGGCATTCCCGTGCGCGTTACTTACCACCCATCCTACCTTCTCCACAACGAGGCCGCGGTGAGTGAGAAGATGAAAGTCTGGGATGATATGTTAACGATCATGGATTTTCTCGAAATGCCGATATCCGTGAAGCAGCGGGGATTTTTCTCGGGAAAATAGGCCGCGGAGAGGGCCTCCAAAATCGTTTTCAAATACTTGTGCGATTCCGCCCCGGATCTTCGTTTCATCCCACCGGTGAGGCGTGCCTCGCATAGCCCCACCCGACCCTTTCTTTCTTCTTTGCAGCCTTAAGAATTGGTCGAGCCCCGTCGGATTGGTCTCCGGCGGGGTTTTTTGTGATTTTCACGCCAGCAGCATGAAAAGCCCAGCGATCATGAGATACTCACCCGCAAAGTGGTCTCTTGATCTTCCCGCTTGGACTTTTCGACGGTCCCCTTGTCTTCCCATTTGACCTTCCGACATTCGACTCCATTACTCCCCCCGTGAGTGAGCATCCATTTTTAGCTGACGAGTTTCATGTCCGTTGGTCGCAACTTGTTCCGGAGAACGTTGAAGCCGATATCGAAGCCGCCATCACCCAGGCAGAGGCGCGTATCGAGGTCATCTGCACAACCGGGAAAGAGGACGCTACCTACGAGTCCACCTTCGGCGCGCTCGAAAATGCTTCCGAAGCACTCGACCGCGGATGGGGACGACTGAATCATCTCGACTCGGTGCGCGACCACAAGGATCAACGCGATGTTCTCAACAAGATGCTCCCCAGGGTGAGTGCGTTCAGTTCCTCGGTCCCCCTCAACGCCGAGCTCTGGTCCGCCCTCAAGGCCTTTGCCGATTCACCGGCCGCCCGCGAGCTCGATCCGATCCGCGCCCGCTACGTGGAGGAGACCTGTGCAGAGTTTCGCGATGCCGGGGCTGACCTCCCGTCTGAGCAAAAGGAACGCATGGCTCAGCTGCAGATCGAACTCGCCGAGGTCACTCAAAAATTCTCCGAGAACGTTCTCGATTCCACCAACACCTTCGCCCTCCTCATCGAGGACGAAGCCCGGCTCGCCGGCTTGCCAGAGACCGCCAAAGCAGGCGCTCTGGCGGATGCCAAGTCCAAGGATCTCGCTACCGACGAGCACCCCAAGTGGCGCTTCACCCTGCAACATCCTTCAATGGGCCCCGTCTTCCAATACGCCGACGATGACGAATTGCGGCGGGAATTGTACCAGGGAAACTCTCTCGTCGGATTCCACGGTGAGCACGACAACTCCGAACTCATTTGGAAAATCGTCCACTTGCGCCAGGAGAAAGCCGAGCTCCTCGGCTTCCCCAACTTTGCCGACCTGACCCTGCAGCGGCGGATGGCCCGCGACGGAGCCTCGGCTCTCAAGTTTGTCGAGAACCTCCACGAACGCATCGCGGAAGCCTTCCGAAAGGAAGGCGCCCAACTTGAAGCCTACAAGGCCGGGAAGGCCGGCGGAGAGCCCACCCCGCTCGAACCATGGGAGACCGGCTACTGGGCCGAAAAGCAGCGCAAGGAGCTCTACGACTTCGATGACGAAGACCTGCGCCCTTACTTCCGGGTCGAGAAGGTCATGGCCGGCCTCTTTGGCCTCGCCACTCGACTCTTCGGCATCAGCATTACTCCCCGCGAGATCACCTGTCATAAATCCGGGGCCTCGCCGTCGAACGGCACAGTGGAAGTTTGGGACCCCGAAGTCACCTTCTATGAGCTCCATGATGCCGAGTCCGGCGAGCATCTCGGTTCCTTTTACGCCGACTGGCATCCGCGCGAGTCCAAACGCAACGGCGCCTGGATGAACTTCCTTGAAACGGGGCTCCCCGCCCAAGACGGCAGTGGACGCAAGCCGCACCTCGGACTGATCTGCGGAAACATGACCAAACCGGTTGGCGACCAGCCCGCTCTTCTCGCGCACTTCGAAGTGGAAACCATTTTTCATGAGTTTGGCCACCTTCTCCACCAACTCCTCAGTGAAGTGCCCGTCAAGGGCCTGTCCGGAGTGCGCGTGCCCTGGGACTTCGTGGAACTTCCTTCCCAGATCATGGAAAACTTCTGCTGGAACCGCGAGTCCCTCGACTTCTTTGCCCGTCATCACGAAACCGGCGACCCGATCCCCGACGAACTCTTCGCCAAGATGATCGCCGCGCGAAACTACATGAGCGCCACCGCCTTCATGCGCCAGCTCGCCTTCGGAAAACTCGACCTCGAGCTCCACCTCCATCTCTCCACCTACACCGGCCGCGACCTGGACGAAGTCGACCGCGAGATCCTCGCAGGATACAAAGTCCCGCTCGCCAGCAATCCGCCCACCATGGCTCGCCGCTTCACCCACCTCTTCGGGAGCTCCACCGGCTACGCTGCCGGCTACTACTCCTACAAGTGGGCCGAAGTCCTCGACGCCGATGCCTTCACCCGCTTCCGCGATGAGGGCGTCCTCAATGGGGAGACCGGACGCTCCTTCCGCGAAACAATCCTGAGCAAGGGAAACTCTAAGTCGCCCGACGATCTCTACCGCGACTTCATGGGGCGCGATCCGGAGCTGCTCCCACTCCTCAAGCGCAGCGGCTTGGCCTGACTGGCGGCCCCTTTCCCCCCGGGGCATGGTTGCGCCCACGCCTTGCTCGCAGCTCGGCCGCGACAGCTCCGCGATGGCCTCTCCCTACCTCTCCTTCTGCGATTTCTTGCTGCGAAAGCGCTCCGGCAGCCAAGAGGTCGCCACCACTTCCTTGATCTCAGCGATCACTCGCTCATCTCCCTCACTGGTGGGAATCTTAGCCATGTAGGCCAGCTTCACGAGGGCCATGACCGCGCTGTGACGATTGAATTGCACCGGCTCGTTCTTCAAGGAATCTAAGATGCGCCAATCCTCACCCGCACCCCGAGGGGCATAGGCGATGATCTTTTTGTTCTCCGCATAGTCGTGGAGAATATAACTCTGCCACTCCGTTTCCAGGTAGCCGTCGCCGTAGTGGCTCTCGGGATAAGCCCACACCCGCATTTCGACTGGTTCGCGAGGCTCACTCTTCAGAAAGCCATCCCAGGACAAGTCGCCCACTTCAGCAAAGAACTCCCAGTAGACTTTCGGCATCACTCCCTCCCGAAGCACCACCAGCATCCGTGCCTTCTCTCCCGGGACCGTCACGCGGTATAGAAACTGGGCCTCTCCGTCGGAACCCAGGGCTCGATGCTTCAGGTTGAGATCGTAGTTCCCCGGGGCGGAGAGCGCTTGGTAGTAGCGCTTGAACTTCTCCTGAATCGCCTCCGACTCATAGATGAAGGGGGAGGCGGCCTTCACGCTGGTGGCATTGAGGTAGGCCCGGGCCACCGTCTCCGCCATCGCCGCTTCCGGATCATCCGCCATCAACTTCCCCAATTCCATCTCCACCGGAGGAATCCGAAGGTCATTCATCTCCGGGGGCTTGTTGGTAAACAAGTCATCCATCCACATGATGGTCGCGGTAATGAGAGAGACTGCGAACAACAAGGTCACGAACACGGTGGCCTTCGGATAGTGCCCCATGAGCCACGCAAAGCCATTCTGGTGATCCGGCTGCGCCCGGTCATCCCAGTCTGCCTGGGTGTGTTTCTCTCTCCGAAATTCGTGCGCCACCTTCGCTGCTTCACGCCGCACCAGGACCCGCGCTCCAACCGGGCCGGCCTTGCTCTTCCCTCGAAATTTCGGTTCGCCCTCGTCCTCCGCCGATTCCAGTTGCACGATTTCGCGCTCCCCATTGTCCACTCGATTGGCCGAACCTTCCGCCCCGTCCCTTGCGTCTCCATTGCCTTGCGCAGGCTCTGCAGTCGACTCCTCCGACCCATCCTCGTTCACGCCCCCACGCTCGTGCTTGCCCAAACGCTCTTCCAGCCGACCAATCGTATTGGCGAGAGTTGCCAGCGCATTGGCCAGCACCACGTCCGTTCCAACTCCCGGCAACTCTGCCGCTTGCTTCTTGTAACGACCCACCAACAGGGAGGACTTGTCAGCCACCGCCGCCAAGTCGACGTGGGTAAACTCTTCCGGAAGATTCATGCTGACCGGAATCGCCATTTGCTCATCGCCTTCGCGGTAGCGCACCTTGACTGCACAGCCCGGGCAAATCTCCTCGATGGCGGGAGAGAGAACTTCGAATTCTACTTCGGCACCGCAGGCGGCACATTTCAGGGTGACTGACATCGGTTCCTAAAATCCGGCTGAGTTTGCCGACGATGTAATCAGGCAACCCGCTCATCCAATACCGCATTCTCAAGGAGACAAGAAATAAGATTTGGCGGGGCCGCGGGGGTAAGGACTGAGCCTTTCTTCCTACTCACCGCCAAAATAGTAAGGATCCCCTACATTCTCGCCGCCCTTCCCACTCTGAAGATCTCCCCTTGGGCCCGGAGGCCTGGTAAGAGCCCTCCCAAGGTGACTCCCAGCCAGAGCTTCCCCCCGCGGGAAGATCTACTTCGGTAGCTTCGCGTGGCTCCCGTCGCAGAGAGGCTGGCCCGCGCTGTGCTTGCAGAGACACCAAGCCACGGGGGCCTTCTCGGTCACCTCGTGCTTCACGGGCACAAATTCAGTTCCCTTGTGACTCCCGTCACAGAAAGGCTGGGTCTCAGATTTTCCGCAGGAGCACCAAAAATAGGTGCCCGGCTCAACTTCCTGCACACAGGGTCTGCGGTCCGCAATGTTTGGCTCGGCCATGAGGGGAACTTAGGAGAATTTGTTCTCTCCAACAAGAACCAGCGCAGTCCCTATCGACCCGAACTAGTCTTCGTGACCGGAGTTTCCGGCTCATCCGCACTGCTCCTCGCTGCCAGCGGCCGCTCTTCGAGGGGGCCTGCGGTGATTATCGCGGTGGGCGGGGCGGGATAGGTATCCATCGGGACAACTCGCAAATAGGTGGCCACGAGCCAGGAAAAAATCATCAGTGCCGCTGATGTTACGAAAAAACGAACCGTCATGGAGAGCAGGAATGTAAGGGGTGGGCGGGCATCTTTATCTCTTAGTTTTTAAGAGATTGCAACCTTTTTGAGTGCGGCCCTGCCGTCGGCTACGCTGTCTCACGTCCCACGTCCACTGATTCATGAACCGAATGAGATGCGATCCTGTTAGAGAGCTCCCGGGATTCTACTCTCTCTGGAATCTGATCGGACCTCGATCCGGGAATCCTTCCCATCCAGGCGACCAGCGGCCGCTCACCGTTTCCCCAACACGGAGGGCGCCGAAGTGGTGCCGAATCGATCCGCCGAGACCACCGCAATCGCATCGGGAGAACCGCTCAAGGTCACCCTGCTCTGCCTCCCATGGACAACCGCCGCCATGACCCAGCGTTGGCCGTAACGGGCTTGCACGGCATACTTGGAAGCTCCCGCCACCAAGGACCACCGCACCAAGGTGCCTCTCCTTCCCCGCTGCGCGCTGGCAACCGGAGTGGGCGGGGCTTTCTTGCTCGCCCACGGCATGGGCGGAACGAGTGCCGGTTGAGTATACACGCTCTTCGCCAGCGCGGAGCTCACTCCTCCCCGGTTCTGCATCAGGGCCTTCGCACTCCAGTGAACATGACCAACATAGTTGCGACCGACGCTACGGGATAGTTGCACTTGCTTGAGGATTTCGCTCGCCGGTCTTCCTGGATCCTCGCTCGACTTGATGCGTGAGGTCGCAATCCCGGGCCAGACTGGACGTTTGCCCTGCGCGCGCCACCAGTTCAAGAGCAGGGAAAAACTTTGGGGGCCCTCAATCCGCCAGTAAAGTTGCGGGGTGAGATAGTCACACCACCCCGAACTGAGCCACTTGCGCGAATCAGCCGCCAAGTGCTCGTAGGCATTGATCCCGGCCGTCGTCCCGCGAGGCACCCCCGGCTTCCAGATCCCAAACGGACTGATCCCGACCCGGACCCAGGGCTTGGCGCCCTTCACGTTGGAGTACATCGACTTCACAAACGAGTTCACGTACGAACGCCGCTGCGAAGGAGATTTGCCATCGGGAAAGTTCGGCGTCGCACGGTCGTTTCGCACATCGGGATAGGGATAGAAATAATCATCAATGTGAACGCCATCAACATCGTAGCGATTCACCACATCCATGATCACACTGAGCGCGCGCTGTCGCGTAAAGCTGCTCGCGGGATCCATCCACTTGTGCACTTTAAAATTTCGGATGATGGACGGATGAGTCCGCGAAACATGATCCGAGGAGACCTTGTGATCCTTGTGGGGCACCGCACGGAAGGGGTTGAACCAAGCATGCACTTCGATGTTGCGCGCATGCGCCTGCTGAATGCAGTAAGCGAGGGGATCATATCCCGGACTACGACCCATCGTGCCGGTCAGCCACGGAGACCACGGTTCGATGCGTGAGCTGTAAAGCGCATCAGCCTGCGGACGGACCTGAAAGATGACCGCGTTCATCTTGAGCGAGACCAGCTTGTCGAGAATTCGGCGCATCTCTGCCTGTTGCGTTCCCGCTCCCAGTCCCTTCCGACTCGGCCAGTCGATGTTGTAGACGCAAGCCACCCACGCCCCGCGAAATTCCCGCGCCACGGTGGGAACCTTTTCCCGAGTGGGCGCATAACTCTGCCCTGCCACCAGCGAGCAGATCCCCAACCACAGTGCAAGACACCCTCGGATCATCGAATTCCAACATTTCAGATTTCTTAACTAAATCCAAGCTGATTCAGCCTGGATCCGTAAGAACAATGATCACCCCGTGATCCCGGGTGGTCAAATCTCCTGCGAGCTTTGCGCACGCAGCGCAACGCCTACCAGTTCAACTTCTGCAACCCCTTGGGCAAAAACTTGCCATCCTTGCGAACCAGTTTTCCATCAAACCAGATTTCCCCACCGCCGTAATCGCTGCGCTGGATGCTCACCATGTCCCAGTGTACCTTCGATTTGTTGCCGTTGCTGGCTTCGTCATAGGCCTGGCCGGGCGTGAAGTGGAAGGAGCCTGCAATCTTCTCATCGAAGAGAATGTCGCGCATGGGCTCACGAATCTCGGGGTTGAAGCCAAGGGCGAACTCACCGATGTAGCGCGCGCCTTCATCGGCATCGAGGATCTTGTTGATCTCCTTATTCTTCCCGTCTGCTTCCGCCTTCACGATTTTCCCGTTCTCAAATTCGAGGACAATTCCATCGAAGGGAATCCCGTTGTATATCGTGCCCGCGTTGTGGCTGATCACGCCATTGACCGAGTTGCGCACCGGTGCTGTGAAGCACTCGCCATCCGGAATGTTGCACTCCCCACCGCAGGGAATGGCGGGGATGTCTTTGATCGAAAATTCCAAATCCGTGCCCGGTCCCTTGATGTGCACGTGATCGGTCTTGGTCATAAGCTTGGCCAAGGCATTCATGGCCGGCTTCAAGGCCTTGTAGTCGAGAAGGCAGACTCGAAAATAGAAGTCCTCGAAGGCTTCCGTGCTCATCCCCGCCTGTTGCGCCATCGCCGGATGAGGCCAGCGCAGAACACACCACTTGGTTTTCTCCACCCGGTGGCGCAAGACCTTTCGCGTGTGGTTTTGGGCGACTTCAATTTTGGCCCCGGGGACATCACTCCATTCCGAGATGTTGTGACTGCCGCGCACCGCAATGTAAGCATCCATGTCGCGCATCTCGGCCATGCGGTGCTTCGCGATCAGACGATACTGCTCGTTGGTCGCACCCTTCAGGAGCTCTCGCGACACCCGCATCGAGTTGACCGTCACCAAGGGAACAGCGCCCCGGCCTCGCGCTTCACGCACCAGGGCGATGCCTACCTCTTCCGGGACGTCGTAGAGATCGATGAGAACTTTCTCACCGCGCTTCAGGTTGGTCGAGTAGCGCACCAGTTGCCGCGCCAACTCATCGATCCGGGGATCGTGCATAATGGTCTGTGGTAAGGGGAACGGTTACTCGTGGCGCCACTGCGAGTAGGACTTGACCCTCGTCTTGCCCTTCTCGTCTTGATTGTCCTCAAGATTCGGATTGTTGGAATCCAACCGCTTCCCAAGATACGAGTCATCAAAGGCCCCTCCTCCCGCGTGTCGTTTATCGACCGATTCACAGGAGCTCAACGCCAGCCCAAGGCCAGCACACAACAGCAGACAGAATGCGCGTTTCAAAGCGGGCGCACTATGCCCCGCGCACCGAGATCGCGCAAGCGAAAGCGCCCGCCCCGGCGGCAAGCCCTCACGGCCTCCCCCTAAAATAATTCCGGATCAGGGCCGGGGCTCGAAATGGAATTGTTCTTCCCTGGGCAGTCACCTCGCAAATCTTCCCATGGCGGCTGTGGCTGGGAATGCCTTCCAGCAGCTCGTTTGAAACTTCTCCCCGGGCTCGCTCTTGCCTGCGCGCTCGAGCTTCCATAGCTTCTCCCCCGTGATTCGTCTCGGCATTCTCGGCTCCGGCTCCGGCTCCAACATGCAGGCCATCCTCGATGCCATTGCCGCGGGAACGCTAGCGGCCGAGATCTCCCTCGTGCTCTCCGACCTTCCTGAAGCCTACATTCTGGAACGGGCCGCCAGGGCGGACATCCCGAACGCCCACATCGACTGCCACGGATTCAAATCGAAGTTCCCTGACGAGGCCCAGCTCCAAGTCGCCCACGACCTGAAGGAGGCCGGGGTGGAACTCGTTTGCCTTGCCGGATTCATGCGCCTTCTCCGCGCTCCCCTTCTCGACCACTTCCCCGGCCGCATCATCAACATCCACCCCTCGCTCCTCCCCGATTTCCCCGGACTGTATGCCTGGACCCAGGCCCTGGAGGCAGGGGCCACTGAAAGCGGCTGCACGGTTCACTACGTCGACTCCGGGATGGACACCGGCCCCATCATCGCCCAAGCCGCCGTGCCCGTCCTTCCCGACGACAGCCCGGAGACCCTCCACGCGCGGATCCAGATCCAGGAACACCGCATCTATCCCGAGGCCATCGCAGAAGCGACAAGGCGACTCGCCGAGGATTCTGATTGAGGAGCCTCCCCCCCCAATCACGAGCGCGCAGCCTACTCCACTGTCACGCTCTTCACCAAGTTTCGCGGCTGGTCAATCGGGCACCTGCGCAACATGATACGCGAACAGCCGCAGTGCCACCGTGGAGGTGATCACCGCGGTGTAGTGTGGTGAAGCGGGAACCTGGACGGAGGCATTCACCTCGTTCATCGCCGCGCGATCTCCTTCCCTAACGATTCCCAGGACCGGTGAACTCCTCGTTTCGTCGGAGTTCTGCACTCAGGCTCTTCGAGGTGAGCCGAAGCGCCCTAAAAGCTGCCCACCGGAAATCGCCTCATGTGACGCTCCACAATATTCACAAAGGCCTCGGGAACGTCGAAGCAACACAACCCGCTGTGGCGGTCGGCCTGGAAGAAGTGCAGATGCAGCTCGTCCGCCGTTCCCGCGGCGGTGATCACTGCGCTCACACTCCATCTCGGTTTGCGCCGGTCGACCACATTGTTCAAGAGGGCCGATTCACGAGCCAATAACTCAACCAAGCTGCAAGCGGAATTCCTATAAGAGCCAAGAACCAGACGGGGGGAACGTTTACCACAATCAGAGCCCACACCCTCCCACTCTCCTCGTCAAATTGCCTCTCTTTTCCCCTCATTACCACGAACAACGCCCAATAACCCATTTTCGGCCTTCGTCATTCCTCCTCAAACCCTCACAACCTTTCCTGTGCCTCACGACTCTCTACAGACGCTCCGCACAAAGCTCAACTCCACCATCCTCGGATCTGAGCAGGCCGCCGACCTTCTGCTCACTGCCCTTCTTGCCCGGGGACACGCCCTGGTGACCGGTCCCCCTGGCATCGGAAAGACCTCCCTGGCTTCTGCCCTCGCGGTCTCCCTGGGCGGCAGTTTTAAACGACTACAGTTCACGCCCGACCTCCTCCCTTCCGACATCATCGGATACAATCTCTACCGCCAACAGGACGGCGATTTCGATTTCATCGCGGGCCCCGTCTTTTCCAACCTCCTTCTCGCCGACGAAATCAATCGCGCTTCGCCTCGCACCCAGTCTGCTCTTCTGGAGTCGATGAACGAACGCCAAGTATCCATTGACGGCGAAACCAAGCCCCTGCCCATCCCCTTCCTTGTGGTCGCCACTCAAAACGACACTTCCTCCACGGGCACCTTCCCGCTTCCGGAACCGCAGCTTGATCGCTTCCTCCTCTCCATTCCCATGACCCTGCCCTCGGAGGAAACCCAACTCGACATTCTCAAGCTTCACAGCAACGGTGCCGCCAACGCCAAAGATTTCACCAGCATTCTCCCGCTCGAGGAGCTCATCATCCTGCAGGAGAACGTCGCCGCCCTCTCCATCTCCGACACTCTCCAACGCTACCTCCTTGCGCTCTGCCAATCCACCAGGTCGCTCGTCGGTCAGGATCACGCCGTATCCGTCCGCGGCACCCTCGCCCTGCAGGCTGCCGCCAAGTCCTACGCTTTACTCGACGGCCAGTCCGCCGTGCACCCCGATCACGTCCAAGCTGTTTTTCCCCACGTCTTGCGGCACCGCCTGCTCACCGACGACTCCCCGGACCCGGAACCCATTCTCAACGCCGTCCTGGCCCAGACCCCGGTGCCCTGAGAACGCTCGCCCACAACCCGGATCCCGGCGGTTCCCGGTTCGGACTGCAGACCCTCTCCCGCCCACAGTCTCCTGAACCTTGTTTGTCTCCCTCTTGGCTCATGCCCCGCTCCCGACTCATCGTCCTCCTTTGGATCATCGGGACCGTCCTTTTTCTGGGCCTGTGGGCCAACTCCCTGGCACGCAAGTCGATTGTTCGTTACCAAAATCCCACCGCGGAGAAACAGAGCACCGTCGGAATCGTGGCCGGGAGCGTCGAGATCACCTGGGAGACAATTTATGGACGCGGACCGCCCCGCGTTGAGGGATTCCGCTACAAATATGAGAGCGGCAAATTGCCGGGCCCTCTGCCTGACTACAAATTCGGCCGCTTCTACCACCACGTTCGCGATGGCGATTTCTCCGGGACCATGATCGAGGTTCCTCTTTGGTTTCTCCTCGCACTCTATTCCCTCCTCCTCTGGCCGCTCCATCGCCGGGCCTTGAAACGCGAACGGACCCCGCCCCTCGACCTCTCAGCCCAGTCCAAGGACCTCCCTCAATCAGAGTAGACCCTTTCCCTAAGATTCGGCTGACGCCACTCGTCTCCCCTCTCGAGCCTCCTCGCTTTCTGCCTACGAGTCGAGTCGAGGGCCTCGCCACCTCCTCACGAATCCCAATTCTTTGCCACGCCCCCGCGTCATCCTGCTCGTATGGCTGACCGACGCCTTGCTCTTGCTTGGTGCCTGGGGTCATTCCTTGTTGATGAAGTTCTACTTCGTTTATCGAAATCCGGGACTCGAGCGGCACTTCCAGCTCGGTCTCGCGGCCGGCAGTTTGACCGTCAACATTCAAGGCGCAGGCTGATAGCGCGTTAGAACCTGACTTGCATTCCAGTCTGTTCTCTGGACACTGTCTACTGAACGCTGATCCCAATGCTCACTCCTCGCGGCGCTATTCTTCTCGGAGCATCTCTCGCTCTCATCGTGCTCGGATTCGTCCGACTCGATGGCGTTCTCATCACTCTCGGATGCAGCGGCTATCTCCTCCTGGCGGGATGTCTCGTCCTGAGTCGATTTAACCTCAATCGCCTCGCGATCTCTCTGCGCTCTCCCACCCGCTTGTACGCAAACGCGCCCTTCGACCTTCGCGTGATCATCAATGACCGGCGATCCTTCCTCGATGCCTTTGGCATCAAGATCAACCTCTCCCTTGCCGATCAGGTCGACATCCAAACCTACGCCCCGTGGACTGTGGCCCACTCGGCCTCCGAAGTCCGCCTGCGAGGTTCCATTCCAGGACGCAGCGCCCTCGCGGAGCATCCATACACCCTCAATTCCGTGACTCCCCTGGGCCTCTTCCATGTCAAGGCCTCCGGCACCGTGGAGCACGAGATCCTGGTCTTTCCGCGCCCTCTCACCCCCCGTGAACTCTTTACCCAGGGCGCCCTCCACGATGCCTCCCTCCTTCCCGGCACCACTCCCGGCAGCGCTCCAGGTGAACTGCGCGGCATTCGCCCATGGCAACCGGGTGACCCCGCCAAGCGCATCCACTGGCCGGCCTCCGCGCGTTCCCTCAGCCGCCGCCGAGGACTCCGCATTCGCGAGAATGACCCGCCCGGCTTCTATCCCCAACACTGCACTGTGCTTTTCCACTCCTACGGCATGTCCGGGGAACTCATCCGCGCCGATCGCTTCGAGCGGGCGCTCTCCCTCACCTGCGGCACCCTCCGCTACCTTCGCGAACACGGGATCCCGACCACCTTTCTCGCCGACTTCAATGAGTGGAGCCCGCTCACCGTCTCCTCCCGCCACACCTTCGGCAAACTCCTCATCTCACTCACGCGCGCCCATCGCCGCAATGACACCGAGGCGCACGACTTGGATCCCGTCATCGAACGCATTCCCAAAGAACAGTCCCTGATCGTTCTCTCCGACATGCC
Organism: Roseibacillus sp.; assembly: GCA_028821775.1. GTDB lineage: Bacteria > Verrucomicrobiota > Verrucomicrobiia > Verrucomicrobiales > Akkermansiaceae > Roseibacillus_B. The sequence continues at coordinate 39,403 of JAPKFB010000005.1, forward strand.
TCCCAACGCCTGGGTAGACGCCCTCCCGAGTCGCCCCGCCGTCGTGGTCGACGTCCGCCAACACCGCTATGGCACCAGGAAACTCCAACCTGAGCCCGCCACCACCAACAGTGACCCGTAAGTCCTCTTCAGAGCCCCAAAATTACTATGATCCCAGTATCTCTCTGACGCTCCCTCCTTTCGACCTCCCCATCAATGCGCAGCATCTTCCTCGCCGTCACCATTACCACTGCCTACGCTCACCTGAGCGGCTGGCCAGCAGATCTGCATCCCGTTCTCCGGGCCTGCTTCGCGGTGTTGGTGCTTGTCCTGGGGATCGGTCTTTGGCGAAAGCGGGAACGCCCGGCCACGAGCCAGGCCCGGGCGGTCCGGGCTCCCCGTTGGCCCGACTACCTCGCGATCGGCCTCAGCGTGTTCGCCATCGAATGCCTCTTTCTCTTCTTCCTCAGCGTGTTGCCTCCCCGTGCCGAAGAGCTCGCCTACGCGGTGGAAGCAACCCTGCGTCCTGAGCGGGCGGCGGCCCGACTCCTTGCCATCGAGGGTCCCGGCCAGGGCACCCATGCGACCGTCGTTTCCGGCAACTGGCTCTGGGACGATCAAGGCAACCGCCACCTGCCTCTCAGCACCAACGCGCGGCCTTCCAACAAACCCGAGGCATTTTTCGCAGCTTCAGACCGGGAAACATCGGCCAGACTGCTGCGCAACCGGCCCTACCTTCGAGCCTTTGCTCTTGAGCAGTTTGAGGACTCCACCTGGTCTCCCCTCGCCATCTCTGCTGTCGCCCTCAATGCCGAGACCAATGGTTGGGTCACGATTCCCCAACCAGCCGGTCGCCCCGGCCCCGCCCTCCAGGGCGTCGTCACCCTCCCCGCCCAGTCAGGGGGTAAGAACGTCTTCACCGCCCTCCAAGGTGCCACCCGCGCCAAGCTCTCCCAGATTCGTCGCGTCGCGCCCGGCATTCTGCGGCTCAATCCCCTCCGCAATCCTGAACACGGTTACACCTATGATGCCGCCTCAAAAACAGTCACCTTCAACTCCCTCATCGAAACTGGAGTCCTCCAGAGCTTCGTCGTCCCCAAGGAGGCCGACCCTCATCTCACCAAGCTCCCCGAGGACGAAGAACTGCGGCAGGCTCTCTTCGACATCGTGTTCAAGACCCAGGGGCCTATCGAAGCCCGCTTACTAGCCATCCGCCGCTATCTCCGGTCCAACTGCCAATACTCACTCAAGATCGAGAACGCCGATCAGCGCGATCCCGTTCTCAACTTCCTCCTTCATGAGAAACGCGGGCACTGCGAATTTTTTGCCACCGCGGGAGCGCTCCTCTGCCGCGCCCTCGATATCCCCGCCCGCGTCGCCTACGGATGGAGCGGCGGCCGCTACTTCGAGTCCCCCAATCTCTTCATGTTCCGCGCTCGCGAAGCGCATTCCTGGACCGAAATCTACCTCGAGAACGTCGGCTGGGTCATTTTTGACACCACGCCACCCAGCGCTCTCGAACAAACCATCGCAGGGCCCGATGAGAAGTCGCCCTTGAATGAGGATGGTGAGATCGAGCCCGATTCTCATGCCTGGTCGAACGACGATTCCAACCTTTGGATTTACCTCGCATTAGCCGTCGGAGTCGCCCTCCTTCCGGTGGCCTGTTTCATTCTCCGCTTCCGCAAAAGACCGGTCACCTTGCCCGGCTCCGGCTCCACCAGCTTGCTTCCCGATCCACCCGGCTACCTCGCGCGCTTCAGACAGGCCTGTGCCCGATGCGGAAATCCCATGCCCGTGGGCCGCACCCTTCGCCAGCACCTCGCCACCCTCGCCCATGAGGAGCAGGCACCCTCCTTCGCGGACGATCTCTTGGATTACCACTATGCGGTTACCTACGGCGAAGCAAAACCCAACAAGCTCCGCGAATCCGCGCTCACGAAAACGATCAACAAGTGGGTTTGAGGAGGTGCGAATCCCTTGCACCTGCCCCCAGCGATGCGATTGGTGTAGGGATGAAAAGTCGACTCTGGATTGTTCGGACCCAGCGGGGCGTCATCCAACTCCTTCTTTCGGCAACTCTTCGTCGCGGAGGAAACCGCGAGCAAGATGGTTTTCTGGGTGATGAAAATTTACGGCCGCCAGTTCCGACCCCGGAGGGGTCGCCGCAATCTCCGCCCTGCTCTCAACCTGAGGCCAAAAGTTTTCGAGAGGCCTGGAACTTGATCCTTCCCAGGATCGGGACAGAAGACCTTATCCTTGCGCCATTCCGGCTAGGGCTGTCAGGGTTGTGTTGCCAGAACAGCGCCCAGGAGCAGGGAGTGCTGACAAGGCGTCCCATCGATCCTGGCTGAGCATTTGGCGCTCTTCTCTCATCTGCGTCGCGCATCGCTCGCCACCGAAATCTCCGCCGACCACCTTGCCCGCGATCCCATGACGAAGGCAATTAAACAGAAGCGGCGAAGTTTCGTGGCGTCCTTGTGATCCGATCACTAAGCGACCCCGCACCCGATCTCTTGCTAGGCAATTGTCCAAATGAGGGCTCTCCACATCCGCGACCTCATCTCCCCAAAACCGTCGCGATCGGCAAATCTCGCCGAGGCGAGGTCGCCCGCCTACCTCGCTTGGGTTATATGGGGCGGGCGGAGGTAAAACGGCTCCGGTGGAATGCCGAGGAGCACCTCGCGCTCCCTTTCACTCTTCGCGGCCCATGCCTCGAGCAACCGCGCCGCGCAAGGAGTCGCCCATTCGATCTCAATCTCAGCTGGCAGTTTGAGGCGGCCGGGATCTTCCAGCGTCAGCAAACTGACCCCGAGCCGGCTCGCAGAGGACACCTTTTGCATAAAAGGCTTGTGCCCTACTATATCAGGATTTCCCAATAATGCTCCGCCACAAAGCTCCATCGAGAAAAACGATTCCCGCCGAGCATCCCCCACCGCGAGGCACTTTCCGCCCGCCCGCACCTTGGCCAGCGCTTCCATCGAACAAATCCCGATCGTGGGACAGCCGTGAACTAGGGCCACCCCTTGCCCAGCCGCGATCCCGACCCGGGCCCCATTGTAGCTCCCAGGGCCAGTCCCAACGACCACAAGATCAATGCTCTCCCCTGATAGCAGGCTCAAAGCCTGCTCAAGAGGCTCAAGGAGGACCTCCGAAGGTCGCCGACCAGCCTCGATTTCCACAGAAAACACCACTTTTCCCGCACGCTCCAGCGCAACCGAGGCTCGCACGGAACTCGATTCGAGGGCCAAGCAAAGACCGTCCGACACAGCCAAATCGTAGTAACCCCGGTGAGATCTCCAATGACGAATCTCACACTTTCGAAATGTTGTGTCGATTCCACCTTGCACGGTGGTCTCAGGCCCGCTTTTTTCGCGGGGCGCAAGTCCACCCATCTGCGCATCTCCACCAAAAACTACTATATGTCCGATTACGCTAAAGGTCTCGAAGGAGTCACCGCAAACGAATCCACGCTCTCCAACGTAGAAGGCCTCGCCGGCCGCCTCTCTTACTTGGGCTACCATATCGACGATTTGGTCGAGAACTGTTGCTACGAGGAAGCAGTCTACCTCCTACATCGCGGCAAGCTCCCCACTCAGGCCGAGCTCGACGCCTTCAAGAAGGAACTCGCCAGCCACCGCACCATTCCACAGGGCGTGATCGATTTCCTCCACGCCGCTCCCAAAGAGGCGAGCCCCATGGATGTCCTTCGCACCGCGGTCTCCATGCTCGGGCTCTACGACAAACGCGCCAAGATTGGGGAGCCTGATCAGGACGCCAACCGCGAGGTCGCCCTCTCCATCTGTGCCCAGATCGGCACCATCGTGGCCTACCACCACCGCGCTCGTCAGGGGCTCGATCTTCCGCCCGTGCGGGAAGACCTCTCTGAGGCCGCCCACTTTCTCTATCTCTCCACCGGCGAAGAGCCCGGCGAGCAGGCGATCAAGACTCTCGACATCGCCTACATTCTTCACGCCGACCACGGCATGAACGCCTCCACCTTTTCCGCTCGAGTGACGGTCGCAACGCTCTCCGACTTCTACTCCGCGATCACTTCCGCCATCGGCACCCTCAAGGGCCCCCTCCATGGCGGTGCCAACGAAGGCGTGATCAAGATGCTCAACGAGATCGGCGAACTCGATAAGGTCGACGCCTTCATCGAAGACGCCCTCGCCAACAAGAAGAAGATCATGGGCATTGGTCACCGCATCTACAAGGTGCTCGACCCCCGCGCCCCGCACCTCAAGAAAATGGCCCGCAAGCTCACCGAAGAACTCGGCGAGCCCAAATGGGTTCAGATGTCGGAGCGTATCGCCGAGCTCATGAAGGAAGGAAAGGGCCTCAATGCCAACGTCGATTTCTACTCGGCCACGGTCTACTACTCGCTGGGCCTTCCCACCGATCTCTTCACGCCCATCTTTGCGATCGCCCGCGCCAGCGGATGGACGGCCCAAGTCCTCGAGCAACTGGAGGACAACCGCCTCTATCGCCCGCTCACCAAATACGTTGGCCCGCAGGAACTCGTTCCCGTGCCCCCCATCGACGAGCGCTAGGCACGATCATCTTCTCAGCAGAAATGACACGAGGTGGGATGTTCCCGCCTCGTTTTGTTTCCACGCAGGCACATCTCCAATGCGCTACCCCTTCAGCATCAGCATCCGGACTCCCACCAGGATCAGCAGGACGCCGAAGAATTTGGAGAGCTGCTGATTACTCAGCGTTCTCATCAAGTCCGTGCCGAACCAGGCCGCCACCGCAGCACCCACTGCCGTGAAGGCCACCAACCTCCAATCAATCAGTTCGGTCTTGTTGAGCCAGTGGTTGGCAGTTCCCACCGAAGCCGTCACCACCACGATCGCCAGCGAGGTGGCCACCGCACTCTTCTGCGCCATGCCCAGGGCGAGAACAAATGCGGGTACCATCAGGATCCCGCCCCCGACCCCACACAGGGCCCCCACCAATCCGGCGGCCAATCCGATCCCAAGGCCAATCAGTAAAATTTTCATCGCTCGATTCTCTTCTTCGCGTTCGCTCGCAAGGGGCGCTCAGGCACTCTTCTTCTGTTTCTTTTTCCCGGTCATGGTGAGCTCCGCCACCAGGCGATGCAGGACCATGCGATGATCAAGCTGCGTGGTGACCAAGGACTTGTCTGCATTCAAAGCTGCTTCGAGGGCATGGCGCATCTCGGCCGTGGTAAACTGTCCCGCCTTCTTGGCCGCGAAAAACAACCCCCACGCGTTGATGCTTCCGCTCTTGGTTTGCGGCAACCAGGCCTTGTCCCCGTCCGGAAGGCGATTGAGGGCGCCGGTGAAGGCCCCCCCATTGTGCAGGGGCAATTTGGGGTGGGCATCGAGAAGAATGCGCACCATGAAAAGATTGCGCACGGTCGGAATAATCGCCGCGCGCATCAGGCCAATCGCGCTCTCCCCCTTTTCAAGTTGTGCATCCACAAGTTCAATCGCTCGCACGGTGTCGCGACGTTCGATCGCCCTGCTGATTTCAAACACCACTCCTTTACGGCTGAGCGGCACCATCAGGCGCACGTCTTCCAGTTCCACCGTCCGTCGATCCCCCTGGTAGAGATTGAGCTTCTCCAATTCGTTTCCGATCTGCCGCGTCTCTTCACCCGCCATCTGCACAAAGAGGTCAAGTGCCTCGTGATCAAAAGCGAGCCCGAGTTTTTTCGCCCGCGTCGTGACCATGAGCGCCACTTCCTCTTCCCATCGGTCCTTCGACACATCGATCTTGTCGAAGGCCGCAACCTCGCCGTTCTTCTGAAGCCACTTGTAAAACCCGCGCCGCTTGTCGATCGCACTCGCACTCACCAGGAAGGTCACTTCGTCGCCCGTGCCCGCCTTGAGCACATCCAGCAAATCTTCTACTCCCTGCTTCGCCCGCTCCGCCCCCCCGGTCTGATCATCCGCCAGAAAGTTGGCCCCCTTGAGCCACACGATCTTATCCGCCCCAAAGAATCCGATCGTCTGCAACCCCTCGATCGTCCGGATGCAGGCCTGGTAGGCTTCCTCCGAGTTGGCCACCACCCCCTCGATCACGTCGTTGGTGAATTCGGCCGCCTCGCCCTCCGGTTTGAGATCGTTAAAGAGAGCCATCGCCTCTTCCGAAACCCGTCCCTCGTCCGTCCCAATGACTGCATGCACTGCCCCCGGCATGCCCTCTCCTTACGTTCCGCATCCCCCAGCGACAAGCTCCTCCGCCCGGAGATGTGACATTGCAGGCGGCAAAGAGGTCAGGAGATCCGAATCACATTCCTCATCTTCAATCAATTTACCATTCCCCCGGATACAATTCTCGAGTAGAAGAATTCCGTCGAAACACCGATTTCCCACCTGCGCCCATGAAAACTCTCGTCTCCTCCTCCGTCCTCGCCGCTATGCTGTGCTCCGGTTCAGCCTCCGGTTCACTCATTATCACCGGTGTCTTTGATGGACCGTTGCCTGGTGGCGATCCAAAGGGTGTCGAGATCTATGCCACGACCGCGATTGCCGACCTGAGCCTCTTTGCCATTGGCAGCGCGAACAACGGTGGGGGCACCGATGGTCCCGAATCGTCCTTGCCCACCGTGAGCCTCGCCGCCGGTCAGTTTTTCTACATCGCCAATTCCGCTGATGGGCACTTCACCCAATGGTTCGGCTTCGCTCCAAACCACCTTGGCGCAGGAGGGGGCGTCAACCACAACGGTGACGACGCCATCGAACTGTTCTTCGATCCAACTGGTCTCTTCTCTGGTGCGGAAATCGTGATTGATGTCTTTGGAGACATCAACACCGACGGGTCAGGACAGCCTTGGGATAGCCTGGACGGCTGGGCCTATCGCAACGACGGAGTGGGCGCCAACGGAGGGAGCTTCGATGCCAACAACTGGTCATTCTCCGGCCCCAATGCTTGGGACCGGGATGACAACTTCGACGGTGGAACCGACAACGGAACCAACCTTACAGCCACTCCTCCCTTTCCCACCGGCAGCTACGTCATTCCCGAGCCGACCATCGCCTTACTCGGCGGCCTTGGTCTCCTCTTCCTCCTCCGTCGCCGGAACTAGGAAACCCAAGCACAGTTTTCTCCATGAGCGGTTCTCTCCCGAGGACCGCTTTTTTGAGCCCCTGTTCAGTTCAATTCTCCGGCGACTCCTTGGCCCGTGCCGCCTTCTTGGCTCGCGCTTCCCGGAAGAAGGATTGCAGGAGCCCAACGCACTCGTCCTCCCTCACCCCCCGGGTCACCTCACAGCGATGATTGAGGGGCGGATTCGAGTCCAGGAGATTGATCCACCCCCCCGCTGCTCCCGTCTTCAGATCCGGGCATCCAAAGACCACCCGCTCCGGCCGGCAGTGGACGATCGCACCGGCACACATCGGGCATGGCTCCTTGGTCACATAAAGCGTGCAGCCTTCCAGCCGCCAGTCCTCCATCATGTTTTGCGCGGCGGTCAAGGCGAGCATTTCTGCGTGGGCCGTTGCGTCCTTGAGAGTCTCGATCTGGTTCCAACCGCGCGCAATCACGCGCGCCTCCCGCACCACCACCGCTCCGATCGGGACCTCCGCCGCCGCGTAGGCCTTCTGCGCTTCCCGCAGGGCCTGCTGCATGAAGTAGGTGTCGCTCTCGAGATCAATGATCGGGTCCTCGCTCACGGCGCACAGGCAAGCAGAACGATCTGGAATACCCAAGCCCCGAGATTGCTCCCCACATCGTGTCATTGCTCGCCATTCGGATCTCTCATCGCTCCCCGAGGGAAGGGACCATCACCAATCTACAGTCCCATTGAGAACCGACCACAATGGTGCCATGGGGACCCATGCAAATCGTGGCGATCCCCTTCCTGGGATCCACCGCACTCAGTTCCCCCGAGCCCAAACTCCTCGAGGACTCTCCATAAATACCGGGCTCTCCGTCTTGAACGACCCGCCGGGAACCTTCGGCGAGCGCTGGTGTTCAAAAAAGAGCCCCGCGACTTGGCGAGTTCCTGAGTAATCGTGAATCTCCCTCCGCGCCGCAGCTCCAGCTGGCGGTAGAACTCTTCGCTCTCCTCCACCACGACCTCCACACCCGCTGATTAGGCAGATACCTCGATGAGTAGCCTCCACCGCTCCGCTGCCGCCTTCCCCGAGTCGCTCGCCCGCGAGGATTACTGCGCCGCCCGTCCCTTCCTGGCTGACGATTGCTCCTATCAGCTCTGCGAAACAAAGATCTTGGGCGCAGATCAGATCATCGAGAGCTACCCAGCGCACGGAGAAGTTGGCCCGCAGAAATTCGATCAGGTCGCCTCCGAGAGTTCGGTTGAAATCCCCGGAGAGGACTCCGCCATCCTGCACTATCCGGACACCATCACTCACGGAGGCGAGACCCACGTCCACCAATGTCGCCAACACATCTTGTGGGCCCGGACGGGTGCATCCCCACCATCGGACATGACGACCTTGCGGGCGAGGTTACAGGATTGACCGCGTTCAAAAATCGCCTTCGCCCAAGTCCCTCCTAGGCAGAAGGGCGCATGGCTCAAGCTCATCACCTCCGATCCCTGCGGGCGATTGAGACCTGCGCAGAATTCTGCCGATCCCAGGCTCCACCCTCAGGCCTCCAAAGAGATGCCGAGCGCCGCGCGGATCAACCGCAGGGCGTCAGGCCACAGGTCATCCAAGGTTGTCTTCCTGGGAGCCTGCGCTGCGCCCTCGGCAGGGCGAATCTTGATCCCCATGCGAATCTCTCCGAGCTTGCTTCGCCCAATTTTGCGATGCCCTTCTTCCATCGCCACCCCGGCTTTTGGATCAACAACCACAAGATCGATCACAACGGAGGTCCCCTGATTCTGCTTCCCGATCTGCACTCCGCCAGCGATCCAGTGGCGACCCAAATGCCACCCCTTTGGCACCACCGGGCGCAACTTCGTGATCATGGCGAGATCAGGAGGAAGAGGTCCCTCCGCCACCTCCAGGGTCACCTGCCCCGAAGGCGGGAGATTCGTGAACGTCGCCTTTGAATTCACCGGGAGCCCTTCGCTATCCAAGATCCGCAGTCCCTCTTCCATCATCGGTAGTTCTCCCGGCAGCCCGGGATGGCGAAATTGATACGAGCCCGCCATGGAAAGTTCGAACTCCTCCGCTGCATCAATGCCGCCGGCGATCACAACCACCATGCCCGGAGGAAATCGGAGAACATCCTGAAGGGTTTCACAACCCGCCAAGGTCGCAGAAATCACGGGTACTTTCCGTTCTTTCTCATAGGTGACCTCTAGCGTGCTCTCGGCATGAGCCAGGTTCTGGATATCGGCATACACCGTTTCCTTGCCGATGTTCTTCCCCTCCAGCCGAAAGGTGAGCTGCTTGCCCACCTGCGGACTCTCCAGCAACGGCACCACCCGCGTCGTCAGCCCTTCCTTGTTGGGGGGGCCCCACTCCGTTTCAGCGTGCGTCAGAGTCGCTGCAAATACCATCGCACAGGCGCAAAGCTTCAGGCGGCAGGAGAGCGTCATGTGGCTCTCATAGTCTCCCCGGGGATTCTCCGGTGTAAAGGACAGGAACCGGGTAGCCCAAAAAAGGCCTTCGCCGCTTCGCCCTTGGGAGTTAAACCACTCGCGTGAAGCGCTGGACTCCTACCGATCGTATTGTCGCTCCCTCTGTTCTTGCTGCCGACTTTTCGCGTATCGCCGAAGAATGCTCGCGGGCCATCGCAGCCGGTGGCGACTGGCTGCACCTCGATGTCATGGACGGACATTTCGTCGACAACATCTCCTTCGGCCCCGCCATGGTGGAAGCCATCCACGCTACCAACGATATCTTCCTCGACCTCCATCTCATGATCACGAAGCCGGATCACTTCCTCCCGCAGTTCGTGAAGGCAGGTGCGGACTTGATCTCTGTCCACGTGGAATCTGAAGCCGATCACGACATCGCCACCACCTTGGCCGCCATCCGCAACGCTGGTTGCCTGGCAGGCCTGGCGCTCAACCCGGCTACTCCTCTTCGAGACGTCGAACCCTACCTCGACCAGATCGATCTCCTCCTTGTCATGACGGTCATTCCCGGTTTCGGAGGGCAGTCCTTCATGCCTGAAGTCATGCCCAAGATTGAAGAAGCGATCCGCCTCCGCCACCAGCGTGGGCTCAGCTTCCACCTCGAGGTGGACGGAGGCATCGATTCCACCACCGCCATCACCGCGGCAAGTGCGGGAGCCAACGTCTTTGTCGCGGGCTCTTCCACCTTCAAAGCCCCGGACATGGGCACGGCCGTGCGGGCCATTCGTGGAGCCTGATGATCTGTCGGAATCAAGAATCCCCCTGATTCCAAACAACTTGGACAATTTCCATCGCTTCCCTCACGTAACTACGCTCAAATCAATACCCCATGAAAAATACTGTCATGATCGGCCTCCTCTGCCTCGGGATTGGATTTGGAGCAGCCCGGCTCCTCCTTCCCAACCCTGAAGACCCGGAGAGCAAGGACATCCAGAAGAGCCCGAGCTCGACTCCCGGTGATCCCAAGCGCTCCGCGGATCTCTCCGCCGAGATCGCCAAGTCCGATCGCCCCGATCCCTCCGCCGTCATCCTCAACGGCAGGGAAGCAGACCCGAACGGTGAAGAGATTCAGCAACGATTCCGGACCGGACAGGACCGTTTCCGAAAAATCATGGCCGAGCGGCAGAAAAATAAGGAAGAGGCCACGATCCAGAAGCTGGTCGATCGACTCGGTCTGACCGATGCCCAGGCCGACAAACTCCGTGCCTATTTCGCCAAGAATCGCGAAGAACTGGAAGCCTTGATGGCGGACGGCGACGGCGACTGGCGCAAGATGAGACGGCTCACCAAATCGTTGGGCGACGACGCCCTCGATTCAGCCCTCGCCGACATTCTCACCGACGAACAGAAAACTGCTCATGAAGAGATGAAGCAGCGCGATCTCGCCAACAAGGTCGAAGCCCGCGCATACCGGGATCTCGCCACAATCCAAGGTATCCTTGACCTGAACCCGGAGCAAAAGGATCAAGTCTACGCAATCCTCCACAAAGACGCCGCCCAAAAGACCGAATCAAACCGGGAAGCCAACTCCATCGTCGCCACTATCACCGAAGGCATTGGACTGGATATCAATCCAGATGACCTCGGAATCGGATTTTCCGGCGCGATCCAGAGCTTTGTCAATCGAGCCGAGAACGGAGAACAGCCCAGCGAAAATCGCGGAGAGATCCTCCAGTCCATCCGGGACAATCAGCAGCAGGAGATCGACAACAAGGTCGAGCTCCTTGCTCCCGTCCTCGATGAAGGACAAGAGGACGCTTACCGCACTCACCTAGAAACCCGCGGAGGAGGCCTTTTCGGAGGCTTGCTCCAGGGTGGGGGAATCAGCGGGGAATCCTTTCCCACTGCTCCTGCGCCCGCTCCAGAGAGTGAGTAGGGCCCCCCAGCACCTCAACATTTCATCCCCTCGACCTGCAAAGCGCAGCCGGAGGGATTTCTTGTTGGCGGGGAACGCCCTTCACCGCTACCTGTCCTCCCATGATTCGGATCAACGGAGAGCTCATTGACCCAAACCTCCTTGAGGAAGCCTTTGCGCGCATCAAGTCCGAGGCGGAAATGCGCCTCCAGGTGTCCTGCTGTGAGCGCGACCCTGAATTCATGGCCAAGGCCGAGGAAGAGGTCATCGACTCGGTGCTCATCGCACAGGAAGCCGAATCCCGCTACCCGACCTTGCCTGACGAGGAAGTCAAAGCGCGCTTCGAGAAGACCATCAAGGAGTTTCGCAAACACGGTGCGAGTTGGGACATGATCGAGGCCCAGCGCGACCAACTTCACAATGAGTGCGAGGCCAACCTGCGCATGGAGACATTTCTCGACCATGTGCTGGCCGGCAAAACGGACGTCACGGAGGAAGATCTCCGCACCTACTACGAGGAACACCAGCGTGAGTTTCGCTCCACCGCTGAAGTGCGGGTCCTCCATCTCATGAAGTCCCTCGAAAAACACGAGGATCCTGTCCTTCTCCTCGAGCAGATGGACGAACTCCGCGAAAACCTCCTCCAGGGCGCCAACTTTGAAGAGATCGCCAAGCATGAGACAGAAAAGGAGTCGGGCGAGATCGATCTGGGCTGGATCGCCTTCGATCGGCCTTCAAATCCGATTGAATCCATCATGTTCACCATGCGCCAGGATGAAGTCAGCCCGGTTGTTGCCTACGAGCATTGTTACCATCTTCTCAAGATTGCAGAGATCAAACCAGCGGTCGTGAAACCATTTGATGACCTGCGTGATGACATTGCGCAACGTGTGGAGTTCCAGAAGAGGAGGAATGCTCTTAGGGAATTCGCGACGGGACTCCGCGAGGGCGCCATCGTGGAACACGTCGATTTCTCAGGCGAGGACGAGGACGAGCAAGATGCTGCCCCGAGCGCAAGCTAGGGGATGACCGGGAATTGTCCCCTTCCGCGCAGCGAGGCCTTCGCCTACTTCATCCCCTTGTTGTATTTCATCCACTCTTCCAGACGCGCCGTCCAGCCGGCTGAATCCACTCGCCCGGACGGTCCGTAGCCATGTCCCCCCTGCGAAAATCCCATCATCCCGATCTGGTTGGATTCAACGCCCCGCTCCTTGCGCTTGAATCGCATGGTCCGGATCGCTCGCCGCACATCCAGCTGGGAAATCGCGAAATCGACGGATGTTCGAGGTCAAATCCCGAAAGCCGCCTGCCTCCGATAGCCCACCCGATAACCAACCCACGCCCAGAGTAGGCTGTTCAGGGCAATCGCGACCACGAGTCCGCCGAGCCCAAGCAAGGTCTTCATCGGTGGCGTCCCAGTCACGGCCGGCAGGATCGCAACCAGCGAGGCGATCAGTCCGATTCCAAGTCCCCACCCGATGAAGGTCCTCACTTCTTTGAAGATCACCTCCTTGGTGACCGCTTGGGTAATCCCGATCGTCGCCAGGACTTGGAATTCGCCGCGGCGTTCCGCAAGATTGCGCGCCGTCACGATGCCCAGTCCGGCGCTCCCCAAGATCAATCCGAGACCCCCAAGCACGTGAAAGATTGCGATGTAGGTGTTTTCCACGCCGTGGAATCCTTCCAGTCGTTCCTGGGTTCGCGTGATCGTGCTTCCCCGATCGGCGGTCACTTTTTGCAACTCCTCCCGCGCCGCAGCTAGCTCACCAGGAACATCGGCAAGAAACAATTGGTAGCCTTCCTGGGAGGGATAGAATTTCAGGAAGGCCTCTTCATCTACCACCAAGCTTCCCTGGAAGACGCTGTCCGCGAGGGCCCCCGTGATTTCGATTTCAAAATCCCCTCCCCATTCGTCGGTATAGGGAATGCGATCGCCAACCTTCTTTTTCAGCACCCACATCATGGTGGTCTGATCGATGAAGGCCCGGAGCACCCGCTCTTCCGAGGAGTCCCTGAGCAACTCCCAACCCCGCTCGATCGCGAGGCCCTTGCCCACTGCCTTGAGTGCAAAGGCATCACGCTCTGCGAGAGCCGCAACATCAGTCGCCAACAACCGCGGGCGAGTTGCCTTGTTCAAGTTGAAGCAACTTGCATCATCTCCCACCCCCATCCGGAAGGGCCGGATCTCACCAAGCAGATCACGCTGATCTCCAAGTTCGAAGTAGTCGGGATCCTTCTTCGCATCGGCGGTCCGATTGATCGGATTGGTCGTTTCGATCCAGAACGCGAAGCCCCCAGCTCCACTGGATTTCTCCGCCCACTCCTCGCCGCCGTGTTTCTGAAAAGCCGTCACCGCGATCACGAGAAACACCCCGCAGGCCAGGGTTCCGACCACCACCAGGCTGCGGGTCGGCCGCCGGCCGCTGTTGAGGGTCGCCAAGGATCTCGCAGAGATGGCCTCCAGTTTGCGCCCTCCGCTCCATCCGAGCCACGCGCGATAGTTCAGAAGACCGGCGATCAGGAAGAACATTCCTGAGAGGAAGAAGGCCGCCTGGGGACCCATCGCACCACTCGCCACGATGCAGCCTAACCCTGCCACCAGGCACAGGAATTCCGCGATGAGAATCCGACGCACCTTCGATGCTCCTCGTCGTACCTCTTCGGTCCCGGCTTCCAAGCGCAAGGTCGCGTTTTTCTTTCCCTGCTTTCGCACCGTGAGCCAAATCACCAGCATGGAGATCTCCACGAACACCGCGAGCCCACTGAGCATCGTGAAGGGGTTGAAATGAAATTTGAAAAGCGAATCGGTGGTTCCCTCGTTCCAGATCGTTTCGAGAAAACGGAGAATGCCAATGCTGTAGGCAACCGCAATTCCGAGACCCACCATTCCACCTGCGATCACAATTAGGAGACCCTCCCACAACCGCCAACGCAGCACTTTTTTTGCGGGGATCCCCAAGGCCGACAAGAGGCCGCTCTCCCGGTTCCGTTGCTCGATGTTGAAGCGAAACAACATCGTGGTGAGAGTAATCGAAGCCACGATGAGAAAAAAACTCATGCTGAGAAAGAGAGTCGCAATGTCCACCGGCGACTTGGCTGCCGCAATCGCTTCCTCCCGCAGGTCCCGCAGGAGTAGGCCCGCCATTTGCGGATGGAAGACTGTGAGCAATTCCCCTTCGAATTCGTTCTTCCCGGCCTCTGCGATCGGAACGCGCAGCGAGGTGGAATTCCCCCAACGATTTCCGAAGAGCTCGCGGCCCCGCTCCTCCGTGATGAACGCCTTCGGGGTCCCACGGTAGTCGTCCCAATAGTCTTCATCCACCTGCCGAATCCGGCCCAGGTCAAGGGGCAGACCGGGCGCCCAGTCCTGCGCGTCTTCGGCCTCGGCCACCCCCGGAAAGTCCGGCATCCATAGGCGGTCCGCGGCGAGGCCTTCCAAAGGAATGATGCTGCGCACCTTGAACTCAGCAGTGACCTCTGACAGTCGATTGCCACGACCGAGGCTGAAATACGTCACCCTGAGGGGCTGCCCGGGCGATACCCCCAGGTCCTTCGCCAGCCATTCATTGATCACGATGTCGTCCTGCACAAAATCATCCGGCAGGAATGGCGCGCCCCTTGCTCCCACCGCCGCGATGAGCGAGTAAGGCGTTTCCTTCCCATTGGCCGCAAAGGTGTTGACCAGATAACTGGTGACCGGAAGGGCGCTTGCATAGCGACCGATCACGGCATCCACGATTTGCGGCTCAAGAAAAATGCGAGCTGAACGAAGTTCCGTTGCCTGCGCAAGAGGGATATCGACCAGGGAAAATCCATAGTCCGCCAGCTTCATGCGGTTGCGAATGCGCGCCAACAAACTCTCGTCGAATTTCTTGCTTCGGTCGTGGGATCCCAGCAGGAGAAGATTCGCCTGCGCGGGTTGATCGATGACCTGCTGCAGTCGCTTGAGCGGAACAAAAACTGTCGGAGTCGGCAACTGGGTCGCCACCAGGTTGAACCCCCCAAATTGAGGGGCATCCAGAACCTCCCGCACCTTGGCTCGAAAACTGATCACGTCCTCGGCTTCTCCCGAAAGGGGAGCATCACGAGACAACATCCCGGGTTCCTGCAGGCGCAGGATCACGGAGTCGCCAGGTGCCAACCCGAGAGAGGCGGCCAAGTGATCGTTCACTGCGACCTCCCGATCCGGCAGCTCAAGCGCCATTCCGTCACTCGGTGCAAAGTCCCAAAACGATTCGTCTACTCCCAGGATCTGGACCTGACCCAATGCCCGCCCGCTCTTCTGGCTGCTGAGCTGTCCCTTCAACAACAGCACCGGCGCACTTCGCAGGCCCTCCCCGCGCACTTCTGCAGCCAGTTCATCTCGAAAGAATCCCTCTCCCGCGATGAAGATCTGATCGATCTTTCCAACCCGATTCCTCGCAACTTCACGGAGCGTTTCCTTGACCGAGTCACCGGCCAGAAGCGCACCCAAGAGCACCGTGGCACCCAGAACCGCTCCTGCCCAAACGCCGAGATAAGACAGCTTGAAGTGCCAGATCCCCCGACGGATGAAGGTCAAAGCATTCATCGCTTTTCCAGTCTGCCACCACGAAGTTCGTAGTAGTTCTGCATCCGCTTCGCAAGAGCCGGGTTGTGGGTCACCACGATCAGAGTGACGCCCTTCTCTTCATTGAGCTGGACCAGAAGATCGGCCACCACCTCCGTCGTTTCCTCATCAAGCGAACCCGTCGGTTCATCCGCCAGAATCAGATCGGGCTCGTTCACCAGGGCCCGTGCGAGAGCCGTGCGCAAGCGCTCGCCTCCTGAGAGTTGATGGGGAAAGTGTCCCAGCCGGTCCTGCAACCCAACTTCCTCAAGAAGGGCCTTGGCTCGCTCGGTAGTGACCCCTTCGGCCTCCTCCCAGTCCCCGGCAAGCCGGGGAAGAATGACATTCTCCAGGAGAGTGCACTGCGGCAAGAGATGATGGTTCTGAAACACAAAGCCCAGCGAACGATTGCGAAAGGCCGCGGCTTCTTCTTCGCTGAATCCGGCAACGTCTCTGCCGTCGATCTCAATGCGACCTTCGGTGGGACGGTCCAGCGCTCCCAGCAAATTCAGCAAGGTCGTCTTTCCACTCCCGGAGGGGCCCACCACCGAGGCGGTCTCCCCCTTTCCAACTGTGAGGCAGATTCCATCGAGCACCCGCAATGATTCGCCGGGCATCTCGTACGCTTTGTTGACACTCTGAACCTCAATCATTCGCGGATCACCTTCCATCGCTGGGCCTTCACTTCAAATACTGGCAACGTGCCGGACGCCACTGCTCTTACTGGAATCCGCATTGAAAAGAGGGCCCGGAGCCGGGTTTCGAGTTCTCTCTCGGCCGCTTCACTCGTGGAATTCTCAATCACGAGCCGAATTTCAGGCATGGCACCCCGTTCATCGACCTCCACTTGGTATTCGCCGACGCCGTCCACCGAACGCACCACCGCTTCGATCGCGCTGGGATAAACATTCACCCCTCGCACCACCACCATGTCATCCGCCCGTCCGATGATGCCGCCTTCCAAGGCAAACTCAGCGGGGTCCATCCTCGCGGTGGCCACCGGCTTCACCAGATCGCCCGTGCGATAGCGGATGAGAGGAGAAGCGTAGCGTCCCAGCGTGGTGAGAACCAACTCCCCAATTTCTCCCATCGCAACATTCTCGCCACTATCCGGATTGATGACCTCCGGGTAGTAGGAAGGATAGTAGATGCGCAAAAGATCCTGATTCTTCGGATCACTCACCGTCACCGGGCCGACTTCCGTCATGCCGTGATGGTCCACCACCCGAGCTCCCCACTCCGCTTCGATGCGCTCTCGGACCTGGGGAATGCTGCCGCCCGGTTCTCCGCACACCACCAGGGTCTGCATTCCAAGATCCCCCACCTTAAGATCCATGCGCTTTCCAACCTCCGCCATGTGCAGGGCGTAGGTCGGAGTACAGGCCATCAATTCGGGCCGGTGCGTGGCGATCAATCTAAGCCGGTCTTCGCTGGAGAGTCCGCCCCCGGGAATGGATCGAATGCCCATTTCGGCAGCAGCCTCAAAGGCAGCCCAGAAGCCAATAAATGGTCCAAACGAAAAGGGAAAGAAGGCGCTCTGACCGGGCATTGCTCCGGCGTTGGTCCAGACCCACTGCCAGGATTCGAGGATCCAGGCCCAGCCCGCATAGTCATCGAGCCACGCCATCGGTTTGCCCCGCGTGCCGCTGGTCTGGTGAAACCTCGTATAGGTTTCCAGCGGATAACTCAGGGTGCGCCCGTACGGCGGGTGCGCTTCGTGATCCGCCGCGAGTTCATCCTTCGTCGTGAAGGGAACCAGAGCCGCGAACTCGGCCAGGCTCTCCACCCGTCGCAGATCTCCCAGCTTCTCCGCGTAGAATCCGTTCGCGGGAAGAATGGCACTGAGCAGGCTGTTGATCTTGGCGAGGGCCACGCTCAAAAAATTACTCGACCTTTGCTCCCACTTCGACGGATGCCTCCTTCACCGCTGGTGGAGGGCCGGGTTTGTACTTCACCACCATGAATCCTCCGAGCGCGGCCAGGACAATCCCAAACATGAACTGCCAGGGAATCGCTCCCACCCCACCGGGGGGGGGATGCATGCAAATCGCGACGAGCGCGTTGACGAGAGGCGCTCCGGCAAAAATGATGGACATGACGGACACCGCCACGATGGCCGGACTCATGCCACCCTTCGCCCCCGCGGCCATCGCGAGGAGAACGCAGAAAGCTCCGATTGCACCGAGGATGCCAGCCAGGAGGGAGAGCCACATTCCGCTCTTCGGCATCGACCAGTCGGTGTTCTTCGACATGAGGAGCACGATGAGCGGGGCGAGCACCGCGACGATGACGTAGGCAATGCCGACGAAAAGGAAGGCCTTGTAGCGACCGAGTTCCTTGTCCGCCATGCCAACTTGTCCGGCGTGAAGAAAGATGCCGTAGAGCCCCCAACAGGCCACGGTCATGAGGGCAAACAGGAGCCAGTTCATGGATTTCTTTTTTGGTGATGAATGGGATGAGTTCACGACGAGAGTGAAGACTTCGCTGCTTTTTGGGCAGCTTCGAGATCGGCACGAATCTGATCTGGAATCGGCATCGCCGCAATGCCGCCGTTTTCAAATTTTACACAAACCGCCGTGATGCTCCCGATCGCAATGGGCGGTTCGTTGAGGTCGATAAAGAATCGAAAGCGATAGCGAATCGAGCGGGTGCGAATCTCATCGATCGACACCCGAATGGTGAGAATGTCATCGTTGCGGGCCGGTTTGCAAAACTCGCAGGTTGCATTCACGCGTGGCCACCCGATTTCGGTATCGCCCATCTGCTGATGGATCGCATGTCCGAGGCTGCGCATGAATTCATGCTCCGCAGTCTCCATGTAGCGATAGAAATTTGAGAAGTGCACAATCCCGGCCAGATCGGTTTCGTGAAACTCGACCCGGCGTTGGAACTCGAAGCAGTAGTCTTCACTCTCGACGCTCATCGTTCAGATTCAGTTTCCATTTTCAAGGTCCCGCTTCCTGGAGCTAGCGGGCGGCCGCGAGAACTCGCTCCGCGAGTTCCACGAAGCCGTCCTTCATAACGCCAACGCTATACCGCTCCTCCACCCCGCGGCGACCTCTTTCTCCGATCGCTCTAAGGGCTTCCGGATCGTTGAGGAGACCCTCCCAACGCCGGGCCAGTTCGGCGGGATCTCCAGGCCGAACGGAAATTCCACCTCCCGTCTTGACGGCTATTTCAGGGAAGGAAGACGCCTCGGGATTTACCACCGGAACACCGCTCGCCATTGCTTCGAGCAGGTAAAGACCAAAGGCCTCCGGGTAAGTGACAGGCACGGAAAACAGCGTCAGTCCCCGCAGGAACTCCTCTTTCTCTTCCCGCGTGAGGTTGGGGCGCCAGACCACCAGGTCGGTGAGCCCTGCGACCTCGAGCTTCTTTTTTTGCACCTGCACGAATTTCTCGTCCGCCGCCGTGCACGCACCCGCAATTCGCAATTCGCAAGTTGGGTGCTTGCCCGCTTCCTGGAAGTTCAGATAGGCATCCACCAGCATCCCGAGACCTTTTTCCCGGCTCATCCGTGCGAGGTAGCCGATTGCTGGGGGATCTTCCATCTTCGCCGGGCCGTAGCCATCGAGCTTGATCCCATTCGGCAACACCTCGATGCTATTCACATCGATCCCGAGACGATCGGCCATCAGATTCGCATAGAACTTGGTGGGCGAGACGAGCAGGTCCACTTCGGAAAGGCGTTCCTTCATCTCCTTCCACGATTGTTCGCAGAAGGGCTCCGGCAAGCTGTCGAGGAAAGTGTCCTCCCCTTGGAAGAACGCGATCACCGGGATCTTGAGCCGCTTCTTCAATTCGCGGGTCAAGCCGGAGAGCAAGGCATTTGAGAGACAGATCAGATCCGGTCTTTCGTGATTCTCCAACCAGTCGAGAAGCTTTTCGAGTTCCTTCGTGAGCCGGCTTTCATCAACGCGCAACATGGCCAGGGTCATCTCCCCCTGATCCCGAGCACTCGTCATGTGACTTCGTTTTGCTACGGATCTCAGAAGCCCGTCCCCATTGAGGAGATTGTCGAGCCAGCGTGGGGTGTGGCGGAAGAGCGCGAATTTCTGCTGCAAGAAAACGTTGACGCCACCAAAAAAGATGGGGGCCTCCTTCACTTGAGGGAGCATCTCTTCATCGAGATGCATGGGAAGATACATCGGAAGGAGCGCCACTTCATGACCATCGCGGTGCAAGGCCGTCACCAGGGTGTTGTCACGCATGCACGCCCCGCAGTGGTAGCTGCCGGTGCCCGCAGTGAGGAAGGTGATTTTCATTTCTCGCCTACTCAGCCATTAATACTACTGCGCCGCCTCCGGCGCCCGCCCGTGCTGCAACGGTTCCGGGAGATCGGCAAAATCGCTCATTGCATCCGCCAAGGGGGTATAGTCCTTGCCGTCGACATCCCCGATCAGGCAGTCCGTCAGCATGGGTCGGATGTTTTCGTATTTGCGGATCAATTTTCCAAAGCTGAAGTCCTCATCGTAGAAAGCATAGACCAGCTTGCGCATCACTTCGATCATCTCGCAGAGCTTTTCACCATAGTCTTCGAACTCCGCCGCAGAATGGCTGTTCTTCGCCAGCGCCGCATCAACCGCATCGGCGGCCATCTCTCCGCTCTTGAGCGCCAGAAAGACTCCGGAGGAGAACACCGGATCGAGAAACGCAAAGGCATCACCGACCAACAGGAGCCCATCCGCGGCACAGTGTTCGGCACGATAGGAAAATTCACCTGCCACCCAGAATTCGCCAAATTGCTCGCCTTGGGTGAGATGCTCCCTGATCCAGCTGTTCTCCTGGAGTTCACGTTCATAGATCTTCTTGAGATCGCGCGTGCCTCGGTAGAGATAGTCGCGCTCGGCCACGATCCCGGAACTCACGATATTATCGCGCAGCGGAATGTTCCAAAACCATCCCCGACCGTCGAGGTAGGCCACGGTGGTGGCACCTTCGTCGAGGCCCTCGTCGCGCTTGGCACCTTTGAAGAGGGTCCAGATGGAGATTTTCTTCAGTTTTGGGTCGCGGATACGGGTGCTTTTCTTACGGAGGAAGAGTGCATCGCGCCCCGTGCAATCGAGGGTCATGGCCGCCTGGAGCCGGTATTCCTCCCCGTTCTTTCCCTTCGCGATCACCCCCGTGATGGTCTCACCATCGTAGGTGAAGTTCTCCACCAACATTTCTTCCCGCACGTCCACGCCTTTCGATTCGGCGTTCCGAAGGAGCATCTCGTCGAACACCACGCGCTCCACCTGCCAGGTCGTGGCGGCGGGATGATCGAGGTGCTGAAAAAAATAAAATGGGGCTGAGATTCTCCCCCCCTTGGTGACAAACTGCACACTGTGCTTCTTCACGAAGGAGTGCTCCTCCATCTGGTCGAGCACGCCGAGTCGCTCAAGGGTGAAGTAACAAAACGGCATGAGCGATTCGCCCACGTGGTAACGCGGAAACTTCTCCTTCTCGAGCACGACCACCCTGCGGCCCTTTTCCGCAAGCAGGGCGGCCGCGGTCGCTCCCGCCGGGCCCCCGCCAATCACGATCACGTCATAGGTCTCGGTGGGTTTGCTCACGAGTCCGGGGAGGTGGGAAGAATTTCAAGGATCCGGGCGAGGCAGGCCACGTTTCCCGCGGAGAGCTGATTGTAGCGGCCATAGAAGGTGTCCTCGCTACCAAGGCCCGACAGTTTGAGAGGAAGCTGCGCACGCTCCACCGAAAAATAGCCCAGCGGTGAGCTCAGGTAGTCCATTCCGCTTTCGTTCAAGATCCCTCCCAATGGTTGGCGGCCGGAGAGGATCGTTTCACGCAGGTTCTCCGGAAACTCCTCCACTTCAATTTCGATCAATCCAAATTCTGCGGCCTTTCCAGACTGTGCGCAACGGAGCACCACTTCCCGAAAATAGTGGCCCCCGGATTGACCGTCCGCCAGGACTTCCAGAGCCATCGCTTCACCATGGTGACGCTCAAGGGTCGAGGTCATGTCCACCCCATGCACCAGGAGGCTTCGATAGGGCTCAGGTATCTCCGTGGGCTCACACCACCGAAATGCTTCCGCCACCAAGCCCGCTCGCAAGAGGGACTCCCGAAGAAAATCGGGGAAGACCGGTTGCTGAAGTTGATCCATTGACAACTAGATTACGTGGCGCTTCAGAAAGCCTATCGATGACCAAGCGTGCTAAACTAGTTGGTCCGTCTTGTGATGCTCGAGGAAAAAATCGTGGAGCACATTGTCCACAGAGAGCAACCCATCACGATTGAGCATGATCGATCCCTCCATCACATCGAGGAGACCTTCCCGCTTCAGTTCGTCGAGTTGACTCGAAAATTTCTCAAGAATGTTCACTCCGAACTTCTTCTGGAAGTATTTCGCCTCCACATGACCAAGCTTCATTTGAAGGATGAATTCCCGAATCATGCGCTCTTCCTCGTTCGTCCTGAAGGCGCGCTTGATGGGCATCTCCCCGGAATCAACCCCCTTCGTGTAATCGTCAATCTCAGTGAAATTTTGATAGTGCACCCCTTGCACGTGGGAGAATGATGCCACCCCAAGTCCCACCAAATCTGCTCCTCCCCACAGGGCATCGCGGTAGATAAATTTGGCCTTCTCAGGATTCTTGACCGCCGTATAACCCGAGCTGATGGTATAGCCGTTGCTTTCCAGTTCGGCAAACGCCTCCTTAACCCAGCGACGCTTGGTCTCCCAGTCAGCCACCGGCGCCACCAGCGCTCCGTCAGCCTTCATCTCTTTGTAGATGGTCGTGTTGTAGGGAATCTCCATCTGGTAGATGGTGATGCTGTCGGGGCTCAGCTTGAGAACCTCCTCGATGTTCTTTTGCCAATTCTCTTCCGTCTCCTCGAGCATGCCCGCTATGAGGTCGATGTTGATCTGGTCGAATTCTTCCGCCTGCGCGCGCTCATAAGCACGCCACACTTCCTTGCTGCGGTGGGCGCGCCCGTTGATCTCGAGAATGCGATCGTCGAAATTCTCGATCCCGAGGCTGATCCGGGTCACTCCGATCTCCTTGATGGCGGCAAGCTTGCCCGGATTGAGGGTTCCGGGCTCACACTCGAAGGCGACCTCTTCGGCCTCGTCCCACGGGAGGATCGTTTTCATGCGATCGGTCAACTCGATGAGCTGCTTGGCGGAGAGGTAGGAAGGTGTTCCCCCACCGAAATAGACGAAGTGAGGTTTGCGTCCGGTGAGCAGGGGCTTCTTGGCGAGCATCTCAAGCTCGCGCATGGTGCATTCGAGGTAGTCCTTGATCTCGTCAGCGTTCTTGTCGGTATAGACGCGGAAGTAACAGAAGTGGCAGCGCTTCCGGCAAAAGGGAATGTGATGATACAATCCCAGGGGAATGCCCGGCGCAGGCGCCGCCTCGAAGGCATCCAGCACTTCTGTTCTCTGCTCTTCGGTCCAGAAGGAGAAGGGCGGGTAGTTCGAGATGAAGTAATTCCCGGCCCGCGTGGCCTTCTTCTTGTCGGGGGTAACGATGTCACTCATAGCCTTTTATTGTCCTACGATACAAAAGAGATTGCTGTCATTTCCGCCAACCACGATCCGGCCGTTGGCAAATGCGAGATCCGTGCTGATACCCTCGCCCAGATCAAGACGCCAGATCTCACTGCCGTCCTTCGGATTGAGAGCATACAGTCTTCCGTCTCCGGATCCAAAGACAACTGCATCATTGAAGACGATCGCCCCGCCATCCACGCGCGATCCGGTCTTCACCTTCCAAACCCGCTTTCCCGTTTCTCGATTCACCGCGTGCATGTGTTTGTCCCGGGATCCCACAAAGACATGTTCATCGCTCACTGCGGGAGCCGCATAAAACCCAAAATCCTTGTCTTCGTAAATCCACTTCGGCTTCTTTGCCTTGATGTCCGTAGCCACCAGTTGATTGGCGTAGTTCGCGGAGTAGACCATCTTCCCAATCGTGGCGACGGTACCAATGATCTCGGCATCGACGGGCACTTCGTTGATCACGGTTCCATCGGAAACCTTGATCGCGTGCACCACCATATCGCATCCCCCCAGCACAATCGCCTTCCCGTCAACAAGAGCCGGGGTGCCATTGATTTGCTCTGCCGTTTCATAAATCCATGCCTCGCTCCCATCCTTCACCCTGAGCGCACGACAAATCCCGTCATATCCATTCACGATGATCCAGTCTTCGGTGTCATCGGGACTGCGCACGATGAGAGCGCCACCCACAAACTTGTCCGCTGCTTCGTACTTCCAGAGTTCCTTACCGGTCTTTTGATCGAGGCAATAGAAGAAGCGATCTGCCGATCCGATAAACACCTTGCCCCCTCCCACCGTCGGGGGGGCTTCAATCGAATCTTCGGTGACAAATTTCCAGCGCTCCTGACCGTTCTCGAAATTGATCGCGTAAAAGGTGCCCATCACGGTCCCCACATACACCATGCCATCCGCAATCGCGGCATCGCCAATGACAGGGCCATCGAGCAGGATCTCCCACTTGATCTTCGGCTTGCGGGGAACGGGATCGTTCACCAGTCCCTGAAGAGCGGGGCCTCCTCGCGGAGTTTTCCAGCTCGTGGTCGTTTGTTTCTCCCGCGCGACCCTGTCCCCCTGGCCTGGTTCCTTCTTGGCAGCTCCCGCGTCCGCATTTGCGCTCGGAGCAGCGAGAAGCAGCAAGAGCGATCCTATGATTACGGAGTTGAGGACTAAGAACAATTTTTTCATGTCGTGCTCGGGGTCAGCGATTCCAGGGCCTGCTTGTAGAGTAGCACAAATCCCTCTTCCGTCATCGCGCGAGGATTAAACTGTCCGGTCCACTGTTTGGTTGCGTCGCCCGCCAGCTCCGGGATTGCGGCCGCTTTCACTCCGGCCTCATCCAGGGATCCGAGATCGGCGATGCCAAGCAGGGCTTCCACCCAGTCAATGAGAGGAAGATCCGCATATCCCCGACGAGTGAGCAACTCGCCATAATGATCGTAGGTGTCGCGGGCTTCTGGATCCACATCGTTGACGCGCATGACATGGGGCAACATGATTGCCACCGCCTTCCCGTGCACCAGACCAAAGCGGGCCGTGAGCGGGTTGGCCGAAGCGTGCGCCGCACCAAGCATGCTGTTCTCGATCGCAAGTCCCGAGAACGCCGCTCCCAACAACATTTCGCCGCGATCTTCCAGGGTGGCAGAATCGGTGAGCACCGCTTCGATGGAGGAGGCGATGCGGAGGAAGGCTTCCCGGGAGAAGGCCGAGGAAAACGCATTTCGCCGCGTGCACACCGCCGTCTCGAGGGCGTGCGCGAGCGCGTCGAGAGCAGTCAGAATCGCCACCGGTTGCGGCATGGACTCGGTGAGTTCCGGATCGAGAATGGCGAACTTCGCCAGGGCCTTGGGATCTCCGCACGCCATTTTTTCATGCGACCCGTCCCGACTGATCACCGCATAGCTTTGGCATTCACTGCCCGTTCCGGCGGTGGTCGGAACCGCGATGAACGGGAGCATTGGGCTCCTCGCGAGAGCATAGCCTTTGTAGTCGCTCATCGCTCCGCCGTTGGTGAGAAGAAAATTGCAGCCCTTGGCGGTGTCCATGCTGCTGCCCCCGCCGAGGCCCACGATACAGTCTACTTCCACTCCACGTGCAAACTCAGCAGCGGCCTTGATGTCGCTCTCCCCGGGACTCTCGTGAGTCGCATCATAGACCGTAAACTCAATCCCGGCCTCGGACAGCCTTGAAGTCGCACGTTCGACGTGGCCTGCCGAAACGATTCCCAAATCGGTCACGATCAGAACATGGCTTCCCCCAATTTCCTTCACGCAATCCGCGAGCTGCGACAATGCGCCGGGGCCGCCAACAAGCCTTGGGCTCGGTCTGGTTGTGAAGATCTCCATCAACTCACGGCCGCGAGGTTGCCCTGAATGGCACGACGCCGATACAGAAACTCAAAGAGATTGCCTTCGTGCGGTTGTTCCCACTGCACGCGGTTGGTGGGGAAGGGTCCGATGTTGAGACGCTCGATGTCAGGGGAATTCATGAGTTGCCGGATCCAGATGGGATCTTCGGTCCAGGCCGAGGCCACCAGGGTCTCCCCGATTTCGCTCAACATGCGCTCCTGCGGAATTTCGGTGACACTTGCAAAGGGGAACATGAACTCCGTGTTGGCGAGTGGGTGATCGGAGTGGGCGCAAGATATCAGGGTGGGGCGCAGATAGGTTTGCCCGTGCATTTCAACCAGCCGCGGGCCCTTGCGATAGCGCGCGGTGACGTCTTCCGCTCCCGCCACCTTGAGATGCTCGTCGATGAGATCGTTGATCGAACCCGCCCACTCCGTGTTGGAAAATCCACAGAGAAGAGCGTCTTCGTGATCGCGGGGAAGAGGTTCTATCGCCGCCAGTTCCTGCGCGATGGCATCCGCGATTTCTTCCCGACCAGAGGGCACAAGGATCGCAGAGGTGTTGATGCAACTCCGCCCCCCATTCGCGGAAACCGATTCCACCAGGGTTCTGGCGTGCTCGGTCCACTTGCCCATGAAGTCTTCGCCGATGAGAACCTTGCTGCGGCCCGTGCCATGCACCTGGATGCTTGGAAAGGCGGCATACTTGCGCACAGTGGCATCGCTCCCAAAAGAGATTCCCCGTCCGCAAGTCATCAGGATCGTGTCGCCACCCTCGTGGGTGGTTGGGTAAAATCCAAAGGCCTCCTTGGGAAATCCCGCCGCAATCAGCGCCTGGACGATCCGGAACGGCGTGAAGGGATCCTCGCGACCCGGTTTCAGAAGGACCGGAATTTTGAGCACGGGTGCAGGGAGCCAGAGGGAATTGACTGCCGGCGCGTTGCTGGGAAGAGAGACCCCCAGGGCATCCGTGACAGGATAGAAATTCACCTCGAGATCATTCAGGGAGGAAATTCCGCGATCGAAGAGGTCGAGGGAAATCCCGCGGGTCAGTCCGGCGATCACGGTGCGAATCTGAGACATGGCGGCATGGATCTTCCCCATGTTCATCCGGACCAAGGTGTGCGGCAGCTTGGTCAGGGCGGAGAGCGATTCGACATATTCCTGCGGCCCTTGGGCACTGTCCCCGAGGGGCAATTCTTCATGGAGGAAGAGCTCGGCGGCCTGCTCACAGTATGTCGCAAGGGTGTCGGTCGGGATCTCATTGAGGGCAGCCCGCGACTTCGCAATCCCGAGCAGATCGCGCCGGATGAGCCCGGGATTTGCCGTGTGCGTCAACACCTTGCGGCCGGCGGAGGCTGGCAGCTCGACGGTGTCGAGACTGCGATACTTCTGTCCGAGACGCAGGATGGGAATGTGAATTTCCTCGCTCATGATTGTGGCCTCTTCCTTCTGGTTCCGAATCTAATAGACGCCCTCGATGACTTGCTTGCTGCCGCTCTGGAAAGGGCGCACGTCGCCAACCCCATCCCAGGGAAACTCCGCGCATGGTTTGCGCCGAATGGCCTCGTCGCGTTCGAGGAAGCGGGGCACGAAAAATTCCTTCGTCATGGTGGTAAGTTCGACCCGCCCGTATTCTCCGTAGGGGAGTTCGAGGGATGAGTCTTCGGGATTCACGATGCGCAACACCGCCCGAGGTTGGGGCGCGTAGTAGGTCAGGCTGTATTCGCCCGGCTCACGCTTCCGACTGATGGCGAGCCCCATCAGGGTGTTTCCATAGGTCGGAGCGTAGTTGATCTTTCCTTCCAGCACTTCCTCTTCGATGAAGCGCACATACTGCGGGGTCATGGTGGTCCCCCCGGCGAAGACCCCCTTGATCCCGGCCTCCACGAGGGAGATGCGCTCGGCCAGGTTTTCAAGGAGCTTGGGGGTGGTGAAAATGCATTTGATGTCACGGTGACGAATGATGGTGACCGCTTGATCAATGACGTGCTCCTGGTACTTGCGCGCCATGGCATACTCCCCGTCCTTGATCAGGCGCTTCACCCACCGCGGATCGAGATCAATGAAGTAGCACGCTCCTCCTCGGCGATTCGCAAGATGCTCGATCGAGAGCCGCAAGCGACGTGGACCAGTGGGGCCCACCATGAGCCAGTTACCGCCCTGCGGAAAAAAGTCGGGAGGATAGTGATCGCTGAATTCGGAGTAGTCGGTCTTGTAGTCTTCCCACCCGATTCGCTGCTTGGGCATGCCGGTAGTGCCTCCGGTCTCAAACACATTGTAGGGTTTGCCCGCGAAGGCCTTCGGGATGAAGCGGGCGGGATCTTCCTTGCGCAGGACGTCATCGTCGAAATGAGGGAACTTCTGGATATCGGCAAAGCAGGTCACCTCTGCGAGGGGATCAAAGTCCAACTCCTTGGCCCGTTCCAGCCAGTAGGGACAGCCGGTTTCGGGCGAAAAGTGCCATTTCATGCTCTCGCGCACGCGCTCCTCCAGCGCCGCGCGGGCCTCTTCCACAGTTAAATCACAGCTCATGTCAGATGCGCCCCTTTAGGACGAGCGCTCATCCCTACCCCTTTCTAAAATTCCCGCAAGTCTTGCGATTCCCCCGAGTCCTGCAATTGCTTCGGATTCTCGGACTAACTCGCGAAATGGAGCTCCTTGAGCACCAGCGATCCCAAAAAATCGAACGGCCCGCTCCCCGTCATCTTCATCGGCCCAGTCGGTCCCGGCCCCTCCACGGGCATCGATATCTGGCCCTTTTCCCGCGACTGTAGCGAGCGAGGACAACAACCCAAATGCGATCGCAAGTGCATGCTTCATGCCACCCCATGAACCTCCGATGGCTCTACCGTCAATCAGCGATGGGAGGCCCCTCTTCCTCCTGCTTACGCTGCCATTTTTTCTCGATGTCCCCCTCGGTCAGAACCCAACCACTGGCGAGGACTTTTTCGATCCGAACCTGGCGAGCATGATGGCTTTCCCCTTCGGGGCGGAGCTTCAGAGTGACGCGTTGCTTGCGGTTCTTGGAAGTGATCTCCGTGAGAAGCTCTGCCGTGGGCGAACCCGTGGTCGCATATCCGGTCAGGGAGTCGGGCCAGTCCGGACTGCTCAGTTCAAAAGCCGTCCAGCTTTTGTCGTTCGTAAATCCGTGGTTGAAGTAGAAGCTCGGCTTCACCACAAGCCGCACTTCCTCGCCTGCTTCCCCCTCCAGCAGTCCTTGCCAAGTAGCGGTGCCGTAGCGGGCGAAGGACTCGTAATCCACCATCGGTCCGCGGGGAGTGGCCGCAATGCAGAGCAAGCGCATGCGCCCATCGGCCATCGTGACGGCAAATCGTTCGAAGCGCATGTTTCCACTAGCGCTTGCGGCACCCATCGCGATCACCGCCCCGTGCTCAATCGGAAAGGCCCTTACCTCCTGCGCGAACCCTGCCAGCTTCGCGAGGGCACGCTCGGGATCGCGAACGAGCGCAAGGCGCTCCCTCTCCGAACCGGCCCCCAGGAATGCTTGGGCAACTTCCAGTGCTGACAAGTCAGAAACGATCGCCTCATCAATATTGACCTCCTGTTCGCGCTCTGGTAATGGGGTCCCCTCCTTTAGAGTGCTCGCCGCGGCGCTGCGCTCCCACCTGCTGCTCAACCTCAGAGCGAGGGGAACGGTGATTCCGAGCAGCACAAGGATCACAATCGGGATCACGTATTTCAGCGAGAAGCGGCGGCCCGGCGGGTCCTCCTCGGTCAAGCCCCAGTCCTGCGTCTTGCGGTCTTCCGGGAGCGTGAATTCCTGTTCCAGAATGAACTCCGCTTTCCCCGACTTCTTCAACTTCCCTCGTTTTTCCGTTTCCTTTTCCATTGCGCGTGCCCGTTTGCTGGAAGACAACGCCCAGCGTCACGAGAAGGCCGCACAAGGTCAAGTAAATGGCGTTCCTGACGACCTGATCAGTCCCTACGGGAAAAACTTGTCCACCGTCTCCTTGCTGGGTGGCTTGGTGGCCAGGGAAACGGCCACCATGGCGACCACCCCGGTGAGCCAGCAGACCGCCACGGGCATGACGCCCCCGAGGATGACGTACTCGCCCCCAAAGCCGGATTTCGCGAAGAAGTAGAACCAGACCACGGTGGTGGCAACGATGCTCGCAATGGCACCCTCCTTGGTCGATCGGCGCCAATACAAAGCCGCGATGACAAGCGGGGTAAGGGCCGCAAACCCCGAGAAGCACCAGATCGCAAGATCGAAGACATTCTGATCGATGAGCACCATCGCCAAGACGTAGGTGATCACCACAATGGCCAGCACAAAGCCCCGCGCCATGAGCAGAATCTGCTTGTCGGTGTACTTTTTCTTCGTGTTGTGAAGGACAATGTCGTTCGTGAAAATGGTTCCGAGGCAGAGGAACTGCGAATCGAGGGAAGACATGATCGCGGCCAGAATGCCCGCGGTGACCAGTCCTACGATCACCGGATCCTTGACCAGGATGCCCACCATCTTGGCCAAGACCGCAGCGGGAGCCGCACCTTCCAGCGGTTTCAGACCCGTCGCCCACAAGCCAATCAACACGCAAGGCACCCAGACGATCATGATACAGATCGGATGCGCGATCACGGTGAGCTTGAAGGCCTTCGCGCTCTTGGCCGTGAGCCAGTGTTGAAAGAGATGAGGGAACATTCCGACGCTGAGGGGAATGAACATGTAGGTGGCAAACATGATGGGCGGAACGCCGACCTTTCCTTCGCTGGAAACGGTTCGCACCAGGTGACCCTCCTTGGCTTGCTCGATCGCTGCCCCCAGCCCGCCAAGCTTGTTGGAGATCAAAATGAAGGCGAGGACTCCCATCGTCATGAAGACGAGGGTCTGGAAGGTGTTGGCCCAGGCCGCCGCCCGCGAGCCGCCCGCAAAGATGTAGCAGAGCACCACGATGCAGATGACCGCACCGGTGAGCCACGGGGGAATCGCCCCTCCGGTCGATTCGAAAAGATCCGGAAAGGTGCCCTCGATCATTCCCCTCGGGGTCTTCTTCGGTCCCGTCACCCCACCAATCGTTTTCGCTGCCCCGATCACTCCAATCAGAAGATAGGGAATGACCAGGAGAACGAGGATGGGAAAGAGGAGATATCCCAGGCCGTTCGAATCGAACCGCGCACGGAAAAACTGAATCTGGGTCACGTAGCCATGGCGTTTGCCGATGGCCCAGAGTTTGAGCCCGATGAGCAGGAAGCAAGCCGCGTGAATGAGCCCCGAGGAGGAAGCCATCAGACCGTAGGTCCCGATCCCGCGCTCAAAGGACTTGCCGGTGGAACCGACCAGCGCAAAGGCAGTCATGGTCGTCCCAAAAACCGACATCAGGAGCATGAAGGGACCGATTGAGCGGCTCGCCACAAAGTAGTCCGCGCTCGTTCCGCGAAAGAAAATCTTGGACCCCATCGCGAAGGCAAGCAGCGCGCCGAGGTAGATGACGATGATCCAAATTGTTGCCATTGGTTCAGTATACAGAGTTCAGGAATCAGGAATCAGACCTGCGGAGAGGAGCGGTTTAAACACAACAAGGAAGGCGGTCAGAAGGTTCAGAGTCTCGATGCGGGTTGGTGCTCACTCTTCCCCGCCCTCGGCCCATTCTTCCAGTTTGGTCGGCCACGCCACCTTGATCACAACCGCCCAGAAGGCGGTCGCCACCAGCGTGTAGAGCGCATGGTAGGCCAAGCCCATGGGCATGAAGCCAAAGACCAAGGAGGCATTGTCCCAGTTCCAGAAATCCTGGTGCAGGATCGCGAGAAGCACAAAGACGGTGAGGAAGACGAGAGAGGTTCTTTTCATGCGGAGAATTTTGGCCAGCCTCCAGCTCTACTTGGTCTTGCCGATGGCGTAAAGGTGCGTCTGGGTCCCGACGTAAATCGTGTTGTTAGCGACGATGGCTGAGCTGTAGATCGGGGCGTGCAAGGCGATGGTCCCGAGGAGCTTCTTCTCCTTGGTAGCTGCCAGGATGACCACTTCCCCATCTTCGGTCCCGAGGTAGACCTTGCCGTCAGCCACCAGGGTGGAGGCCCAGATGCGGCTCCCGGTTTCGTGAACCCAGTAGGCCTTGCCGGTCTTGGCATCCACACAGTGGACGTCGCCGTCGTACTCCGCTGCGATAACGAGCCCGTCGTCCGTGATGCTGGGGGTGGAAATCGAGCGGCCAATCTTGTCGTAGGTCCAAACCGCTTTGCCGCTGATGTTGCCCTTCTTGGACGGATCGATGCAGCTCAACATCCCGACCCCATCCCCGTGCTCGGGATCCTGCCCCGAGAGGGCATAGACATAGCCTTTGTTGATCACGGTTGTTCCGATGATCTCGTTGGGTCCCTTGTAGGTCGCGTACTTGATCGGGTCGCCATTGGGCTTGTGACGGTAATGCGGTGGATTGGCGTCGTAGCGCCAGAGTTCCTTGAGGATCGGGATGCCCTCGTCCTCGTCCATCACGGGCTTGGGTTCAAAGCCATAGGCAAATCCGTCGCCTCCGCCCCAAACCAACATGTCCTTTCCGTTGACCTTGCCAATCGCAGGTGAGCTCCAACTCGCGTGCAAAACGCGTTCGGACACGCCGGAGATTTCCTCTCCGATGAGCTTGCCGGTGTTCTTGTCGAGGGCGATCAATCCGGGAATGAACTCACCGGGAATATTGGTGTGCGACCAATCCACTCCGTTGGAGGTGGCGGTGTAGAGAATGTCCCCGTGCACCAGCGGCGAGCAACTCGAGACGTTGTGCGGAAAGACCCCAACTCCGTCGTCGGCATCACGCATGTCAAAGACCCAGAGAATGTCGGCGTAGAACATGTCGGTTTTCGGAGCGCTCTCTCTCCAGATCCCCTTTCGGCGGCCGATGGAGGCTTTCAAGAGAGCTCCCTTCTCTCCCTTTTCCTCCTCATTGGCAGCGGCCTTGATCTGCGCGGGCAAGGCCTCGATGGTCTTGGTCAATCCTTCAAAGATGGTGGCCGCCGGACCGGCGAGCATTCTCGTTTCGCCCTCATGGGTCAGGGTGCGGGCCTCTGCAATCCCCGCGTAGCCTGCCCCGGCATACTTCCACTCATCCTGAAAGCCATCATTGCCGTTCGCCATTCCGTTGATATCGAGACATACAACTTCGCCCCGATTGGTGATCACCCACAGGCGATCCTCCTCGATCGCGGGTGATGAACACATCCCGACATACTCCCAATCGCTCACCTTGCGGGCGCCGAGCTTGGGGGCAATGAGTTGCCAGATCAGCTTACCGGTCTTCTCGTCGATGCAGAAAAGGTTTCCACGATCCGCCACGTTTCGCTTGTCGCGTGGAGATTCGTTGTTGGTCCCGGCAAAGACCTTGCCGTTACCCACCGAGACGTTGCCGTAAGACTGGGACCCGAGCTTGATGACCCAGCGGATGTTCTTGGCGGTGCTGAGATCGATCTCCTCGGTTTCGTCATTCATCTCGCCGGGATTGACCTCAACCGGGAGGTTGCTGGCATTGCCCACCATGTTGCGAGTGGAATCCCGACCCCAGGTCGGCCAGTCTTCCCCTTGGGGAGCCGCTTCTTTCTTGCTGTCGGCCGAAGCCGCCTTTTGCTCGCAGGAGGCCACAATCTGGCACAGGCCGGCGCAAAGGGCCGCGGGGAGTAATATTGAGTTGCGCTTCATTTCTGATCTTGGTTGGAGGGGGTTACTTGGCGGCAGAGAGCTTGATATTGTCGATATAGACCCGCTTCTGGACCTGGGGAGAGAAGGCGAAGATTCCGGGGGCTCCCTTCTCGTGGACATCCTTGAGCTTCACTTCGATCGTCCACTCTGCGGGCTCGGGCTGATCGCGCAACCATGCCTTGGCGCGCACTGCCCCAGAGCCGTCCGCCCCGCGATGCACGTGGGTCTTGAGGTGATACCACTTGTTCGGAATGATCACGAATTTCACGGACTCCTTGACCCGCTCGTGGTTGGAGCTCACTTCGAGGATACGGCGGTTTCCGTCGAGGGTGATGAGATAGCGTTGGTTCACGAGACCGATGGTCGACTTCACCCGGCGGTTGCCATCGGTGGCGACATCCGCTTCGAGGATGTAGTCGCTCAATTCAGGGTCCCCGAAAAAGTTCATCGTCCGTTGGAAGAGGACATTGTCGAGCCGGTTGGCGATCACCTTGCTCCCGTCGTGTTCCAGCACGTGCCACTTGATGCGCGCGCCGAGCCACGGGAGGGGCGGGAAGTTCACGGCCTCGCCAGCGGCGTTCTTCATGGGCAATTTCGTGGCCTCAAAGTCGGCGCTGTAGCCAAGGGTGGCGATGACCCGCCCGCGGGTGGTCGCCGACATGCCATCAATGGTGGCCTTGAAGGCCCCGGCCGATAGTTTGGCCTCCGGGCCGGCCATGAGGGTGTCGTCCTCGAAGGTGGCGTCCACCTGGGCCTTCACCTTGGCGGTGGAGGGAATGAAGGCTTCCCACGTCGCTCCGCTGAGTTTTTTCACGCGGCGACCTTTCTCGTCCAGGCCCCAGATCGTGAATTTCTGCTCGCTGTTTTTGGTGAGGGCAAACTCAGCGGGGACGATCTGAATCTGGGCGACCTTCCCCACGGGAGCCCCTGCGATGACCCCCCCAATTTCGGCGCCGGCGGCGGCCCCTTTCGTTCCGAAACAATGGAGACCATTCTTGGTCATGAGATAGCACTTTTGATTCCACAAGGCCGGCGTGCCGAGGCAAGGGGTGTGGAGTTCCACCTCTGCGAGAATTTCAGCATCCTTCTCTCCGGGTTTCAGGATGAAGAATTTCCCGTCCGCGAGCGCAATGTAGAGTTTGCCCTCAGCGTAGACGGGAGAGGCGTGGAGCTGGTCCGGACCCAGCTTCTTCTTCCAGATCGTCTTACCGGTCTTGGCATCGACGCAGATCAGGTTGCCGGTTGCGATCGTGGTGTAAACGCGATCCCCGACCAGGATCGGGGAGCTCGTGAACGCCACATGCTCGGTGTTGCGCCAGACTTCGACCGCGGGACTGAGCACTCTGGGCGCTTTGTAAGTGGTGGGGACCTTGAGGCAGACTAAGCGTCCCTTGGCCGCAACATCGACGTTTTCCTTGCCATGAATCGCGATGATCTTGTCGTCGCCGTACTTCAGGATCTGCGAGTTGATTCCACCCTTCGCAAACTGGAAGCGCCAGAGCGGCTTGCCCGTCCGCATGTCCACCGAAGTGATGTTGCCACATCCGTGACCGGTGTAGCCAACGCGGTGGCCTTCGATGTCGGCGTAAACCGGCATCCCGAACGAGCTGTCGTCCGGGGTCATTCCGGGCGTGGAGTACCACACCAGCTCACCCGTGATCTTGTCAAAGGCATAGAGTCGATCGCGGGCGGGGCCCGTGGTCCCCCAGTTTGCGGTGACGCAGTGCACGATCACGACCGGACCATCCAGCCCGAGCGATCCGGTGCGCCCATTCGGGAAGGTGAGTCGCGCCAGCTTCTCAACCAGCGAGTGCTCCCAAAGCGGCTTCAAGTCGGCGGTGAAGGCCATCAAGCGCCCGTTGCTGGACTGCAGGTAGACGTTGCCGGTTTCCGCATCGATGATGGGAGAACCCACCGCATAGCGATTGTAAACGACGTCGCTGATGAAGTCGCGGAAGCGGTGTTCCTTCACCAGCTTGCCAGTCTCGGCATCGAGGCAAATCAAGGCCTCCTGGACATCGCTGAGATCGCTCGGATCGTCATAGTAGCCGAACGCGTAGAGCTTGCCATTGGCGATCACGGGGGTCCCGCCCCCCTTGACCTGATGGGTCCAAAGGTGATTTTCACCATCAGGGGTCCAGGCATCCGGGTAGCCTTTTCCCGGCATGACCCCGTTTTGAGTGGGGCCCCGCCAGTTCAGCAGACCCGCAGCCTTGGGGGGAGCGGCGGTGACCCCCGAGATGAGGGAAACCAACAGGATTGCGGGGGCAATGGATCTCAATGCGATCATGGGACAAGTTATACGAAGGATTGAGCGCAGTCCTTTACTCGAATTTTTGGCACCGCTCGGAATTCGAGGTCTGCAGCGAACAATTTTGGGCGGAACGCCTTACCAGAGATCGAGATTGACTCGAACTCCGAAGAGTTGGGGATCCCCAGGTGAGCCGGCTGCGATTTGCGGGTTGACGAAAGAATAGTATTCTTCGTCGAGGATGTTGCGGCCGTAGACCGTTACGCTCCAGTTTTCCGCTTCGTAGCCTGCTTGGGCGTCCCAAATCCAGTAGCCGTCCTGGAGGAAGGCACCCGTGTTGGCGGCATCATAATAGGTGTCCTCAGTGGCCCGGACCGACGATCCAAAGAAGAAGCCGCCCGGAAGGTCGTAGCGGAAACCGGCGCTCGCGGTGAGCTCCGGAATGAAGGGCACATTGCTGCCATCGTGATTCGTCCCCGTGAAGGGATCGGTGTAGGACTCGAACTCGACGTCGGTCCAACCGGCATTTCCGTGAATGAGCAGAGGATCGATTGGCCGCCACTGGAGTTCGGCTTCCAAGCCCCGCGAACGCACTTCGTCGGCATTCACGATCACAAAATCCGTCGAAAATGGATTCTGGGCATTGAGTTGGTAGTCATCAATCACGTTCCAGAATGCACGCACCACCACGTTGAGGTTGGAGTCGGGGTCATTGTAGTGCACGCCGGCCTCATTCGACCAGTTGCGCTCTTCACCGAAGGAGGCGGTGGCAGGATCGTCACTGAAGGCGGAGTAGCCGTGAGGCTTGATGCCCATGCCGGTGCGCAGGAAGGAGCTCACATTGTCGTTGTGGGCGTATACGATGCCCGTGGTTGGCGAAAAGTAGATTCCCTCCGAGTTTGGCGACTGCGCGGGGACCGGCCCGAATGGCGCAAGGGTCTTGACCCGGCTCATGGAAGCATCCGTGTAGTCGAGGCGTCCCCCGGCTTCCACGCTGAAACCATTTCCAAGGTCGTAGGCCGCCTTGCCGTAAGCTGCGTAGTTTTTTTCCTCGATCGTGAAGCGGTTCCCTTCGGTCACAATCCCGGCGAGGCCCGCGGGGAACATGCGCCTGGTCGATCCATTGTTCTCCTTGTTCATGTAAAACAGGCCACCGCGCCAGCTCAAGGGTCCCGCATCTTCGGAACTTTGAAAACGGAATTCCTGGGTCCAGAGATCCTGGTCCTGGTTGATCAAGGAAGTCGCGAACGAGCCTGGGGATAGATCAAGATCCACGGTTTGGGGACCGAGATCCCAGGATTGATACGAGGTGATCGACTTCATCGTTCCCCAGTCGAAGTCCTTCCGGCCATGCAGGGAGAGCTGGTAGCGCTCGGTTTCGTTCCGACCTCGCAGGTCCGAATTCACCCTGAAGAGGTCACCGGCGAAGGCCGGATTGAAGGGAAGCGGCGTGAGGCGCTGGCTCCCGTCGTCCACCCGCTCGGCCATGACCCGAAATTTGATTTCGGTATCGGGGGCCGGGGTCCAGATGATGCTGGCCAGGCCACCGAGCACCGAACGGTCATCGGCGTGGCCGCCAAGAAAGTTGTTTTCCACAAAGCCGTCCCGCTCTTTCCAGTAAAACTGGAAGGTATGGCTGAGCCCATCGGCGAGCGGTCCGCTCGAGTAGCCGGTCACCGCCCGGGAGTTGTAGGAGCCATATTCGACGCTGCCCCCCAGCTTCCACGTGTCAGTGGTTTGCATGGTGGACAGCTCCATCAAGCCAGCTGAGGCGTTGCGGCCGAAGCTTGCACCCTGAGGGCCGTGGTGCACGCGGGCAGATTCGAGACGCAAGAGGTTTGACGAGTAGTTGAAGGCATCCCCAAAGGGCACATCGTCGACATAGAGCCCAACCGCAGCGGGTCCAAAGAAAAGGGTGTTGCTGAGCCCGCGCATCGAGATGATGTTTCCGTAGCCGCGCGTGTCGCTATCCACGAAGTGGAGGTTGGGAGCGAGCATGCTGAGGTCTTCCAAGGTCTCGACTCCAAAGCGCTCGAGATCTTCGGGTGAGAGGGTGGTTTCATCAAGGTCCCCTTCGCCCGCTCCACCGCTTTGAGAAGCAGTGACTCTGGTCTCGGGGAGAGTACGCACAATCTGGGCGTTCAGAGCACCGTTAAGGGTCAGGCATCCAGCTCCTACAAGGAGGCCCGTGAGGTTTACAGGGTGTTTTGACATGGCGCGGAAGCTTGGAGGCTCAAGTGTGTGGGTCAAGTGTGTGGACACACCTTTTCAGCCTAGTGCGCTGGGACGCCAAAACTCCGCACCAGTTTCGCTTTTCCGGGGTTTATTATCCTCATTCATTGAGCGATATTCACTCCCTCTGACGAGAAAGCCCCTGCATGAGAGCCGCCACCCTCACCACCCTCACGATCCTGCTGATCGCCCTCCTTTGCCCCGCCGATGTCCTTTCGTGGCGAAATGGCGGGCTGGGCCTCTATCCGAAATCGACCGCTCCGCTCGACTGGAATGACCCCGCCGCGATCTGGTGGAAAGTGCCGACCCCGATCAAAGCCAATGCCTGCCCGATCCTGGTCGGGGACCGTTTGATCTACACCACCGAGCCCGCCGGCCTGGTTTGTGCCAGCGCCCAGACCGGCCAGACGCTCTGGACCGCCTCCAATGCTTACGAGGACATTATCGAGCTCTCTCCCGCCGAGGAACAGGAACTCGCTCGCGCAAAATCCGCCATGGAGGGCATGGCGGACAAGCTCAAGCCCCTCGAGCGCAGCCACTACAAATTGCAACGGCGCCTTCGAAACGACAAAAAGAATGCGGTTCTCAAGGCGCAACTCCGCAAACTGCGCAAGGAGATTGTGACCCTCAAGGCCACTGCGGGTGATATCCTTGAGCGCTTCGAGAAACCGAAGACTCACGACGTGAATGGCTACGCCTCCTACACTCCCTGCTCTGATGGCAAGTCCATCTACGTCTGCAACGGTCTCGGCGTGGTCGCAAAATTCACCCTCGACGGCCAACGCCTTTGGGTCAGGAAAATGGAGCAGCCCGATCACGGGTGGGGCGGGGCGGTTTCCCCAACCCTGGTGGGCGGCAAGCTGATCGTACGCTTTTCCGACTACACCGCGCTCGACCCGGAAACCGGCAAGGAACTCTGGCGTGTGCCCAATCCCAAGATGTTCGGAGTGCCGGCCTCCTTCGAACTCGAGGGTCAGTGGTTTCTCTACACCTGCCGCGGGGAACTGATTCGGGTGGCGGACGGGAAGAAACTCCCCTCCCAGGACTGGACCATCGCCACCATGAGCTTCGCGTTTTTCAACACCCCCTATCTTGAGGGTAATCGACTCTATGTGGTGCACGGTGCGCAGGGGATTCAGGGCGACGCCTACTGCATGGAAATTCCCGGGACGGTGAAGGAGCTGGAAGCAAAGGGTCTCACCCAGGTTTGGTACCGGGAACTCTTTCACGATCGCTACTACGCCAACCCGCTTGTCGTCGACGGCTTGATGTACACCTTCTCGATGCAACACCACGTGCAAGTCCTCGAGGCCACGAACGGGGAGCTCGTCTACGACCACCTCATCAAGAGCCTCAACGGCCGCACCTTTCCCGGTCTCCTCTACGTGCAGGGCAAGATCTTTGCTGGAGAGGAGGAGGGCACCATCCTCTTTCTCGAACCGGGCCGCAAATTCAAGGAATATGCCCGCTATCAGCTGGAAGAGTGCCGCAGCACCCCGATCTTCGCGGGCAAGGTGGCCTACCTACGCACCCTCCATCACCTCTGGGCCTTCAAGTAGCATGGGGCGATGCTTTGCAAGGGCCCAACCCAGTGCTTTAGTGCAGGCATGGCGCTTGGAATCGCCGATCCGGTTATGAAAACTCCCGTTCTTCTCCTCCTCGCAATCCTTCTCCTCCCCACCGCGCACGCCGCTGACTGGCCGCAGTATCTCGGTCAAAAAGGTGATGGCATCTCCTCGGAAACGATCAACGGAGACTGGAAGGGCAAGCCTCCCAAGACCCTCTGGACCGCCGAGGTCGGAAAAGGCTGCGGGAGCTGGGCCATCGTCAAGGGCAAGGCCTTCGTCGCAGGCAACGACGGCAAGCAGGATACCATTTGGTGCCTCAACGCCAACACCGGCAAGGCGATTTGGCGCCATCAGTATCCGGAAAAGCTCAGCGCGAATCTCTACGAAGGGGGCCCAAACACCACCCCCACCATCGATGGCAGCAGGGTCTACACCCTGAGCAAGAGCGGGGTGCTCTATTGCCTCAACCTCGCCGACGGTCGGCCGATCTGGCGCAAGCACCTCAAGAACGACTTTGGTGGCAAGGCCGGCAGTTGGGGATACTCCGCCTCCCCGGTGGTGGATGACGCTCTGCTCTACGTCCTTCCCGGCTCCAAGAACGGCGGCTTCTATGCGCTCAACAAGAAAGACGGCTCTGTCGCCTGGCACACCAGGGACCTACGTCGCTCGGGATACTCTGCGCCCATCCTCACTACCATCCGGGGCAAGAACGCCGCCCTCGTCTTTTACGGTCGCTCGGTGGTGGCCCACGACCTCGCCGCCAAGGGGAAGGTGATCTTCGAGTTTCCCTGGAAGACGAGCTACGACGTGAACGCCAGCAATCCGCAGTACCACGATGGCAAGCTCTTCATCGCCTCCGGCTATGGCATGGGCTACAGCGTGCTCGAGGTCAGCGGCGCAAAGCCCAAAATCATCCACCGGGATCATGACATCCGCATGATTTTTCAGAACAGCGTGCGCACCGGGGACACCATCACGGGAGTTTTCGGCGACAAGCGCATCGAGGCCGAATTGATCCGCATGGACATGGCCAGCGGCAAGATCCA
The DNA here is from genome assembly GCA_028821775.1 of Roseibacillus sp. GTDB lineage: Bacteria > Verrucomicrobiota > Verrucomicrobiia > Verrucomicrobiales > Akkermansiaceae > Roseibacillus_B. The sequence continues at coordinate 79,947 of JAPKFB010000005.1, forward strand.
CTGGCGCCGTAAAATGCCCGGCACCCGCGGGTCCTCTGCTCTCATCGGCAACACCTTTGTCCTACTCTCCGAAACCGGCGACCTCATCGCTGGCAGGGTGAGCAACGAGGGCTTCACCGAAACGGGGCGGCAGAAGATTCTCAGCCGCAAATGCTGGTCTCCCTTCGCCGTCGCCGAGGGCAAGCTCTTCGCAAGAAACAACAAGGGCTCCGCGATTTGCCTCGATGTGAGCAGGTAAGGATTCGCGCCTCTCTCCCCTCCCTCCATGCGCAACTTGCTTCTCGTCCTCACCCTCCTCTTTCCTCTCCGAGCCGCCGACCTCGAGACCGAGATCGCAACCCAGGTCCAGGCCGCGCGCAGCATCCTCGATCCCTGGCACGCCGACAACCCTGCTCGGGAATCCCGCATCCTCCACCTCGTCTATTGGACTCCTTCGGATCGAGCGCCCGCGGCCGACTACCACGCCCGCCTCACCCGCATGATGGAACACATCCGGAACTTCTACGGCCGCGAGATGAAGCGCCTCGGCTTCGGCCCGCGCACCTTCAATCTCGCCTACGACGAGGAGAAAAAACTCATCATCCATCTCGTGACGGGCAACGGAGCCTACGCCGACTACAACATGCAAAGTGGCAAAAAGATCCGAGGGGAGTGTCTGCCCGTCCTGCGCAAAGCGGGAATCATCGCGGATCGCGAAACCATAGTCATCTTCTGCAACATGGCGGAGTGGGATGCCCAAAAGCTCGTCTTCAACCACCGCTCACCCTACTACGCCGGCGGATCACACCAGCAGGGCACCGCATGGCAGCTCGACTCGCCCGAACTCGATCCGCTCCACCTGAGCAGAAAGAAGCCCCTCATCCGCGACGGACAGTACGGGCGCATCTCTCTTGGAAAGCACAATTCCATCTTCATCGGGGGCGTGGCGCACGAGCTTGGCCACGCTCTCAGCCTGCCCCACAACAAAGAGCGTCCCGACGAGCGGGCGGCCCAAGGAACCGCCCTCATGGGATCGGGAAACCGTTCCTATGGCGACGAACTGCGCGACGAAGGGAAGGGATCCTTCCTCACCCTCGCCCATGGCCTCCGGCTTGCATCCCATCCCCAATTTTCGGGATCGGTGAAGGGGATGAATCAGCGCCGTGATCTCGAAATGACCGCCTTCAAGGCCGTCGCCGAGGGCGACGAATTCATCTTCTCCGGCCGCCTCAAAGCGACTCCTCCAGTCTACACCGTGATCGCCTACGCCGACCCCGAGGGAGGCAGCGACTACGATGCCACCACCGCCACTGCGGTCCCCGACAAGGACGGAAGGTTCACCCTCCGGTGTCGTGGCCTTGCGAAGGGCAAAGCTGCCGCCTTCCGGCTCGTGGCCTGCCATGTCAATGGCGCAAGCAGTCCGAGCACTCGCTACAGCTTTTCCTATTCCGTCGGGAAGGACGGCAAGGTCGATCTCGCCGCCATGCAGGAGCGCTTTGCTCTCGCACCACTCCTTAGCGCTCTCAAGTCCCGCGATGAAAAGGCGGCCACCGCTGCGTTCAAAGTGCTCCAGAAAGAAGCTTCCGACGGGAGCCCGGGCCGGACCGAACGCATCGGGCGCAATCTCCTCTCCACGATGGTTGGGCCCCGGCGTCCTGAGCTCCACCCGCCTGCCAGGATCGAGGCGGGGGTTCGCCGCACCGCCCTCGCGAACACCAAACCAATGTCCGCGAAAGTGGGCTGGCAACGGCCCGCATACAACCACCTTCCCGGTCCGACGCTCCTCTTGGAGTCCGGCAGCCGCCTCTGGGAACACGGCATCTATGCCCACGCTCCGGCTCGCCATCTCTATCAGCTGAGCGGAAAGTGGCAGTCGCTCAGCGGAGCTGCCGGCGTGGCGGACGGCTATTCCGGCTCAGTGGTGTTTGTCATCAAGGCGGACCGCAAGCCCCTCTGGCGCAGCAAAACCATCAAGGCCGGAACAATCGCCCACTACGACCTCACCCTCGCAGGGGTCAAGGAGCTCGAACTCCACGTCGAGGACGCAGGAGACGGGACGGCCTCAGACTGGGGCCTCTGGCTCGAGCCCCTCCTGAGCCGCTAGCCAGCCCGGAACCACCCCAGTCTCAGGCGCTGAATTCTCCGCCTCCCTGCGCAATACCGGGGCCCCCCATTCCTGACACCAAATTGCCAACCCGGTGAGGGTCTCCTCGCCATCCCGGGCTTGCAGGCCGATTCTATCGGGCCGTGTCGATGGCCCAGCAGAACCCCTTCAACAGATCTGACTTCGAGCAACTGCTCGACGGGATCCAGAGTGCCCTGCATGCCTACATCATTTCCCTCCTCGGTCCCGAGGCCGACTCAGACGATGTCCTGCAGGAAACAAACCGTTTTCTCTGCGAACGCTGGCGCGACTTCGACCCCGGAACCAGCTTCCGCACCTGGACCGTCGAACATGGCGTGCTCACGCTCTCCATTTGCCACCCGGATACCGACGCCCTGGAGTGCATCGAACGCCATCTCCTCCGCGAAGACGGCACCCTCCTCTTTCTCGATCGTCCCTACCGCAACGCGCGGCGACTCATCCCCGGCCTCTCTTCAGCGGCTCACCAGATGCGGCGTCACAAAAAAGTAGAGATCGCTCATCATCTTCTGCTTACGCTTGCTCTTGAAGAGATTCCCCAACAGGGGAGCGTCGCCGATGATGGGAATCTTCTCTTCCCGCCCAATCTGCCGCGCCATGCGGAGACCGCCGAAGGCCAAGGTGCTGCCGTGTTTCACTTCCACCCGCGTTTCGGCTTGGCGTGAATCGAGAATCGGATTCATGAGCCGGGTATTCAGCGTCCCGTCCTTCATATCCGGCAGGGGCGCGAATCCTGAAATCGCGGACACCACGGTGAGAATGTGCAGCTTCACCGAATTCTCTCCGACCGAAAGTGGCGTGATGTGCAATTGCACTCCCACCGGCTTGTAGGAAATCTTCTCGGTGACGAACTTGTCGTTGGTAAGACGACCTTCGCGGATGGGCAACTCCTGACCAGCCATCATGTAGGCAGGTTGGCCCGCTTCCACCGTCATGCGCGGTTGCGAAACCACTTTTACCATACCCTCCTTCTCCAGGGCTTCGAGAGTCGCATCCATCCCGATTCCAGCTTTCTGGAGCATCCCAACCAGGTTCAACACTCCTCCCGGGTCAGGTCCCACTCCGTTCAGGGGATCGACAACTTGTCCGACAAAGGAGGCCGGACTGAAGTTTCCAAGTAAAGCCTGCGAATTGTTGCTGCCAAGGTGCTTGAGAAGAGTGTTCATGCCCACCTGCATGTCGAAGTCGGAGGACACTTCGAAAATACGCACCGAAATTTCCACCTGCTTGCGCCCCGAGTCCACGTGCTCCATCAGCAACATCACGCTGTCCTGCGCTTCTCGCGCACAAGTGATCACGATCACGTTCTCTGAAGGCAGGGCTTCCACCGTGCCTTGATCACCGAGGTGCGACTGCACCACCTTCACCAGCGGCTCCAATTGATTTGGCGTGATCGTCACAACCGAGTTGTCATTGAAGCTCTTGCGGGTATTGGTCACTCCCACTCCACCAAAGTGCTCCAGACGATAGTAGATCTGGACCTTGCCGTCCGGACGGCTGATTGTCGGGATATTACGGGTTTGACGCTTCGGAGGAGCCGACTGAGTTGCATGTCCCTTTCCTCCATAGACCTGGGGCTTCCCAAAAATCTTCGCCCAGTTTTGGGCCGAACTCATCTTTCCCCAGTCCGCCAGTTTGATGAGTTGATCTGAGCCCCCGAGCGCCTTGGAATCGCGTCCCGGATTTCCAGAGAACGAAATGGGGGCCCCCAGAGCGACCGCCACGTCATCACCACCACTTCCAACCACGGTCTTGCATTGCACCAAGAGGAGGAGGGGGAGGCTCAGGGTAAGGCACCTGAAAAGACGGGCCGGCCATCCGACTTCTACTGAAGTGGTGACGGGGACGTCCGTTCGGGTGTTCCCAATGTCGTGTGACGATCCCATAGGGTGAACAGTGGCAGCTCGTCGAAACTGTGCTGACCCTACTATAGGACTTCTCAATTTGTTACATAAAACTAAATATTTTCGCTATCTTTAGCTTTCCCCACTCCGATCCAGTAAATAGTTCAGGATTCTGAGTCCAATTCGGTCATTTTGAAGCTCCGAGGCCTCTCAGAAACTCCGTAAGGAGTTATCATTTCAGATGTTGATCACCCGAGATCTCAGGAGCCGTGCCGCGATTGTGGGCAAGGGCTTCCTCATTATTTTTCTGGGACTCCTCTCCTCTACCGTGCTTCTCCTGGCATCATCTTGCCCTGCTCGCAATCGCCATCTGGTCCTTCAGTCGGGCCTACTACTTCGCATTCTACGTCATCGAAAAGGACCTCGATCACGAGTTTCGGTAGCCCGGCCTCTTCGACTTCGCAAGGTATCTCGCAGGACGCACCCGCTCGTGAGTCCCCAGTCTCTCAACTCCCCGCGCGGCTTTCCGTATTCTTCCATCCTCGCGGTTAGACAATGCCTTTCTCCGCGGGAGCTCCGGCAACTTATCGTCCGACCTCCGTCAGCAGGTAGACCGCGAAGGACCCCAACCAGTGCTCTCCTTCGTAGCTGCCGCTGAACACCTGCTTCAGCCCGGTCTCCTGATGGCGGCGCGCGGCGGCGAGGAGAACCTTGCGACGGGAGTCGTCCTTCGGCAGCGCACTCGCAATCCCCCGCATGGCCCACGCTCGATTCAAGTTCAACCCGACCAGGTGAACAAGATGGCCGTCTCTCAGATCCTTGGGAGAGACCGGCTCTAACAGATTTCCCAATCTTCCGCTCTCAAGATCTGGAAAGAAACGCGCCAACCAGACCTCGAATTCACCTTCGCCGAGAACGCGGCGCATGAGATCGGCTTCGTTCAGACCGGAAGAAAAGAAGTCATGTCCCGAGGGCTCATAGGCAACCGGGTAGTTCACATCCTTTCGGTAGAACTCGAGGCATTTCGCCTCCAACAACTCCTCGAACTCCTTTGCTCCCACCGCCCGCGCGTAGTCCATCATCTGGCCGAGCGGAAAGGCGGTCTCCGGATGAAAGCCGCAGCGAATCGGCCACTCGAGCTTGGGCAGGTGCTCACGCGCATTCGCCACGATGGCTTCCTCGATCGGAGCATATCGTTTGGCCCACTCCTGACCTTGCCGGTCATCCAGGCTCCGCAGTTCCAATCCCAGGCGCAGGGCCCAGGCCCAGCCGTACATTCGTTCGAAGCTCTTGTGGTCAGCGAGATAGTCGGCTTCGAGTCGCAGCGCATTTTCCGTGAAGCGCGCGTTCAGGACCCGACGCACCTCTTCCGCCTTCTCGTGCTCCGGAAAGAGCTTCAACAAGCGCACCAAGGTCCAGTGTCCATGCACCGAGGAATGCCAGTCGAAGTGCCCATAAAACACCGGATGGATCTTGCGGGGTGAACGAACATCCTGATCCGACTTGAAAACATGGCCCGGCTTGTTGGGATACTCGCGATCGAGCCCTCCCAAGGCCAAGTCCATGAACCGCGCCGCGCCTTCCGCATCGAGTGTTCCCCCTGGCTCCGCATTCACGGTCCCGAAGAGAACAATCGAGACGGCGATCGACCACCCTGAAGTCATTCTCATGCCAACAGGAAACAGGACCGGCGGGACAAGGCCAATGAGTTTCAGGCAATCCCAATCACTTTCCCCTTTGTGATTGCCCTTGCTGGAGGAGGGACCTGAAGTGCAACAGCTGCCACCGCAGGCAGAGGCCCGCCCGAACTCCATCTCCCTCCAAAGCAATTTTCTCATGATCACACCCGCAATCAGGAGGCCGCTCGTTGGTCTCCAAGGTCCGAACTGAGCCCATGAATCTCGAGGATCATCCCGGTCATCCCGGCTGGAAACGAAGCGAGGAACTTCTAGATATTCGTGATCTTCCTGCCTCCCCCGAGGAGGGCATGCGCTGTTTCTACGGTGCTGCACCCGGTGATTGGGATCATCGCCTCTTCCTGGTTCCGAACAACACGCGCATCGATGAGGTCGTCGACTTCTTTGAAGTGGGGACCCACAACGCGGTCGCCCACGGCTGGGAGGAGCGGGAGACCATGGACCTCATCAACAAAACCCTCACCGAGATCGACGAGATCGTCCCGGGCTCGATCGAGCTCGCGACTGTCAGTGCCCTTCACTTCCGGTTCTGGCGTCAACTCCGTCTCGACGAGCTTGAGGAAATCGAAACGGTTTACCAGAAGGTCGATGACTACCAGGCTGGACTTGAAGACTACATCAATGGCCTCACCGGCGGATCCATTCTGGCGGAGGTGCGCGAGACCGGAGTGCTCAAGCTCCGCTGGGCATGAGGTCGCGAGGGTCCCTTCCCAATATTGGCTTCTCCCCGTGAATTCTGTATTGATCTGAGTCACGCAAGGGTGCACATCGCGCAGCGCCCATGGACTGGACCGTCGACCAAGCCCGCGATCTCTACGGCATTTGCCGCTGGGGTGGAGAATACTTCGACCTGAATGAAGAGGGCGAAGTGGTGGTCAATCTCACCGACGACGGAACGACCCACGCGGTCTCCCTGAAGAAGATCATCGATGACCTGCGCGAACGCGGGCGCGCCCTGCCACTCATTCTGCGATTCCGCAATTTGTTGGATCGGCGCCTGGAGAAACTCAACGGGGCCTTTCGGAGTTCCATCGAGAAGACGGGATATCGCGGCGAATACCGCGGAGTCTATCCCATCAAGGTCAATCAACAGCAACAGGTCATCGAGGAGATCACCGACTTCGGGCGACGCTACCACTACGGCCTGGAAGCCGGCTCGCGCCCCGAACTTCTCGCCGCCCTGGCCTACATGCACGACCCCGAAGCGCTGCTCATCTGCAATGGCTACAAGGACCGCGCCTTCATCGATCTTGCCCTGCAAGCCACTCGCATGGGCCTCCAGGTCATGCTCGTGATCGAAATGCCGGGGGAGCTTGCGGTCATCATCGAGCGATCCGAGGCCCTGGGAATCCGCCCAAGATTGGGGGTTCGTTTTCGTCTCTCTGCAAAGTCGGAAGGACTGTGGGCAGGATCGGGTGGAGATCGCTCCACCTTTGGCCTCAACGCTTCGCAGCTCGTCGATGCCATCGACACTCTCAAGGAGGCCAGCTACCTCGATTGCCTGCAGCTCTTTCACTACCATCAAGGTTCGCAGCTTCCCAATATCCGCGCCATTCGTGAAGCGGCCACCGAGGCTGTTAGAGTCTATGTGAGCCTGGTCGAAGAAGGCGCCCCCATGGGCCTGCTCGACCTCGGCGGTGGTCTCGCAGTGGATTACGACGGGAGCCACACCAACTCGCCTTCCTCCTGCAATTACGGTCTGGAGGAATACGCTTCGAATCTCGTCGCGATCGTGCAGGAGAGCTGTGACCAAGCTGGCCTCAGCCATCCCACTCTCATCACCGAAGCGGGTCGCGCGGTGGTGGCTCACTATTCCGTCCTGGTCTTCGATGTCCTCGATGTCGCGCAATTTTCGATCGCGGAGCGTCCCGAGAAGCCCGCTCAAGGCGCCCATGAGACCTTGCACAATCTCTTCGAAGTCAGTGACCGGGTGGGCACTGGGCAACCTCAGGAGTGCTACAACGACGCCCTCTTTTATCGCGATCAGGTCCGGGCCTTGTTCAACCACAGCCAAGTCTCCCTGCGCGACCGCGCCTTGGCCGAGCGCACGTTTTGGCACGTGGTCACAGGGCTCGCGGATGAGATTCGCGGACTTCCCTACCTGCCCGAAGAGCTTCAGCAGATCGAAGACCAACTCACCGACTTCTACTACGGAAACTTCTCGGTCTTCCAGAGTCTCCCCGACCACTGGGCCATCGATCACCTCTTCCCCATCATGCCTCTGCATCGACACCAGGAAGAACCTACCCGGCGCGCCATTCTCGCTGACATCACCTGCGACTCTGATGGCAAGGTCGATCGCTTCATCGATCGCGAAGAAGTTCGCCGCCATCTCCCCGTTCATCCTCTGGAGTCCGGCGAGGACTACTTCATCGGCGCCTTCCTCACCGGCGCCTACCAGGAAACCCTCGGCGATCTGCACAATCTCTTGGGCGATCCCAATGTGGTCTCGATCAGCCTCCGGAACGGCAAGCCGGCCTTCACCCACGAAGTCAAAGGCGACTCGGTAGCCGAAGTTCTCAGCTACGTCGAATACGACCCCAAGGATCTCGAGGCACGCTTCCGTAAATTTGCCGAGCAAGCAGTGCAGGAAGGCCGCATCACCGCAGCGCAACGCCGCGACATCATGACCGCATTCCGGCATTCGTTGCAGGGCTACACCTACTACGACCGCTAGCAGGGAGTTAAATTCTCGAACATGCCGCGCGGAATCCGGGGGATGAAAGACTTTTCTAACAACAAAACTCTCCGTCGGCGCGGCGTTGTGGAGAGATTCAACAGCCTGCTAGGCGAAATGGCGCAAGGTTGAGAGGGGCTCCGACCCCGAAGGGCTCGCAGTATCCTCATACAGGCTCTCAACCTGATTCCGGGCGCTGGTCATCATTCATTGCTCTTCCACGCCGTTCTTTCCGATCACCAAGGCCGCGGGTACCAGGACCAGGAGAAACTCGATGCGCGGAGCGGAGTAGACCGAGAACATTTGCCCGCAATCAAAGATCAGCGCCACGGTCCCACTCGCAAGAAGAGCAAGCCAGAGAGCGTCCTTGCGTCGTGCTTCCACCAGGGCGCTGCGACTCGCCCAACCGATCACCAAGAGCATCAGGCCCAGTCCGAGCACTCCAGTGAGGAGGAACTGGGTGAGATAGGCGCTGTGAGGATGATGGACAAACCACCCGAGTTCTTCTTCGGCAATGGTGACTTCCGCTGACATTCCGCGACCGATGACCGCATCGCGCAGAGAGGTCCGCTCGAGAAACCACTTGTAGATCTCGACCCGGCCGGTGGATCCTCTTTCCATGAGCCCACCACCATCGCCGAGCGAGAAAAGAATCACCAGATAGGCTGCGACACTAACCCCAATGGTCGCGACGGCGGGCCAGATCGAGCGCCGAAGAAAAAATGCCAGCACAGTCAGTCCCACACCAGCTGATAGGAGGGCCCCCCGGCTCTCCGCCATCATGAGCCCGAAGACCAACACCGCGAGAGCGAGCAACCACCCGCCTCGAAACGGCCACCAATCATCGCGCCGCAAAAACCACACCGCCGCGACCGCCCCGAATGCACAAAGCATTCCGGTGAGCACCGCGTTCAGGCCTTCTTCGTAGACGAGCACGTTGCGCAAGCGGTGCCAAGCGAGCTGATGAGAGTCCTCTCCATAGTAGACCACCAGCGAGTAGAGCGTCACTCCGGCGCAGAGAATTGCGAGGAACCCGATGATGATCGCACCCGCTCCCTCCTTCCGCCCGATCGTCACCAGGGCGACCAAGAGGAGGAAGACCATGGCGAGGTCCGTGGGATTGGAAATTTGTTCGGAGCCCCCGGACCAGAGCCGGCTGAGAGCCTGGTATCCCAGCAGCGCGGTCACGAGCCAGAGCCAGCGTGTTTCACGGAAGGCCTTTGCCAGGAGGTCCCCATTGAGAAAGATGATCGGCAGGAGCCACCTGAAGGCCTGACGATGTTCCCACCCACTCGCGAAGAAATAGCCCCCGAGCCATAAGCCCACCGCGATGGCGAGGTAGAATTCGCGTGGCCCCCAGAGCACCGTGAAGCACCCTCGGAGCCGCATGGTGCCTCCCTCCATCGCTCCAATCTTTCGCTCCAGCGCAGAAGGTCAAGACAGGGCGCCAAAAACCTTTCGCTTCCCGCCGGCCCCTCACCCTTCATAGTGCCCCCGTGCACGACGCACTTGTCCAACTTCTCGGCCCCACCAAGGTTTCCTCCGCGAAAGAGATCCTCGCCATCCACGCTACGGACAAGTGGTATGCCTCCTCTCTTCCCGACATGGTTGTCTTTGCGGAATCCACCGAGGATATCGTGCAGACCATGCGCTTTGCCCACCAAGGCAATATTCCGGTGACCACCCGAGGAGCGGGTGTGGGATACGTGGGGGGTTGCGTGCCATCCATGGGAGGCATCGCCCTCTCGCTGGCTCGCATGAGCCAGATTCTTGAGCTGAATCCGGCCGACGGGGTGGCGGTGGTGCAACCAGGGGTCATCACCGGCGACCTGCAGGATGCCGCGCGCGAAATCGGGTGGTATTATCCGCCGGATCCCGCCTCGCTCAAGGAATGCTCCCTCGGGGGCAACATCTCCACCAATGCCGGAGGCCCACGTTGCCTGAAGTACGGAGTGACCCGTCCCTACGTTCTCGGCCTCGAGGTGGTCCTCGCAGACGGCTCGGTCCTGCGCTCCGGTTCACGTTGCCACAAGAACAAGACGGGCTTCGATCTAGTCGGACTCTTCGTCGGCTCCGAGGGCATGCTCGGCGTAGTGGCCGAAGCAACCCTGCGGCTGATCCCGCACCCCCAGGCGCGGGCGATGATCACCGCCACCTTCGCTGAATTCCCGCAGGCCGCCCACGCGGTCCAACGCATTCTGAACTCTGGGCACCTGCCCTCCGCCCTTGAGATCACAGACGGGTTCACCCTGCGTGCGGCCCGCGACTATCTTGGACCATCCTCCCTTCCGGAGGGCGATGCTCATCTCATTGTCGAGATCGACGGACGGCAGGCCGCAGTCGAGAGCGAACGGCAGGAACTCGCGCATCTCTTGCAGGAGCTTGGCGCGCTCACAGTCGAGCACCATACCAATGACGAGGAATGCGAAGCGATCTGGCAACTCCGGCGGGACTTTTCCTACTCCCTCCGTCACACCGGCCTCACCAAGCTGAACGAAGACATCGTCGTGCCGCGCTCCAAATTGGTGGAACTCGTGGAATTTGCCCGTGAGTTGCAGGAGCAAACTGGAATCGCGATTGCCTGTTTCGGGCATGCGGGCGATGGGAACATCCACACCAACCTGATGGTGGACAACTACGACGACCCGAAGGTGCGGGCCCGTGCCGAGGAAGCGCTCGATCTGCTCTTCCAGTGGATCCTGAGCAACGACGGCGTCATCACCGGCGAACACGGCGTCGGCCTCGCCAAGAAACGCTGGTTCCCGGATGCGGTGGGCGAGCAGGGACTCTCGGCCCATGCCGCCCTCAAGCAGGCCCTCGACCCGACTGGGATTTTGAATCCGGGGAAGTTTGTCTGATTCCGGAGGCCATTGGAGGCGTGGTCCGTCCGAAGAGGGAAGGGCGCGAAATGCACGTTCCTGATCAACTCCGTCAGCAGGGCCCATGACCTTGCTGTTCCTGGGGCCATCCATTCGATCTCGGCTTCCCTCCCACCAATTCCCTCGGAAGATCTGAACCACCCGTTACGTTTTGCTCTCCATGACTGCCCTTCGCCCACTTCTTGTCCTGCTCACCCTGCCCACCCTTCTCTTGGCGGAAGGGGAGGAAAAGAAGAGCCCTCCCGCCCTCCACAAAGGAACGGGTCCCGGCTGGAAGCAGCTCTTCGAAAAGGACTTTGCCAATGTGAACTGCAAGGAAAACACCTGGACTTGGAAGGAAAACGGCGAGGTCCACTGCACCGGCAAGCCAACCGGCGTGATCCGCTCGCACGAGCAAATCACCAACTTCGAACTCGTCGTCGAGTGGAAGCACCTGAGCAAGGCGGGAAATTCCGGCGTCTTCGCGTGGGCCACCCCGGAATCCATCAAGCGCCTCAGCGCAGGCCAGGGCCGACTCCCGGCCGGCATCGAAATCCAGGTTCTCGACCTTGGCTACTCCGAGGCCTACGAAAAGCAGCACAAGAAAAAGGCCGACTGGTTTACCTGCCACGGGGACGTTTTCCCCACCGGCAATGCGCGCATGAAGCCGTTTCCGCCCGTCGCTCCCAACGGCAAGCGCAGCTTCCCGAGCAAGAACGTCACCAAGCCCTTCGGTCACTGGAATCACTACTACATCCGCGCCCTCGCCGGCGAAGTTCGCTTGTGGGTGAACGGAGAGGAAGTCTCCGGCGGCAGCGCATGCAACCCTGCCACCGGCTTTCTCTGCCTCGAGTCCGAAGGGGCTCCGATCATCTTTCGCAACCTTCGTCTCAAGATCCACAAGTAGCCGATTCGCGACGAAGGGGAGGTGTGATTTGCCGCCGGAGGCTCCGAAGAGCCACTTGGCGCCCCTCCGTCGAAAGTTCCCCGTTGTAAGAACGTTTACGCAGACGATAATGTCCCAGAACTCTCTCCGTGTTCTCATGAGAAAGCCCTTTCTGATCACCGCCCTCCTTGCCGTCGCACCAGGGTTCCTCCCGGCCGCCTTTGAATTCGAGGAGTACAAAGAGCGGCTGCCATGGATTTGGGAAACCCCCAAGCGGCCCGCCCTTCCTGCGGTGCAGAATCCCCACTGGAGCCGGGACGATCTTGATCGCTTCATCCTCTCCGCGCTGGAAAAGAGCAAGATGACCCCCGCAGCACCGGCCAGTGATCGCCAGTGGTTCCGGCGCGTGGCATTTGCCCTCACTGGCCTGCCACCCGCGGCCGCCGAGACCAGGGCTTTTCTTGAAGATCCCTCCCCGGGCCGTCGCAGGAAGGTCGTGCAATCGCAGCTCGCGTCACCCCACTTCGGAGAACGTTGGGCCCGCCACTGGATGGACCTCGTGCGCTATGCGGAGTCCCGAGGGCACGAAAGCGATTTCGGAATCGCGAACGCCTGGCAGTATCGCGACTACCTTGTGCGCGCCCTCAACGCGGACGTCCCCTACGACCAGTTTGTGAGAGAGCACCTCGCAGGCGATCTCCTGGATCCGCCCCGTCTCCATCCCGAAACCGGCGGCAATGAATCGATCCTCGGAACGGGTTGGCCCTTCCTCGGCGAAGAAGTGCACTCCCCGGTCGACATCCGCCAGGACGAGTGTGACCGCACTGACAACAAGATCGACGTTCTCAGCAAGACCTTCCTCGGACTCACCGTGGCCTGCGCGCGCTGCCACGATCACAAGTTCGATGCAATCTATCAGAAGGACTACTACTCGCTCTCCGGCTTTATCGCGAGCTCGAGCTACCGTCAGGTGCGCTTCGATTCGATGGAGCGAAACAAGGTGCAGGCCCGGAAACTCGCCGCCTTGCGAATGGAGCTCGCTTCCACCGTAATTAAAAAGTTCGTCAAGGAAGCGACCCCTCACTTCAACGAGATCGCCAAGCCAGCGACCTATCGCATCCCCGGACCGCTCGCGATCACCCCTCCGGAAAACATGCGCGTGCTCGCCGACTACACTCGTCCCGGGGCCACTCCCTGGATTGTGGATGGCCCTTCCTTCGGTTCCGCAGTTTCCCAAGAAGGCACGCTCCTCTTTGGATCCACCGAAGAGGAGCCTGGACTGCGCATCGCTCCCTGGGGCGCCGCCCGGCGCGACCCGTTCTGGAACGCCCTCAAGATTGTCGGCAGTGAAAACGATGCGGGCTCCTTCAACAGTCACTCCCGTTCGGGCAAGATGCTGCGCACTCCAGCCTTTGAGTTGAAGACCGGAAAGCTGCACTATCTCATCCGCGGACATGCCTTTGTCTATGCCGGGGTAAGTCAGCACATCATGGTGACCGGCCCCTTGCATGGCCGCCTCATCCAGAAACCCAAAATCGATGGCGATGAGCCCCGGTGGGTCACTCACAATCTCACTCCCTACGCGGGATTGCGGACCCACATCGAGTTTGGAGCGGAAGGAACCAGCCCGCTCGAAGTTCTCATGGTGGTCGAATCCGAACAGGTCCCGAAAATTGCGCGAAAGCAGCTCAACCTGACCCGCAATGATCTCTCCCTGGCCTGGAGGGATCTTGCGGATGGCGCGATCGAAAAGGAGAACATCCATACAGCCCGTTGGATCCTCGAACAACCGGGATTGAAGGCCTCGCAGATCGCGCCGGACTATCTTCAACGTCTGGAAGGGATCCGCAAGAACGTGAAGTGGGACTCCCGACTCGGCGTCGCCTGGCTCGATGGCAATGGCGTCAACGAGTACATCATGGATCGTGGAAGTCCGACTCAGTTGCTCGACCCCGCGGTGCGGCGGCTCCCCGAGGCGCTCGGTTATGCCCCGCTCGACACGCGAACTTCTGGACGGCTCGAGTTGGCGAGGCAGCTCACCCATCCAAAAAACCCGCTCACCGCCCGCGTGATGGTCAACCGAATCTGGCACCAGCTCTTTGGGCAAGGTCTCGTCCGCACCGTCGACAACTTCGGCTGGCTTGGCGAACGGCCTTCCCATCCCGAGCTCCTCGATTACCTCGCTCGGGAATTCGTGGACACCCACAAGTGGTCGGTCAAGTCCCTCATTGAGCGCCTGATCCTCACCTCGACCTTCGCCATGTCCAGCGAGAGCGCCGATCCAAGGTTTGACGAGCTCGACCCAAACAACATCCAGCTCCACCGCATGCCGGTCCGCCGTCTTGAGGCGGAAGCCATTCGCGATGCCGTGCTCGCGATTTCCGGGCGACTCGACCGCAAGGTCGGAGGGAAACCGATCCCCACCTATCTCGATGAATTCGTGGTGGGCCGTGGACGCCCCGGAGGGGGACCGCTTGATGGGGGCGGGCGGCGCTCGATCTACACCTCGGTGCGCCGCAATTTTCTGCCCACTCTCATGCTGGCTTTCGACTTCCCAAGCCCCTTCAGCACCAAGGGCAAGCGCGACATCACAAATGTCCCTGCGCAGTCCCTCGCGCTGATGAACGACAAGCTGATTTACGAGCAAGCGAAGATCTGGGCCCAACACCTCCTGAAGGAGATGCCCACCGCCAGTCCGTTGGAGCGATTCAAGCACATGTTCGAGGAGGCCTTCGCGCGTCCTCCCGCCACCCATGAGCTCACCATCCTGATCAATTCTCTTCCCGAGCTCATGCAGCTCCACGGCGGCAATCCCAACTCCAGGGAGCTTTGGCATGACCTTTGCCACGGCCTCTTTTCCATGAACGATTTCATTTACTTGCGATGATGAAGAGCTCTTTTCCCACTCGCCGCGAAATCCTCCAACGGACCTCCCTGGGCTTCGGCGGCCTCGCCATGGCAGGACTCATGGACCAGGCCAAGGCCGCCTCGTCCCTGATCCCGGACCGTCACTTCCCCGCCAAGGCGCGCAATGTCATCTTCCTCTTCATGGAAGGCGGGGTCTCCCAGGTCGACTCCTTCGACTACAAGCCGGCTCTGGAGAAATACCACGGCCAGGATCCCCGCAAGGCGATCGGAAAGCTCGAGAAGACGCAGTTCGACAATATCGGCAAGGTCCTCAAATCGCCTTGGACCTTCAAACAGCGCGGGCAGTGCGGTGCCTGGGTGAGCGATCTTTTCCCCCATATCGCGGAGCACGCCGACGACCTCTGCATCGTGCGTTCGATGACGTCCAAGTTCCCCGAGCACACCTCTGCAAACTACTTTTTTCATAGCGGGACCGGCTTGCAAGGGCGGCCCAGCATGGGAGCGTGGGCCTCTTACGGACTCGGCAAGGAGAGCGATAACCTGCCCGGCTTTGTCGTCATCAACGGCGGCCGCATCCCCTCCGGTGGCCTCGATTGCTTCTCCAACGGATTCCTTACCGCCACCCATCGTGGAAGCTTGCTCAATGCCAATGGAACTCCGGTCGCCAATGTCCGTCCCAATGAACGTCACTCCCAGGCCCAGGCCATCAAGCGCAAGCTGATCGGCAGCCTGAACGCCACGACCTCACAGGGGAATGCCGAGTTGGAATCCGCGATCGTGAATTACGAGTTGGCTGCCCGCATGCAACTCGCCGTGCCCGACCTGATGGACTTCAGTGACGAGAGCGAAGCGACCAAGAAACTCTACGGCATCGACGACAGTTACAAGGGGACCAAAACCTACGCTCGGGAATGCCTCATTGCCCGCCGTCTCATTGAACGCGGGGTGCGCTTTGTCGAATTGACCATTCCCGACATCGGCGAAGACCGCTGGGATGCCCACGGTGGGCTGCAAAAGAATCACGGCAACAATGCCAAGTCGGTCGACAAGCCCATCGCAGGCCTCCTCAAGGACCTCAAATCACGCGGCATGCTCGACGACACCCTGGTCCTCTGGTCCGGTGAATTCGGACGCACCCCGTTCGCCCAGGGAGGCAACGGCCGCGATCACAACGAATTTGGATTCAGTCTCTGGATGGCGGGCGCCGGCATAAAACCCGGCACCGTCTACGGAACAACCGACCAGTTTGGCTACAAGGCGATCGAGAATGTCATGGAGATGCACGATCTCCACGCCACCCTGCTCCATCTCCTGGGAATTGATCACAAGAAGCTGACCTACCGGTTTAGCGGACGGGACATTCGGCTCACCGATGTCCATGGCCGAGTCGTGCAAGAATTACTCGCCTAGAGCAGGGAAGCCTGGTCTCCGCGATTGATGGGCGAGCCTACAGAGCCGGACGAGAACGCAGCGAGACGGGAAAATGGCCGCGGTTCCCTTTCGCGGCACTGCTTGCAGCGCCTGATCTTTTCTCCTAATCGATTCTAACCCCGCCGCTAGTCGGGTTTTTGAACATACCCTAGGCCACGATCTCGCGAAGCACCTTTCCGTAGAGATCGGTGAGCCGATGATTTCTCCCGGAATGGAAGTAGGTGAGCTTTTTGTTGAGCCCCATCAGGTGAAGAATGGTCGCGTGCAAGTCGTGCACGTGCGCTTGGCCGGACGGGAGCGAGCTTGTCGACCAGAGCGGGGACGCTCCATATCGTTTGCGAGGGACCGGAGGCCCTAGAGGCGGGCATCGGTTACCTTCCGTTGATCCTCGGGGGTCTCGAACCAATCCTGAATCTTGAAGTGGAAGATTCCGGCCAGAATACTCCCCGGAAACATTTCGACCCCCTCGTTCCAAGCAGTGACGGCAGCATTGAATGCGCGCCGCGAGGCCGCGATCTGTGACTCCACTTCCGTCAGATTCCGCTGCAGGTTGAGAAACTGATCGCCCGCCTTCAGCTCGGCATAGTTCTCCGCCAACATCATGACCCGCGCCAATCCAGCACCGAGGTCCTGTTCGTAGTTGAAGCGCTTCCGACTATCGGATTGGACCGCTTCAATCCCACGACGAGCCTTGGTCACCTTCTCAAAGACGTCCTTCTCGTGCGAAGCGTAGGCCCTCACAGTCTCAACGAGTTGCGGAATTAGATCCCAGCGCTTTTTCAGCTGCACATCGATCGACGCGAAGGCATTGCGCATCCGACTTCGCCGGCTAATGAAACCGTTGTAAATGACCATCACCACGAGGAGGACGACTCCCACGATAACGGCCAGAGTGATGAAGAGCTGTCCCATCCCGAATTATTATTACGGAATCAGAAAGCCATTCTCCACAATAATCAGTCCGAGACTTTGCAGCGCTCTCCAGATCTCCGAAAAAGATGCCCCTCTCCCCGCCTGATCAGGTCGCTCATAAAAAGAAGGGCGCGCATTTCGAAAAGCTGTCAGATTTCATTCGTATGTGCAAGTCCATGCGCATTCTCATCGCTCTCCTCATGCTCCCCGCCTCCGCTCTCGCGGATAATTGGCCCAAAGGTAAAGTCTCCGACTGGAACGGCTATCAGCGCCTCGACTTCAAGCTCCCGGGTGACGGGGCCAATTGCATCGTGGTGACGCCCAAGAAAGCGGCTCCGGGCAATCCCTGGGTCTGGCGGGCTCGCTTCTGGGGTCATCAACCGGCTCTCGACCTGGCACTCCTGAAGAAGGGCTTCCATCTCACCTACTGCGAGGTCGGAGGCCTCTTTGGAGCTCCCTCTGCGATCAAGCGGTGGGATGCCTTTTACGCCTTGGCTACCAAGCAATCACTTTCCAGAAAGCCGATCCTTGAAGGGATGTCGCGAGGTGGGTTGATCATCACAAACTGGGCCTCTGCCAATCCCGACAAGGTGGCCGCGATCTATGGCGACAATCCGGTTTGCAACTTCAATTCATGGCCCGGCGGAAAGAGTGGCAAATTTTCCAAAGGCGACTGGCAGCGCTGCTTGAAGGCCTACGGCATCAAGGCGGAGGCGGGCGCGAACCACCCCCAACCTCTCAGCCCGGCCACTCTCAAACCACTTGCAACCCGCAAGGTTCCCTACGCCCTCGTCCTCGGGATGGCGGACAAGGTGGTCCCGGTTGCCGAAAATGGAGAGGCTCTGGCCAAGAACTACGAGAAGCTGGGAGGACCTGTTAGAATATGGCGCAAGCCAGGCAAGGGCCACCATCCCCATGGCTTGCACCCACCAGATGAGCTCCTGGCCTACCTCCTCAAGGCCGTGAACGTGGGCAAATAGTCGGGGCTCAACTTTCCCTTTGTCCCTCTCGCTCATCCCCGTAGCCTTCGACCCATGAAAAAACCTTGGATCCTTCGCGCCCTCGCACTGGTGGGATTTCTGGTTTGCGCCTACCTCTTCTTTCGGAAGGCCGCCGGCGACATTGATTCTATCGAAGGCTGCGGGGCCGAATCTGGCTGCGCCAACGCCCTTGGGTCCCGCTGGTCGCAGTTCTTCGGCATCCCGGTAAGTTTTCTCGCGGCGGTCATGTATCTCGCCCTGCTCGTTGCAACCTGGAGGCCTTCCCGACAAGTCTATGTTGCCTTTGCCATTTGCTTCGTCGGAGCGGCCACCTGGTTTGTTAATCTCCTTGTCTTCGAGGTCAAAGCCTTCTGTCCCTGGTGCACGGCCATGCACCTGATTGGCGTGAGCTCCGCGGTCGTTCTCTTCCTTTCCCTCCGCAAGCTGGAACCCGCAAGTCCGTCTCCTTTTAAATTCGCCCCGCTTGGCGCAATCCTGGCCCTGATCGTTCTCTGCCTAGGACAGGTCTTCGGCCCAACGCCAGATACCCACGCCGAAGAGACCGGGATCTCCATCGATGAGCGAGGAACGCCCGACGCCTTGGGTAAGGGCAAAAGTGGGAACCAGCCCGGCTCCCAGGGACGTTCCGTCTCCCTCCCAAACGGAAGCAAGAATTTTCACACCGGGCTCATGCCCCACTTGGGATCAGCGAACGCGCCCCACGTGATCGTGAAGTACTTCGACTATACCTGTGCCTCCTGCCGGGACATGCACGAGGATCTCCATCTGGTGGCGAAGAACCATCCCGGCAAATTTTGCATGATCATGCTGCCGGTCCCTCTCAATCGCGCCTGCAATCCCCACTTCCCCACCCAGATTGAAAATCACGAGCACGCCTGTGAGTTGGCCCGGCTCGGGCTCGCGGCTTGGCGAGCCAAGCCGGAGGCCTTCCCCGAAGTGCATGAGACTCTATTCACCCGGCCGGTCATGGATCCCGAGATCGCCGAGATCGCGGTCGCGCAGATCGTGGGCGAGGAGGAACTCGCCAAGGCCCTCAAGGACCCCTGGGTGGATGACCTGCTCAAAGCTGACCTGAACGACTTCAGCCAGCTCATCCGCACCACGATCAAGATGCCCAAGCTCCTCGTCCTGCCCAACGGCAAGCTTCTCCACGGCCTGATGAAGAGCCCTGAGATCCTCCTCCGAGAGCTGGAGAAAGAGTTCAAGCTCCCTCCCAATCCATAGCGTCCGAAGCCACTCCCCCCGGCGCGGAAAGCGCCCTCCTGATTCCCGCCTTAGCGCCCAGCGAAAGAGGAACACTTGGTCATCTTCCCGAAATCTCGCAGGGTGTTGAAATTCTTGGATGGGTTGGCGCGGCGCGAGGCGGAATTGAATCGAGATTCATGAGCCCCGAGCAACAAAGCCAGCGCATTCAACTGGTTCCGCCCCGCGGGCCGACCTGTCGACTCGTTGGCCATGCGACAAAACTCTCCGGCGGCGCGGCGCTGTGGAGAAAATCAACAGCCTGCTAGGGAAGGGGGCTCGGGCTCCAGAAGCTCCGATCCAAAAAAATGTGATCTCCCTTGAATAGATCCGCATCCGGTCAGGTCACAAAGATCTGTAACCATTACCCCAAGAACAACATGATTCACAAACTCTTCGCGATCGCCACCGTGGCATTTGTCGGACTTCTCGCCACTCCCAATGCCGAAGCTGGTCACAGCACTCACGCTTCCATCACTTACGTCAGCGGCCACGCGTCCTGCGGCTGCCCGATCCAAACTAGGCGTTATGTCCGCACCTACGATTGCTATCGCCGCCCCATCTTTGGCTACTCTCGGGTGGCCTTCTCGCACGGAAGCTCGTGTCGTCTGCGGGCCCATTCCCGGAGCCCCCATAGTCATGGCCCGGTCATTCATCGCACGACCCATAGTTGTGGTCCGCGCATCGTGATCAGCAGCCGCAGCCATGACCATAGCTCCCCAAGCCATTTTCGTGGCATCCACTCGGATAGCTCCTCTCGCGGCCGCACTTGCCGCTAACGAAACATGGCCCTCAACCCCGGAAACGAGGAGGACTTCGGTCCTCCTCGTTCTCTTTTTGGGCACGTTCCCCCAGATTTCTGAGCAAGGGCTACGCTCGCCACCGCTATTTTCCTAGGAAACGCTGCCTCCCACTCGTTACCCTCTCGCAATGCTTCGCTTCTCCGTGGCTCTCTTCTGCACCTTCCTCTTGTTGAGTGCTCTTGCTCCGGCGGGACCCAAAGCCACCGATGAGGTCCTTTCTGCTCTCCAGACCCGGTTGGAGAACGGAACCGACTTTGACGATCTCATTGAGCTCCTCAGCGAACTGGAGCCCGTTGAGCTCGCCAAGCTCCAAGCCGAGTACGACAAGGTCTGGCCCCAGATGCGCGATGCCTACCTCGCGGCCTTCAAGGAGGCCGCCAAGGAACAGAATTCGGGTCCCCTGCGTCAGGCGAATCAAAAGATCCTCCGCCAGATGCGCGAACACTTCCACACCGTCCGCGGGATGGCGGAGGGCCCCATGAAGAGTGCCCTGAAAGTGAAAAGCAGGCCGGCCCTCGATCAACTCCGTGAAATCCTTCTGCCCTCGGCAGAACGTATTCTCAGGATCGCCGGTGATTCGCTCAAAGCTCAACGCCATCAGGCCCTCCGCCTTGGCACTTTTCGCGATGGAATTCTCAGGGCTGCCATCGCGATCGAGCCTCCCGAAACCGTGAAGAACATCAAGGGCGGGGAAATGAGAATCGCGGAAGAGTTTTCCGACCTCGATCACAGCGGTCTGCGGATCATGGACAAAAACCGGAAGGTTGCCGGGTCCGCCATGATCCCGGAGACGGAACGCCTCGGGGTCGAAGAGCTCAATCTCATGCGCCTCCTCGTTGGATTGAATGCACTCGTGATCGATCCGAAGCTTTGTGATGCGGCTCGGGGACATTCCGAAGACATGGCCAAGAAAGGATTCTTCAGCCACACCTCGCCTGTTCCGGGGAAGGCCTCGCCCTCTGATCGCGCGCGGTTGGCCGGAACAACAGGAGGGGGCGAGAACATCTACATGGGTTCTGCTCAACCCAAGGCCGCCAACAAGGGCTGGTTCTACTCACCCGGTCACCACAAGAATATGTTCAGCCCCGGCTACGGGCGCGTGGGAATGGGAAACTATGGTCGCCACTGGACCCAAATGTTCGGGCGCTGAGTTGCGAGTCCCTGTAATCCGAAACCGCTTTACGCCAACTCAGCGGCACCATGGTCTTCAGGGATCCGGCGACAGCCGCTCAATCCCAGACCCATCCCACGACCTTGGTCCTTGGTGGTAAAAAATGGTTCCATCAAGCTGGCACGGCCCTTCTCAGAGATCCCGCATCCGTTGTCTCTACCCCGCAGCACCCCGCTCACTTCCCCCTCTCGCCCAACCGCAGCGGTTTGCCTTCCGGCATCTGCACGAGCGCCAGCTGCTGACGACAGGTGATGAGGAGAGTCCCGTCCTCAGGACGCCGCATTTCGAAGGCACACCAAAAGCGCACCCGGCCCCACTGCTCCAGCCATCCCCAAGTCTCTAACAGATCTCCCAGGCGCCCGGGCTTGCGATAATCGATCTCCGTGCGCAGCACCACGGGATAGACTTGAGTCTCGGACATCACCCGCAGGTCGAACCCCAGCTGCGCCGCCAACTTGGTTCGACACCGCTCAATCATCCTCAGGTAGGCGAGATTGTGCACGACGCCCCCGACGTCCGTATCGTAGAACATCACCTCATCCTGGGTCGTTTCTTCGGGACCACTTGCTGCCATCCCTCGACTCTAGCGGGCACCCGCAAGGCGGACAGTGGTAAAATTCCCGTTCGATCAGAGCCGCGGCCAAAAGGTTGCACCCCCGCGAAGGGTAGGAGAAACTGTAAACGCGATGCGCCTCCTTCTCCTGCTCGTCCCCTTGGCCTTGGCCCTGACTCACCCGCTTCCTGCGGCGCCGGTCTTTGTGGCCCCTGATGGGGGCAACGCCCTTTTCCAGCGAGACCTCCTGCCGCTTGACACGGATACCATGCGCTCGCTCTCTGCCCACCTTGGTGAACTCGCTCGCCGGGAGATCGCCGAGGGCCCCGAGCAATTCCGGGCCACCGCACAGTTGCTTGCCATTGCCATCCGCCTCGATCCCGCCAATCGCGCTGCCCGGGAACTGGCCCTCAGCCTTGCCAAGGGCACTCCGGCCCTCGCAAGCGAGAGCGATCTCGACAAGGCCTTGGGACAGAGCTGGGGCATCACCGAGTGGCTCTTGCAAGAGGAGGCTGGAGCGGCGGGGCAACTCCTTGGAAATCAACTCCTAGACGCCCTGCGGGTGCTCGATCCCCGCAATCCCAACTCCAAGCGTCACGATCCAGGGGGTGAGACCGCCCGGTGGAAGGACGTGGTGCCATCCCTGGCTCGATTCAAAAACGAGCCTCCTCCCAAATCTAAGCCCTCCCCTCCAAAGCCCAAGCCCCCACCGCCACCGGTTGACCGACCACCCATCCTGCTCGCCAAGACGAGTACCCAAACTCCGCTCTACCTCTACGACCGCGACCTCCACCAGCATCTGCGCATTGCAAGAGTCTCCATGGAGGTGGTGAACCGCGATGAGGGCGCGCTCTTTACCTTCGCGCTGCGCCCCGAATTTGAGGCCCCCATCGTGGACACGGCCCGCGAACGGGTGCGTGGTTCCCTGCAACGGACCTGGCCTGATCTCCCGATTCACTCCGTCGCCCTCCTCGACACGGGTGCCGAGCGATACGCCTCCCGCAATGAAACCGCCATTTCGGGCCCTGCTTCGCTCCTCATGCACGCCGCTCTCAGCGGAAAGGCCCTGCGCGATGACGTCGTCTTCCTGGGTGACCTGAAATCTGATGGCCGTCTCACCCGACCCCGCCAAAGCTGGAACTACCTTCGCGCCCTTCGCCTCGCCAAGGGTGGCCGCTTGCTGGTGCCCCCCGATCTGCAACCCGGGCTCCGGGCCATGATCGCCATGGAAGATCCCGGGTTTTTTCTCAAGTGGGAAGTTTTGGTGGTCAGTTCCCTCGATGTCGCGCTCAGCCTCGCCAGCGTCGCGGGCGATCCCGAGGGTCTCGCCGCCACCTCGCAGCTCTTTGTCGAGTTGCGCGGGATCAGCAAAGGCAAGGACGTGGGCCAACTTTGCGTCAACAAGCACGTCCGACAGCGGCTCGTCGAGATTCAGTCCCAGGCACCCTTCCACTTCTCCTCCTCCATGCTCCTGGTTCAGGGCACCAGCGAGCGACCCACCCGGGTCGACCGCGAGGTCGCCGGACGCATTTTGCGCAGCGCGGTCGATCCCCTCACCTCCCTCACTCGCACTCCACTCAAGAAGCTAAGTGTCAACCGGATCGTGGCGATTGGGGAGGCAACCCGCTCAGAAATCGATCGCTTCTCGAAGTATTTTGCCCCCAAAGATCTCGATCTCCAGCGAGAGGCCTTGCAGCTGGCCAAATTGGCCGAGCTTGTGGCGCGAAGCAAACGGGATGGGGTCCTCGACTCGGAAGGAAACATCACCTACCGCGGAGTGCCCGTTCTTACTCACTATCAGGGATTGCAGACCAAGTTCTCCGCCTTTCTTAAGAAATTGGCGCCCTTCACCCGGGAATCCTTTCCCCCTCCTTCGAAGAAGGTGCAGAAAACAAGCTAAATGCACAAAATCCCGGGTGCAGACCGCTGCTCGGGTGAGCCCGGGGGTTGCCAACAACCAACGCTTTTGCTTTAGCCTCTCAGGCGCTATCGATTACACCCTTCCCCTGCAACCACTATGAAACAGACTTTCCTCAGCACCCTCGTGGCTGCCGCAGCTCTCCTCACCGGCTTCCAGTCCTCTCTTCTCGCTCAGGAGGAGGATTCGCTCTTCTACCTGCCCGAAATGGATGTCGAGATCTTCGACACCAAGAAACTCGACTTTGGCCGGCGTGGTGAAATTGAAAAGTCCGGGCTAGTGGCGGCGCTGGCCCGGGTCGCCAGTGACTTCGATCATGAAAAGGGCGCGGTTGATAACGAGCTCCGTTCAAACTCCCTCGGAATCTCGGGTCGCATCAATCCCGAGGCGAAGTCATTCAAGACCACCTTCGAACAACTCAAGGAAGACGCCGAGGCCTATGGTGCCAGCAACACGAGCAAGGAACGCCTGGTGGGCAACATCTACTCAGGTATTCGCACCTTGCTGAAGAAAGACGACAACGAGGACAACAAAATCTGTGCCGCCTATTGTGTGGATGTCGCGCTGCGCCTTGTCGAGGATCACAGATACACCGATCGCCTCGAGGGATTGCGCGACGAACTGAAGGCCGACGGTGTCGAGGTCGATTGGGAGCAGCTCAAGGGGCATGCCGTTATCAAGGAGGTCCCGTGGAATCGGGGTGGCGGTGGCCGCATGGAGCCCCGCACGGAGAAGATGCCTCCCGGGCCTGCCAAGAAGCTGGCCACCAACCAGAGCTCCATTGTGGGACTGGTGGTGGTGACCTTGGGTGGCGGAAAGCAAGCCGGAGCCGCCAACGAAATCATTGCCACCGCCCTCAAACAGGAAAACGTCAAGGGGGTTGTTTTCAAGATCGACCAGAAGGTCGGAGACATGATGGGCAACAGCCTGAAGTCGATCCGCGACTTCCTGCGCGTCACTTACGAACCCCAGGACATGGTGCCTGATGGTTACGAGGTGAACATTGTATTCCAGGACCGCGATCAACGGGTCGATGGCCCCTCGGCGGGGACCGCCATGGCTCTCATGCTCGACGCGCTCTTCACCGGCGATAACCTCGACGAGAAGTTTGCCTGCACCGGTGGCATCACTCCCAACGGCAAGACCACCAAGATTGGGGGAGTGGCCGCCAAAATCCGGGGCGCTACACGCCGCAAGTGCAAGATTGTCGGCGTTCCCGAAGGCAATGCCGGCGGGGTGAATGACATCCTCGTCCTCGACGGAATCCAGCAACTTCTCGATATCCAAGTCTTCACCATGAAGGACATTGAGCAGGCCCGCGCCCTCTCGCGCGCAACCAAATCCACCGAGGTGCAAAGCACCCTCGATGACTTCAATGCCGTGGCGGAAGTGATTGCCGACCAAGGCGAAAAGATGCTCAAGAACGACCGAGTCCAAGAGAAGCTGGAAGCGGTGATCAAGAAGATGCCCAATCACATCTCGGCCAAGCTCCTTCTCGAATTCGCGCGCGGCAATGCCCCCGAGCACCTTTCGGTGGGGGGCAGCTTCCACGAAATCGATTCCCGTTCCTCAGGCGTGTTCAGCCGGGTGCAGATGATGATGTTCCGGAACAAATTCCACGAGGGCAAGGCCGCCAGTGAGGACGCCAAGAGTGCGCTGGAAGAACTCAAGGAAATCGACGGCAAGGTCCACGAGAAGTTTGAAAAATACCTCAAAGGTGCGGTTGAGCTTTGCGAAGCGTTGGAAGACGGCATCGGAGACGGCGAGAAAGAGTTTCTCAAACACCTCAAGAAAAAGTGGGAAGCCGTTCAGGGTGAACGCAAGAGACTCAGCGAAGACCCCGCCATCCGCGAGGAACTCATGGGCTAGAAGGCCGCGGGCCGGCGCCCGCTCCGTTCCCACTCTGGCAGGGAAGGTGCCGCCTAGGCCAGAAGCTCCCTCACGACCTTGCCGTGCACATCGGTCAGGCGAAAGTCCCGGCCGGAGTAGCGGTAGGTGAGTTTTTCGTGATCAAAGCCCAGGAGGTGCAGAATGGTCGCATGGAGATCGTGCACGTGGACCGGTTTGTCCTCGGCCTGAAAGCCGAAGGGATCGGTACTGCCGTGAGTGTATCCCCCTTTCACCCCCCCACCCGCCAGCCACATCGTGAAGCCATAGTGGTTATGATCCCGACCATTGATCCTGCCCTCATTGGCCCCGGGCTTGGGCATTTCCACGGTGGGGGTCCGCCCAAATTCGCCGCCCCAGATGACGAGAGTTTCCTCTAGGAGACCGCGCATCTTGAGGTCTTTCAGGAGAGCGGCAATGGGCTGATCACATTCCCCCGCCAGCTTCTTGTGGTTCTTTTCAAGATCGTCGTGATTATCCCAGGGCTGTCCTGCGCCGTGCCATACCTGCACAAAACGGACTCCGCGTTCAATGAGGCGCCGGGTGATTAGCATCTGGCGCGCCTGCGTCCCCTTCCCATACATTTTGCGGATCTCCTCCGGTTCCTGGCTGATGTCAAAGGCATCGGTGGCCTCCATCTGCATGCGATAGGCCAGTTCGAAGGACTGCAGGCGGGCTTCGAGACGGGCGTCGTTCTGCCGATCCTTGAGATGTTGCTCATTCATTTCGCGCAGAAGATCGAGCTGACTCCGCTGCGTGCGGTCTCTCATGCCCCTGCGCTCAATGTGCTCCACCAGCTTCCTGGGATCGGTCTCATTGGTATCGACATAGGTCCCCTGAAAGGCCCCTGGAAGAAAGGCGGCTTGCCAGTTCTGGGTTTCCTGAATGGGAAAGCCCCCTGGACACATCGCCACAAATCCGGGGAGATTCTGATTCTCGCTTCCCAGTCCATAGGTCACCCACGATCCCATGGCCGGCCGCACCAGGCGTCCGTCGCCGCAATTCATGAGGAGAAGAGACGGTTCATGATTGGGGACATCGGCGTGCATGGATCGAATCACACAGAGGTCATCCGCCATGCTCCCGACATGCGGAAAAAGATCGGAGACTTCCAAGCCGCACTCCCCGTGCCGGGAGAACTTGAAGGGCGACTTCCAGGCCGCCCCAGTTGGCCGCTCGGTCCGGAGCATTTTTGGCAGCTTCTCCCCGTGAAGCTTGGTGAGCTCCGGCTTGGGGTCGAAGGTGTCAAGGTGGGATGCCCCTCCATTCATAAAGAGATGAATGACGTGTTTGGCCTTGCCCGGATACTGTGACGGGCGGGGAGAGAGGGGGTTGAGTGCCACCTCAGAATCGGCCGCTTCGGCCACCAGCTCCGGAATTCCATTCAAGGCCAGCGCTCCCATCCCCATACCACAGCGCGCCAGCATCTGCCGACGGGTGAGAAAGAGGTGATCGAGATTGGTGGGGTGGTGAGACATTTAAATACTAATGAGGTAGTAGTATACGCTGCGCCAAGATCAATCAACAAAGAGAAACTCGTTGGAAAGCAAAAGAACCTGGGCCAGGAGCGGCCAGGGGTCGAGGGCCGGCCCCGAGAATCCTGCTTTCGCCTCCGCAAGAGGAACGCGATGGCCGGGCGCAGATATGACCGGAGACCAGAGGAAGGAATCAAACCCTTCGTTTCCGGTGGACTCGACAAGGAAGTCAACGGTGTCTCCGGCCTTCACCGCCACAGCCGAAAGATCGGTCGCACGGCGCCCGCCGGGTGACACCTCCCACTCCTTGAGAATCTTGCCCTGCACCACCACCAGTCCGCGCACCCCATCTCCGCTCTGGTGGGGTCGTTGAAGCTCTCCCTTGATCTCCAGCTTGGCATCGCGGGGCGCAAACCATCGCAAGATTGCCGCATGATCACCGTGACCGGGATGCCCCCCGCCCGCTCGCCAGTGAACCCATCCCATCGTTGGATCAGGAAGAATCGGGCCGCCCTGCCAGGCCTCGCCCGAAAAGTGCGTAAACGACTTAAAGTCGATGTGTTCTGAATCACGGTGGACTCGTCCGTGGCCGTAGCTCCACGCGCCCGCAGTCCGCCCCCGCGAGGCTTCATTCCTCCGTAGAAAGTTGCCCGCCCGGGAGAGCTCCGCGGCGGAGGGAGCCCGCTGGAGGATGCGCTCATAAAGGGCCGTCACTCTCTTCGACTCGTCGATCCCCTGCACGGCTGCGGCGGTCGCCTTGGCCTCTCCATGAAGGAAGGGACTGTTCATCAGGTAGAGCGCCTGGTTGGGCGTGGTGGTGGCGGCCCGGCGAACGACCGGCTGGTTGGAATCCGGAAAATCAAAGATGCGGAAAAAGGACGGAGGATTCTGACGCTCGATCAATCCATAGATTGTCCGGCGGGGCGGAAATGGTGCCTCGTGAATCTTTACCGGGCGCCCCCCGAGAGTGCGGTCAAGCCTCCCACTCGCTTGCAGGGTGGTATCCCGCCACGCTTCAATACTTTTGCGATGTCGATTACTACGTGTATAGTAAATATTCTCCGGGTCGCTTGCGGGTCGTTCCGGTTCCACGTCGCTCCTTTGACGCCAGGCCTTGGAATTCATGATGTGCCCGATCAATTCTTTGGTGGACCAATCATGCTCCATGAAGAACACGGCCAGGTGATCGAGAAGCTCGGGATGAAGAGGGCGTTCTGCTTGCACTCCAAAATCACCCGGAGAGGCCACCAGAGGCTCCCCCATCACATGCATCCAGACCCGATTTGCCAGCACCCGGGCGGTCAGCGGATTGCTTCGACGGGTGAGTTCATGTGCCAGTTCGAGACGACCGCTGCCCTTGATGAAAACCTTTTTGGCATCGTCACGGAAGAAGACCGGAAAGGCGCGCGGCACCTGGTCCCCCCGGTTTCCGGGCTGACCCCGCTCAAAGATTACAGGCTCCCGGGGGGTGGCATGATCCCGGACAACCATGGCACGGGAGGGCGCAAAGTTGGACTTCGCCTCCAACTCCGTCATTTTGGCAATGAGGTCAGCATAGTGGCCCCGTTCCCTCTGGTTGAGCCGTTTGCTTGCCGCCTTGCGATCAAAGAGAAGGGGATCTGCCGGGCGTTCATAGCCTTTGATTTTCTGTGCCGCATAGTCGTGGGCGGCGTTGGCGTGTCTGGTGAGTTCGATCCGGAACTTGAGATACTCGGGATTGGACTCGTCGACCTTGCTCACCAGGGGAAGCTCGTCCTCCTTCGGTTCGAAGACGCTGTCGAAGACGCCGTAGATTCCATAGTAGTCTGCCATCGTGAGGGGATCATACTTGTGATCGTGACAGCGCACGCATTGCATGGTGAGGCCCATGGTGCTGCGGAAGGTGACGTCGATCCGATCCGCGATGATGAGATCATCCTTGTTCAGGAATCGGCGTCCGATGGTCAGAAATCCAAGCGCCGCTTGTTCAGGTTCTGGCAAGCCCATGAGATCGGCCGCAAGTTGGCGGCGCACAAACTCGTCGTAGGGCAGGTCTTCATTGAGAGCGTGCACCACCCAGTCACGGTAGGTGAAGGCATAGGGAAAGAGCCGACCCCCTGTGAAGTTGTAGCCCTTGGTATCGGCATAGCGGGCGACGTCGAGCCAATGGCGCGCCCAACGTTCGCCGAAGTGGGGAGAGGCCAACCCTTCCTCGATCAAGTCCGAGATCCACTTTTCGGTGGGATCGTTCCTCTCCAAAAACCGGTCTTGAGTCGCGGAATCTGGCTGCAAGCCAGTCAGGATGTGCCAAGCGCGGCGCAGGAGAACGGGCCGGGGGGCTTCGGGTGCCAAAGGCAGTCCTCTGACTTTCTGGGCGATCGCAAGCAACTCGTCGACCGGGTGGCCGGCCCCCTTGAGAATCGGAGGCTCTGGGACGCGAAAGGCCCAGTGTTCCGCAGGTCCTGAGGTAGCCTCCTGCGAGCAAGCCAGAAACAAGCCCGCCCCCAGGAGAGCAATCGTTGACGGCAGTCGCATTCAGGAGGCCCTACGCAAGGAGGAGGCCTTCTCTATCGCGAACCAGAAGCCAGCTCCGCGATCAGAACTGCTTGTTCACGGAAAGCATCAACCCGTGGAATCTCGATTGATACTCACCCGCGACCAAATTGTTGGCATCAAATGCGGCCGTCTGGTTCTTGACCGTCCGGTCTGAAAAGGCGTACTGATAGGCGCAATCAACACTCCAGTCGGCCGTGCTGTAGCTCACTCCGGCACTCAGCCAGTGCCGATCTGCATCCGCTATCGCGGGGTTGAAATTGAGATCGGGCTGACTGTTCTCGATATAAATATATCCAGCGTTAAATGCCCAATTCTGGTTGGGCGCATAGGTTACCCCAATTCCATACATGAAATTGGACTCCCAATTGAATGGAATCGGCGTGTCCGGTGAGAGGTCCTGTTTCAAAGTGGAGGTTTTGAGAACATCCCAGTTCACCCATTCCACATTCGCTTCGATGGTCCACTGTTCCGTTGGGCGAAATGCGTAGCCAAAGGCCAGGGTATCAGGCGTCACCAAATCCAAAGAGGCCCCCGCATTCGGCAGGCCGACTCCAGGAGCCCCGGCGGTGCCTTCAAGATCGAGCTCAGTTTTCCCGCGATAGGTGATGCCGAAGGAGTGCTGCTCATGCGGGGTCCAATGCAGGGAGGCAATCCAATTGAGCGCCACGTCATCGCCCTCAAACTTAAACTGGGAGACCGGATCAACCAACGGTGCCGCAATGCGATTCAGGGTGCTATCCGCATAGGTGACTCCTACCCCGCCGCCAATGGACAGGGTGTCAGTCATTTCGTAGGCGAGAACTCCCCAGGCGGTGACGTACTTGAGATCGGTTTCGGTGGCTACTGCGCCAAAGGGTGTCATGCTTCCCCAATCGGTCTTCAGTCCAAAGGGGGCATTGATTCCCAGGCCCGCGGCCCATCGGTCATTGATCGGAGCTGCGATGTAAAGTTGCGGGACCGGAATGAACGCTGCATCATTTTCGTGGGTCCTGCCGTCGAAGTCGGTTTTTGCTTCGATTCCCAAGCTTACCGCATAGACCCCTCCATTGATTGCTAGAGATTCCAATTGGGTCAGTCCTGCAGGGTTGTAATAGATCGCAGAAGCCCGATCGGCGGTTGCGACAAATGCATTCCCCCGGGAGGTGGCGAACGGATCCTGAACCGGGATATAGAATCCATTCGCTTCAACCTTCTCTAGGCCGAGGAGTAGTAACGCCGAACATAAAGTTGTCGCCGAACCCATTGATTTGAGCCCCGGGTGCGATATCAGGTTATGGGATTTCATGGTATGGTATCAAGTCTCGAAGATTGTGTGCTCTTCGGTTAGAAAGATGCAGGATCGAGAGAGGTCGCAAAAGGTGGCTTCGTCTGCGATCAAGGTTCCGTGGGCCTCGGTCCCCTCTGGAGTCGCCATCGCAGCAAGAAGTTCCTCGTGTGAGTTCCACCATATTTCAGTGATGCCATCATAGGGTGCGCTTGCCCCCCTTCCTCCCCTCGCCACGTCATTGAGGGGCGATTCCATGCGATGGCTTTGCACGTATCGCTGCGCCTTCATGATCTTCGCTACACTCTTGACGAGCGGGCCGTGGTTCTTAAGCCAATACGTAAAGAACTCCTCCTCAGACATCCCAGATTTGCGGTGGACGCAATAGACAAGCTTGATCATGAGGGCAGGGATGTTCCAGCATTACCGATCCAGCCGGGATTCACATCTAATAGATGTCTTGATATCATGCAAGGCATTATCTTTCCGCTCAATCTATTGCCTCTCAATCCAAGAAGCGCGACCAGAAGAGCTCGTTCCCTACCAAGTCTGCGGCCAGCTCTTCGAAGGCGTCGTCCGGGGCCCGCTCAATTCGGGACACATCGAACCCGATGCGCAATCGTGATTCGGAGTGGTTGGGATCGGGAAGGAAATCGAGCACCCCGCCGTGATGGGTGAGTCGCATGCATCCTGCAATCAATTCCATCGCGAGGCGCGAGGGCTCTTCGGCAGTCGCGCACATCGCTGGTTGCAGGACGCTCCGAATTGATCGTCCGGGAAAACTCACTTCCAAGCCGGAAAGGCATTCTTCAAGCCGAACCTCCCCCTCTCCCTCAATGATCTGCGCGAGAGTCCTCAGGAAGGGCGCGATGACGGCCTGAATATCGTTCAGCGGTCCGGGCCAGTCCGGCGGATTGGCACGTGCATCGCTCCATGTGATGGTGGAAACTTCCGCAACCAGTGGATCGAGAACTTCCTTCACCGTGCACCGATTGTCATAATCGAGGGAGGCTGGCGAAGTCAGATCCTGCGGCAAACTGGAATTTACCGCGCCCATAAAGGAGAGATGCCGACGATACAGTTCCCGCCAGGAGAGCCCTTCGGTAGCGATCGAATCAGGCAGCGCTTTTCCCCTCGGTTCCTCAGAGAGGCGCACGACGGCCTTCAGCGCTTCGCCCACATGGCGTAAACTGGTGTCACGGAAGATGGCCAGGGCTGCGAGGGAGATGATGCGATCGGAGGCCGCGAGGATATCCACGCTCATCATTTTCTGGCGCACGAGTTCCTCTCGCTCCAGGCGGACGAGGAAGAGTTCCATCGCTCGCTTCAAGGTGACTTCCAGCTCGGGAACTTCCCAGGGCTTGGTGATGTAGCGATAGATTCCGCCCTGATTGACGGAAGAGACGGCGGCATCAATATCGGCGTAGGCCGTGGAGAGAATCCGGACCACCCCAGGTTTGAGCAGGGCGACCTTCTCCAGAAAATCGGTGCCGGATTCGTTCGGCATTCGTTGGTCAGTCACGACCACCCCGACTTCGTCCTGATATTCGCGAAAGCGCTCCAAGCCAGCCACTCCATCTTCCGCGAGAATCACGCGGAAGGTCTTGCCGAACAGTTTCGCGAAGTACTTTCTCGTCTTTTGTTCGTCGTCGACGAAAAGGACCAGATGCTGGCGATAATCAAGTGATTGCTGGCTCATTTTGGGAAGATTCTTCTTCTAATTGCGAGGCGCTGGTTTCCGGTTCGGTATCAAGATCGAAGACGGCGCCGAGATAAT
This sequence comes from Roseibacillus sp., assembly GCA_028821775.1. Taxonomy (GTDB): domain Bacteria; phylum Verrucomicrobiota; class Verrucomicrobiia; order Verrucomicrobiales; family Akkermansiaceae; genus Roseibacillus_B. The sequence goes on from JAPKFB010000005.1 coordinate 112,868, forward strand.
CATCCGTATCATCTTCACCATCGAAACTATCTCCTTCGCTCTTCCAAGGCGGTGGGAACGTGATACTGAACTCAGTAAAACGACCGGGTTCACTTTCGACTTCGATTCTTCCCTTGTGAGATTCAAGAATGCGATGACAAATGCTTAGCCCCAAGCCCATTCCCGCACCCACTTCACGCTTCGTAAAGAACGGATCGAAAATATGATCGCGATCGTCCTCTTCGATTCCCGCCCCGTTGTCGCGAATGCGGACTCGGACCTTCTTATCTTCAAGAATTTCAGAGCTGATTTCGATCTTCGCCTTCTCCCCTCGCTCGATCACACCTTCCAGCGCTTGGGCAGAATTCTGGATAATGTTCACAAAGACCTGGCACAACTGATTACCGTTCCCGCTGACTTTGTGATCATCCGGAACGTTGGCGTAATATTCAATGCCCTGTAGTTCGCCAGCAAGGAGACGACGGGCGTTCTCAGCTGTTTCTGCCAGCTTCACTTCCTCCTTCATCGCAGCTTCACCCTTCGTGAAGGAACGCAAGTCGCTGACAATGCGAATCACTCTGTTTACTCCCTCTTCGGCATCGTCGATGGTCTCTTCGAAGTCCGCTCTCTCCCGCTCTGTGACATCGTCCGAGTACATCCGCAAGGCATGCAGCGCGGTCTTCACATAATTCATGGGGTTATTCACCTCATGCACGATTCCCGCGCTCATGCGGCCCAAGGATGAGAGTGTTTCCGCCTGGAGCAATCGTGCCTCGTTCTCTTTGATTTCCGCGAGAGCGTTGTCACGCTCGTCCAAGGCAACCCCGAGCGCCAGATTCTTCACGCCCAACTCGCGCTGATACTTCTGGCGATCGAGCAGGTTGCGAATGCGCAGGCGGAATTCGGCAGTGGTAAAGGGCTTCGTCAGGAAATCACTCACCCCTGCTTCAAGGGCCTGGATCCGCGGGGTCTCGTCGGCGGCCGCGGTGACCAAGAGGATCGGCACTTGGGAGGTGAGATCGTTGTGCCGGAGGCGTTGTGTCAAAGTGATCCCGTCAATCTCGGGCATCATGTAATCCAAAATGATGAGCTGGGGTTGAAACTGCCGCGCCGATTCCCAAGCCTCTGCCCCATCGCTGGCCTCGATCACGCCACAGCCCATCTCCTCCAATTCCCCCTTCAAAAAGCGTCGCAAGCCACTCTCATCTTCCGCCACCAGGACAAGTTCCCGCGTGTTCGATCCGTCATGTGGCGATCCACCTGGAGCCGCGGGATCGAGCGGTGAACTCGGAGGTTCCGTCCGCGAGAGAGCACCCCTGAGTAGCGCCTCGCGATGGATCTTCACCACCTCATCCATCTCGACCTCCTCAGACTCTTCGACCTTGGCGGGCATCTCAATCAAGGGCACTGCGATCGTAAAGGTCGTTCCCTTCCCATATTCGCTCTCGATTTCGACGGACCCATCCATCGATTCGGTCAAACTTTTAACCAGAGCCAGGCCAATGCCAACCCCGCGGTGACTCTTGGCGGCGGAGGAGTCCGCTTGCCAGAAGCGCTCAAAGGCCGAACTCAGCTGATCCTCCCGCATCCCAGAGCCATTATCGATCACCACGAGGGTGAATTGCCCGTTCTCAATTCCCACCGTGAGGGAGACCTGCCCACTGACCGGGGTAAACTTCAGCGCATTGATCGCGAGGTTGAGAACAATTTTCTCGAGACGATCACGATCTAGGAAGACCTTGCGATCATCCTCGCAGGTCGAACTCCAAGTGAGGTTGATGCGCTTGCGCTCCGCCATCGGATGGAGGTTGCGCCCGAGTCCATCAATGAAGTTGTGGGGCGAAAAGGCTTCGGAACGGATTGGCATCTCCCCGCTATCGAGGCGAACAAGATCGAGGAGGTCATTGATCAACCGCAACAAGCGCATTCCGCTGTCCTCAAGCGATTCGATCAGATCGGACAGCTGCGCGTCGTTTTGAACCGCGTTCATGCTCTGCATTTTTTCGATCGGAGCAAGAATCAGGGTGAGGGGAGCGCGGAGCTCGTGGCTGATGTTGGCAAAGAAACGAGTCTTCGTTTCATCAAGTTCCAGGAGCTTGCGATGGTTCTCTGCCAGTTCAGCCTGCTGGGCCAACACCTCTTCGCGCAGACAGAATTCCGCGAAGCGGAGACGATTGTAGAAATAGAGACCCACACAAGCGAAGGCGGCCGTCACAAAGAGGAAGAAGAGCGCGATGCTGATGCTCTCCGAACTCGTCGATGTTCCAAAAGCAACTCCCATGTAGCCGCTGATACAGAGGAGGGAATTGACGATGCCGTCCGTGAATTTCCATCGGAGGAGCAGGACTGCACCGACCATCACCAGATTCAGTCCTGCGTAATAGGGTGAATCGCCACCACCGGTCTCAACGAGCATCCAAAGGATCGTGGCCATCGGGAAGAGCGCGATAAGATGCGCCAGGATATGCAGGGCGTTGGGGGACTTTAACTTGTAAAGTAAAAGTAGGACGCAGGAGAGTCCTGCGGCACAGGCAAGACGAAGCAAGAAGAGCCGGCCGGCCACTCCTTCGAGAGCTGGATCATCAGAGCTCCCGAAGGCAACCACATCCATGAGGCTCCCAAGAACAATGAAGACTGCGGCTAGAAACGCTCCTCGCCGATAGTTCTGGAGCCGAACCTTACTCTCCTGCTGTTCAAATCGCCGGAGGAGCGAATCGGCAGGAAAATGATTGGTTGTCTCGGTCTCCTGATTGTTATCTTCCACCGTCATTAGCACGCTTCCGAACTTCCAGGAAGAGATTCACTCCCGTATCATCCTTCCGCAATTCGGTCTCAAATTGTCCTCCATTGAGAGGGGCAATTTCCATCATCGCCGCGTCGTCGCGATAAATCAGGTTCCACTCCAACACGAATTCCATCCACGCCCGGCTTGGATTATCTCTACTCACGTTCGTAACCATCATCAGACCACCAGGCGCCAGAAGCCTCACGAAGAGATCATTGAGTCGACGGCACACCCGTTGCGAAAGGTAGTCAAAGAGCCCGGCGCAGTAGACCACGTCGTAGGACTCCCACTGCAGATCGACATCCCCCGTCGTTGCCTGGCGCAAGAGCTGATGGACCGAGCGCTGCAGGAGCGAAATCGGAGTGACCCGTCCCGACTGGGTGCGCACTTGGGTCAGGGCCTTCTGGGTATACTCGATCGTCTCGGCATTGAAGTCGAGCAGGGTGATGTCGCACATATCGCTGAGCTCCTCGTTTTCAAGGAAGCGTTGAATTTCATGCGCAGGTCCGCACCCCAGGTTGAGCACCCGAGTCCGCTTTCCGGTGAGGGCATTGCGCTCCGCCTCCGCCCGTAAGGTCGAGCTGAGGTACTCGATTCGATTACGGTGGGCCACCACCGGTGCGGTCTGCAAAAACGCATGATTGAGGATCTTGGCGAAGAGCGATCCTCCTTCATAGGGATCGCGCACCATCATGTTCACCATCTCGTAGTCCCCGGCGTAGCCCAGCGGCTTGTGAAAGGTCCGATAGGTGAACGGGGAACAGAGGACCAGGGGGTGGATCTGGCGCCGCACGTAGAATTTGTGCGTGGCCTCTCTGCCCTCCGGCACTTCCGCGACCGCATCCTCGAAGTTCTCCATTACCGGTCGGATCTCGTTAATCACCCGGTCCTCCAACTGCGCGATGATCTCGCGCTCCAAGGTGGGCCGATTCATCGTCGCGGTGGCCCTAATTCCAAGATCGATTTGCTCCATCCAGCGTTGCAGGCCGATGAAGAGGTTTTGCATATCCGCCACCATCAACTTGAAGGTGGAATCCACCTCGTGGGCTCGCTTCCAATCCTGAACGAAAGAGTTGAACTGATCGGCGAGGGGTTCCCGTCCCTCCCGATCGGAGAGAAAATCGACGTCCAGCCAGGCATTGCCCAGCGTCGCTTCGCATACCAGGAGGATCCCTGTATTCACGAGTCCCGCAACCACGGCCTCGCCCTGATACACCACCCGATCTCCTACACGAATCCTGAAATCTCGTAAAACTTCGGAAAGTTGGAGGATGCTGTAGGGATTATAAACCTCAAATGCGACCGAGTATCGGCGCAATCTGAGGATATTTGCAGTAATCTCCGCACCTTGGCTATTACGGCAAACTACAACACTACTTAGCAGGGAAGAACCTTTCTGCATTGACTAAGGGGCAAGGATCAAAAAGAATAACTAGGTAAGGATGTGATAATAGGCGGTCTCTTGAACACTGCTCATTTGTCTATTAACAAACCCCTCCCAAACACTTAGATGGCTCAAGATCCAACTCCGTTCCGAATTGCCCGCGAGGGGCAACGGTTCGTGTGTCCCAACGGGCACGATTTGCTCGAACTCGCCGAAGCCGAAGGCTTCTCGGTCTCCGGGGTTGCTGACTCTCTGGAACTGACCAACCGGCAATTGGAATACGCCGTTGAGCGGGCTTCCGGCCTCCGGCCCAAGGAACTCTTCCGCCGTCATCGTATGCTTCTGGCACGTCGTCTGGTCGCGGAAGGCTTTTCCCTTCAAGTGATTGCACAGCGTCTTGGCTTCAAGCATTACACTCATTTCGCCTCCGAGGTGAAGTCCTACTTCGACCTCCCGCCGCGACAGTTTCAGAAATCGGTGCGCGCTCTCTGCCCGGAAACTTAGGCCCTCTTCGGGGACTGCTGACCCCGATTCCGCCTGGTCCGATTGATCCGAATTCGGCACGGGGCCCCGGCTTGGGATCCGACCCGAAACTTTCCTTAGGCAACTGTCTTGAGACATCTGCAGCTGGATTTTCACACAGACAAAATGGTTCTGTTGAATGTGAAACTTAATAAGTTAATCTGCATTTTCTACAGAGTTGGAACATACCCACTATATCTCAAATAGCCCATGATAAATCGGTGATTATATATCTAATGATGTTGTATTGAAGGCGACTGGAAGGAGCTCCGAGAGCCGGTGCTTTCCAGTCACGGATTTTTGCTCATCAACCGTAACTATGAGTAATCCTGGCGTAAACTCATGAAGAACTTGGCGGCAGGCTCCACAAGGCGGAGCCCCGCCTGGAACACAGATCGCCAGAAGCTCAAAATCCCGCTCCCCCTCCGACACCGCCTTGAACGCCGCAGTCCGCTCCGCACAAATCGTCAGGCCATAGGAGGCATTCTCTACATTGCATCCTGTGTAGACCTTCCCCCCGCTGGTCGCCAAGGCGGCCCCAACTTGGAAACGCGAGTAAGGGGCGTAGGCTTGCTGGGCTGACTTCCACGCGGATTCAATCAACGCCCTCTCCTCAATAGCCCCCATCGGCACCCCTTTCTTTCGGACTCGATCGAGACAGGGCGCCCTGGAAGGCCTTCTTGGCAAGCGTCCGGCGCCGCCCAAGATCTTGATTCTCCCCAAACGCGTAAGCCACGTAACTAAGATACCTTAACTATGCTGCGGAGCGTAGATAAATCGATTCCCAGGGCCCATTGCCTGCGCCTCATCCCGCCCCCCACCCGCCAGCAGGGTAGC
>JAPKFB010000103.1 GCA_028821775.1 Roseibacillus sp.
CTCCTCCCAAGGCCACTCCTCCCAAGGCCACTCCTCCCAAGGCCGCTCCCGTTCGCCCCAGAGCAGTGCCCGGAACACCGTTGCCTCCCCCCAAGCCCCCTGCGCCGAAAATGGATCCGGCCCAAATTAGGACCTACACCTCATACGGGTTCGGCTACCGCAACGGCCGCAACTTCACGAGCCAGACTGGGCGCTACGGACTCAGCATGGATGACCTCGATCGGGAGCAGTTCCTCAAAGGGCTCTTTGACGCCTTGGAGCTCAAGGACTCTTCCATCGAGCAAGACCAGATCAATGAGGCCCTCAATCAACTCAGCGAACTCATCAAAACCCGCGAGGTCACCATCGCCGCCAAGAACAAAACCGACGGCGAGAAATTTCTCGCTGAGAACAAGAAGCGCGAAGGAATCATCACGACTGAAAGTGGACTGCAGTATGAGATTCTCAAAGAGGGCGAAGGCAAAATTTACACTCCTCCCGCAGCCGGACAACGTCCCAACACGCAGTTCTTAACGATCTACCGTGGCACCCTCCTTGATGGCACCGAGTTTGATTCCTCCAAGGGCAAGGCCTCTCCGATGTCGCTGAATGTCATTCCCGGTTTCAAGGAAGCACTCACGCAGATGCCGGTGGGCTCCAAATGGAAGGTCTACATCCCCGCCGAACTCGCCTACAAGGAGACTCGCCGCAGCGCCATCCTAGGACCAAACAGTGCCCTTATCTTCGAACTGGAGCTCACTTCCCTCAAGGATATCCCGGCTCCTCCAAGTCGCGGTCCGGTTGGACAGCGCCCCACCCCCGGAGGAAGGGCCGTTTCTCCTCCTGTGCAGGCACCGAGTCGCCCCGGAGCAAGAGCAGTTTCCCCTGCCGTCAGAGTTCCCACCCCTCCGGGCCGGCCCAAAGCGCGCGCGGTCTCCCCACCGGTCCGCATCCCGACCAATCCCGAGCCCAAGCCAACTCCCAAGTCGACCCCGACGCCCAAGCCGGGCAATCCGTAAGCGGATGTTTCGACTCATCGAACTTCAAAAGCGCCGCAGCGATGCGGCGCTTTTTCTTTGGTGAGTGCGGCGGAGCTGAGGGAATTGGCTGATGCTCGATGATCTGCCATCACAGTCCGCGCTTCATTCAACCCGCGACGCCCCATCAGTTCGAAGTTGATGGACGACTAGTCTTTCTCCAGCGACTTGCGCCGATCCACTCTTACCGTATCGCCACTCCTCACGACGAAGGCGCGGCCCTCTGCGGTGCGTAAATCAACGCCCTTTCCCCGCGTGACATAGACGCGCCGCTTGCTCCCAAAGGGATCCAAGTCCCCCGCGGCCTGAATCGCCTGAATCCAAGAGATGGCATTGCAATAACGAATCGGGCCCGACTTCCCGACCACAAACTGACCTTCTCCTTCTCACCGGCGGGAATTCCCGGAATGAGAATTTGCAAGCTCTCTCCAGCTTTGCTTTCACTTCCAATAGGAGAGGCACAGGTGCACCGGGCTACCATAGACAGTATGATTCTTCTCATTGACAATCGGCTTGGTAGGTTCTCGTTCTTGGACCGGCAAACACGTTCGAAAGTTTCGCATCGCAGACGGGAAGCTCTCTGCATAATCTCTTCTTGCTCCCCGGCAACGAACTTCCTTGATGACTGTTAGACTCCTCCTGGGCCTTGCGCAGATCCCGTTGACCCTCGCTCTCTTTTCGAGCTGTGCTTCCCACCCCTCCGTGTCCTCTCCCGTCCCCCAACCCGCTCTCCACGACACCTCCTTCACGTCCTTCGATGGGGACCGCTTCCCCTATCACAAGTGGCTTCCAACAAATGGCCGCTCCCCCCAAACGGTGGTGATCGGTTTTCATGGCATCGCCGGAGCGTCCTCCGATCTGAGCACTCTCGGTGAACACTTGCAGGAGCATCTTCCCGGAGTTGCGGTTTATGCCCCCGACCTGCGAGGACAGGGCAACGATCCCATCACCTCGCGCAAGGGGGACATTCGGCACGCCCATGATTGGTACCGTGACATCTATACCTTCACCCGACTCGTTCACGAACAACACCCCGGATCCAGGACGGTGTGGTGCGGCGAAAGCATGGGATCCCTCATAGCCTTGCACGCCACGGCGTCAGCAATTCAATCCAGCAAGACCCTTCCCTGCGATGCTCTCATTCTTTCCTCTCCCATCACGCACGTGCACGACGACTTTCCCAAGTGGAAGCAAACTGCCCTGCGCTGGGGGGCCTTCCTCTTTCCAAAGCTCAAGATCTCGCTTGAGGCGCTCTCGGGGGAAGACGAGGTTCGCGTGATCAAGGACGTGGTGCATCAGGATCAGGTCGCAACAAATTCCTATCACGTCTCCGCCTTCACCCTGCGCCTGCTCTTCACCCTCGGCACCATGATCGAGACCTTGCCAGCACAGGCCGGAAAGCTGGACCTCCCGGTGCTCCTGCTCCATGGCGGACACGATATTTTCTCCAAGGCACAGGACGTGGAGGACTTTGCCTCGCGCTTCCCACCCACCGCCAAGGTGCAGCGCACTTTCTACCCAGAGAGCTACCACCTCTTGTTTTACGACCATCAACGGGAAAAAGTACTCGCCGACATCACGCGCTGGCTCCGCAAAATCAAGGGTCCCTAACGGTCCGGAGTTTCCGCATTGCAAGTCGGAGTTGATTCTGGTCAAGATGGCTCTCCCTTTTCGGGATGAACACCAAGATCCTACTCGCAATCGCTGGCAGCGCGGCGCTCACCGCCTGCAGCAAAACTCCGAGGCCAGAAGGCTTGGAATTCCCGGTCGTGGAACCCACCCGCCAGGTCTCCGCTCGTCCGCTCGCCCACACCCCCTCCCTGCTCGATCCGAGTAAGGATCCCTTTCGACTGCCCGACCCAACCGAAAACTTGCCGAATCATCGGAAGCCACCCGCCCCAAGAATTAACTACGGGCCGGTCCCCGATGACTCAAACGCACCGCTTTCGAGTGGTCCTGCCACTCATCCTCCGACTCCACTCGAGGCGCCCGAGGAAATTCCCATCGAAACTGACGCACCGAGCGAGCCGCCTACCGAGTAAACAAGACGTTCAGCCCGGACCTGCGGGAACCAACTCCCCAATGGGGCTTTCCGCTTCCATATCGGAGAAATCCGCTGCGACGGTAGAAACTACGAGAATAATAGTAGCGAGTGCCGTAGGAGAAGTAATAGGGAGAGTAATAGGATGATCCGTAGGAACGAGATCGGTAACGCTGAGGAGAGCTGTAACTCACGCGAGTTTGTGAGTCCCGGACCCGCTCTCGTTCAATCCAAGCAGGCTCCCAGTTGGGCTTGCTCACTGCATGGGCGCCCGTCAAGGCCCGCTTCACCGTCTTGACGACCTTGCCCTCAGCGCTATACCACGTCTCCTCTTCGACCACTTCGGCGCCGACAAGCGGCGCCAAGGCAAGAGCGGCAACACATACGGCTAGGCGGACTTTCATATCTATTCGACGGATTGAGCCCCATCCTATTCGGAGTTTTGAGCTAAAGCAATCTGAAGCGTATTGAGCCGCAACAATTCCCAAATGTCCACTCCTCCCAAACACTTCCGCCCCGAACCCTTTGCCTATCACGAAGTCATCGAGCTCGATATCGACTCCCTCTCCAACTTGGGAGCTGGTGTGGGCCGATTTCAGGGCCTCGCCCTCCCAAGCTCCCAGAACAAAGAAGAGCCTGAACCCCCTGCCTCCAAGGGTGACGGAGGGTGGGTTGTCTTCGTGCCCTTCTGTCTGCCCGGCGAGCGAGTGAAGGCCCGCATCTGGAAGAATGAGATCAATTGTTCACAAGCCGATCTCCTCGAGATTCTCCTCCCGAGCCCCCAACGCCAGGATGCACCCTGCCCCCTCTTCACAAAGTGCGGCGGCTGCCAGTACCAACACCTCGCCTACCCAGATCAGCTCCGCTGGAAACAGAAGCAAGTGGGCGAACTCCTGATGCACATGGCGGGAATTGATCACCCTGTCGAGGAACTCATCCCCTCGCCCCAACCCTGGAACTATCGCTCCAAAATCACCCCCCACTTTCAGAAACCACGGAGCGACAAGGAGCTCAACATCGGCTTCCTAGCGAACGGATCGCGCAGCAAGATCATCGATGTCCCGCAGTGCCCCATCGCCATGGACGAACTCAATGCCGCCCTTCCGGTCGAGCGCGAGCGAGTGCACCAGACTGCCGCGCAGGGCAAGTACAAGAAGGGAGCCACCATTCTCCTTCGCGCCACCGCAACTGGGGTGCACACTAACCCGCGCGAAGTGGTCGTAGAGAAAGTCGGCAACCTCACCCTGCACTTTCTGGCCGGCGACTTTTTCCAGAACAATCCCTTCATCCTCCCTGCCTTCGTCGATCACGTGGCCAGAGAGGCCGCCGTGGGGAGCCGCTATCTCGTGGATGCCTATTGCGGATCCGGTCTCTTCGCGCTCTCCCTCGCCCATCACTTCGATGAGGTTGCCGGGGTGGAGGTTTCCGAATCATCCGCCGACTGGGCGCGGCAGAACGCGAAGCAGAACAATCTCTCCAACCTCACCATCCTCACCGCCTCCGCCGAACATATTTTCGAGGAGATCACCTTCCCAGCCGCGGAAACCACGGTCGTGATTGATCCTCCGCGCAAGGGCTGCGGCTCCGACTTCCTCCAGCAACTCTTCGCCTTTGCCCCCCAGCGCGTGGTCTACGTCTCCTGCAATCCTTCGACCCAGATTCGCGACCTGAAGGAATTCGCCGCACAAGGCTATGAGCTTCGCACCGTCCAACCCTTCGACTTGTTTCCCCAAACCAAACACCTCGAGTGCGTCGTGACGCTAGAGCGAGCCTGACCCCCACCCACCCTTCGCTCAGACTCCCTCCCCATGCCCCTTCCAGAGGGCTCCCGAGGAGCTGCGCCCACGGAAGTCTCCGACCCTGAGTCGGATTTCACGGAGCAACAAAGTCTCTCCGCACGATCAATGGGGACTCGCTCCGAACGGACGTGACCCCTGTGGCCGCCTCTCGCTTACCGGGATCTCGCAACCTTCTGCACGAAACTATTCATCGTGGCCTCGTGCTCGGCGATCTGGGATGCGAGACAGAGTTGAGTCCGCGCACGATCAAGATTTTGCCCCTCACGTTGAACTCGAAAATATTGATCCCCATTCAGGTGATCGGTCAAAAATCGCATTCCAAGTTCGAGCGAAATCAAGCGCCCTGAAAAGGCCATGTGGGCAATCTCGGCCTTATTCAGCACAGAACCGGCCGCCGCGAGGTAACCCTCCACCAGCGCCTCGAAGATCCCGAGGCTCATTTGCACTTTCTCCAGATCCTCCTCGTCCTCCGCAGCGGGATTGGTGGCTGTGCGCACCAGATCACCAAAATCGTAGAGGCTGAGTCCCGGCATGACGGTATCGAGATCGATCACACAAACCGCTTCATCCGACTCCTGGTCGAAGAGGATGTTGTTGATCTTGGTGTCGTTGTGGGTGATGCGCAGAGGAAGCACTCCCTCTTTTTGAAGTTTGAGAAGCAGGCCTACCTCGCTCTCGTTGCTACGGATGAACTCCAAGTCCTCCTGCACCGCTGCCACCCGTCCGCAGGAGTCCTCCTCTACGGCTGCCATCAGGGCGTCATAGCGCTTCGGAGTGTGATGAAAGTCCGGGATCGTTTCCACGATCTCGTCGGCGGGCAAATCACTGACCAAATCCTGAAAGGCTCCAAAGGCGTGTCCTGCTTCGTAGGCCTGTCGCGAATTCTTAACCACGTCATAAGTCCGACACCCTTCGAAAAAATTATAGCAGCGCCAAATCCCTCCCCCTTCGCCGTGATGATAGAAACGACCAGTCTTGTGAGGATAGAGGCTGAGGGTCTGGCCTCCGAGATCCCGTTTTTTGCGCAGGACCTTCCAGTTGATGTGCGAGGTGACACACTCCACATTGCGCATCACCGCAAGAGGATCCTTGAACACCTGCTCATTGATCCGCTGGAGAATATAACGGCGCAGCTCCCCACCGGAAAGCTCGTAGGTCGCGAGGTAGGTCGAGTTGATGTGCCCGCTCTCAATCTCTTCGCCCAGGATATACTCCCCGGCAATTGCGAACTGATCTGCGATGCTGCGGACAAGATGAGCCGTATTCGGGGGAAGCGCCTTGGCAGTGGTCGGGCTGGGATTCATTGCGGAGAGAATGAGGAGTCGCGAATCCCTGACAGGAACAATGTGCCAACTCAACTCTTGAATCGCGCGGGAAGCCGCTTTTAATCGCGACCTCGTGCCACTCCAGCCCAATCTCCCCTTTTCCTTTGAGGACCTGCCCGAAGACATGGCGCTCTTGCAAAAGGCGTTGCGTGCGACTCTCGCCGGCCTTCCCGGCCTTCAGGATCCGGGCCGCGAGCAACGCATCCTGAATCTCGCCTGCGGCCGAGCTGATGAAACGGGAGTCCTCGCCGAGGTCTTTGGATCCCAGGCGGGTGCGCTGGAGATTGTAGGCACAGATATTCGGGCTCCCGAAATCGAAGAAGCCAACAAACGCTGGAACACCAGGGAGGACTGTGATGTCCAGACCCGCTTTCACGTCGAGGATGGCCGGCGCTTCCTCGATAGCCTCTCCTCCAACGATCGCTTCGACCTCACTTTCATGCGGCACCAGAATTTCTGGAATGACCCTGCGCTCTGGGGCCGCATGTTCGACGGCGCCCTCCGTCAACTGAGCGACGACGGCTTGTTCGTGATCACCTCCTATTTCGACCGGGAGCACGAGCTTGCTTGCAAAAAACTGGAGAAGCTCGGCGCCGTCAAAGTGGCCGAATACCGCAACCCTCTTTCGCGTGCGCTTGCCGATGGGAAAGGCAAATCGATCGATCGGCACATCGCGATCTTCCGACGCCAGCGGGCGTCATGAGCTCGGCTCCGCCCGACCGTTCTGCAGAGCCCGTTGTCCTGGCCAATCCCGGCCCCACCACCGCGTCCCGGCAATGCGGCCTACTTTGCGGACCTCAGCTGCATGTTCTTTGACAATAAGGAACTCACCGAGGCTCTTCAAAAGCGGGTGGAACTCCTCAGTTCATACGGCGGGCGAGTCCGGACCGATGCCTCATTTCCCGGCGATCCCCGCAATCTCCTCAAGGGCCGCCCACCGGGGAACGATGGGATCGCTCGCCCACTGAGCGAATGATGCACTAGTTTTTCTCCACGACGCTCTGGGCTACCTGAGCGTTTACAGAATCAGAACGGCGGCGCACGCCATTGCCCATTTGCTTGAGAAGTGCGATGAGATAGGCATTCAAAAAATACTCCTTCAACAACAGCTCGCGGCTCTCTCCTTCGGTGGCTCTCTTTCGGATTTTCATGTTGCTTGTGGTGGGGTTTCTACCTTTGGGACGAGTGCAGTCAGGAGTTTATTCCGACCAATTCACCTTCCATGTGATAAGCGAGCCTGCAACGGAAAGTTGTCTCACTTTCCATGACTATAACTGCAATGTGGTATAAGCGCTCCCCGATTCTGTTAGAGCGTCAGCCCAATCCTCTAAATCGCCTCAAATTCACTCACCACCACTCGCAGGGCGTCTTCTTCGACAATCCTGACTTTAGCGCCTTTGGAAATAAATTGGCCATCCGCGATCACGTCCAGCTCATCGCCAGAAAACCTCGCCTTTCCGGCTGGGCGCAAATCGGTGATCGTTTCTCCGGTCCAGCCCACCCGGTCTCCGTGCCCAGCGGCATCATCCGGCAGGGAGGCCCCTCCCGCGAGCTCCTGCTTGGTAACGAGCGCGCTGAAGAGGGGTGCATTGGGAAGAACGCGCATCAGGATCAAGACCAGAATCGACCCCCCAAACAATCCCCAGGCCAGGGTCAGCACCGGCCCTCGCAATATGTCTAACAGATTGCCGCTGAACTCGCCCACCTTCCAGTCACCCCAGTCGATGAAATCCACCGCTCCGAAGAGGAGTGCGAAGAGAACACAAAGCAATCCCGCAATGCCCGTAAACCCAGTGCCCGGAATGAGGAAAATTTCGATCAGGATGAGGAGCACGCCCAAAACGAAGAGGGCTGCCATCCCGTAACCCGCGAGATTTCCCGCCAGGTGATTGCCAAAGAAATAGATCCCGAAGGCCGCCAGCGAGATCGCCCCACCCACCCCGAACCCCGGAGCCTTCAATTCGGCATAGCCGGCCCCCATACCCACCAGAATCAGGAGGAAGGAATAACGAGCCACCCACCAGGCGAAAAGCTCGAACCCGGTGGGCTCCAACCGGATGGTGGGGACCCCTTCCAAGCCCTCTTCGGCAAGGATCTCTTCGATGCTGTTGACGATCTTTTTAGCGAGCAAGGGCTTCCCATTACGAAGCGAAGTAGCCTCCTCCGCATTCAAAGTCAGGAGAGTTCCCTTGGCGACCACGACCTCCCCAAACACCCGGTCGTTTTTCTCGTCCGGGATCATCATGGCCCGAATGAGCTCCGGATCGTATCCCTTCTTCTTGGCCACCGTGCGGAGGTGGGCATCGAAGACGCTATGGAGTTTCTTCCGCATCATCTCATCGATCTCTCCGGCCGAACTGACCAATCCAGCCGCCCCAATCTGACCGTCCGGATTCATGTAAATGCGGTCCGCGGCGACCGAAACGAGCGCACCCGCGCTGTAGGCATGAGGATTGACGTAAGCAAAGGAGGGAACCTTCAGTCGGGTGAGCTCCGTCATGAGCTCCTTGGTGTCAAAGGCCAATCCCCCCGGGGTGTCGAGATCGAAGACAACCGCGGCGGCTTGTTCATCTTCGGCCCGCCGCATCATGCGGCGCCAGTACTTGAAGCTCTGCTTGTTCATCAAGTCATGCGCACCCACTCTCAAAATGACGACCTGTCCTTCAAAGCTCTCTTCCTTCCCCCGGCGGAAGGATCCTTCTTCCTGTCCCTCCGGCCGCGACACGCCACGACGCTTCCCTGGATCCACCACCTCCGGCTCTTCCTTCTTCGCCTCCCCCGCAACAACCTCGGCATCCGCATGGCCTTCGGCCTCCAGCAACTCGCTCACATTGGCCACCAGGCCGTGGCCTAGGAGGGGCGCCCCATTGAATTCCGAAACCGCTTCGCTGGCATTCAGGGTGAGGAGGGTGCCCTTGGGCACCACCACTCGACCATATGCTTTTTCCTCCGCCGCCGGGAACACCATCCTCTGCACCACTTCGACGTTGCGGCCCTGCCGTCCCACCACGGAACGAACCTTTGCGAGCGAGAGACTCATGTAGCGGTGCTGGGCCTCGGTCAGCTCCTTCTCGTCCGAGCTCACAAACCCAACCCCGCCGATGAGGGACTTCGGGGTGAGATAAATCTTCGTGCTCGAGACCGCGACCAAGGCCCCTGCACCCAGGGCCTTTCCTTCGACAAAGGCATAGGTGGGAATGGTGAGGTCAGCGATTCGCTCCATGAACTCAAAGGTCTCGGTCGCGTTGCCCCCTGCGGTGTTGATCCGCAGCACCACCGCGCGTGCCATTTCCTCTTCTGCTCGCTTCAGGATCTTTGCCCACTCAAGGAACTTCCGCGTATCAGAGAGCTCCCGCTCTCCAATCACAATCTCGACCACCTTGCCTGAGAAGGTCTCCTTCCCTCCTCCGGCCCCATCCGCCCCATCCGCCCCCTTCGCCCCTTGAGCTGCGCAAAGAACAGGCAGGAGAATAAAAACTCCGTGAAGCAATCGTTTCATGCTTCCAGTATACAGCGGATTTTACGGCTCTTGGCGAGAAAATCACAGTCCTTCACAATTCCCAGCACCTGATAGATTGGCAATTCGGGATCTCTCGCTACAGTCATGGATCGATGCCAAGGATCCCTGATGAAACTGTTGAACAGGTCTTGGCCGCCACCGACATCGTCGACCTGATTGCCTCCTACGGATTCGATCTCAAGCGGCAAGGTGCGATTTTTAAGACCCACTGCCCGTTTCACAACGAGAAAACGCCGTCCTTCGTCGTCAATCCCAGCCACCAGCATTACCATTGTTTCGGTTGCAGCGAAAGTGGGAGCGCAGTGGGATTTGTGATGGCCCACGAAAATCTCCCCTTCCAGGACGCTCTCCGCAAACTGGCGGCCAAGGCGAACATTACGATCGAAGAGGGGGAATACGATCCCGAGGAGGATCGCCGCCGGCGCAAGATCACGCGGCTCAAGGAACTCCACAACAAAGCCGCCCGCTTCATGCATGAACGCCTCCTCAAGGACCCCAACGCCAAACACGCCCGGGCTTACTTGAAGTCGCGAGGCTATGGCAGCGAGATGGCGGCACGCTGGACCGTCGGCTGGATGCCGGAGCACCCCGACGCCTTCCTCGATTGGGCCCGCGAGGCTGGCTTCACCGGCAAGGAACTCATTCAGGCCGGCCTCGCCGGAATGCGCGACCAGGGAAATGCCAGCGCGGGGCTCTGGGTCCGCTTTCGCGACCGCCTGATGTTTCCGATCCACAACGACACTACCGAGGACGTCATCGCATTCAGCGGCCGGCAACTGCGAGAGGATCCCAAGTCCGGCAAATACATCAACTCGCCCGAGACCCCCATCTTCAAGAAATCGAAGGTCTTCTTCGGATTGCAGAAAGCACGCAAGAAGTTGAAAGGTTTCGTGCTCCTCTGCGAGGGACAGATCGATGTCATCGCCTGCCATGAAGCCGGAGTGGAGTGTTCGGTAGCATCCCTCGGCACCGCCTTTACCAGTGACCACGCCCGCCTCCTGAAACGCTACATCAGCAAGGTGGTGATTTGTTATGACTCCGATGCCGCGGGCCATAAAGCGGCCCTGCGGGCCTTTCCCGAGCTCGCGGGCGCAGGGATCGATGTCCGCGTCGCGACCATGCCCAAAGGCGAGGACCCCGACTCCCTGATCAAATCCGCAGGTCCCGAGGCCTTTCACAAGCTCATTGAGCACGCCGCTGAGTTTTTTGACTACCTGCTGCGCTTCACCGCCGAGAACGAGAATCTCGAGGATCCGGGCACCAAGGCACGGGTGGTCCGCGAACTCGCCCCGCTCTTGCAGGCCCTCACCGACAAAAATGCCCAGGAAGCCTCCATCAATTTTGTCGCCACCCGGCTTGGCCTGGGGGCCGAGGGGATCCGGGGAGCAATCATCCAAGAATCCAAGCGTAGAAATGTTCGTCGCAACAGATCCGTGAATGAGGAGGCCGATATTCTCGTGCCCACGCCCGTCGAGCGCGAGATTGGCGTCTTGGCTGCCCTGGCCCTCCAGTCCCACGAGGTCCTCGATTTCCTGTGTGACCAAACCGAGCAGTTGCTCATTGGCACGGAAGGCCGGGAAGGCGAAGTCCTCCTCAGACGGATCCTTACGATCCGGCCGGAAGTTCCCGAGCCGGCCGCGGTAAACATCTTCTTGGACGCTCAATCTAAGGGGGATCGCGCGACCCTCATGAGCTTGCTGGAAGATCCTACCCCGGAGGATCCCACCGCCGCTGCCACCGAAACGCTCGGCAAGCTGGCTGAACAGGGCATCGTGCGCCAGATAGAAGGACTCGGGTCCCGACTCAAGGCTGCGGACCTCTCCGACGGCGAAGCGGCGGAAATTATGCGCGAGATTGCCGACTTGCAGAGAATTCGTGCCGAATCCAAAAAAACTTGACCTCACCCACAACCTCACGAACAGTCCCGCTCGCTTCCGGGGACGAGCGCCCCGGGTTGCTATAATGGGAGAATTGTATCCCGATCCCAGTCCTACTCCGAAAAGGCCCCATGGCGAAAAAGAAAGTCGCGCCCAAGAAGTCCGCCAAGAAGGCAGCTAAAAAAGTTGCTGCCAAGAAGGCTACCAAAGCTGCCAAGCGCTTACCCGCAAAGAAGGCGGCGAAGAAGGCGGTGAGCAAGAAGAAGGCCCCCAAGAAGGCTACCAAGAAGGCTGCCAAGAAGGCCCCCAAGAAGGCTACCAAGAAGGCTACCAAGAAGGCTACCAAGAAGGCTACCAAGAAGGCTGCCAAGAAGGCTGCAAAGAAG
>JAPKFB010000042.1 GCA_028821775.1 Roseibacillus sp.
CGCGACATTCGGCGATCAAATTGAGGATGATGGTTCGGTTGCTTGCGTCTGTTATAGCCCTCGCGTTTTCAGTCTCGCCGGAGACGAGTGGCGCAACGCTCGATGAACAGCCCCCTTCATTTGGCTAAGGTCACGGTATGGCGGATCAGTCGGGAGGAGCTTTGGGGATCCCTCGCCAGACGGTCACGTCAGCGTGTGTTCGCGGGAGGGGAATCCTGGGATTAAGTCGCAGTCCGGAAATCACCATTGCGTCTGGTCTTTCCTTCGGAGTCCATGCGTTCCAAGAGGGGCATGATGATTCGACGACTGGTGTCGAGTTCCTGGCGAAGTTCGCTGGCGGTAGCCTGACCTTTTGATTTGATGAAGGTCAGGATCTTGATGCCAGCCTCTTCGTAGGCCTCGGTGAGAATCACGACTTTCTCGGCGAGTTCGGTGGCCACTCCGCTGCGGATGAGGAACGAGAGAGCCCGCCGGGATGGAGAGTCTACGGCGAGATCGCTGCGACTTGGCGGATTGAGAGGTTCCTGTCGAAGTTGTTTCTCAATCGCATTGGCAGCGGCTCGAATTTCCTCGGGGAGGGTGGGGTTGAAGGAAGCCTCGGCGAGGATCGTTCCGCGCTGATTCACCCCCCGCGAGGCGAGGTGCTCGATCACCGAATCAAAGAGATTGGGGTTTGGGAGTCGCCCGATCATCGCTTGTCGAAGGTCCGCGAGAGGGAGTCCGGGAAGGTCGGCGTTTTTCTTGTGATAGGCGCCCACGAGGTCGGCCGCGCGGGTGAGGAGCGTGTTCCACCAGTCGGCCGCACCGAGACTCGCCCCGATGCGGTAGGCCGCTTCTTCCTTCAGCAATTGAGCTGCGACTTCCTCGACCTCACGATCACTGAATCGCAGGCGTGCGCGGAGTTCCTCAAGGACCACGAGGCAGTCGCGTTCGAGGGCGGATTTGAAGATGACTCTGAGATCATCGGGAGCCTTGGCGCGTTGATGGAGAAAGCGGATTTGCTCCTCGCTGCGCAAGTGGCGACGGCTGGCCTCTGCATCCAGAATCACTCCGCCCCCCACCGTGGCCTCGCCGGACCAGTCCCGTAGCACAACGTGATCGCCGACCATCATGAAACGGGGCTCGTCAAAGCGAAGTTGTGCGAGTTGAGTCTCTCCCGGAGAGATGT
Organism: Roseibacillus sp.; assembly: GCA_028821775.1. Lineage (GTDB taxonomy): Bacteria > Verrucomicrobiota > Verrucomicrobiia > Verrucomicrobiales > Akkermansiaceae > Roseibacillus_B. The sequence continues at coordinate 1,169 of JAPKFB010000042.1, forward strand.
TCTTGCTCTCAATAAAGTAGATCCGCGCCCCCACAAAACCCGACCCATGATGCACGCGCACGCGACGTCCTGAGGGGAGAGACCGCTTGGTGGCAAGTTGTCCGGGGATCTCACGAGGCAGCCGCCGCATGTTGATGTTGATGGTGTCGGAGGGATCTCCCGCTCCCGGAGCAGTGAGCAAGGTTCCGCGATGGGCCCCTTGGCGACTTTTGCTGGCGACCGGTAATTCGGGAAGATTGAGCGCGGTGCGCATGCCGGGAGAAGCAGACGGCACGGACCTGCTGTGATTCTGAATGGAGCGGACGTGGGATTCCAGCCCGTCGGGCTGCAGGACCAGGCGGTCACCCACTTTCAGATCTCCTCCCGAGAGTGTGCCCGTGATCACGGTGCCGATGCCCTTCACGGAGAAGGCGCGGTCGACAGGAAGGAGGGGCTTGGCAAAATTTGGAGAGGGCGGAGCATCGGCGAGTTGGACACAGAGCTCCGCCTTCAACTCTTCGATCCCCTCCCCGGTGATGGAGGAGACGGGAATGATGGGGGCTGCCTCAAGAATGGTTCCCTGCAGACTGTCGCGCACAAACTCCATTGAAAACTCGAGATCCTCAGCGAGATCGGACTTGGTCAAGGCCACGATGCTGCGCTTGATACCGAGAAAGCTGAGAATGTGGAGATGCTCTTCGGACTGAGGCATCCAACCGTCATCAGCAGCAACCGCGAAGAGGGCGACATCCATGCCCCCAACCCCGGCGACCATGTTGTTAACGAAGTCGGCATGCCCCGGAACGTCCACGATGCCGAGTTCGTAGACCGAGTCCATCTGGGAAGGATCAGCGAGGGAGAGGTGGGCAAAGCCGAGTTCGATGGTGACTCCGCGCAGTTGTTCCTCGGGCAGGCGATCCGGGTCAGTTCCGGTCAGGGCGCGCACAAGGGAGGATTTTCCGTGATCGATGTGACCGGCAGTGCCCAGAATGTAGTGACGTTCGTTGATCATGATTGCGGAGCACGCCCGACAATCCGGGCTTTCTCAAAATCGTAGGGAGTCATTTCCAAGGCGACCAGATCGCCGGTGGCGAGGGGAGCGACGAATTCTACGAGACGCCGGGGGAGGTGCCCCACCACCAATTTCCCATTGGCCAGCTCCACGTTAAAAACGCCATCCGTAAGAAGATCGTGGATCTTGCCAATGGTTGTGATGGGGGTTTCAGGCATGGGCGGGCGCACGGAAGATGGCGAGGATTCCCGAAGACTGCAACCGTCTCCTGAACTCCAACTCGCTAAGATCACCACGAGCTTTCGAATCGAGCTCACAAGACTAGCCGAGGTCAATCCAGGTGATCAAAGATGCGAGAGGAGGGAGACCGTCGTGATGCCAGAAGAGAGAGGGATTGTGGGTTTCGCCGAGGGGGCAAATCCTTCTTGCTCCGAGAGTGAGGAGAGTTTGGTCGGGATGTGTGTCAAATGGATGCAGAGCAAGAGTGGAGATGTGCGCGAGGGCGGGACCCAGCGAAGCGGCTGGGGGCGAAGCGGGCCAGGGTTTCAGGTAAACCACCCGGTTCAGAGGGCTGATCTTCAGGGTGGGGGACAATTCGAAGATGATTGTCCAGTCAGTGGAGCCCGCACTCTGCCAAAGCGCAAACTCCTTGGGTTGGGATGCGGCGAGGAAGCGGACCGACTCGCGGAGAGCGGTAATCTCGCCGGACTCCGCACTGGAGAGAGTGGTGCGTGGAGTTTCCTGATTAAAGTTCTCCATCTCGACTGCGAGCAGTTCCGCGAAGGCGTGGGGAGAGGCGCCTGCCTCAGAGGTGAGGTAGAGGTCGTGAATCGAAAGGCAACCTTGCTGATCGAACATGCTGACGTCGCGGGCAGCCAGGTAGGCAGCGTTCTCGAGATCGCTGCTCACCAGGCCGACGCTGAGTTTCTGACCATGGAGAAGAAGTCGCGTAGTGGGTGGACTGTGCGTTTTGAACCAGGTCAGCGTTTCATCGGAACCGAAAACCACGATTGTTCTGAATTTCTGCGGCCAGTCATCGGGAAGCTCGCGAAGCAGAATCACCTGGGTTCGCAGTTTGTCAGGGAGTTGCGCCACCGCTCGTTCAAAGACAGGCAAGCCGGTGGAGGGAAGCTTCACGGTGTTGTGAGCGCCCACCACGAGGCCTCGGAGGAGAGATTGAAAAGCGGCATGCGGGGTGTTGCCGCTCACGATGTGCAGCAGGTCGGTTGGCGCCAGGGCCTGGCAATTCAGGGGGCCATGGGGAATGGGCTCATCCAAGGCGTTCTCATGGCCAAGCTCCGCGATGAGCCAGCGGTGGAGAATCTCGGACTCAAAGGGGCCGGTCCAGGGCTCGAAGAGAGCAGAGAAATCACTGAGTAGAGAAATGCGTTCGCGAGTGTTCATGACCCTTGCAGGTGGGCATCGCTGGCCCGAGAACAACCGCGGGGCAGAGCGGAGGGATCACGACCCGCCAGGAGGAAGGTATGATCGTCAATTACGATTCCAAGATCCTCGGTACGAATTGCGAGCACTGAATTCAGGTTCGCGAGATCGCAAAAGACCAGGTGTCCGACCTGGCCGCACGGATTGGGCTGATTACTTTCGGGATGTATGGAGCGAACTTTCAGCCAGGGAGGGGTGTTGTGGGGATGACCCACTCCGAAGCTGTAGGCCTGCGAACTCAACTCCGTCATGCCATACTCATTGATGACTTGGGCCTCGGGAATTCCGAGATGACGTTCGATGTTCCTGCAGAGCTCGGAAGGGCGATAGGTCTCCGAGACTCCTTTGTAGCCGCCTGTCTGAAAAACCCAACTGTCGGCTGGAAGTCGTGGACATGATGGCTCGCGAAAGAGGTGCCGCAAGGCGAGAGCGGTGGTGAAGAGGAGCACAGGTGCGGGGCTTTCCTGCTCGAGGCTGCTCGTCAGAGCGGCGAGATCAATCGTACCGTGCTCGCGGAGGAGCCAGCGACTCTCTTCGTGGGCGTGGGCGAAGGAGCCAAACATGCACGCGAGGGAAGAGTCCGGAGTGGCCTCCGGAGAGCGGGAGAGGAAGAGAGGACGTAAATCGCGAGGAAGCCCGGCATGATCCCAGCCATGCTGGACTGCGGACAGATAGAGGTCCGTGTCGGCGAGAAAGTGACGTCCCCTGACCTCGGAGGTCGTGCCGGAGGTGAGGAAGACGCGCTCGCAGTCTTCCGTGGGCAGACAAGAGAGAGGGAGCTCACTCTTGAACGCAGCGGCGGGGACAGGAGGAATCTCTCGCCAGGAATTGATCTGGGGGCCCGTGTTCATGGCCTCGCAAAAAGACCGGTAAGGAGCGTTTTGCGCGAATTGAAAAGCGAAAATTCGGGATGCAAGCTTTCCGAAGCCGTCGTCGGGGGAGTCCACAAATCTCTGGATTTGTGATTGAAGGGCAAGAAATTCTCGGTGCACGGCGAAGACATTTCTTCACGATGTGTGCAGAAAATCAAAGAAATCCCGAGATTTTAGAGTGCGAGGGACTGTTAGGTTTTCCCGGCCCGGCTTGACTCTGGGCTAAGCTGTCGCATGATGGGGCCGGTACGAAGTGCGGGTTTTCCCGCCGTGCCGTTCATCTCCGTATTCAGCCATGAATTTGAACCGACTTCTCCTTCCCCTGGGCCTTCTAAGCGGGCTTCTCACTTCCTGTATTTACCCGTATCCGCCAAATCCGAATGGCCCTATAATGGCTACATCTCCGGAGTTCCAGGATCAAGGCGACAGCATTGAATCCGAGCGCCAGAAACGGTTCCGCGAAGCCCAAGAGCAGGCTCGCCGCGACGAGGAGGGCTTTTCTAACATCGATCCCGTCGGGCCTCGTGATCCGAGTCCGATCCCCCCGCCCAAGCGGGACTATCGCACGGCTGTTGCGATTCCAGGGAAGCAAGGATTTGTTTTCAACCCGTTTACCAATAATCCTGTCGATGTGCGCGCCATCCCAGCGGGGACCTTGGTGCGAGATCCGAACGATCCGGATGCGGAGCACAAATTTCGCGTCCCCTGATTTTAATCCAGCCCCCTTTCCTCTTCATTCTTTATGCCTGGGCCTTGTCAGGAGGTCCGGTGCTTGGTTTGCTCACTTCTCGCGTGACTGAGTTTCGTCGTATCGCCGTTCTGGGCCCAGGTTTGCTGGGGGGCTCGGTGGCTTTGGCCGTCGGGAAGCGACACCCAGATATCTCGGTTGTTCTGTGGGGACGGAGTCAGGAACGGGTGGCAGAAATCCGGGAGGCGGGATTTGAGCACATCACGAGCGATCTTGCACTGGCGCTCAATGGTGCGGAGTTGATCATTCTCGCCGTTCCCGTCGGAGTGATGGAAGAAGTGGGTCAGCAGATTCTTGAGATTGGAATCATGCCCGGGGCATTCGTCACGGATGTGGGAAGCGTCAAGGTGCATCCCCATGCGGCCTTGGGACGGCTCATGAAAAAGCGCGACGTGTCATTCATCGGGAGTCATCCCATGGCGGGATCGGAGCGGAGTGGATTCCGTGCCGCGGATGCCGATCTCTTCGAAGGAGCGCCTTGTATCATCACGAATGAAAACGACCGCCCTGAGTCTGAGGTTCATCGGTTGCTGGGCTTCTGGGCGGGTTTGGGGACTTGCTCCGCAGTGATGAGCGCGGCGGAGCATGACCGGTTGGTGGCGCGCATCAGTCATATCCCCCACGTGCTCGCTGCGGTGTGTGCCCTGGTGGCGCTTGAGAATGCCGAGGACGGCAAGTTTGCCGGGGCCGGGTTGCGAGACACGAGCCGGGTCGCAGGAGGCGATCCGGCGATGTGGGCCGAGATTCTGTTAGAGAATCGGCAGGAGATCATCCCGCCGCTCAAAGAGAGCGCCCGCATCCTGATGCGTCTTGCGGAGCTCATGGAGGAGAATAAGGAAAATGACCTGAGAGCCGTCCTCGAAGAGGGACAGCTGCGCCGCCAGAGTCTCGAGAACAATCATTCATGAGCAGGGACAACGAGCTTAAGGTTAAAGCTATTTCCGAGATGTCCACCGAGTTGACGGTTCCGGGGGACAAGAGCGTATCTCACCGTGCTGCCATCATTGCGGGTCTTTCGAATGGTCCTTGCCGGATCCGAAACTATCTCCCGAGTGAAGATTGTCTCAACACCCTGCGCGCGATGGAGAGTTTAGGGGTCAAGTGCGACTATATCGAGACCAACGACTACGGTCCCGTCGAGCTCATCATTTACGGCCGGCGCATGCAGCTCAGGGAAGCAGGGGAACCGATCGATTGCGGCAACTCAGGCACCGGAATGCGCCTCCTCGCCGGAGTGCTTGCGGGGCAGAGATTTCCGAGCACTCTCACAGGAGACGAATCGCTTTCCACCCGGCCGATGGGACGCATCATCAAGCCTCTTGAACGGATGGGTGCGCACATTGTCACCAAGGGAGAGAAAGAGGGGTGCGCCCCCCTGGAATTTGACGGGAGCATGCTTGAGCCAATCCGCTATGTCATGCCGGTTGCGAGCGCACAGGTAAAGAGCGCGGTCCTGCTGGCCGGGTTGTTTGCCAAGGGAAAGACAAGCGTGGTGCAGCCCGCGGAGACGCGGGACCACACCGAGCGTATGTTGGCCAAGTTTCGCGTGCGCACGGTCCAGGAAGGCAATGAAATCACCATTTATGGAGGCCAGCAACCGGAGGCCGTTGACATCGATGTCCCCGGGGACATCTCGAGCGCGGCTTTTTGGATCGTGGCGGCGGCTGCTCTGCCGCACTCGAAGCTTCTCGTCCAGAATGTGGGCTTGAATCCCACCCGTACGGCCCTCTTGAACGTGCTCCTGCGAATGGGTGCCAGGATCAAGGACGTGATCCTGACACCCGATGGTGATGGCGAACCAGCCGGCAATCTCGAGGTGCAGGGCAGCAACCTCCGCGGGACTGAGATCCGAAAGGAGGAAGTGCCCAATTTGATCGACGAGATTCCCGTCCTTGCGGTGGCTGGAGCTCTCGCGCAGGGCCAAATGGTGATCCGTAATGCCAGTGAATTGCGCGTGAAAGAGAGCGATCGCATCACCGCGGTGGTTGAGAATCTGAGAGCGATGGGTGCCGACGTCACGGAGTACGATGACGGGCTGCACGTGGTGGGTGGCAACAAGCTTCGCGGAGCCACCCTGGATTGTTTCGGTGATCACCGCATTGGGATGGCCTTTGCGATCGCCGGATTGTTTGCAGAAGGCGAAACAGTGATTACCAATACCGAGTGCATCGCCACCTCATACCCGGGTTTTGCGGATACCCTGAACAAGATCCGCAACAAGAAGCGCTGAGCTCAGACCTTCCTGCACATGTCAGATCTTCATAAATACGACGCCATCGCGATCGATGGGCCGGCGGCTTCCGGAAAGAGTACGGCAGCCCGCCGTTTGGCGAAGGAGTTGGGCTTGATCATGGTGAACTCCGGTGAAATGTACCGCACGGTCGCCCTGGCGGTCGTACAGAACGAGGTGGATCCCTCCGAGTCGGTGGCGGTGGTCAACCTGCTCGAAGAGATCGATTTGCACTGTGCGGTTGAAAAGGGGCACTCCGTGGTCATCCTTGAAGGAACGCATCCCGGTGAAGCGCTGCGATCTGATGCGGTGAACGCGGTGGTCTCTCAGGTCGCGGCGGTGCCCGAAGTGAGAAACTTGCTGGTTGCTGCCCAACGGGAACTTCTCAATCTCGGAGATTTAGTGATGGAGGGGCGGGACATTGGCTCAGTGGTCTTTCCCGATACGCCCTACAAAATCTATATCGAAGCCTCAGAGGAGGTTCGCAACCAGCGAAGAAGGGCAGAGGGACAAGTGGACGAAGTATCCTCGCGGGATCGTCAGGACGCCGAGCGCAAGAACTCACCACTCGTTGTGGCGGAGGGCGCTCAGGTGATCGACAGTTCGGAGCTCAGCATCGAAGAAGTGGTGGAAGCTGCCTTGGCTCTTCTGCGGGACCGGGGCTGGTTTGAACGCAAAGGAGAATCTGCAACGCCATGACCTCGCTCTACTGGATCGCCTGCACCCTGGCCAGAGCCATCTTCTCCGCAAATTCCGGAGGGATTGAAGTGATCAATCCCGAGAAACGCATTCACTCCGGGGGCGCAATCGTGGCCGCCAATCATGCCAGCTATCTCGATCCTGCCATCGTAGCGAGTGCCTACCGTCGTGAGCTCTCCTTCCTCGCCCGTAGCACTCTCTTCAAGGGATTGGGAGGCTGGCTCTACCCGAAACTGAATGCCTTTCCGCTCGAGCGTGAGCAGGCCGATCTCAGCAGTATGCGGAGCATCCTGCGCAAACTGAAAAACGGGAATCGTGTTCTCATGTTTCCGGAAGGCACCCGCACCACTGATGGCAATCTTCAGCCCGCCAAGGCTGGGATCGGCCTTCTGGTGGCCAAGAGCAAGGTTCCCGTGCAACCTGTCCGGATTTTTGGCGCCTATGAGTCGTGGCCCCGGGGCGGAACCTATCGTCCGCACCGAATTCGCGTCGTGATTGGGGACCCGGTGAAATTTGCGGAGGAAGACCGCAAGGGGAAATCACGCGAAGGCTACCAGCGGATCGCCGATCAGTTGATGAAGGCCATCGGAGATCTCACTCCTGAAGGATCGGGAAGCCGCGAGATTCGGCGGGCTCGATGAGAGTTCCGGGACCGAGAGACGGAATCGAGACTACTCGGCATCGCGAATCGTTTCCCAGCCACGACCAACTCGCAGGATTGTGTTTTCGGCGAGGTGGGACCCTAGGATCTGCAGGCCCACGGGGAGGGAGCTCCCTTCATGTTCCACCTGGCCACAGGGGACACTGATGCCACAGATGCCGGCGAGGTTGGCGCTAATGGTGTAGATGTCTGCCAGGTAGTCCTGCAGGGGATCGTCGGCAAACTGGCCGATCCTGCGTGCAGGACTGGGACTGACTGGACCGACGATGGCGTCGACGGATTCGAAGGCCTTGCGGTAATCCTGTTGGATCAGGGTGCGAGCCTTTTGAGCCTGGAGATAGTACTTCGCGCTGTAGCCGGAGCTCAGGACGTAGGTTCCCAGAATGATGCGGCGCTTCACCTCTGGACCAAGTCCCTGGGCCCTACTCTGACGATACATCTCGATCACTCCCTCGGAATTGTCGACGCGATTGCCATAGCGCACCCCATCATAGCGAGAAAGGTTGGAGGAGGCTTCGGCAGTAGCGAGAATGTAGTAAGTTGCGACCGCATAAGAGGTGGAGGGCAGGGAGATCTCGACAAGTTCCGCTCCTTCGGACTCGAGTTTCGTCAAGGCGCTTTCGATGGCTTCGCGCACCGCGGGTTGCAGTCCTTCCACTGCGAAGAACTCCTTGGGCACCCCCAACTTGATTCCCTTGAGGCCACCCTCGAGTTGGGCGAGGTAATCGGGCACCTCCACATCAAGGCAGGTCGAGTCGCGTCGATCTGAACCTGCGATTACCTGGAGGAGTCGCGCGGCATCTTCCACGGTCTTGGTGAGAGGGCCGATTTGATCAAGGGAGGAGGCGAAAGCCACGAGACCAAAGCGCGAAACAAGTCCGTAGGAGGGTTTCAATCCGACAACCCCGCAGTGACTGGCAGGTTGGCGCACGGAGCCCCCGGTATCGGATCCCAGGGTTGCGACTGCCATCTCGGCGGCCACTGCTGCCGCGGAACCACCCGAGGAACCCCCGGGAATGCGGTCATGATCGTGAGGATTGCGGGTGAGCTGAATGGCAGAATTCTCGGTGGAAGATCCCATCGCGAACTCGTCGAGATTGGTGCGGCCGTAGAGAATCGCGCCGGCCTGTTTGAGCTTGGCCGAAACAGTGGCGTCGTAGGGAGAGAGATAGGCGTCTTTGAGAAATCTGGAGGCACAGGTGCAAGGCTGATCGAGAACATTGATGTTATCCTTGAGCGCGATGGGGATCCCCCCGAGTGGTTTGCTGAGATCCGAGGCCTCGGCCTCCACCAAGGCGCGATCAAGATCAGCCGATAGGTAGGCGCCGATCTGATCGTTCTGCGCCGAGATGGCGGTAGCGATCGATTCTACGATTTCGCGAGGGGTGGTCTCGCCGGCGGTGAGCATGCTCCGAAGGGTCGTGATACTGAGTGAAGCGAGATTCATAATGATCAGGCGTCAACAACCTTGGGGACGCGGATCTGCTCAAAGGCGGAGTCGGGAGCGTTACGGAGAAACTGATCGCGCTCCAGTCCCTGAACGGCTGCGTCTTCGCGGAAGCAGTCGAATACCGGTGCGGGGTGGGCCGTGGGCTCAACCTCTTCAACCTCGAGGGAGGAAATGGTATCGACAAAAGCAACGATACTACCGAGCTGTTTCTGAAACTGGGAGGCTTCATCTTCGGTCAATTCCAAGCGTGCCAAATCGGCAATTTTGGAGACGTTAAAATCAGGGTTGTCGCTCACGCGCGGGATGGGGGCGTTTAGGATCCGATGTGTCAAGGATCAAGAGATTCGGAACTCGCAGGTGCGAAGTGATTGAGCCGCCTCGGAGGCCAACTCGGGCCGAAGGGCAAACTCCCTTCAGACCGCCTGCAGGACCGAGTAGATCCACGCGGAAAGAGCAACGATCGCGCTGATCAAGAGGAGGAAGAGAAAGGCGCTCCGGGTTTGGTAACGATGTTCGTTACGGATCTCGCCACGACTGAGTTGCGAGTAAAATTTGTGTTCCCGGCGGCGATCTTCGAGATCGTCCAGAGGAGGCATGGTAGTGATTTCATCCTCCATCTCCTTTCGAATACGCTCAGGGGCGCCTTCAATAAACTCCTCCAGTTCATTGATGCGGGTGAGCAACTGCTCTTCGCGGGCATTGAGGGTGCCGTCGGTCCTCGGCGGTTTCCGGAAGAATCCCATTACTTGAAGAGGATGATGATCAAGGCAAGGGCACCGAGCAAGACGATCGGGAGATTGAAGGCGAGGCCGTTTTTCACACTGCTCATGAAATCGGTGTGCGTCCCGCGAATCCTGGATCCGCCGGAGCTTGGATTGCCAAAGATGCCCCGGGTCCGACCACTGGCAAAGTGGGAGACCGCGCTCTCAAATTCGTCTTCGGCCTGATTGATCATGAGAAGGGAGCGATCCAGCTCGGCGTTCAGGGAATCGCGTTGCCAGCCTTCGGGTTCGATTCTCTCGATGCGAGAGAGATGAGCCGCGAATGACTGGCGAGTCTGCTCAAGATCTTCCAGTTCCTGGCGAAGATCGAAGAGTTCGCGATCAATTGAGGTGACCGAGGTGGTCAGGCGCTCTGAGATTTCGATCTGGCCATTGATGAACTCTTCCTTGCGGGTATTGAGTTCGTCCAGTTCGCATTTTTGGCGCTCCAAATCTTGGCGTTGGCTCTGGAGTAATTCAAGTTGATGCTGCGCTTCACGCAGTTTGCCGTCAAAATCTTCGCCATTTGAAGGCCCGTAAGGGTCCGCGTCTAAATCGAGCTGAGACTCCTTCAGTCTCAGACGTTGAGTATGTTCAGTTCCAGCAGCCATGACTGTCCCGCGAGTGAGCTCGAGAAGAGAGGACCCTTGGAAAATACCGAACCAATTTATTATTGGCTAGTAGATATTTCAGTTTAATTTACAAAACTGGGCTGAGGGCCCGTTCTTTTGGGCTTTTGGGTCGATCTCAGCCGATTTGAAGACGAAGGGAGGCCCGAATCTGGACGAGCAACAGCTGATTTCTGAACTTCCCGGTCCACTCTGAGCCGCCGTGCGACAGGGACCCAGATGATTGAGGAAGGTCCCGCAACTACTTTGGAGCGATCCCAATTGATTGCCGGCCCGCAGGCTATGCGGCATCCGACGGTGGCGGGGATGGGGAGGGATTGGTCTCGGGGGAAGGGCCCTCCTTGGTAAGTTCTCCTTTTCCGTAGATGCGGAGCCACCCCCTGACGAACTGGGACTTTCCGTCTTCAAAGGCGAGGTAGAGGCAAGGAATGAGGAGGAGGGTAACGGCGGTCGAGAACAGGATTCCGAATCCAAGGGACACTGCCATCGGAATGAGGAATTGGGCTTGGATGGAGTTGTCGAGAATCAGGGGCAGGAGCCCCACGAAGGTTGTCAGGGAAGTCAACACGATCGGGCGGAAGCGGGCGACGCCCGAGCGGAGGATGGCTTCGCGCACATCGGCGCCTTCGCGTTTCCTTCGATTTGCAAAGTCCACCATGACGAGGGAGTCGTTCACGACCACCCCCGCCAGAGCCATCATGCCAAAGGTCGAAAGGTGGGTGAGGGGAATACCCATGATGACGTGTCCAATGAGGGCGCCAATCAGGCCGAAGGGAATGGCAGCCAGAACAAAGAAGGGTTGCAGCAAGCTCCGGAACGGAATGGCAAGCAGAGCGTAGAGTGCGATCGCGAGGACCCACCAGTTCCAGGAATTCTTTCCCTTGGTTTCGTAGTGCTCCTCAATGGCACCGATGAATCGCCAACTGAGAGCGCCCCCGGCCGTGGCAACGATGGCGTCGATCTCTGGCTTGGCTCGCTCGGCAATGGAAATGATGTCGATTGATTTGTCCTTGGAAGAGGCTCCTATTTCCAACACCCGGGACCCGTTCTTTCGCTCGATCCGAGAGGGAGCCTTCACAATATTGGCGTTTGCGACATGGCTGAAGGGGATGCTCGTTCCGTCATTGGTCCGCACCTGCATGTCGTAGAGGGTGTGAAGACTCTCCCGGAGGCGTTCCGGGAGGCGAATCATGACCCGGATCTCCTCCCGATCGCGTTGAATGCGCTGGGCTTCGTCACCGAAGAAGGAGGAGCGCACCTGGCGGGCAAGCTGAACCTCGGTGAGATCAAGTTCACGAGCGCGATCCTTCAAGGTGATTTCGAGTTCATCGCGTTGACGCCCCTTGTCGCTTCCCGCCCGGTAGATCCCCTCATAGCCCTCCAGGAGGTCTTCAATCTGATCGGCAACTTCGCGCTTCTTCTCCGAATCGGGCCCACGAAGCTCAATCTGGAGCGCATCGTTGTCGCGATGATAGCCGTCCTGGCTGTAGACCCGAAAGCGATCCGCCTGGGGAAGAGGTCCGACAATTTCCCGGAGCCGCGCTTCCAAGACATCGTTCCCCGGCCCTGGCTCACTGCGGAGACTTGGAGGGAGGATTTCGATGCTCACCATCCCTTGGTTCTCCTGGGAGCTTCGGCGATAGGAGGTGCCCGTTCCACTCATGATAGCGGTGATCAACGACTTTCCCGTCTCCTCGTCCCGAAACTCATCGGACAACTGCTCGGCGGCACCGGTCAGCAACATGATCACTTCGTCGGTTTTCTCGAACGGGGTGTCCGGCGGCATGCCGATGCTGCAATAAATCTGATAGCGATCGACCTTGGGCATGTCCGCAAACTTGATATGCCCACCTTGGCGATAGCCGATCGCGATCAAGCCCATGGCCACGAATACGGCGAGTGTGGCGTAGCGATATTTCGCCGTAAAATGAAGGAAGGGTTTGTAGGCCCGATGGACGAAGGTTTCCAGGCCATCTGCGATCCTTTTTTGAAAGCGAGCGAAGGGGCCCAGATTGGTGCGATCAGTTTTGAGATGTTTGAGGTGGGACGGAAGGATGAGCTTGGACTCGATCAACGAGAAGACGAGCACACCCGCGACCACGGGGGGGATTTGCCGGGCGAAGTTTCCGATGAATCCGTCATAGGACATCAGCGGCATGAAAGCCACAATGGTGGTCAACACTCCAAAGGTGACCGGGGTGGCGACTTCCTTGGTTCCCCGAATGGCGGCCTCCAGCGGGTCCGATCCCTTGCGAAGTTTGGTGTAAATGTTCTCCCCGGTGACGATGGCATCATCGACCACAATCCCGACCACGATGATGAAGCCGAAGACACTCATCAGGTTCAGGGTCATTGCGCCCCAGGGAAGGAAGGCAATGTCGAGGGGCATCAACATGAGTCCGCCCGCAAAACTCACCGGGATGCCGATCATGACGAAGAAGGCAAGCATCGGACGCAGGAAAAGACCGAGCAGAATAAAGACCAGGACCGCCCCGATGGCGAGGGAGGAGGCAAGAATGGAGAGTCGGCCCCTCATGGACACCGACTCATCATCCCACATCGCAAGGTTGATGCCCTCGGAGTATTTTGATTTTGCGTTGGCGATGTATTCGCGAATCGTGTCGGAGATTTCGATGGCGCTTTCGTTCCCGGAGCGCATGACCTCGATCCGCATCGCGCGTTCCCGGTTGTAGCGAAGGAGGCTTCGATTCTCCTGAAAGCCGTCGCTCACCTTGGCGACATCGCCCAAGCGCAATTGCGCGCCATTTTCTGCCCGGATAATGATGTTGCGAAAGTCATCGCCGTTGTAGGCCTGACTCTTGGTTCGGAGGAGCATTTGTCCGCCACTGGTGCGGATGGATCCCGCGGGCAGGTCAATGGAAGATCTACGGATGGCGTCGGTGAGATCTTGAATGGAGAGTCCATAACTTTGCAGGGTGTCGGGATCGGTTTCGATTCCCATTTCGCGTTCGCGATTTCCCGATAATTCAACCTGAGAGATTCCGGGCAAGTTGAGGAGGTCATCGCGCACCTGGTGGGAGAGTTTGAGGAGGTCGCTCTCGCTGAGATTTCCATAGACAATGACGGTACAAACTTCCCACCAGCTGTCGGTGTTGGGAATGCGGATGCGAGGCCGTTCGGTCTCATTGGGAAAGGTGCTGATGGACTCCACCCGGCGTTGAACCTCTTCCAACATTTTGTCAATGTCGGCATCTCGATCGGGTTCGAGTTCGATTTCGGCGCTTCCGGAGCGAATTTCCGAGCGGAGCTCCTTCACTCCGGGCAATCCCTCCATGGCCTGCTCGATGGGCAGGACGATCGTCCGTTCGACGTCTTCCGGGGTTCCTCCCCGGTAGTTCATCCTGATCTCGACCTCGCGAAAGTCATAGCTTGGGCGAACTTCGAGCGGGATCTGGGTGAAGGCGGCGCGGAGCCCAAGAAAGAGGATCGCCAGCAAGAGAAAGTTGGCGGCGACATCATTTTTGGCGAACCAGCGAATCATATCCTACGGGCGGAAGTCGTCATCTGGGACACTTTGGGTTCCCGTTTCCTCCCCCCTTCCTTCATACGGAATACGGCCCTCATCTCCGAAGTTTCTCAGAGTCTTTCGACGATCGCAGCTCCCATTTCGGAGGTGTTCACTTTTCTTTCGCCCTCCTTGGCGCTGAAAATATCTCCAGTGCGGATGCCGTCGCCGATAGCCTGCTCCACCGCGGACTCGATGGCGGAGGCCGCCTCGTCCTCCTCCAGCGAGTAGCGCAGGAGCATGGCGAGCGAAAGGATTTGCGCGATGGGATTGGCAATGCCCTGCCCGGCGATGTCTGGCGCGGAGCCCCCACTCGGTTCGTAAAGTCCAAAGGTGTGTCCCTCAGGATCTGGTTCTCCGAGGCTGGCGCTGGGAAGGAGACCCAATGAGCCTGAAATCATGGCCATCTCGTCGGAAAGAATATCGCCGAAGAGGTTTCCCGTGACGATCACATCGAAGTCCGGTGCGTGGCGAATGAGTTGCATGGCGGCATTGTCGACGTAGAGATGCGAGAGGGTGACCTCCGGATACTCCTTGGCGACCTCGATCACGACCTCTCGCCAGAGCACGGAGTTCTGCAGGACGTTGGCCTTGTCGACTGAGCACAGTCTCTTGTCACGACCTTGGGCCGCTTTAAAGGCGACATGGGCGATCCGTTTGATTTCGCTGCGACGATAGACCATGGTGTCGATGGCAACCTCTTCGCCTTCGATCACCTTGCGCTCCTTGGGTTCTCCAAAGTAGATCCCGCCCGTGAGCTCCCGCACACACAGGACATTGAATCCATTCGCAATGAGCTCGTTCTTTACCGGAGAGGCATCGATGAGATTGGGATGGCAAACCCCGGGGCGCAAGTTGGCGAAGAGCCCGAAGTGCTTCCGCATGGGCAGGAGGGCACCGCGTTCGGGCTGGATATCAGGCGGCAGGTGCTCCCACTTGGGTCCCCCGACGGATCCAAAGAGAATGGCGTCGGCCTCTTCGCACCCTTTCAAGGTTGCTTCGGGCAGAGCCGTGATGTTGTCAGTGGCGTCGAGAGCGGCCCCGCCGATGAGAAAGGTCTCCTGGCTGACCTCGAACTCGAATTTCTCCGAAACGGCGGCGAGGACCTTGTGCGCCTCCTCCATGACTTCCGGACCGATCCCGTCCCCGGGGAGAACCGCTATGCGATGCAGTGACATGGCGGGGGGATTAACGTGTGGGCGCGCCAAGGGAAATGGAATTCGCTCGGGATTTTATTGTAGAGTTTCGAGGACGATTCTTCAGTCTTCGCCGGGTGGACGCTCTCTCCGACTTCCTTTGGCTCCTTATCGGCCTGATCCTCCTCTGCTATGGGGCGGAGTGGCTCGTGAGGGGATCCAAGGAAATCTCGTTCAAGTTGGGCATTTCCCCTCTGATTGTAGGTCTTACGGTGGTGGCTTTCGGAACCAGCGCACCCGAGCTCCTCGTAAGTTTGCAAGCCAATCTCAAGGACCCGCCCAAGGGGGACATCGCGCTTGGGAACATCGTCGGCTCGAATATTTGCAATATCGCACTCATCCTTGGAGTGGGGGCCTTGATCCGCCCCATCGAGGTTCACCTCCAGATCGTGAAGCGGGAAATGCCTGTTCTCTTGGTAGTATCAACAGTCTTTATCTGGTTCCTGGGGGACGGAGTGATCGCTCCCAGGGAAGGAATGATCCTCTTTGCGGGGATTGTCGTCTACACCATCCTGAATTTCCGACAGGCCAAGGCGGAACCGGAGAGTGCCACCTTGGAAGAGTTTGCGGACGAGGAGATCACGACTGCCCAGGAAGCTGATTCCAAGCGCTTGTTGATGGACATCGGGCTCATCGTGATCGGATCGGCGGCCCTGGTATTTGGCGCGGATCGACTGGTCTTTGGTGGGAGCAACATCGCCCAACACTTCGGAGTTTCCGAAGCGGTGATCGCGCTGACGGTGGTGGCCTTTGGAACCTCGCTTCCGGAACTGGCCACTTCAGTGGTGGCGGCCCTCCGCAATCAGGGTGACCTCATCATCGGGAATGCGGTGGGTTCGTGCGTCTTCAATATTCTCTGCGTGGTCGGATTGACCGCGAGCATCGCCCCGCTGGCCCGCACCCCGGAACTCCTGAATGCAGATCTCTTGGTCATGCTGGCTCTCACCGTGACGATCTTTCCCTTCATGTGGAGTCGCCGCCGACTCTCGCGGGTGGAGGGGGGAATCCTTCTCCTGGTTTACCTCTCCTACGTGAGCTGTCTCGCTCTCCGCTAGCAGTGTGCAACCGACCGAGTGGAGGGAACAGCGTCCTCCTCGCCTGCGTCGTCCTCATCTCGCACCGCCCGCACGGAGGAAATCATCTTGCGAGTGGTGTCGAGGAACCAGGAGGCATCCTTGTCGGTGAAATCGTCGCAGCTGTGGACGGCCCGATTGCGGGCGATGCGCAACTCGTGAAACACCCCCACCACGTTTTCGGGAATGATCCCAACCCGGGCCGCGATCGGAATGAGCTGATTGGCGCGCGAATGGGAGACTGCGACATTCCCGTCAAGGAGGGCGCGCTGCAAGACAGATTCGATGCAACGATAGGATTCCAGAGCAACGAGATCATAGTGGCCTGCATCCATCAGCTCATCGGCGCGCTGGAGGTGCCCCTTGGATTGGAAGGCGAGTCGATCGGCACTCTCTTCACGATCCCGCTGGTTCATCTGACGCGACGCAAATTTCGCGATGAGCAAGGCGAGTCCAGTTGCGATGGAAGTAAGGGCCAGCTTTGAAATCTCACCTGCGAGGGAAGAGTTGGAAATCCAAACAATTCCTTCCGCCACCTTGATGGAAAGGGCAACGATGGCGAAGACCGGTGGGAAAAGAAGCGACATCGCATAAAAGTAATTCCCAATGCGATGAGACAGTCCGAGGGGGTTTTCGGTAATGGAGTCGACGGCGTAAAAATATATCCCGCAACTGAGGAGCCCGAGCATGGAATAGTAGATCAAGCGGAACTGCAGGACCGATCCAAAAAACAAGAACCCCGCGCTCCCAAAGTCACGCACCACGGGGTGGATGGCAAAGAGCACCCCTACGAGCGCGAGGGCGAAAATGATCTTGGCTTTGGAGAAATCACTCACTGGTTGGGCGAACCGGGGTTGTGCGCGAAGATCTATAAAGTATTCCAGATAGTTAGAGAAGTCAAAACATTGCCCCAGCCCAGTGAAGGGACGTCCTAGACCTCGAAATCCCGTGGCATTATGACTCAAGGGCTCCGCGCCCGCCCAAGAGAGGGAGTTGAATGAGGACCGCGAAACCAAAAGATATCGGCTGGGAAGGAAGAGGGGGTGGAAAAATGAGGCCTATTCCGGAAGGCTCCCATCGCTCCTCGATCACCCCAGACCATGCCGCTACAAGATCAGGGGCTTCAGATCCTGCGCTTCGGGGTAGAGAAATTCTTTGCCCTCGTAGTTGCGCAAGAGCGTTTCGTGGTCGTCGCTTCTGATCACATAGTCTGGGTTGAGCGGGATTTTTCCGCCTCCGCCGGGAGCGTCGATGACGAATTGGGGGATCCCATAACCGGTGGTGTGTCCGCGCAGTCCTTCGATGATCTCAAGACCGGTTCTGATTGGGGTGCGTAAATGAGCAGAACCTTTGATGAGGTCGCACTGGTAGAGGTAGTAGGGTTTCACGCGACAGAGCAGAAGCTTGTGCACGAGTGCGCGCTGTACCTCAACGCTGTCGTTGACTCCCTTGAGAAGGACGGACTGGTTGCCCAGCGGGATGCCGGCGTCTGCCAGTCGGGCCAAGCCGTCGCGCACTTCAGAGGTCAGTTCACGGGGATGATTGGCATGAATCGACAGGAAGAGTGGATGATACTTGTGCAGGATCTCGCAAAGCTCCGGGGTGATGCGTTGCGGCAGGAAGATGGGAATCCGACTCCCAATTCGCACAAACTGAATGTGCTTAATGCTGCGCAATCTCGAGAGGATTTTGTCGAGACGATTGTCGGAAAGAAGAAGAGGATCTCCGCCGGAGAGAAGAACGTCCCGCACTTGGGGAGCATTCTCCAAGTAATCGAAGGCCGCCTCCCATTGAGTCTCGAGATGCTGATCGCCAACTCCGGACACCACTCGCGAGCGGGTGCAGTAGCGACAGTAGGAAGCGCATCGATCGGTCACGAGAAAGAGGACGCGATCGGGATACCGGTGAACTAGACCAGGAACCGGCATGTGACTGTCCTCACCACAGGGGTCGGTCATCTCGCGCGGATCATCGAAGGTCTCCTCGATGCGGGGAATGATCTGGCGACGCACCGGACAGTCGGGGTTTCCGGACTCAATGAGATTGAAATAGTGAGGCGTCACCGCAGAGGCCAGCTTGGTCCCTGTGAGCAGAATTCCAGCCCGCTCAGCTTCGATCAGGTTGAGGTGCGCCTCGATCTGGGCCAGAGAACGGATCCGGTTCTTCAGTTGCCAATGGTGATCGTTCCATTCGAACTCAGGGATCTGTTGTTTAGCCCAGTATCCTGGTGCGGCTGAGGAGAACGCGATTTCCGCGTCGTAATTGAAGATTTCCATCAGAGAGGGTGTCGAATCTAGGGAAGATGAGAGTCTTGTCAAAAGTCGGTTGACATAGGTCCTGAAAACTTTACAGTAAAGACATCTTAACTGCCTGAGGTTAGAGTATTAAACATGTTTTCACAAGCACTGCGTGATATTGCACGCCCGACATACGCCGAAATCCTGGAAGCCCTGAAACGTTCGGACGGCATGGCCGTCTCCGAATTAGCGAGAGAGCTCAAAATGAGCTACATGGGGGTCAAACAGCACTGTGTGAACCTCGAGAAAAAGGGGTATCTGAAAACGTGGCGAGTACCGCGCACTCAGGTTGGCCGCCCCGAGAAACTCTACCGGCTGACTGAGGCCTGCGATGAACTCTTTCCCCAAGCGGGCCCGGCCCTGACCCTCAATCTCCTCAAAGGCGTGAAGCAACTCTATGGCTCATCTGCTCCCGAGAAAATGCTGCTTCATCACTTCGAAGATCAGCGTCTCCGATGGAGTGCCAAGATGAAAACGGCGACTTCGCTAGCGGAGAAGGCGAGCAAGTTGGCGGAGCTGCGCGATGCCGAAGGCTGCTTCAGCAAGTGTGCCTATGATTCTCAGAGCGGGCTCCGTATTGAAGAATACCACCATCCCATGGCTCCGATCTTTGCGGAATATCCCAGCTCGATCAGAATGGAAGTGCAGATGATGGAGCAACTCTTGGGATCGCGCATGGCCCGCAAGCTTGTGGATAACGGCAAGGGACGGGAGTTGGTGGTCTATGAGGTGGCATCCCTCGGGATGCCTACGGATCGCGGCGTGATCAATGGAGTGCAGCCCGCAGTGAACCCGCGGATCACCGGCAACCTCAACATAGTGCCTACCTTCCTGGAAATGTAAAATCCAGCGGGGGCGGGAGCTCATTCCCATTGTTGAAAAGAGGGAGGCAAGTTTGCCTTTCTCCTGTTTAGGTGTGAATTGCCCCTAGACCAAGGGGGAAGGATATTTGCCTGCCCCCACGAGCTGCTTCACAGTTTCTACCACGATCGGTTTGTCCCCAGGATAGGTCACTCCGAACCACGAAGCGGAGGAAGAGATGACTTCGCAGCTCACCTGGTTTCCCTTGATGAGATCGTCCACAATGGTCGGAATGTAGCATTCGTCGGTGGAAAGATCGTCGCGGTTTTCCAGGAAGGAACAGAATTCCGTTTCCAACAGGGTCCAGAAGTGGGGGGTGAATCCCCAGAAGTTCATGGAAACAATGGCGTTCTCGTCGAGCGCGCGTTCCATCCCATCGCCCGCGGTTCCACGCACGGAGCCATCTTCCTGCCGCTTGATGTCGATGAACTCTTCAACGTGGGAAAGTAAATTGCTCTCGTGGGTGGTGATCCCTCGATTTACCCCGCCATGATTCGAGAGGGTATTCTTGAGGTAGTAACCGACAATGCAGTAGCGAGAGGGCTCGGGATCGGGATTGCTGAGAAACTTCACAGCCTGGGCATAGGCATCACGGCCGTAAAAGTCGTCGGCGTTGATGACCGCGCAAGGCTCATTCACCGCGTGGCGCGCAGCGTAAACAGCGTGGGCGGTGCCCCAGGGTTTGGCCCGGTTGGCCGGGACGGTGAACCCCTCGGGGATATCATCGAGGCGCTGAAAGGCGTAGTCGACCTCGATCCGATCGCAAATTCGGGCCCCGATCGACTCGCGAAAGGCTTGCTCAAACTCCTCCCGGATGACGAATACCACCTTGCCAAAGTCCGACCGGATGGCGTCGTAGAGTGAGTAATCGAGAATGGTTTCGCCGCTCGGGCCCATCGGATCGATTTGCTTCAATCCGCCATAGCGAGAGCCCATGCCGGCGGCTAGGACAATTAGAGTAGGTTTCTGCATTGTGAAAAACTGGGGCGCTTTATGGGTGCACACAGGGAGGCATGCAAGGGAATCTGTGATTGCACAACTTCGCGGGAAAACCAATTGCGGTTCGGCGCGGGAGCCCCTTAGAATGGGTCTGTGCCTCAGGTGGAAAGGGAAACCAAGGTCGGTGAGGTGAAGGAGCCTTGGGAGGATCATGTTCGGCGGACATTCCGAGCAATGATAACTGCGCGGACTTTGGAATCCAAATTGGCCAGTCTCTATAAGGCGGGGAAGATCGTCGGCGGGGTGTATATCGGACCTGGTCAGGAAGCGATCAGTGCCTCCCTGGGCTCGTGCCTGACTTGGGGGCACGATGTTTTCGCTGCTCTCATTCGAGATCAGGGCGGACGCACGGCCTTTGGAGAGCCGATGCTGGATGCCACTCGCTCCTACCTGGGATCGGTCAAGGGGTTGTCTCGCGGACGCGATGGCAACATTCACCGAGGTGATCCGAAAGCGGGGCTGCCCGCCATGATCAGTCACCTCGGGGCCATGATTTCGGTGGTCTCCGGCATGCTGCTCGCGCGCCGGTTACAAGGAAAACTGGAGGGAGTAGTGGGAGCGGCCAGTGTCGGGGATGGCGCGACTTCCACGGGTGCCTTCCATGAAGGCCTCAACGTGGCCGCGGTCGAGAAACTTCCCCTCGTATTGCTCCTGGCCAACAACCAGTTTGCGTATTCCACGCCCACCGAACGGCAGTTTGCCTGCGCCAATCTGGTCGATCGTGCGATTGGTTACGGAGTGGAAGGACATGAAGTGGATGGCACGGATTTACTTGCCTCCTTGAAAGTGATTTCAGAAGCGGTTGAGCGTGCCCGGGAGGGTGGGGGACCACAGTTGGTGGTTGCCAATCTCCTGCGACTCAGTGGTCACGGGGAGCACGACGACGCATCCTATGTTCCGGAAGCGCTCAAGAATTCCCCTCTGGGAAGAGATTGCATGACGGTGGGAGAGAACCAGTTGCTGGAAGCGGGCATGATCACGACGGATGAACTCGCCAGTTGGAAATCGGAGGCCGCGGAAGAAGTGCAGGCCGCGGTGGCCACCGCACAGCAGGAGCCTTCTCCCGATCCCTATCAGGACGACTGGCGCGTCTTCTCCTCACCCGAACTTTCTGAACACCACTGATGGGAGAAGTCACTTACATCGACGCCATCCGTGAAGCCCAGCACGACGTATTGCAGGATGATGAACGTGTCTTCATCTACGGCCAGGACGTGGGAAACTTTGGCGGGGCCTTCAAGGCCACCAAGGGGCTGAAGGAGCTTTTTCCTGACCGCGTGCTCGACTCCCCGATCAGTGAAGATGCCATGATTGGAATGGCGGTGGGGGCCGCGATTGAAGGGATGCGCCCCATCATTGAAATGCAGTTCGCTGATTTTTCATCGGTGGCCTTCAACCAGATCGTCAACCAGGCTGCCACCCACTTCTTCCGAACCGGAGTCCCCATTCCGATCACGGTCCGCCTGCCCTCTGGAGGCACCCCGGGATCGGGCCCCTTTCATAGCCAGATGATGGAGAGCATTTACGCTTACTATCCTGGACTGGTGATCGTTACTCCGGCCACGGTGGCCGATGCCTATTGGATGTTGGTTGATTCCATCGCGTTGGATGACCCCGTTCTCTATTGCGAACACAAGTTTCTCTATCGTTGGCTCAAAGCGGACAGCATGAAAGGCGACGACCGCCTGCCGATCGGGCAGGCTCGCATCGTCCGGGCGGGTAAACACGCCACGGTGGTCGCCTACAGCGCGATGGTGCATGAGGCCTTGAGGGCTGCCGACTCTCTCTCGGAAGAAGGATGGGAGATTGAAGTGGTCGATTTGCGGAGCGTGAAACCGCTCGATACTGACACCGTGATCGCGTCGGTGGCGCGCACCGGGCGACTGCTTGCGGTGGGAGAAGCCTTCCCTTGGGGTGGCGTTACAGCGGAAGTTGTATCCCGCGTGGCCAGCGAAGGTTTCCATCTCCTCGACGCGCCGCCGCAGCGACTGAATGCCCGCGATACCCCGGTCCCTTATCATCCTAATCTCTGGGAAGCCCACCGCCCGACTCTGGAGTCAATTTCGGCCGCCATTCGCAATTTACTACGCCTCTAGTTTAAACTTCATAGACTCATGCCGGAAATTCCCATCATCATGCCGCAACTCGGTGAGTCCATCGCCGAGGCGACGATCATCCGCCTGAATGTTGCGCAGGGCGACACGGTTCAGGCCGACCAGGAAGTGATTGAAGTGGAAACCAACAAGGCCACCATGGACGTCACCACACTCTGTGCGGGCACTGTTCGCGAGATCCTTGTGGAAGAAGGGGTAAGTTATCCCGTGGGCACGGTCCTCGGGTTTCTGGACGTGACCGAAGAGGAGGCCGAGCGCACCGGGATGTTGGTCCATGCGGAGGATTCAAGCGGAAAGAGGGAGGGGGCAGGGGAGGAAGCCCGCCCACACTTTGCCACCCCTGAAGGTGGCGCGCGCGAACCACGCAAGGTGGAGCCCAGCATTCGCGGCCTCACCGTTCCGGCGGGCATGAAGGGTGCACACTATCTCTCTCCCCGCATGAAGGCCCGCATGGACGAACTGGGTCTGCGGGCGGCAGATATCTCTGCCATCGTGGGAAGTGGAGCGGGGGGGCGGGTCACGGTCACGGACCTGGAGAAATTTCTCGAATACGTCGAGGAATGGCCCCACAGCCAGGCCTCTCCGATGCGACTCTCGGTTGCGGATTCGATGCGCCGCAGTTCCACTCGTCCTCTCGCTTCGGTAGGACGCCCGGTGTGCCTCGACGCTCTGCTCGACTATCGTCGCAGCCTTGAGCCCAAGCCTCCACTCACCATCTTTCTCTTACGGGCCTTCGGAAAAGCACTCGCGGAAGAGCCCGCGACCGCCGGTTACCTCATCGGCGAACACATCGTCCATCCCCGGGCCTTTGATCTTGGAGTGGCCGTCCAGGTGGAGGACGGAGTTCTTGTCCCCGTCTTGCGCAAGGTCGATACTCGCACTGTGGAAGAACTGATGGAGGAATATCTCGACTTGGTTCGCAAGGCGCGTGAGCGGCGCGTGCCCGAAGAAAACATTGGCGGCGGCATCGCGACGGTGACTAACTTTGGAACCTTCGGGCTGGTCTGGGGAACGCCCATTCCACTCCCGAGTGAAACCCTCATTCTGGGCATTGGGGCCGGCGTCAAAAAGCCGGTGTGGAGCGAGAAGGAGCAAGGGTTCGTCCCGAAAACCGAGGCCGATCTCATTCTGACGTTTGACCACCGCGTGGTTGACGGTGGAGGAGCGGGGATGTTGCTCACCAGGTTGGCGGACCTTCTGCAAAAACCGGAAAAACTTTGATGAATGAATCCCCCTTGCCCCACGCCGAACATCGCGTGCTGGATACGCCCCATGGCAAAGCGGTGGGCGCAAGCTACCGCTGGGAGGGCGGGCAGTATTGCGCCATTCATGCAGGGAGGGGGTTGGTGGGGTGCGGGGTCTACGACATCGCCTGTGCAAACGAATTTGGGATGGCCTTCGCAATTGCCAAAGGGACCCCGGAGAACCCGCTTTTTGAGCCGGAGGATCTCTACAAGGCGAAGATTGTGCGCGCCAGTGAACCCGCCCGTGTGCTGGGAATTGAGGTTGGCATGACCGGCCTGGACGCTCTCGCAAAACTGCTTGGGGAATGAGGAGGTCGCCGCCAAGCCCCATTGCGGACGATCTCCACCGAGTTTCCCCGCAAGTGAGTCGGCAGCACTTACCATGCCAACTGTTACCAAATTTCTGGATTGAACGGGAAGCCTCCACGAGAGAGAAATTCTTGCCTCCGAGGGTGGCATGGATTGCTATTGGAGCATGAAAACGCAGGCAAACTTCCTCTCAGCCCTTGGGCTGATCACGGCCCTGGGAATTTCGGTGGCGCCGGCAGAACTCCGTGAGTTTACGGACGCCAAGGGCCGCAAACTCAAGGCGGAATTCATGGATCTCCAAGGCACGAAGGCCGCCCTCCGCCTCGCCACTGGGAAGATTGTCGCGGTGGAACTCAAGAAACTGAGCAAGGGCGATCAAGAGTTCATCAATAATCATCCGGCGGCCAAACTCAATCCGGTCAATTTGCCTGTGACGCCGCTTTATGGAGTCACCGACTGGAACGAACGGCAGCAAGCTCATGAGATTTATTTCATCGACAGCATGGGAAAACGCGCGATCACCAGGAGAATCAAGAAGATCCACGAGGAGGGATTTGCGAGTTGCATCGGGGAATACGCGATCATCGAGGGGCCCAACCTTGGAGTGATCGATGTCAAAGGCAGCGCGCAGTTTGGCGTATCCGCGGTGGGCCCGCCAAGCTTACAAGCTGGTTCGGACGCCCCCATATTTATCGCGAGCTATGGCAAGGGTGACACCGCATACTCGACCTACCTCCGCAAGGACGGAAAACCCTTCATCAAGCGGCGCTTTGCGGACGCGCGGCCCTTCAACAGTGAGCGTGCCTGGGTGAACCTCGAAAATCAAGATCGGCCCAGCGGTCGCAACAACGGGCTCTGGACCTTGATTGACTACGCGGGAAATCTCCTGCACGCCTTTGAGGATCTCGAAGTGCAGGATTTCTCCGAAGGGCGAGCCGCCGTCGCTCTGGATACCAAGTCTGACGAGTGGGCCATCATCAACACCGAGGCAGAAGTGATAGCCGAAGGGCCCTTTCGGCGGGTGGGCCGTTTTATCGACGGGGTCGCGGTTGTCGACGGACTCCTGATGGACCTCGAGGGAACATATCTAATGGAGGAAAGAGGCGAATGGACAATCGAGCGTCGGCACGAAATTTCGGAAAGCGACGCCATCATCGGACGCCGAACAGGGCGCAACTCGAACAAAACGCGCTATGCTATATTGCGCCGCTCAACAGCCGAACACATCATCGACATTCCAGATGATCTTTACATCGAAAAGGGATTCTTCGATGGACTGGCAGTGGTGAGGGACAACCAGACCGCAAAGTTGGGCTACATGACCCGCACGGGCGTGATACTAGTCGAACCTAAATATGCCGATGCGCGACGATTCCGAAACGGCTTCGCGAAAATCGGCATCAAGAGCGCGCAGGACCTGGCGGTGATCAACACCACCGGGGCAATCATCTGGAAACCGAACATTCGGGAACTGCCTGAACCTCCGAAACCAAAGAAGGACGAGAAGCCGGACGAGAAGGACGAGAAGCCTGACGACGACAAAAAAGACGACAAGGAGCCTGAAATTGAAGGGAATGAAAAAGAGGCCCAGTAGGGGTGGGTCCAATTAACAATCATCTTCAAGGTTAGCGAGGTGGATGGAATGCCTTTAGGTGGTCCCAGACCTCAGTCGGCGGGTTTCGATTCCGCATTACATATATTGTGTGAAGTTATAAAGAGGGGTGCGAATGGCGTAATGATGGGGAAATTACTGGGTTTATGTCGATTGGGGGCCATGCGGTTCGCAGCGTTGGCCCTACCTACGCTACCAGAAATCCGCGATTTCAATCCCTCAGCGATCTCGGACCGCGCATTGATCTGGTCGGTGGATTCGTCCCCCGGAGCCAGAATTTTGGGCGTTCTGCTTTTTCCTTTTCCAGTTCGCATTTCCCCCCAGCTTGAGTAATCGTTCAGTGGTTCCGCTGCGGGCCTCCGGACAGACACACGCGAATGAAGATTGTTGCAATTGCGAATCAAAAAGGCGGCGTTGGGAAGACGACGACCGCGATCAATTTGTCAACGGCACTGGCGCGGCGCAAGCAAAGGATCCTGATGATCGATCTCGATCCCCAGGCAAATGCCACCAGCGGATTGGGGATCGAGGCGGAAGAAAACTGCAGCATCTACCCCGTGCTCCTCGGCCAGGAGGACCTGGCGTCCAAGATTATCCCTTCGCGGCTCAAAAACCTGTGGGTCATTCCTTCCGAAATGGACTTGGCGGGCGTAGAAATCGAACTCGCGCGCATGGAAAATCATCTCCTTAAGCTACAGGGAATTCTCCGAGAGGCCAAAAAACACGAGCAATTCGACTATGTCATTCTTGATACGCCGCCTTCGCTGGGCGTCCTGATGACTTCGGCGCTGGCAGCTGCAGACGAGATTCTTATTCCGCTACAGTGTGAGTGGTTCGGCCTCGAAGGCCTCGCAAAAATTGTTCACGTGATTGATCAGATTCGCGAATCAGGCGTGAATCCCCGGATAAAACTCGAAGGAATCTTGATGACGATGTACGACGGCCGGACAAATCTCTCTCGGAATGTAGTTCAGGAAGTGAAGTCTTATTTCCCCGAGTTGTTGTACCGAAGTGTCATTCCGCGCACGGTTCGCCTGGGAGAAGCACCCAGCCACGGCCAAACAATCTTTGAATGGGATCCTCATGGCACGGGAAGCGAATCCTATGATGCCGCTGCCAAAGAATTTTTACGGCGTCATCGAATGAAACCGGCCCCCGTCGCGGCATGAGGATTCATCGCCTTGACTCTTCAAGAGGAGGCTTTTGCGGCGATATCCACGCATCTAGCGCAAAAACCCTTTAGCTGGAGGGGTGACCTCAAGAAGAAATTTGCCCCCTCCCCTATGAACTCCCGAAGACGGGTCAACGGGAGTTGCGGCAAATGAGCAGAGGAAGGGCGTTGCAATTTTTTCTTCCGGTTCGAGCATAATGGATGGAGGGAAAACTTGCACCTCCCGGCTCCGGAGCTAAAAACACTTCAGCTTCCCAAATTATCACACTTCACGAATGTTCGCGAAATTCTTCGGCATGCTCTCCCAGGACCTCGGAATCGACCTTGGGACTGCAAACACATTGATCTACATCAAGGATCAGGGGATCGTCTTGCGGGAGCCCTCGGTTGTTGCCGTCAAGGCGGGAACCAACGAGGTGGTGGCGGTCGGGGATGATGCCAAACGCATGCTCGGACGCACCCCGGGAAACATTGTCGCAATTCGCCCGCTCAAGGATGGTGTGATTGCGGATTTTGAAGTGACCGAAGCGATGCTCCGACATTTCATCCGCAAGGTCAGCCACAAGAAGCGCTCCCATCCGAGAGTGGTGATCGCGATTCCCTCCGGGATCACGGAAGTGGAGCGACGCGCTGTCAAGGAGTCCGCCGAGCAAGCAGGCGCGCGCGAAGTGTTTCTCATCGAAGAGCCCATGGCCGCCGCAATTGGGGTTGGCCTCCCGGTGCAGGATGCCTCGGGCAATATGATCGTCGATATTGGTGGCGGCACGACGGAGGTCGCCTTGATATCGCTGGCGGGCATCGTCTACTCGCGCAGTGTGCGCACCGCCGGCGACGAGCTTGATGAGGCGTGTATTCAATACATGAAGCGGGCCTACAGCCTCATGATTGGTGAGCGCACAGCCGAGGACATCAAGATTCGTATTGGTTCGGCGGCCGCGCTGCCGAAGGAAACCAGCATGGAGGTGAAAGGGCGCGATCTCGTCTCGGGACTACCGAAGACCATCACAGTTACTTCACCAGAAATACGCGAAGCGATGGGTGAACCTTTGTCGACCATTGTCGATGCGGTGCGCACCACCTTGGAGCGTTGCCCTCCGGAACTCGCGGCCGACCTGGTCGATCGTGGTCTGGTCCTGGCTGGCGGTGGCGCGCTCCTGCGTGGACTCGATAAGCTTCTGCGGGAGGAGACCGGATTGCCGGTGCATATCGCGGAGGACCCCTTGAGCGCCGTGGCAGAGGGAACTGGTAAGGTCCTCAACGAGATCTCCTTCCTGCGTAAGTTAACGAGCTCGGAACTCTAATCTCGGAGAACGCAGCCCTGCTGGGCGCGGCGTTACCATGAAACCGCTCAATCTTTTTGCGCTTTTGCTCTTCCTTTGGGGAGTGATCTGGGTGCTTACGCTCAGTGAGCGGAGTGTGCGCAAGATACAGCAAGCTTACTACGGAACGACCGCGCCGTTTTTGAAGGGCGGCTCGGCCCTGAAGCTCAAGGCGGAGAGGTTTCTCGACGAGGTGGAAAACTCCAAAGATACCGAGAACCGGCTCAAGAGCATCGAGGTAGAATTTGTGAAGCTGCGCTCGATCGAGGGCCGGCTTCGGGAGTTGGAGCGCGAGAACAACGAATTCCGCGCGGCCCTGGACTTCAAGAAGCGGAGCAGTCTCAACGTGATTGCGGCCCGCGTGATCAAACGGCAGCCTTCAACCTGGTGGGAAACCGCCATTCTTGATCGGGGAGAGGAATCAGGGATCGGGCTCCAGATTCCGATCATTGCACCGGGAGGATTGGCTGGAAAAATTGACACCGTGTCGAGCGATACCTCGACCATGATTCTCCTCACCGATGAACGGTGCCAGGTTTCGGTCCAAGTGGCAGGCACTCCGGAAGTGGGTATCCTGCATGGCTTGCGAGGTCACTATGGCGAAGAACCCCGCCTCCTCCTTCGTCACCTGTCACGAGAGGCCGCGATTCGTCCCGGTATGAAAGTGGTGACCACCGGCAAGGGTGGAGTCTTTCCGGAGAACATCCTGGTGGGCACGGTCAAGGCTTATACGCCGGGAACGCTCGAAGGGAGCGCCTCGGTCGAACCTTCGGTTGACTTCGCAAACCTCAAAGTGGTCTTTGTGATCGCCAACAAGGAGGAAGGATAGGTCCGTGCTCTGGTATCACGTCAGCCTGGTCCTGCTGGTGATCGCGTCCACCATCCTGCAGCAATTTTCCCCAGCCTTCGAAGGGCTTCACGAAGCGCGGATCCTGGTGGTCCCGCTGGTCTTTCTCTGCGCCGCGGTGACGGTGAATGTGGGGCCCATGCTCCTGCTGGCTTTCGTGTGCGGGTTTCTCTGGGACACGCAACACATCCTCAGTCATCACGAAACGAATCAGAAAATGTTGCAGGTTTATGTCGATTCGCAGGCCGACGTGCGCTTCGGCTACTCAATCATTCTCTATGCGATGATGGGATTCATCATGCAGGGTATCCAACCACTCTTTCGGGAAGGGAAATGGCACGTCTCCGCGCTCCTCTCCGGGGTGGCAATCTTCCTCTATCTTTTTGTGGAATACATGTTCATTACCTTCATTCGTGGAGAGCTGATCCTGACTCGTGCGCTCTTCCTGAAGATCAGCTTCACCTCACTCTTGACCATGTTTCTCTGTCCGCCTGTCTTTTGGGTTCTCTTTCGCTTAGCGGATCTCTTCCATCATACAATTGACTACGAAGGATTGAAAACCGACCGAAGAGGTTTTGTAGATTAAAGCTTACTCCTTCACCTTTTTCATGGAACCACGCTTTCGCTTCAGGCTTTACTTGCTCACCGCCATCATTCTAGTCGGAGTCGGCATACTCTTGACACGTCTCTACCGGTACCAGATCGAGGATCAGGAATACTACCGCAAACTCATTCCGGGCGAGACCTCCATCACGATTCGCGATCCTGGAATCCGTGGCACAATCGTTGATCGGAACGGCGAACTGCTCGCCAAGAATGTCCGCAACTACGAGCTCGTTTTGAATTTGGAGGAGATTCACAACGATTGGGAACGACAGCACATGAAGCAACGTCCTGGGCAGCGGAAGATTGGCATGACTGTTCCCACCGCAAAGCGCAGTCGCGAAATCGTGAGAATTGTAAAGGACGCGATTGTTCCGCGTCTGAAGAAGCATGGCATTGAAGTCAACTATAGCTCTGAGGCGCTGCAGACCCACTACGTCACTCATGGCGGTCTCGTTCCCTTCACCTTTCCGGTCGATCTGACCTACGAGCATTTTGCCCGGTTGGCGGAACACAATCTGGAAATGGCTGGGGTCTACGTGACGGTGCGCCCGCGCCGCGAGTATCCCTACGGCACGCTCGCCTGTCACATTCTGGGCTACCTCAAGCAATGGGAGAAAGGTGATATTCCTGATTCGACCCGCGAGGAGTACGATCACTATCTTGGCGATGCCGAAGGCGCGGCGGGGGTCGAGGTCACCATGGATCAATACCTCCAAGGGGCGCCTGGACGTCGAGTGCTGCGCAAGAACGAGAAGGGGCGCATCCTTGGAGAAGAATTGGATAAGCGCGTTCCGCCCGATCAGGGGAACCAAGTTGTGCTGACGATCGACGCGCGGGTACAATATCTGGTCGAGAATATCCTGCGTCGCGACAACGTGGGCCGTGCAGCAGCAGTCGTGATCGAGGTCAACACGGGGGAAGTCATCGCGATGGCTTCAGTCCCGAACTACAATCCGAATGAGTTCATTCCAAGCATCAGCCGTAGCAAGTGGAAGGATTACCGAACAAACAAGGCCAAGCCCCTGATCAACCGCTCAATTTCCAGCTTCACTCCTGGTTCCACCTACAAGCTCCCGACCGCAGTAGCGGGTTGCATGCACGGAATGACGAGCTTCAACCACCGCTGCATTGGACGTCTGAGTTTTGGGAGCAAAGGGAGGCTCAAGATCGCCTGTTGGAAAACAGTCGGTCATGGCAGCCTGATTTTATCGACGGCCATTCAACGATCGTGCAATCCGTATTTCATGCAGTTGGCAAACGAGCTGGGGACCCAGAAAATGACGGACACCTTCCGCATGTTGAATCTCGGCCGTCCGACAGGAATCAGCCTTCCGGCCGAGGACCAGGGTATCGTGCCCGGAAGTGCCTGGTGGCGTCGCGTCTATCGTCCTGGACAGCGCATGACCCCTGCCCGGCTGGCAATGCTGGCAATCGGGCAGGATGACTCAGAAGCGACTCCCTTGCAAATGGCGGCAATGGTCGCCTGCATTGCCAATGGAGGCGAATACTATCGCCCCCGAATCATCAAGCGGGTGGTCGATCCCAAAAAGGGTGTGGTCCTCAGTGACATTCCCGAATTGAAGGTCGATCTGCTCACCAAGGGGATGAACGCAGCCCAGTTGGAGGAGGTGCGCTACGGGATGTGGAAAGCCGCCAACAAGGTCGGAGGGACTGCTCGCCGCGCCTCCCTGGAAAATATCGAGGTCGGAGCCAAGACTGGAACCGCGCAAACGACCGATTTTGGACGCAAATCCCATAATGCCTGGACTGTGGCCTTTGCACCCTACGAGGAGCCGAAGTATGCCGTCGCGGTGGTG
Source organism: Roseibacillus sp. (assembly GCA_028821775.1). GTDB lineage: Bacteria > Verrucomicrobiota > Verrucomicrobiia > Verrucomicrobiales > Akkermansiaceae > Roseibacillus_B. The sequence goes on from JAPKFB010000042.1 coordinate 32,644, forward strand.
GTCCAAAATGGCAAATCGGGCGGAAAAGTGGCGGGGCCGCTTGTTCACTTAATCTTTCGAGGCCTTTTTGCGGCCGACAGCGGACACCCACTTCCCTTGAATCGTATGGGCGAAGTGCCGGGGAACTTCGATCCAATTGAAGAAACGAGTCCCCTCGAAGGCGATCTTCTTTCTCTCGCTATTGACGAAGAGGGCGAAACAGGCGAGGAAGCGTCGGATGCTCAGTCCTCGGATGCGCCGGTCAAAGTAAAGCCGCGCACCCTTCTATTGCCATCCATCACGCCCGACGCAGATACGGGAACTTCTACCAATCCGGGAAGCCGGCCGCCGAATCGCTAACAGAACGGATTCAGGGCCCCTCTCCCGGCTCAAACACGCAATGCCTTTCAACCATGCTGAACAAAATCAAGCGGGCCCTCCGCATCGGTAAAATCGATGCACGGCAGGGCAACACAATTGTCATCAATTCTGAGAAACTGGAGCGTCGAGTCGCGCTTTTAGAAGACGGAATCCTCGAAGAATACGAAGTCGAACGTGAAGGCGATGTCAACATCGTCGGAAGCGTCTTCAAGGGCCGGATCAAAAACATCGAACCGGGCCTGAAGGCCATGTTCGTGGACATCGGCATGGACAAAAATGCCTTTCTCCACTTCTGGGATGCCATCCCAGCTGCTCTCGACAACAGCCTGGAGGAGATCCATCGCCAAGGCCGCCCCAAGAAGAAGAAGGCGCGTCCAAAAAAGATCACCTCCCAGGAGATTCCCAGACTCTATCCGGTGGGATCAGAGATTGTAATCCAGGTCTCCAAGGGGCCGATCGGGAACAAGGGGCCCCGGGTGACCACAAATGTCTCGCTACCCGGTCGTTATCTGGTCCTCACCCCCTTCTCTGATCAGTTCGGGATTTCGCGCAAGATCGAAGATCCCGAGGAACGCACCCGCCTGCGCCGGATCATGCAGCGGATGGCGGTGCCGGAAGGCATGGGCATCATCATGCGTACTGTGGCCACTGGTAAGCGCGCCCGACACTTCGTCCGAGACCTCGCCATGTTGTTGGAACAGTGGGATGAGGTTGAAGAGATCCGCGACAATCATCCGGCTCCCGTCTGCATTTTCCAGGAACCAGATCTCATCGAACGGACTGCACGCGACTTTCTCGCCGAGGAGATTGATCAGGTTCTCTGCGACGATCCGGAGACCATGGAGGAGATCAAGGTCATCGCGGAGAAGATCTCCCGCCGGGCAAAACGCCGCGTTCATCACCTTCAGACGCAGGAGCCGATTTTTGATCAGCTCGGAGTTCAGAAGCAAATCGACGAAGCATTTTTGCGTCAGGTCTGGCTCCCCTGCGGGGGCTATATCGTGATTGACGAAACCGAGGCCTTGATCTCAATCGACGTCAACACCGGGCGTAACCGAGGATCCAGGGACGTCGACAAAATGATCACTGAGACCAATGTCGAAGCTGCTTGCGAAACTGCCCGGCAGCTACGCCTTCGCAACATCGGCGGTTTGGTGGTGGTTGACTTCATTGACATGCGCCACCGGCGTGACCAACAGGCTGTGTACCGGGCGATGAAGGAGCGTCTCCGTCGTGATCGTGCCAAGACGCAGGTTTTGCAGATTTCTGCGGTGGGTCTGATGGAAATGACGCGCCAGCGCCTGAACGAAAGTCTCCGCGATACCCTTCTGGAGCCCTGCTCGTACTGCGCTGGACGTGGCAAGGTAAAGACCGTGATGACGATGAGCGTCGAAATTCAACGCGTGCTCAACAGTGTCATCGGAAAACATCGCGACGAAGTGGGCGATGTGATTGTGGTGGTGAATCCCGATGTTCTCAATCGTTTCAAAAGCGAAGATGCCAACATTCTCATGGACCTCGAACGGAGTCACACCGGCCGTCTGATTTTCCGCGGCGATCCGAGTCTCCACCGCGAGCGTTACGGCATCATCGACGCCCAGACTGAGAAGCCCCTGGCACAGGGATAAGGTTGACCTCCGGCACGGAGTCTCTCCACAGCGGCTCATGTTGTGGAGAGCGCCGAAGGATCCGGAGGGAGGCCATCGGCGTTGGTTTAAGCTCCGAGTTCGGTCGAGCCTTCCAGAGTTTTCCTCGCCATTCGATTCAGTCTGCGGCTCGCGAGGGCCTACTTCGCGACTTCCTGCAAGAGCCGTAGGCGCACCATGGCGGCGCCTGACTTGATCAATTCCCGGGCCTGATCGATGCCCGCACCGAGATCATCGACTAATCCTGCACAGGCCAAACCAGCGCCTGCATTCATGAGGACGAGATCAAGCTTGGGGCCGGTCTCGCTCCCATCGAGAATGTTGGTGAGGATGAGCGCATTTTCAGTCGCGTCGCCCCCTTGCAAATCTTCGACCTCTGCCTGTGCGATCGAGAAATCACATGGGTTGATCTCCTCATCGACAGGATCTTCCATTGTGCCCGACTTGCAAATGCGGGTGGGTCCCATGGTGCTGATTTCATCGACGGATCGACCATCACTGGTGGTGCCATGCACAGCCCACGCCGACTCCCGGCCCAGGCGTTGCAGGATATCCGAGTAAACCGGCGGGAGCTCAGGTTGAAAGACGCCCACAAGCTGGCGCTTGGGGCTGGCGGGATTGAGCAGCGGTCCAATGAGATTGAAAATTGTACGCGTCCCCTTCGCGGCCAGGAGCTTGCGCACAGGCATAATGGCTTTGAAGGCGGGGTGATAGAGCGGGGCGAAGAGAAACCCGACCCGGGCCCGCTGAATGCACTCTCGAAAGCCTTCGGGTGAAAGGTCGAGACGAATGCCGAGTGCTTCGAGGACATCCGCTCCGCCGCTCTTGGAAGTGATCCCACGATTCCCGTGCTTCAAGACCACTCCGCCACCGGCCGCGATCACAAACATGGCGGTGGTGGAGACGTTGAACAGTTGGAGCTTGTCCCCGCCCGTTCCGCACACATCGATGGTCGGGCCTTCCAGCGCCGCTTGATCAACCTCGGGATCGATGGCACGGTCCAACAGTGCGGTGACAAAATCGGCGATCTCGGAAGCAGTCTCCCCCTTGGCCGCCAGCGCTTCGAGAAAGTGGGCCTTCTTGTTCGCGTCGGCAGCTTCATTGAGCAGGAATTTTACGGCCGCATCGATGTGCCGACCATCGAGTTGGCGACCTGCCTCTACTTCGGTAATGAGTGCGTCCATCAATTAATCCTACGATTTGAAGTGTCGGTGAGGTGCTTGCCATCAGCAAGCACCGACTGCAGATTCAACCAAAATAGGGAGGCTCATTGCCAGCCTTCCACTTGATGTTGCAGCCGCTGCTGGGATAGGGATCCCCGGGAGGTTCTCCGCCCACGAGAAGGGCCTCGATTGCGGAGCGGAGATCGGCCCCGGTGATGGCCTGATCGTTCTTGGGGCGTGAAGAGTCGAATTGTCCAGCATAGAACAGTCGGCCCTCGCCACCAATGAGGTAGAAATCCGGAGTGCAGGCCGCTGACCAGGCTTTGGCAACCTCCTGGCTTTCGTCGTAGAGATACGGGAAACCCCATCCCGATTCGACTGCGAAAGGCCCCATCTTGTCGGGATGATCGGCCGGGTAGTTCTCCACCTCGTTGGGCATGATTGCGATGGTTTTGATCCCGTGCCGCTCGATTTCCGCTGCCAGAAGTCCCACCGCTTCTGCGAGATGGATGACGTATGGGCAGTGATTACAGGCGAAGAGAACCAGGGTGCCCCGCTCTCCTTTCAAACTGTGCAAGCTGTGTGGGTCTCCACTTGAGTCAGGCAGTTCGAAGGCAGGAGCCAAATCGCCGGGCTTGAGGCTGAAGGTGGATTGAACTTCGGACATGTCGGGTCGGGGATAGAATACGGAGCGCTTGCGGTGAAGAGAATTCAGGGCAACCATGAAACCAAGTCACGCAGATCATGTTCTCCGAACGCGAACAAGCACGTTACGAACGACACTTCACCCTCCCGGGCTTTGGAGTGGAAGGCCAGGTCGCACTAGCGGAATCCTCGGTCCTGTGCGTCGGGGTCGGCGGGCTGGGATCCCCTGCCGCGCTCTATCTTGCTGCAGCGGGAGTGGGACGCCTCGGTTTGATCGATGATGACAACGTCGATCTCTCCAACCTACAGCGCCAAATCCTTCATGATGAAAGCTGGGTCGGGGCCTCCAAGGCGGAAAGTGCGCGTGAACGACTCCGCGGGATCAACTCGGATGTGGCAATCGAGACCCATCAAACCCGGCTCACTCATGACAACGTGATGGATCTCCTGGCGCAGTATGACGTCGTGCTCGACGGATCTGACAACTTTCCCACTCGCTTTCTCGTGGCCGACGCTTCCTGGCTGCTCCGCAAACCATTGGTCGCGGGCGCCATCCATCAATTTGAGGGGCAGCTCAGTGTCTACGATCCCAGAGTCCCCTCCCCTTGTTACCGCTGCCTCCTGCCGGAGCCGCCGCCCGCAGGAACGGTTCCCACCTGAGAGCAGGCCGGCGTGCTAGGTGCGCTTCCCGGCGTGATCGGGACTTTACAGGCGATGGAGACCATCAAGTTGATCACCGGCTACGGACGGAGTCTGGCCGGGCGGATGTTGCACTACGATGCGACCGAACCGCGCATGCGCGAGATTTCCTTGAAGCCGGATCCGGCCTGTGCGCTGTGCGGCGCCAACGCGACGATCGATCGGCCTGTGCTCTACGAAGATGCCGGCACCCTCATGGACGGAGGAGTCAAGGAAATCGACGTGACCGAAACGATGCGCCTGCTTGCCAACGACTACAGCGGTGTGCTTTTGGATGTCCGAGAGCGCGATGAGCATGCCTCGGCCCACCTTGAAGGCTGCCGCTTGGCTCCCCTCAGCGAATTCATGACGCACCTGGATGCCCTCCCAAGGGACAAACCCTACCTCGTCTATTGCAAGATGGGCCAACGCAGCGCACACGCGGCGGGCATGATGGTGCAAGCCGGTTTTGCCGACGTCACCAATGTGCAGGGGGGCATCATGGCATGGTTGGAGGCTCGCGGCGAGGTCGTCAGCACCGAGCCGCCACCAGGCAGGGGTGTTGAAGGCTCAGCATGAGCGGTCCTGAAGAACAGATTTGGGTGAGAGCCCAGCGCTTCGGCAACGCATCGTGTTGCCGCGCCGCACGTGGGTTCCCTGGAAACAGGCCGTGAGCACCGGATACCTGGGCGGGCTTGACTCGGCAGGTGGGGTTTCCCGTTATCCTATCCAGGTTGTTCCTGATCTCCCGCGTAGCGGTGGACCCAGATGCTTTGCACCATGCCCAGCAGGAACATGCAGATGACCACAAAGGTTCCCGAGTAGCTGATGAGCGGCAAGGGAATCCCGGTGATGGGCATGAGGGAGACGCACATGCCAATATTCTCAAAAATGTGTGCGAAGAGAAGGGCCACCACACCTCCGGCGATGAGTTGACCGGAGAAGTCCCGACTATAGAAGGCGATGAAAAGGCACTGAATGAGGAGCAGAGCAAAGGCGGTAATCAGCAACAAGCTCCCGCGAAACCCCTGTTCTTCTGCAATGACCGCGAAGATGTAATCGTTGTGAGCCGTCATCCAGGGAATGTCCTTCCGATGATGAAGAGAATTCTTAGAGGTGCTGCCATGCCCGATCCCGGGCCACCCGGCCTTGCCCACTGCCATCGTGACGCGATACTCGGCGTAATTCTCATCGGTGTTGATGATGTAGCCTTGGGAAAGGTTTTCGAGATAGTTGTCGATGCGGGCTGCCCCCCGCTCCGAAACAACCGGTAGAATGACAAAGTAAATGATGGGCACGATTCCGACTCCAATCTGCCCCATCAGGAACAAGTAGCGGAAGGGAACCCCCCCGACCAACATGGCCACGAAGGCCACCGGCAACCACACGATAGCGGAGCCCATATCCCCATTTTTCATGACGAGGAGGAAGGGGATTCCGCAGAGGAGTGCGATGATTCCAAGTTTCGCAACCGGATGGGCGAAGATGACATGGATGCGGGGCAAGGCCTCGAAGGTCAATCCAATCATGATGATCCCGGCCGCGATCACAAGCTGGGTGGGTTGGAAGTTGATCCCTCCAAAGGTGAGTTGGTGCACTTCGGAGCCCTTGGTCATGAGGATAAAGAGCATTACGATCCCGACAAAGTACATGGGGATGCCAAGCCACTTGAGCCAACGGTAATCGATGAGAGCGGCCGCAAAGTAGACCACGCTTCCAAGAACGATCCAAAGCTTCTGTCGCCCGGCAAAAAACGGGCCCCATTGTTCCGGTTGGAGGTCTCCGTGGGGAATATGGCGCGCCGCACTCTCGATGCTGAGCACCCCAAAGACCAACAGGCCATACATGGTGAGAATCAGCACCCAGTTCATTCCGAGAAATTTCCGGAAGAGTGGCGTCATTCAGATTACGCCGGGAAGATACAATGATATCGCATTAAGACAAGGAACGAGGACGGCGCATGGGAACAAATCGGACCGTTCCGCAATCACGCCAGGTCAAATTGTTATTAGAATCTTTGAAACAGCATTGCAGTTCCTGCATTTTCCCGGGCGGACCGACCGGGAGCACGAGGCGCCCACCGCGGGCCAGCTGTTCACAAAGAATGTTCGGGACTTCCTGCGGAGCGCAGGCGCAGAGAATGGCATCGAAGCCTCCCTCCGCTTCTGGCCAGGCCTGATACCCGTCTCCCTGGATGAGGCGAACATTGTTGAGGCCAAGCCGAGTGAGGTTTTCTTGAGCGAGGGCCACGAGCGTACTCTCCAATTCCACTGCGCAGACTTCCCGGGCGAGGATGGCAAGAACGGCGGTCTGATAGCCGCAGCCCGCGCCGATCTCGAGCACCCGCTCGCTCCCCTTTAACGCAAGCAGTTCACTCATGCAGGCCACCACGTAGGGCTGGGAAATCGTCTGATCACTCCCAATGGGCAAGGGGTTATCCTCATACGCACGGCTGCAGAGATGGTGCGGAACAAACTCGTGACGGGGAAGCTTCGCCATCGCGTTGAGAACCCGCCCATCTCGAATGCCGCGATCCTCGAGTTGATGAACGATCATCTCCTCCCGGGTAGGCGGGAGCTTCTTTTCTCGGTGTCCAAACATGAGCTGAATTGGTCAGGGCCGGTGTTCGAGTCGTATCAAAGCTCACCTCGATAAGGAATTTCCCGGGCGTTCGCAATCCGGGACTTTCTCTTGTCCGTGCCTCCATTCCTTATTCGCTCAGAAAGCCCGTGAGCGGACTGGTGGCTTCCGCCCGGTCGCTCTGCAGAGGGAGCCCCGCTTCAAGTGCGGTCCGTCCGGCTTCCACAGCCTGCCGAAAACTAGCAGCCATCCTGATCGGATTCCCTGCAACTGCAATCGCGGTATTCACGAGGACCGCATCGGCTCCGAGTTCCATGGCTTCCGCAGCATGACTGGGCGCTCCAATTCCAGCATCGACCACGACCGGTATCTTAGCCTGATCGACGATGATCTGAAGTTGATCCCGGGTGGAGAGTCCCCGATTGGATCCGATGGGCGATCCGAGGGGCATCACGGTGGCGGTGCCCACCTCTTCAAGGCGCTTGGCCAAGACCGGGTCGGCATTGATGTAGGGCAGGACCGTGAAGCCTTCCTGGACCAGTTGCTCAGCGGCCGCCAGGGTCTCGATGGGATCGGGCAGGAGATAGTTCGGATCGGGGTGAATCTCCAGTTTGATCCACTTGGGGAGCCCGGCCCTTTCCGCCAATCGCGCAAGCCGAATGGCTTCTTCTGCATTCTTGGCCCCGCTTGTGTTTGCGAGCAGAAGATATTTTTCGGAATCGACGAAATCGAGGATGTTCGCAAAGGGGTCTCCTTCCGCGTTCAGATTGGCACGACGCAAGGCCACGGTGACAATCTCAGTACCGGAGGCTTCCAGCGCATCGCGCATCAATTCCGGTGATCCAAATTTCCCAGTGCCGAGAAAGAGGCGTGACGAAAATGATCGCCCTGCGATCATCAGTGGCGAATCAGTCGGCATCAGGCTGGGATGAGCTCGCTGACGGCTTCCCGTTCTTCGCGCAGTTCCTGGACTGAAGCATCGATGCGCGACCGCGAGAATTCGTCGACCTCAATGCCCTCCTGCACTGACCAGTTTCCCGCTCCGTCAACGCGGATCGGCATGGAGGCGATCAGTCCTTCGTCGATGCCATACTGTCCCGCCGAGCAGACCGCGACGCTCGTCCAGTCGCCCTCGGGCGTGGGCGTAATCAAGCTGCGAACCGTATCGATCGCGGCATTGGCGGCCGAAGCTGCAGAAGATGCCCCCCGCGCCTTGATGATGGCGGCGCCCCGCTGTTGGACGGTGGAAATGAATTCGCCTTCAAGCCAGTTGCGATCTTCGATCACCTCAGGCGCAGGTTGGCCGGAGATCCTAGCATGGACAAAGTCGGGATACTGAGTCGCGGAGTGATTCCCCCAGATGCACAAATTGGAAACAGCATTGGCATGGACACCCGCCTTGGCAGCGAGTTGACTCTTGGCGCGATTCTCATCGAGGCGCATCATCGCAAAGAAACGATCGTTGGGAATACCGGAAGCATTGTTCATCGCGATCAGACAATTGGTGTTGCAGGGATTGCCGATCACGAGGACACGAATGTCTTCGGCAGCGTTTCGCGCAATCGCTTCCCCCTGCCCGGTAAAGATCTTGCCATTGATTCCGAGCAGGTCCTTGCGCTCCATCCCGGCTTTGCGCGGAACCGAACCCACCAGCAGCGACCAACTGGCACCCTTGAAGCCTTCATCCAAATCTGCGGTGGGAGTAATTCCCGCGAGCAGAGGGAAGGCACAGTCATCCAATTCCATGACGGTGCCGGCCAAAGCGTCCATGGCGGGCTCAATCTCAATAAGATTAAGATGAACAGGTTGATCCGGCCCGAAAACGGCGCCGGACGCGATACGGAAGAGAAGCGCATAACCAATTTGGCCTGCGGCCCCGGTGATGGAGACTGTAATTGGGTCCTTCATGACGATGGCTGCCTTTAGCGCGAGGTCGCTGCGCGGTCAATGTCAGGAAGGTTTTGCGTGCACGAAATCATCACCAATTGGGACAACATTTCGCATATAGGGTTAATATTTTGGTTGCCAAACCACCAGAGAACCGCATGATTCATAGGTCTGGATTGTTCGACGGTTGATCGTTTGTCCGTCGGCAGGCTTGCGAGCCATCCACTCTTTTCTCCGCGGCCGAGGTGTTCTGCAACGAAAGGAGGTTATCAGACAAGTGGATGCCAGAAGTGCATCCTGAACCCCTCTTATTCTATTTAATTTCTTAGATCCACGCATGGCCGGACACAACAAGTGGTCGAAGGTGAAGCACATCAAGGCGCGCGTTGACGCCAGGAGGGGCAAAATCTTCAGCCGGTTTTCACAGGAAATTTCCATCGCAGCGCGTGATGGAGGGGGAGATCCTAGTCTTAATCCACGACTGCGCACCGCAATCGAAGGAGCCAAGAGCCACTCCATGCCCAAGGAGAATATTGTGCGGGCCATCAAAAAAGGCACCGGAGAACTCGGTGGGGAAGCGATTCAGGAGGTGACTTACGAGGGCTACGGGCCAGGTGGAATCGCCCTTATCGTCGAAGTGACGACCGATAACACAAACCGCTCGGCCTCAAAGGTGCGCGAAATTTTCACCAAGAACGGGGGCAGCACAGCGACTCCCGGAAGCGTGACCTACCAATTTGATCGCAAGGGAGAAATTCGCATCCCCATGGATGGGCGCACCGAAGAGGAAATGATGGAGATTGTCCTTGAGGCGGGCGCGGAAAACATCCAGAGCGATCCTGAAGAATACATCATCTCCAGTGGGGCCGCGGACCTGAGTTCTGTTGCAAATGCCCTTCAGCAAGCCGGGATGAACCCCAGTTCGCAGCAACTCATTTCTGTCCCTCAGAATCCAAGCATGATCGATGAAGTAAAGGCCGCTAAGCAAGCCCTTCGCCTTTACGAGGTGCTGGATGACTACGAAGACACCATGAACGTTTTCACCAATTTTGAGATTTCTGACGAAGTCCTGAGCCAACTTGAAGACTGAGTCCCCTCTCCCTATTTTCTTTTCCTTTCACGATGAGTTCCGATTCAAACTCCGATATGGCCGACCAGTCCAAGAGGTCAGATCGCAATAGTTCAAATCCTTCGGGAAAAGACGGAGGAGGACGGAAAGATCGCAATCGCGATGGCAACCGTGGTGGCG
>JAPKFB010000043.1 GCA_028821775.1 Roseibacillus sp.
CAAGGTCAGGGCGGCCAAGGCATGGGCAACCCCCTCGATCTTCAAGAAAGCCTCGCCGCTGGAAGCTCTTCCACCGTCGCTCGCGGCGATAAAGTAGTGCGCTCTCGGCAGTCCAACAACGCTCTCACGCGGCGCCGACGCTCCGCGGCAATTCAGAACTACGTGCAACAACTACCTCCCGAATTCCGGAAGCAGGTTGCCGAATACTACGAGGCTCTCGACGAATGACTACGCCCCCGCTCCGAAAGACACTGATTGCTGCCCTGAGCGCAGCCTCACTCCTCACAGCTTCGCTTCCTCTCGCGCAGGCGCAGGAACCCGCCCAGGCGGTCGGCGTGGCCCGACTCACTCCCGAAGTCCGCACCTCCATCCGAAGAGGGCTGGAGTACCTCGCCAAGGACGGCGTGCAAAATCCAAACGGGAGTTGGGGCGGATCCGGCAACGTGGTCGCAGAAACTTCCGTGGGCCTGATGGCCTTCATGCTGAAGGGCTACGTCCCGGGTCGTGGCAACTATGGCCGCATCATGGACAAGGCCATCTCCTTCCTGATCAACAAGGGTCGTGAACAGCGGGGCTTCCTCGGCACTCCCAGTAACCACGCCGGAATGTACGAGCACGGTTTGGCCGTCCTCGCCCTCTCGGAAGCGTGGGGACAAAGCAAGAATCCCCGACTCAAGACGACCTTGCGCCGGGCGGTCGATATCATCCTGCGCGCTCAGAACTCCGAAGGTGGCTGGCGTTACAATCCGGAACCCAGCGATGCCGACCTCTCCATGACGGTCATGCATCTCGTTGCGCTCAACTCCGCTCGCGAAGCAGGAATCTCAGTCCCCGACGTCACCATCGAGAAAGCCACCAAATACGTCCTCTCTTGTCAGGACGAAACCAGCGGCGGATTCCGATACCAACCGGGAGGAGGCGAAGCTGGCTTCGCCCGGACGGCAGCTGGCGTGATGTCCCTCATCATGTGCGGACAGCGCCGACACAAGGCCACCCAGCGCGGACTTGCCTTTCTCAAGGCTTATCCCGAGCGAAAATTCGCCAAGAATTACCCCCGCTTTCACTACTCGCATTACTATGCCGTGCAGGCCATGTACCAAGCTGGCGAGACTGATTTCCAGGCTTGGTACCCCAAGATCTCCGCGACCATCCTTTCCAAGCAGGAACAGGACGGAAGTTGGAACGGTGCCCACGGCAAGGTCTACGGCACCGGGTTCTCCATTTTGATCCTCGGAGTTCCCTACCGCTATCTTCCGATCTATCAACGCTAGTTCTCTTGCTCCGCTCTTCGCATTGGTTTCTCGCCGGACTACTGGCGTGTGCTCCGTTGACCTCCGCCGCCCCTGCCGGTGCCGGACGCATGTTGCAACAGCTGGAAGCGAAGGGATGGCTTCAGCGCGCGGAAGCATTGCACTACCTGGGCCAGCATCGCATCGAAGAGGCCGCCGATGCAGTCCGCGCCCTCCTCCATGACGAAAATGCGACCCCTTGGATTCGAGGTCGCGCCCTGCTCGCCCTCGCCCAGATTGAAAACGGGGTCGCTCCCGGCAAGTTTGGAAAATGGGTCGCGCACGATCTGGCGGCCCTCCGGATCGCTGCCGCCGAAGTCCTTGAACTGCACGGCGGAACGCCGGCCGAAACCTGGATTGATATTCTCCTCAAGGACCAGGACGAAGCGGTCCGCTACCAAGCTGCCGCAACCCACGCGCGTCGGAAACAGGAAGCGGCCTGGGCCGTGGTCGACCCCCTTACCCGCGCACCAAGTCCCAGGCATGCTCGCACCTCCGCCCGCGCTCTCGCCTTTGTGGGCAGCGAGGCCGCACTCCAGCGCCTCGCCAAACAGCTCAGGAGCCCCGATCAAACGAGGGAGTCCCTCCGAGGCCTCATCGATCAGCAGAATGCAGCCCTCATCCCTCTCCTCCTCAATCTCCTTTCCGATCTCGACCCGGAGGATCTTAGTTATGGTACGGTTCTCACCACTCTGCAAAACCAGGAGTCCCAGCAGGTCATTGCCGGGCTCGCGACCTTTCTGAAAAAGGGGGACGAGAAAAGTGTCTGCACCGGCGCGAGTGTCATAACCGTCCTCACCCGCTCACCGGAACTCGGCACTCCCCTGCGGGAGGCTCTAGTCAATGCCAGGGAGATCAAAACGATCAAAGCGGGGATGATCGCCCTTGGCGCTTCCGTCATGAAGCCGGACGAGCACCACGAATTATTCACCAAGCATCTCAATCACGAGAACTCAGAGATCCGCTCCCTTGCCATTCGCTGCCTTGCTCACTGCCGGAACATCAATCACTACGAAGTCCTCGCCAAGAGCCTCGCCGACGAAGCTCTCGAGGTCGTGCATGCCGCCTTGAGTGCCCTCCTCCGACAACCGGCGATCGACGCCCCCAAGGGCCGACTCGTCCACTACCTTCAGGAACCGCTTTCCAATTCCGACGAAACGGTGCGCGCGCTGGCCTACGATCTCCTGGCCCACGCCGGGGGCGAGGCAGACTTCCGTCCCGCCATGGCCGCGCTGGCCAATCTGCTTCGCGGCACCGACGACGAGCTCCGCGGTGCGGCCGCCAAGGCTCTGGGCGCCATCGCACCGCCCAATCAGATCGGCGAAGTGGTGCAGACCCAGGGATACCTCGCAAAGTGGATGGTGCTCGGCACCTTCCTCAACGATGACAAGCACAGCGCCTTCCACGTCATTCACGAACCGGAGAAGAAGATTGATTTCGAAGCATCCTACCTCGCAAAATACATCTGGGTGGTCCAAGGCCGCCGCCGGAAGGAAGACGAACCGATCGAGCGGGAAGTGCAATGGGCAGAAGGCATGGTCGATCAGACCGACGGGCGTCTCATCATGTCCGCGCAGCTTCCTCCTCCAGGATCGTTCGCGGTCGGCTATGCGGTGGCTGACATTCAGGTCGATGCCGAGCGCGAGGTCGTTCTCGACATCGACGGCGATGATGCCTTTCGCGTCTGGTTCAACGGTAAACAAATCTCCGAAGAGATCGCGGAATTTCAATCCCGGCAGGACTGCGTGGCGCAGGATAACGACCTCAAAATCAAGCTCAAGGCAGGATCTAACAGATTCATCGTCAAATCTGCCAACATCGATCACCGCTGGTGGGTACGCTTGCGCCTGACCGATTCCAACGGGTTTCCAATCCACTTTACGACCCCATGATGAAGAGAGCTCTATTCTTCTGGGCCCTCACCGTGGCGGCCGCTCCCATTCTGATCGCGGCCAAGGCCCCCACCGAGGACCCGCGCTGGGCCCAGGCTCAACGATCCTACGAGGCCAATCATGATGACGAAGGCCACAGCTTCCTCGCCGGACTGGCAACAGACCATCCCGGCGACCTCGATCTTGCGGTCCGATGCTACACCACCATTCTTCGCGAAGGAGGTCGTCTCGGAACGGCCAATCTGTGGAGCAAGCTCGCCGCCGAACGCCTCATGTCTCTTGAGCACCTCGGAGCCATCTCCGCAAATACCAGCGTCATTCGGGATGCCGCGGCCACCGTGATCGAGGCCCGTCTCAAGAAAGGTCGCCACCTTGAAGTGCGCGAGATCGTCGACCGCCTTCACGAGCAAAACCAACACGACCTGCATTGGCGCATGCGCCAGGCCTACAACTACCGCCGCATGGATCTGGCGGAGGCTCGCCCACTCTACCAAGCACTGAAGGATGAGAGCGATCCGGACCATCCCGACCTCATCACCCGCAAACAGTGGTCCCTGATGGCCCCGGAACTGGGAATGATCGAAAGCCTCGCAAAACCCATCTTCCCCCTTCCCAAAGGCAGTCCCCTCCTGATCATGGAGCCGGATGATCCGGACGGCCACTGGCGCACTGTGCTGGATAACTCGCCCGCCAAAATTCCATACAAAATTGATCGCCTCGCTGCCCATGCTTTCGTCGGCGACCAAATCGTTCTCTGGCAGGACCTGAGTGGCTTGATTGACCCTCCCCGCGCCCTCGATCTCCACCTCCGCAGCAAACCAGCGCCGGAACTGAACCCGCTTCGCGAGGCACAGGGCGAAAATTTTGAACGCGAAATTCTTCCGGCCAACCCAAGCGAGGGAGAGATCCTCGCGCTCAGTCGTCGCTTCGCCTGGTCTCTGAACGCGCAGAAACTGCTTCTCGACGTCGGCAATACCGCCCTTTGGGACGGACGAACCGAATCCGCCCTTCGCTCCTTCGAAGAACTGCTCGTCCACACCATCGACCCAGCCCTGAAGGATGCCGCCCAGGTTGGCTACTGGACTGCGCTCAAACTCTCTGGTGGCATCGAGGAGTTGCGGGCCTCCACGGGCTCCATCGATCCGAGCAAGGACTACCCTTGGATGGGCCAGTCCGCGAAAGGCGCGCACATCCGAGCCGAACTCCTGAAGGGAACCACCCCTCCTCCTGCCATCACCGCCCCTTCGATTACCACCGCCACCCAGCACGTCCTCCAACTCCCTCCGGTCTCGCCTTGGCCCGCCGACACCCCCACGGTGGGCTTCGGGATCGACCTCCAGATCGCCGACTCCCAAGTCATCGTCAGCGGACGCAACATGCTCGTCAGCTACGACGCCAACCACCCGCAGCAACCGCTCTGGTCGATGCTCCATCGCCACCCCATCGAGCAACACCGGAAGACCGGTTATCACCCCGGCTATTTCCGCCCCTTGATCAAGAACGGCAAGCTCTACACCCGCTGGGGACTGACCTCCCTGCCCAATGGCATCGCGGCCTTCGATCTCACCGCTGGCCGTCCCCTCTGGTCCCACCAGTATACCCGGGGCAAGTCCCCCTTCAGCTCCGGCGTTCCCATGGGCGATCCCGTTCACGCGGACGGCATGCTCTTCTACCTCCAGTGGAACACTCATGGTGACGTCACGGATCGCAGACGCACCATCACTCTCGTTTCCTTCGATCCGCACAAACGCAAACCACGCTGGTCTGCAACCATCGCCAGTGCGGGGAAATCCATCGACTTCCTCGCAAAGCTTGAGCGAGCCGCTCCACAAAGCGCCATCTATGGAAACTCCGTCACCGTTCATCGCGGCGCAGTCTATTGCAATTCGAACGCCGGGATGATCGCGCGCTGCGACGTCCGCGACGGACGGGTCGACTGGATTCACTACTATCGGCAGACCCAGTCCAACTTCGCCCCGGACAACCTCGGCTCTGCACCCCTCATCGCCGGCGATACCGTCATCTGCATGCCGCGCGATGCAGGACGCATCTTCGCCCTCGACCAGGAAACCGGGCGTCTGCTCTGGGACAACCCCATGGTCCTCGCCACCGAAGCGCTCGGCATCTACGAAAACACCCTTGTTGTACGCGGCGTAGGAGTGCTGGCCGGACTCGATCTCATGACGGGCCAAGCCCGCTGGTTCCGCCCGCTGACCGGGCGGGTGCTCGGACGCGCTCAGCTCATCGGCGACTCGATTTACCTCGGTGAGATCCACGATTTGCGGCGCCTCGAAGTTCCGACCGGGAAACTCCTTGAAAAGCGTCCTTGGAACCTCGGCGAGGCCCGCCCCCTCGGATTCCAGATCTCCGGCGCCCATCTCTACGTTGTCAGCGATAACCCCGCTGCCGACCGCCGCCAGAAAATTGGCCACCCCCTCGCCGAGGTCACCGGAGAGCTCTCTCCGCTCACCTTGCCCTTGAAACGCACTTGGACCCTCTCCCGCAGTGATGCTCAAATTGCCCTCGCGCCACCTGATTCGGGGATCCGCGACACGGCCTATTTGCTCTCCGGGGGCATCCTTGAATGTCTCGACCTGAGCCCGGGCGGAGCCATTCGCTGGCGGCGCTTCGTCGATGCCCACAATGCCACCCTCTCCTTCAACGGGGAAAAACTCCTCGTCGTCGAACGCAATCGATCACCACACACCTCCTGCCGGGCCGTTGCCCTCAGCGCCCACGACGGCCAGTTTCTCTGGGAGGCTCCCCTGCCTGCCAGCCTGGACAATCCCTATTACTTCGGATCACGTCTGCTTTACCATGATCGCCGCGGAAAAATGGTCGCCCTCGATCTCGAAACCGGACGCCAAGCCTGGGAACGCAACCTCAGCGAAGCCCATCTGGTCGAGCCTTACTGGGACGGTGAAAAGTTGCAGGTCTTCCACGTCTCCCTCTGGCACGGACCGCACCATCTTACCCTCGACCCCGCGACCGGACGCACCACTCAGCGTCAACCAGTGGTGACCAGTCATGCCGACAAGTCGACTGCTCATGGTCGCCAAATCGAAAATGGTTGGTACGAAGTCCGCTTCCCCCCTACCTCCGCCCAGTTCGTCAAATTCACCACCCTCTCTGACATCGCCGGCCGCGGTTGGGCCTCCGCCGCTGAGATCCATTTCCTCGACCCCAACGGCCAGCGCATCGATCGCCAGGGCTGGAAAGTCGATGGCGGACACGACCTCAAGTCGGCCCGTCGACCGGTCCCTGCCAAACTCATCGATGGCGACCCCGAATCATGGTGGCATACCCAGTGGCTCGGCGGCATCCCGCAACACCCCCACGACCTCTTCTTCGATCTTGGCGCCGGGCAAACCATCGCCGGCCTCCAATACCTTCCTGCCAAGATCGTCAACAACAACGGAATGATCCGCGACTATGAGTTGCACACCCGCCAGGACGAACAGCAAGACTGGGGCGATGCCACCGCCAAGGGAACCCTTGTCAACCGCCTGAGAGTCGAACGCGCCCACTTCGGCCCCAAGGCCCTCTTTTTCGAATCCCGCAACTATCCCCAAAACGACCACGCGGTCTTCCGCTACGGCTTCGAGGGGAATGCCTCCCAACGCATCGAAGAGCGCGCCCGCCTCTTGAGCATGCACGGACGGCACGCTCTCATCTCCGGACGGAACGAAAAAGACAAGGAGATCCTCATCCTGCGTCGCTCTGACGATCCCGACTATCGATTCGACCTCTCACCAAGGATCGAACACGGCCGCCACGCCGATATCGTGATCGAGGGCGACCGCCTCATCATGGGCCGCCACAAGATCGTCATCGCAGATCTCAACAGCCGTCAATTCATCGACATTCCCGAGGACAAAAAATCCTTCCGCAATCACCCGGGGGTCTTCGTCCGACTCGGCAAGGACCACTTCCTCAAAATCGTTCACCACAACAACCGGCAAGCTCTCAGCATGGTCAACATGATCAGCGGTCAAATCACGGAAGGCGTGTTGGAAACCCAGATCGAGCCATTCAAGGAAAATCAATTTCTGCGCCCCGCAGGGCAACGGCTCCTCACCTTCGATCGGACCTTGTTGTTCTACGACAACTCCACCCTCAGTGGGTGGGTGACCGCGCCCTAGGGTGGGGCACTCGAGTCATCCTTACACCCTGGCGCCCCAATTTGCCGTCCTCTCATTCGTTCGAGTTGAAGAATTTCCCAGTTCCACACGTAACCTCACCCCTCTCCATGCCCAAGCTCCTCCTTCCCATTGTCGCGACCGGATTCTCGCTGCTCGCCTCCGCCTCACCTGCCGCACCTCCCAATGTCGTCTTCATCATGTCCGACGAACTCGCTTACTACGAGCTCGGCCATATGGGAAACCCCTACCTGAAGACCCCCCGCATCGATCAGATGGCCAAGGATGGCATCCGCTTTACCCACGCCTTGGCCGCCTCCCCGGTCTGCGCCCCGCTTCGTTGCAACCTGATGACGGGCAAGCATGCCGGCCACGCCTCGGTCCGCGCAAACGACGGCGGCACTCCCTTGCGGGCGGATGAGGAAACCATCGCTTCACTCCTGAAAGAGCGCGGATACGCGACGGGCGGTTTCGGCAAGTGGGGCGCGGGCGGCCGCGACTCGACCGGCGTGCCCGAAAAGCACGGCTTCGATGTCTTCTACGGCTACTACGACCAGGTTCACGCTCACAGTTTCTATCCTCCCTTCCTGATTCGAAACAGCGAAGAGATAAAACTGGAGGGCAACGAAGGGGGACGTACGGGAAAGACCTACTCGCACTATTCCATCATGGACGAGGGCCTGAAATTCATTCGCAAGAACAAGGACAAGCCCTTCTTCTGTTACTTCCCCATCACTCCTCCGCACGGAATGTACGACATTCCCGCCGATGACCCCGCTTGGGATCAGTACAAAGACGCGGCCTGGATGAAAGACGAGAAAATTTCGCAGGACGTGAAGAACTATGCCGGCATGGTCACCATGGTGGACAACAACCTCGGCCAGGTCCTCGACTTGCTGAAGGAGCTCAAGCTTGCAGAGAACACCATCGTCTTCTTCACGGGCGACAATGGGGGGCAGGATCGCTTCCGCAACAATGCGCACCCGCGCGGATTTTTCTCCCCCAACAAGGATCCAAAAACCGGGGTGGAGTTTCGCGGCGGCAAGGGAAACCTCTATGAAGGTGGCCTGCGGATTCCCTTTCTCGCGCAATGGCCAGGCAAGATCAAAGCCGGACAAGTGAGCGCCCTCCGCTTTGTCCAATATGACCTCCTCGCCACCCTCTCCGAGCTCACCGGCGCCACGATCCCAGAAGACACCGATGGCATTTCCATCCTTCCCACCCTGCTCGGCGCGAAGACCGCCGGACGCAGCCAAGTCCAGCATCCTTACTTTTACTGGGAATACGGCAACATGATGGCGGCGCGCATGAACGACTGGAAAGCGATCCAGATTCGCAACAAGAACACCTGGGAACTCTACGACTTGAGCAAGGACATCAGCGAAACCACCAACTTGGCAGACAAACATCCCGAGATCCTCGCCAAGTTGCAGAAGATCGCGGCCGACAGCCACACTCCTGCCCGGCCCGGATCTTTCATCAGCAAGGAACGTCACGAACGTGATCGCTGGGCCAAGTGGGGCAATTCCAAACCTCAGCCTCCCTCCCAGACCACCCGCATGAACCGCATCAAAGGGAAAAACCTTGTCCCTTTCGATCAAATGAAGCTCCTGAGTTTCAGCAGTGAAAACACGTCCAACAATCGCAAGGCCGTCTTCGCCATCGACGGCCGCCCCGATACCCTCTGGCATTCGAGCTGGTCGGAGGGCCTCAAAAAGCACCCCCACGAACTCACCATCGATCTCGGCAAACGATACAAAGTGACCGCATTTCGCTATCTCGCCCGGCAGGACAATGGCTGGAACGGAAGTTTCGCCGACACCGAATTCTATCTCAGCGATTCGCCTGACAAGTTCGGCACCCCCGTGGTGAAAACGACCTTCACAAAGGACAAAAAGTCCCAAGCGGCCCCATGCGACAAACCAATCTCGGGGCGCTACCTCAAGGTCCGCATCCTCTCGGAAGTGAATGGCAAGCATTGGGGGACGGCCGCTGATATCGGCGTGATCGGAACCCCCGTGGCCAACTAGCCGGGTGGTCAGGGTTGAGATGAGAGATCAGCGCAACCTGATGCAACCCTACAATCTCGTGCCCGACGGCCGCGGGATTTCCTGCTTTCCCAGGAAGTAACCGCCGGCTCCTCGCCGCCGCTACTGTGGCGTCGTGAGCTTGGGGGAGGACAGCTTGGGCCAATAGGGATCAGCGCTCGCCCCCCGGGGCAAAGGCAACGGAGACTGCAGCAGGAAAAAACCAAACCATTTCATATCCTCAACCCTAGGCACTCATGCCGCAATCCCGAACTTAATTCTTGGCCTGAACCATCCCCGGTTCCGTCGACTGCCGAGATCTTGATCCCTACTTCCGGAGGTAGAGCCAAACATAGCCCGTGCGCTCCTCCGTCATGAACTCATCCCGGGACCGATAGAGCTCCTGATACTTCTTCGAAAGATCCGCCCGTGGTCGACGATCTTCGGCAGCTGGAGCCTTACTCATCTCCGCCATCACGGCATCAATTTTCTCCTGCCATTCCTTCTTTTTCTCCAACATCTCCGCTTCGCTGAGCCCCTTAGCCGGATGATTGATGATCGCGTTGTCACCGACGAGAAGATCGAGCTTTCCGTCTCCATTGACATCATCAACCCAGACTCGCGTTGAGCTCGACGGTTCATCCTTCGCAGCAATTCCATGACCGGCCGCCTTTAGGAGACGCTTGAAGAGACGAAGCTCCGGTTCCTTGCCTTTGCCCGCAACGTTTTCGGACCACTCGACTCCGCCCTGCGCCGAACCTGACACCAGATCGAGATCTCCATCGCCGTCCCAATCGACAGCAAAGGGATCACTGTGGGCACCACTCACCCGCAGTTCACGGCCCTCGCAGGTTATTAACTCGGGACTGGGGGCGAAGGTTCCCTTTCCCTTCCCTCGGAAGAGATAGAAGGTGCCTTCGAAGTTCCCCACCACGAGGTCGAGGTCGCCATCGTGGTCCCAATCGACCGCGGTCGGCCGAGTACAAATCGCTTTCGTGATTCGGTCCTTTCCTTCCACAATCGGAATGATGAGCGGATTCTTGTCCGTCCCGACCAGGCTCTGAGCTTTCTGAAACCCATCCTCCGATCCGTAGATCACATGGAAGAGACCCGCCATGGTCGCTGCACCCATGCGCGAATAGGATCCTGATAGGATGTCCAATTTCCCATCGCCGTTGAGATCCACAACCTGTGGAGTCGAGGAGGTGCATCACCATACGCCCGGAATCTCCGCGACCTTGTCCCCGGTCTTGAGCCACTCGCCCTTCGCAAATTTGCCGTCGCCCTCGGCGAGGAAAACGCGAATCTTTCCCTTGTTGAATTGCCCGACCAAGAGGTCCTTCTTCCCATCACCGTTCAGATCGGCCAGACAAGGCGCCGCGTAGCCGGGACGCTCCACTTTGATCACTTCCCCACCACCCGACAGGCGAACTGGCTTTTCAAATTCCACGGCCCCCGCAGCCCCAAGGCCCCAGGCAATTCCAAAAGTGACGATCGTTTTCATAAACTTACCCCCTAAGCGACACCATCTCCCGGTTTTCGTTGGTGAACATCCGCATTTCTCCTAAATCATCGCGGCATAGTCAATCGATTGATGCCGATCAAGAGCCGCAGTCACCGGAGGCATATCGTACTTCAGTCCCGTGGCACAGTTGAAGAGGACCACCGACTCCTCTGCGCTCACCCGGCCGCTCGCCAACTCCTTCTTGTAGGCCGCATAGGTGGCCGCCCCTTCCGGACAGAGAAGAATACCTTCCTGCTCCGCCATCTCCGTGCGCGCCGCTTCGATCGACTCATCGTCCACCGCAGTCGCAAATCCGTTGGTGGTGCGCACTCCGCGCAAAATCAGGAAGTCCCCCACCGCAGCGGGAACCCGGATTCCAGCAGCCATCGTGTGCGCATTCTCCCAAAGCTCCGCGTGCTCCGTTCCCTCCTCCCACGCTTTGACAATCGGCGCGCAACCAGTCGCTTGCACCGCCACCATGCGCGGCCTCTTGGGGCCAATCCAACCGATCGCTTCCAACTCCTCAAAGGCTTTCACCATTCCAATCAGCCCGGTCCCGCCCCCGGTGGGATAAAAGATCACATCCGGCAATTCCCACTCAAATTGCTCGGCCAGCTCCAGCCCCATCGTCTTCTTCCCCTCGATCCGATAGGGCTCCTTGAGAGTCGAAAGATCGAACCACCCCGTCGCTTCCACCCCCTCCCGCACGATTTTGCCGCAATCGGTGATCAAGCCATTCACGCGCCAGACCTTCGCACCCTGCATCGCGATCTCGCGCAGGTTCGTTTCCGGAGTGTCTTCCGGACAAAATACAAACACTTCCATCCCCGCCCGCCGGGCGTAGGCGGCCATCGCCGCCCCTGCATTCCCGTTGGTCGGAATCGCGAGTTTCTTCAGACCGAGCTCCTTCGCCATGGAAACCGCCAGCGCCAACCCGCGGGCCTTGAACGACCCGGTGGGGAGTCGTCCCTCATCCTTCACGAACAACGGGCCGCCCCCCAAGGTCTTCTGAATCCGCGGTGCAGACTGCAGCGGAGTCCGCGGTTCCCCCAGGGTCACAATATTCTCAGCCTTGCGCACCGGGAGAAATTCGCGGTAGCGCCATAGGTCCTCGGGACGCTTCGCGAGCTCCTCTTTCGTGAGTGCGGATGCCAGCCCCTCCAGATCATAGCGCACCAGCAGCGGCCTCCCGTCACGCGATAATCCCTGCAACACATCCGCCTCGTATCGCTCGCCCGTCATCGAGCACTCCAAGTGCGTCACAAAAGTGGGGCGTTCCTCGTTCGTGTTATCCATCGCGGGCATTCTCAACGACCTCTTCGGAAGTCAAAGTGGAAAGGTCCCGCCGACCCACTTTTCCTTGACCCCCGACCTCTCCTCGCCACGTTCTCGGTGCGCACTCCATGACCCTCCCCCGCCTGACCCCTCTCCTCGCAGTGGCACTCCTCCATGGGGTCTTCCTCATGCTCGGGAGCGCACCTGGCGGCGCTCAGATGATCACCATCGAGGGAAACGGGGTGCTCATATCAGCAGGAGATCCCACTCCAAGCCTCTCCGACCACACCGACTTTGGAGGAGTCTACGTCGCCGCCGGGGTGATTGATCGTGTTTTCACGATCAAGAATTCCGGGGTTGCCCCTCTTGTCATGCTGGGCTTCCAACGACTCGGCACTCACGCCGGCGAGTTCACCGTCCTGCCCATTCCCGGTCAGTTCCCCCAGATTCAGCAGATCGCAGGCGGAGGCCAGCTCGATCTAACAGTCCGCTTCAATCCCCGCGACGACGGCGCACGATTCGCCAGCCTGCGCTTTGTCAGCAATGCCTCCAACCATCCCGTCTATGAATTTTCCATCACGGGCGAGGGGCTCGATCCAGCGCCGGAGATCAACGTCCAGGGCAATGGAATCGACATTCCCGACGGGAGCCCGGTTCCCAACCTCAACAATCACACCGATTTCGAATCCACCGATACTGACACTGGGTTCGTCACTCGAACCTTCACCATCCAGAACTCCGGCCTCCTGAGCCTCAACGTGTTCGAAATCCAAATCATTGGCGAAACCAGTGACCAGTTCTCAGTCACCAGTCCCGCCTCCGACCCCGTCTCTGCCGAGAGCTCCACGAGCTTCGATGTGACCTTCAACCCCGACCGCGTTGGGGGACACCTCGCCACGGTTCGCATTGTCAACAGTGACCTCACGGAGGGAACCTACGATTTCATCATCCGTGGGACAGCCACCACCACCTCGGCCCGCCTTTCCTTGCTCGGAAACAACCTCCAAATCGCAGCGGGAGACGACACCCCTTCGCCAGACGACCACACGGAGTTCGAGAGCACCGATTTGGGAGCAACTTCGTTCCGAACCTTTTCCATTCTGAATACGGGCAACGCTCCTCTCTCTATTGCCACCATCGAATTGGTGGGCGGCCAGGCCGCCAGTTTTTCCAGCTCGCTACCCAGCAGCAATCCCATCGCCCCCGGCAACCAAGCCACCATCCAGATCAGCCTCCAGCCATCCGTCCTCGCCCTCCATCAAACGATCCTTCGCATCAACAGCAGCGACCGCGTAACCCCCATCTACGATGTGACCCTCTCGGGGACCGGCGGCATCTTCAAACTTGTGAGTATCAAGCGCGATGGCGATGATGCCCTCATCACCTTCCATGCCAACCCCACCAGCGGGTCTTACCTCTATCAAATTCTCCATTCCACCGACATGGAGAACTGGAGCACCAAGGGCTCCCTCTTTTCCTCAGGCGGAGAAACACGAGACTATCGCCACCGCGACGGATTCCTCGGCAAGAATGGCTTCTGGCACGTCTCGGAACAGACGCTCTAGGAAGTCTTCCAACACCATGTGAGTAGCCGCGTTAGCAGTTTCCGGCTGGCAAGGCGGCGGCGGGCCACGATGCTCCCCAAATTCCAGTCCAGTTCATTTTCCTTCCTGGCCCACCCTGCGCAGCACTCCATCCAGGAACCTCACGTGGGCGCGCACTCGCCGGTAAAGCGAAAACTCGGACGGCGTTTCAAAGGTCAGCGCAATGCGCGCGTGGTGCAGGTAGAGGCAGATCGATTCCGGCATACCCGCAATTTGCCTGACGATCTTGGCGAATCCTTGCGTGCGACGAAGGACTCCATTCTTCAAGCGGCGCCCTTCCACGCTCCCTTGATGCCGTGGCAATTCCTGCTCCACCTCTTCTAACAGATGATCGCCCCAGCTCTCTCCCCGCTGCGTCAATTCGTAAAGATAGGCCCCGTTGGCGTCGTAGTCTTCGTGCAAACTCACCGCCACCGCAAACTCGCGACCTCTAATGAACTCCAGCATCGCTCCGATCGGCCCGGTTTCCGGTTGATCAAAGGCGCGATTGAGATCTCGCCCTTCCTGGTCCTCGCGCTTGTTGTTGACCAAGCCCCACGGATTGACGCAGGGAAAGATCACAACTGATTGCGACTGCAGCATGTCCGTGTTCTCTTCCGCCCATTCCAAGAGACCCCATACCGCGGCCGGCTCGTCTCCGTGAATCCCGGCGCTGAGATAGAGTCCCGGCCCCGTCACCGGCTTCCGATTGCGAAGAGCAATCACGGGATCGTCTGCCTCGTCAATAAGGGTCACGACCTGCAATCCCGCCTCGCGGGCCACCGCCCGCCATCGCTTAAGGATGCGCCCAACGTCATGACTCCGGTGATTGCGCAGGTAGTTGTCCTCGGTCGATTCCACGCTCCACGGAGTCTCACACTCGGGTGCTGGCGTCGATCCCGGAGGGCCAAACCTCATGCTATTTCCCACCCTCCATTTGCCTTGCTGAATCAATCCGGTGCACCGCTACCCATTTCATTCCTGCACTCTTGACGAGTGCGCGGGAGTTTGATGGGAGTGTAGTCCCTCCGCTAGTTTTCACCTCACCTGCGCCATGAACGACAAACAGGGCTGCTTGGGCCTCGTCTGGCCGAATCTCATGATTTTTCTCCTCGTGGGCTTGGGGATTTATTCGAGTTCCGATCCCTTGACCCCCCCCGATCCGGAACGTTGCGCATCGAAGCAGACGAACAAGACTTTCTCCCAGAAAGAGAGCGCGCTTCCCCCTCTGCTGAGCAGCTGGCTCAACACCTGGTCGAGGGAAGCATGCTGAAATTATGAGCGCTCAGGCCCTCCCCACTTGTGCCTGATCGTCCCCCTGCCTGGAGGCCATCGTCCTGCATAAGATCTGCTCTGTCTCGGGCGGTGCGCTCGTGAAGAACTGGGAGCGCGCAGACCCAAATCCTCGGGTGAGCCGACCCAATATCAGGCTCGCCATGATCGGATCATCGAACTCGGACAGCCTGCTCAACTTCACCAATTTGCTCACCAAGCTGGTAGTGCATGACTCTCCTGAGGCGAGGGGTTTTGCCTGCTCCGGCAACCTCGCCACGAGAGGTCGGCGCAACGTCCGTATTCTTCGTTCTCCTGCTCCTTGACCGGCTGGGAAGCCACAAAAGCGCGGAACCAATCCTCTTCTGGACGGCCCCTTCCTAACAGTCCCCAACACCAGTATTATCGCGAACGACTTCACCATGAACCTGGAGGTTCCCTTCTCGGCAGGGCGGGACTTCGTGCGGGGAGTCCGCAAGTAGTCCGCTGTTCTTGCCAAGGCGCAGGAACTGTCTAGCCTCGCGCGATCATGTCTTGGTTTCGCCTCGCCCTTGCAGCCCTCGCCTCCTTCGGACTTCTTGCTGCCAGCCCACAGGCTCTCGCGCAGAAGAACAAAAAGAAACAAATCCAGGAGGAGAAGAAGCCCTGGTGGGATGCCCCCCAACCACGCTTTTCCAAGGCGGAGCTGGGCGGCATTTTCACCGGCACCATCGACATGCGCGGCGACGCACGCCTGAAGGACAAGACGACTTACAAGGCCATCGCCGTTCGACTCGGGGAAGGGGGCAAGGATGGAACCGTCCTCTTTGATACCGAGATGATGCGCATGGCCTGCGCAGTCCCGGCCCGGCCCGTCATGTTTAACACCTACCGTGACGGCTTGGGCGGAGCAGGTCACTGGCTGGGCTCTCCCTATCTCTTCACGGCTGAAAGCGGTCCAGGGTGGGCGGACGAAGGAGGTAACTTCAATGATCCTCGAACTGGCAGGAAAGCAGGTCCCCTGCCGCGCAAATGGGCGCGTTACCGCGGACTCTATCGACACGGTGAGCGCGTTGTCTTTTCCTACACCATCGGCGGCGTGGGTGTTCTCGACATGCCTTGGATCACCAAATCCCACGGACAGTCCGTGTTCACGCGCACTCTAGAGATCGCACCATCCAAGTCCGACCTGCTCCTTCGCATCTGCCAAGCTCGCACCGGTGAAAACGGCACCCCCACCGTAGCGCTCGGCCATAAATCAGCCCCCGCCAAACTCGCGAAAAAGGATGGCCACTGGTATTTGGGAATCGCAGCGCACGAGAAAACGATCCGCCTCAAGTTGCTCATTGGCACCGTGGAGGAGAAGGCTGCCCCTCAGTTCGCCACCTTTGCAAAAACGACCTCTCCTCCCGAAGACCTTTCCCGCTCAACCAAAGGCGGCCCCGCCCGTCATCCCAAGCCTCTCATCACGGAAGGCATCGTGAGCAAGGAGAAGGGACCCTACGTCCTCGATACCATCACCCCACCTTTCGACAACCCGGACAAGATCCTCTTCCGTTTTGGCGGGCATGACTTCTTTCCCAATGGCGATATTGCGGCTTGTACCATCGATGGCGATGTCTGGCGCGTCTCCGGATTGAACACGATGAAGAAACTCGAGTGGCGGCGCTTCGCCACTGGGCTCTTCCAACCGCTCGGCCTGCGCATCGTGGAGGACAAGGTCTATGTTCTCGGGCGCGATCAAATCACACGTCTGCACGATCTCAACAAGGACGGCGAAGCGGATTTCTATGAGTGCTTCAACAACGAGTGTAAAATCGGCAAGCATGTGCACGAGTATGCCACCGGACTGGAGACGGACCCCCAGGGCAACTTCTACTTCGCCAAGGGACACGGCGCCAACAACGAGCACGCCGGCACCCTGCTCAAGGTTGCCAAAGACGGCAGCAACATGGAGGTGGTTGCGACCGGTTTCCGCTGGCCCAACGGATCCGGCGCAGGGCCCAATGGCGAACTCAGCGTCGCCGACCAACAGGGAACCTGGGTCCCCGCCTCCCGGGTGGATCTCATCAAGAAGGGCGGCTTCTACGGCTTCATGAACGCCCACCACCGCGAGGAGAAGCCCACCACCTACGACGGCCCGCTCTGCTGGATTCCCCACGGGGTGGACAATTCCTGCGGCGGCCAGACTTGGAACACCGGCGACAAGTGGGGTCCCTTCAAGGGCCACATGCTTCACTGCTCCTACGGTAAATGCCTCCTCTTCCTCGTCCTGAGCGAAAACGTCGATGGCATCGATCAAGCCGGGGTCTATCAGTTCCCCTTCAAATTCCAGTCCGGCGGCATGCGCGCGCGCTTCAGTCCTCGTGATGGCCAGCTCTACGTCAGTGGATTGAAAGGATGGCAGACCAGCGGCGCGAAGGACGGTTGCCTGCAACGAGTCCGCTACACCGGTGCCACGGTCGCCATGCCCAAGAGCATCAATATTCATCAAAACGGTATCCGCGTGGGCTTCACCGAGAAGCTCGACCAGGAACTGGCCGAAGATCCTGATAGCTGGCAGCTCGAACAATGGAATTACCGCTGGACGAGCAAGTACGGATCGAAGGAATACAAGGTCTCCAATCCGGAGCAGACCGGGCACGATCCGGTGGAAGTCACTTCCGCCAAACTCCTCGCCAACGGCAAGGAAGTCTTCCTCACCATTCCCAACTTGGCGCCTGTGATGCAGATGAAGATCCATTTCGATCTCGAGACCGCGGACGGTAACGAGATGATCGGCGATTTGCACAGCACGATCCACGCGCTGGCAAAGCCCTTGAAGTGAGCAGGTGAACCCTCAGGCTGAACGGCAGGCCCTTCCCAAACAGGAATGAAATTGTCCGTATCTCCCGGAAGTCCTCACTCCAACCCTGCGCCCATCGCCGCCACGGTGCGGTCGATATCCTCGCTCGAAATGTCGAGGTGCGTCACGAACCGCATCGGGTTCCCTTTATAAACGAGAATGCCTTGCCCCGCGAGGTGCTCGATGAGCGCATCAAGCCGATCAGCTGGCAGCCCCACATAAACCATGTTCGTCTGCACCGCTCCGGGATCAACTTCGCACCCCCCAATCGCCGCCAGTCCTTCCGCCAGTCTCAGGGCATGGGCGTGATCTTCGGCCAGGCGCTCGATGTGATTCTCCAGGACATAAATTCCCGCTGCCGCGAGAAGGCCCGCTTGGCGCATGCCACCGCCCAATACCTTGCGCCAACGCCGCGCGGCCTTGATAAACCCTGCCTTCCCCGCCAGCACCGAACCCACCGGCCCACCCAGCCCCTTCGAGAGACAAATCGAAACACTGTCGAATGGAGCGGCAAGCTCTGCTCCTGATCTCCCCGACTTGACCGCCGCGTTGAACAAGCGCGCGCCATCAAGGTGAAGACTCAGTCCACGCCGGTCCACCAAGGCCCGTGCCTCTTCAGGGTAGCCAGCCGGCAAGACCCGGCCATTGGTGGTGTTCTCCAAGCAGAGCAACCGCGTGCGAGCATAGTGATAATCGTCGGGCTTGATCAGGCCTTCCACCTTCTCCAAGTCGAGGGTCCCGTCCTCTTCCAAGTTGATCGGCTGGGGCTGAATCCCCCCGAGCGCCGCGCCACCTCCCCCTTCATAAAGGTAAGTATGCGCCTGCTGGCCTACGATGTATTCGTCTGCGCGCCCACAGTGGGTCAGGAGCGCGCAAAGATTACTTTGTGTTCCGCTGGCCACAAAGAGAGCCCCTTCCTTCCCTAACATCTCGGCTACCATCGCCTCCAGACGATCCACGGTGGGATCGTCCCGAAAGACATCATCCCCCACCTCTGCTTCGGCCATGACCCGCCGCATCGCCGGCCCGGGCCTTGTCACCGTATCACTGCGCAGATCGATTACGCTCATCGTGCTGGATCCTTAGAGGGATCTGAACCCATTCGCAAGCCTCCCGGGGTTGACACCCTTCTTCCGCACGCTTTAACAGGGCACCATTTCAACGATGTTCCGGCCGCTTCTTGCCCTCTTCTCTCTCTCGCTTGCTTTTCCGGCGACTGCCCAGGAGGTCCAATTCAATCGCGACATCCGACCGATTCTCTCCAACAAGTGCTTCTTCTGCCACGGCCCGGACGAAAAAAAGCGCCAGGCCGACCTCCGCCTCGACCTCCGTGCCGGAGCACTCCTCGATCTGGGTGGCTACGCTGCGGTGGTCCCCGGGCAGCCCGACCAGAGTAAACTCCTGACCCGCGTCGCACACCAGGATCCCGACGAGCTTATGCCTCCGCCCAAGTCGAAGCGTGCTCGGTTGACCAACGAGGAAGTGCAACTCATCCGACGATGGATCGAGCAAGGAGCCCAGTATCAAGGCCACTGGGCTTTCGAGCCCATCGCGAAAATCGAGCCTCCCAAATCATGGCCCGGAAATCCCATCGATGCTTTCGTCAATGCCCGCCTCAAGAGTGCGCACATCACAGCCTCACCGCCGGCCGAGCGCGCCACTCTCATCCGCCGCCTCACCCTCGATCTCACCGGCCTCCTCCCGACCCCCGAAGAAACTCAAGCCTTCCTCCACACCAACGATCCTCAGGCCTGGGAGCAACTTGTTGATCGCCTCCTCGCCAGTCCCCACTACGGCGAACGCTGGGGACGGCATTGGCTCGACCAGGCCCGCTATGCGGACTCGCACGGATATTCCATCGATGGCGCGCGCGCGATGTGGCCCTTCCGCGATTGGGTCATCAAGGCCCTCAACGACGACATGCCCTTCGATCAGTTCACGATCGAACAACTCGCCGGCGACCTTCTTCCGAACCGGACCAAATCGCAACACGTCGCCTCCGCCTTCCATCGCAACACCCTGATCAACCAGGAAGGGGGCTCGGACCGCGAGCAATTTCGCGTCGAGTCCGTGATCGATCGCGTCAACACCACAGGCGCCGTCTGGCTCGGTCTCACCGTTGGCTGCGCGCAATGCCACACCCACAAATTCGACCCCATCCCGCATCGCGAATACTACCAACTCTTTGCCTTCTTCAACAACACTGAGGATGCCAACAGCACGGGGGCGACCGTGGAGGTGACGGAGTACGAAATCCTCAACAACGCGCCCAAGCCCCTGGCCCCACCCAAAGACAGTTCGACCGAACCTGCCAAGTGGAACCCCGTGCGCTACCAGGAACACCTCACCACTTCCGGCGCCCCCTTGAATCTGCTCGGGGACAATTCCCTCCTCGTCGACAAGTCCGCAACCGCCCATGATGCCTACGAACTCACGACCATCACCTATCTCGACAAGGTTGCGGCCCTCCGCCTTCGTGTCCTCCCAGACAAATCGCTTCCAAAGAACGGCCCCGGTACAGCAGGAAACGGCAACTTCATCCTCTCCAGGCTCAGAGTCACCGCCCAGGGCAAGGCCGTTCGCATTGTGCGAGCGTTCGCCGATCACGAGCAACCCGGCTATCCCGTGAGCGCGGTCATCGACAACGACAAGAAGTCCGGCTGGGCCATCAACGTGGATCGTGGACAGAAGGCCTCCATGAATGCCGAACACGAAGCGATCTTCATTTTCGAGAAACCGATCGAACCCAAGGGCCAATCGATCAAGATCCGCTTGGAGCACGATCACAATGCGAACTACCTCGTCGGGCATTTCGCGATCGAGCTCTCCGCCACCATTCCACCGGTTCCGAAGGACCAGCTGGCCGCCGCCGCAAAGCCGCGCAAAGGCAAGGTCATGGTGATGAAGGAACTGGCCAAACCCCGTCCCACCTTTGTTCTCACTCGCGGTGACTTTACGCGACCAGACAAGGAGGCGGGTGAAGTCGAACCCGACGTCCTCTCCCACGTAGAGCCCGCCTTTGAAAAGGGCGATCATCGCCCCACGCGCCTCGATCTCGCCAAGTGGATCGTCGATCCTCGCAATCCGCTCACCCCCAGGGTCGCCGTGAACCGGATCTGGATGCGCTACTTTGGCCTCGGCCTCGTCGAAACCGAGGAGGATTTCGGTACTCAGGGTTCGCCGCCCTCCCATCCTGAGCTCCTCGACTATCTTAGCCGGCGCTTTGTGGAGGATGGCTGGTCCCTGAAGAAGCTCCATCGCCTCATC
Source organism: Roseibacillus sp. (assembly GCA_028821775.1). Lineage (GTDB taxonomy): Bacteria > Verrucomicrobiota > Verrucomicrobiia > Verrucomicrobiales > Akkermansiaceae > Roseibacillus_B. The sequence goes on from JAPKFB010000043.1 coordinate 21,073, forward strand.
GTGACCAGCGAGGCCTACCAGCGGTCCTCCGCGGCCCGACCGGACCTCGTGGACAAGGACGCGCCCAATCTCCTCCTGGCCCGCCAAAGTCGCATTCGCCTCGACGCCGAAATCGTGCGCGACGCCGCACTGAGCGCGAGTGGTTTGCTTGCGGCCAGGATCGGTGGTCCCGGGGTTTATCCTCCCCAACCGGCGGGCATCTACGCCTTCACCCAGAACAGGAAAAGCTGGAAGACCAGCACCGGTCCTGATCGCTATCGGCGCACGATTTACACCTTCTTTTATCGCAGCGCCCCTTACCCCATGCTCTCGACCTTTGACGCGCCGGATTTTCAAACAACCTGCACTCGTCGCGTGCGATCAAACACTCCTCTCCAGGCCCTGACCGTTGCCAACGACCCCGCCTTCCTCGAACTGGCGCAAGGCCTGGCCGAGCGGGTCCTGCGCGAAGTGTCCCCCGACATCGATAAGCGCATCGAACGGGCCTTCCTTCTCGCTCTCTGCCGCCTGCCCGGCAGCGAAGAGCTCAGCATCCTCCGCGATTACTATCACGCCCAAGCCGCCGACTTCGCCACCGACGCCGCAAGCGCCAGCCACTTGGCGACCGAGGCCATGCGGGCAGGACCGCAACCCTACACCGATGCGGCCGCCTTCGTCTGCGTCACCCGGGTCATTCTCAACACCGACAACTTCATCACGCGCGAATGAACGATCTTGAATCCCGCTGGCTCGCCGAGAGCACCCGCCGGCACTTCTTCCGCAATTGCGGGGTGGGCCTGGGGTCGATCGCACTCAATGCGATGCTCGGCCAGTTGCAGGCCAAACACACGCCCCTCATTCATCCGGCCCACCCGATGGGGGCGCGCACCCCTCCGCTCCCTGGCAAGGCCAAGAATGTGATCTTCCTTCACATGGCAGGCGCACCAAGCCAACTGGAACTCTTCGAAGACAAACCCAGGCTCCGCGAGTTTCACGGTAAGATTCCTCCCAAGAGTCTGATGGAAGGTAAACGCTTCGCCTTTCTCAAGGGCAACGAAACGCTCCTCGGAAACACCCGATCTTTCGAAACCTATGGCGAGTGCAGGATGACGCTGAGCGATCAGATCCCGCATCACCGCAAGATCGTCGACGAGGTCGTCTGGTTGCGCGGAATGAGCACCGATGTCTTCAACCACGGCCCCGCCAAGCTCTTCATGAACACCGGCTTTCAGGCTCCGGGACGCCCCAGCATGGGTGCGTGGGTGACCTACGGATTGGGGTGCGAGTCCGACAGCCTGCCGGGATTCGTCGTTCTGCAAAGCGGCCCCCGCGGACCGCGGGCCGGCAATTCGCTCTGGGCCAGCGGCTTTCTTCCGACTTCCTTTCAGGGCGTTCCCTTCCGGGGCAAGGGCGACCCGATTCTGCACCTACGCAGCCCGGAAGGAATGACGCGCGCACGCGAACGCAAGTTTTACGACACCGTGGGCGCCCTCAATCGCGCCCGACTCGAGGAAACAGGTGACCCCGAGATTCTTACCCGTCTCAATGCCTATGAGATGGCCTACCGCATGCAGACGAGCGCACCGGAACTCATGGACCTCGGCCAGGAGAAGCAACACACCCTCGACAGCTATGGCGTAAAACCCGGGGAGGCATCCTTTGCCTCCAACTGTCTCCTGGCCCGTCGCCTGGTCGAACGTGGAGTGCGCTTCGTGCAACTCTATCACACCAACTGGGATAGCCATGGCGGCCCGGGCGAAAATCTGAACAAGGATTTTGAAAAAGTCTGCCAGGACGTGGATCAGGCCAGCGCGGCCCTCGTCCTCGACTTGAAGGCTCGCGGCCTCCTGGAGGACACCCTCGTCATTTGGGGAGGGGAATTCGGCCGCACTCCGATGGGAGAAAATCGCAAGACGGTGGGTCGCGATCACCACATCGAGGCCTTCACGATGTGGATGGCCGGTGCCGGCCTGAAGAGAGGATACATCCACGGAGAAACCGACGAATTGGGATTTGGCACCGTAAGTGGCAAGGTTCATGTCCACGATCTTCACGCCACCCTTCTCCACCTCCTCGGCTTCGATCACGAACAACTAACCTATCGCTTCCAAGGCCGGGATTTCCGGCTCACCGATGTGCACGGAAAGGTCGTGAAGGAGATCCTGGCGTAGCCTCAGCGAGACCCCGCAACGCCACGTGTTCCTTCTTGTTCCAAGTGGGTCAGGCCGTAGCATTGAATCCAATGCGCATGTTGTCCTTCACCCTTCTGGCGTGTGCGCTGCCTGCCGCCGCAAACCCGGTCCTCATCCGTGAGACCGAACCACTGACCCCGGAGCAGGAACACGAGGCGCTGACGGTTTGCGACGGATTCGAGATTCAGCTCTTCGCTTCGGAACCCATGATCAACAAGCCGATCAATCTCGCATGGGACCAGCGTGGCCGGCTCTGGGTCTCTTCAACGGTCGAGTATCCCTATGCTGCAAAGAAGGATCGCTGGTCCGACGCCAAGGGAACCTCGGTGCGCGGAAGCAGGGATGCGATCAAGATTCTTGAAGACACCAATGGTGATGGAAAGGCCGACAAGGCGATCGATTTTGCGGACCAGCTGAACATCCCCACCGGTGTTCTCCCCTGGCACAAACCGGAACACAAGGGCGGTTGCATTGCATGGAGCATTCCCAATATTTGGTACTTCGCGGATACCGACGGCAGCGGGACATGCGATCATCGCGAAGTTCTCTTCGGACCGCTCGGCTACGAACGGGACACCCATGGAATGTGTTCCAGCTTTCGCCTCGGCCCCGACGGCTGGGTCTACGCCACCCATGGGTTCAACAACACGAGCAAGGCGGTGGCGCGCGGCGGATCGACGGTGGAGATGAACTCCGGCAACGTTTTTCGCTTTCAGCCGGACGGTTCCCGCATCGAGATCTGGTCCCGCGGACAGGTGAACCCGTTCGGCTTGTGCTTCGACCGGCGCGGCAATCTCTACAGCGCCGATTGTCACAGCTCCCCGATCTACCAACTCCTGCGCGGCGCCTTCTACCCAAGTTTTGGCAAGCCCCATGACGGGATAGGATTTGGCCCCGCCATGATCGAGCACACCCATGGCTCCACCGGAATCTGTGGCATCACCTATCTCGATCGGGGGGTGTGGGGGACCGAATGGAACGATCACATCCTCATCGGCAATCCGGTCACCTCGCGTGTGAACCATGACCGCATTGAGTTCGCCGGAAGCACGCCCAAGGCGAAAAAGGAAGCTGATTTCATCACCAGCAAGGATCCCTGGTTCCGCCCGGTGGATCTCTGCCTTGGTGGTGACGGTGCACTCTATGTGGCCGATTTTTACAACCGCATCATTGGTCACTACGAAGTTCCCCTTGAACATCCCGGCCGGGATCGCAAAAGAGGCCGCATTTGGAGGATTGTTAAAGGGAAAGGAAGGGCGGCACCTGGACCGATGGAGATCCCAACCCTCTCCCCAAATCCGATCGATGACCTGAAGTCCAAGTCGGCCTTCGTCCGCCGGGCAGCGGCTTCCCACTTTCAGCAAGCTCCCAAACGGGCGGCCTTGAGGCCACTTCTTCAATTGCACGAGGAAACCCCGAGCGATGATTCCCACCTCAGGCATGTCGCCCTGATGGCCATCCGGGAGCACCTCAAGCTGCCGGGGGCCTTCGACGGCCCTGCGACCACGAAGTTGATTCCCAACCGCCTCCTTCTCGCCGTTTCCTCTCCCGACAGTTCCGCCTTGCTCATGAATCGTCTTGAGAACCTTCTCCAAGGGTCTGACCAGATTCCGATTCTGAAGCACATCGCCCGCCATGGTTCAGCGGAAACCGTAACCTCCGCAATCACGCTAGCACGCAACCAACAAGCGGGAGACCTCCTCGCTCGGAACGAACGATTGCAGGCCTTGGTCCAGGGCCTGGAGGAGCGAGGCCAGCTCAAGCCCCATCCCGATTTGGTGGGCTGGGGTCAGAAGCTAGCGCGTCGCATTCTGCAAGAGAGCGGAGATCCCTCCTGGAGTCCGCGACCACACCCTTCTGACCCGACCTCCCCTTTCCCTTGGAACATTCAGAGGCGCTCCTGCCGCGACGGCAAGAGCGTCACGGTCATCTCCAGTCTCCCTTATACCGGCAAGCGCACCGAAGCCCTTACCGGAATTTTACGCAGCAAGCCCTTCGCCGCCCCGGCGAAACTGAGCTTCTGGCTCTGCGGCCACCGCGGGTATCCGAAGCAAACTGCTCACAACAAAAACCTCGTCCGCCTGATCCACGTGAAGACGGGAGAGGAACTTCATCGCGCATTTCCTCCCCGAAACGACGTCGCGCAAGAGATCAGCTGGCATCTCTCCGCAGCAGCGGGTCAGGAAGTACAATTGGAAGTGGTCGATGGCGACCAGGCGAGTGCCTACGCCTGGCTTGCAATTACGAGGATCGAGCCGGCGGTCGCCAAGGTGAGTTCCTTCGACCATGCCAACGCGCGTGCGAAAGCCCTGCCGCAACTTGCCGCTCTCCTCAAGGTCACCGCCCCCATCGATCTGCGCGATCAACTGAGGCCCTACCTTCCCCCCTCACCAGCTCCGGCACCGATGGCCGTTTCTGCAAAGGAACGCGCGCGGCTCGACCATCTGATCACGACCCGCACAGCTGCCTTTGCAAGAGCCAAACCCGAAGCCTCCAAGGGAGCGGCTCTCTTTGCGAAGCACTGCGCCAGCTGCCATCAAATCAGCGGCAAGGGAGCGCTCCTGGGCCCGCAACTTGACGGGATCGGCGCCCGGGGAGTGGAGCGCTTGTGCCAGGACATCCTCGACCCCAACCGCAACGTTGATTTCCACTTCCACATCACCACTCTCACCCTCAAGGATCAATCGCAGATCACTGGTTTCGTGCGGGGGGAATCGGGAGCGGTCATCCTTCTCATCGATGCCGCCGGAAAGGAACACCGGCTCCAAAAGAGCGCGATCGCATCCAAGAACTCCCCTCCCCTTTCCTTCATGCCTCCAGGATTTGAGAAGGCCCTTGCCGAAAGCGAATTCAACGACCTCCTGAGCTGGCTCCTTCAACAGAAGACCAACTGAGCAGGCTCGCGAATGCTTCGAGCCTAACCCCCACTCGCCGCCCCTACCATTTTGCGCCCCTGGGCTTTGCTCCACGCGCCAGGGTTTTCACCGAGTAGAGTGATTTGCGCGCGGTGATAAAGAGAGTGTCGTAGTTTTCCCCGCCGAAGCAAACATTGGCCGGATGCTCGGGTGTTGCGATCAGGCCCATCTTCTTGCCGTCCGGGTCGAAAACGTGGATGCCACCCCTGGCAGTGGTGTAGAGATTGCCCTTGGTGTCGATGCACATTCCGTCACAACGAACATCGATCTCAAAGAGCGGCTCCCCGAGCGGACCGCTGTCCACCACCTTGAAGGCGCGAATCTTTCCGACTTTACCCGTGTCCGCAATGTAGACCCGCTTCTCGTCCGGTGAAAAGGCGATCCCGTTCGGCATATCGTGTCCCTTGTAGAGAACGGAAACCACTCCGCTCTTGGGCTCAAACTTGTAAACCCACTTGCCTTCCACTCCAGCCGGACGACCACGAAGTCCATAGCTGGGATCCGTAAACCAGATCGATCCGTCAGCCCGAATGGCGAGGTCGTTGGGTGAGTTGAACTTCTTGCCATCGAACTTGTCTGCGAGAACGGTGATCTTCCCCTTCGCATCGGTGCGGATAATGTTGCGGCCTCCGTGTTGGCAGGAGAGGAGGTTTCCCTTGAGATCGAGGATGTTCCCGTTCGACTGCTCGATCTTGCGATACTCCTTCAGCCCACCTTCCTTGCTCCACTGCATCTGGCGGCTGTTCGGGATGTCGCTGAAGACCACCATCTTCTTGGAAGGGATCCAAACCGGACCTTCGGTGAAAACCATATCGCCGCCGATCTTCTCGACCTTGGCCTCGGGAGAAATAATCTTGGCGAGTTTCTCGTGGTGATCTGCGAGTGCGGGGAGCGCAACAGTGAGAAGGAGTGGCAGGGCGAGTTTCATGGAAGGATCTTGAAACGAGGCTGCGGGTCAAGGCAATGCCCTTATTTCGGGCCCTTCGTTCCAATTCGTCGACATTCGGGTGCATGCTCCTCTTCTCGAGGGGCCTGACCTTCACGCAGATCGGGAGAAATTTCCCGCACGGACCGGTCATCACCGAGCTCCCGCTACGGCCACGGCCGCTCGTTCTTGTCCTGGCACCACAGCATGATCAGGGTCGCGCGGCGTGAGTCGCTGACAAGGCAGGCAATCTCCTTTTCGACCTCGATCGCGTCAGTTTCTCATGCTTGGCGATTCGCTTGACCGCATCGACATGATAGTAGCGATGCATGAGCGTCTCTTGCTCGATTCGAATGAGCCGAGGTTGCGCCATCGCGTCGGGGTTCGAACGACCGGGACCAGAAAGGCCTTCATCCCCAAGGGGACACCCAATTCGAGAATCTCTTGGAAATTCGCTCCTGCTCCCAGGAACCTACAAGGCCGTGGCGACTTTTTCCCGGGATCTCCTCCGGGGATACTTGGTGAGTAAAAACAGACTCGGCAACATCGTGAGGGTCGCCAACTGGCTCAGCAGCATCGCGGCCGCGGTGAAGATGCCGAACCAAAAGGTGGGGAAGAACCGGGACAGCATCAGGATCGCAAAGCCTGCCACGATAATGCTGGTCGCCTTCCAAATTGCCCGCCCGATGGTGGTATGGGTTCGCGAGATCGCTTCCCGATGATCGCCGGTCACCTCCAACTCCTCGCGAAATCGCATGGTATACTGAATGGCCGCGTCGATGCCCACTCCGATCGCGATGGCGGCAACCATCACTGTCACAAGATCAAGCGGAATCCCAGTCCAGCCCATGATCCCGAGGAGGACAATCGCGGGCAGAGCCTGTGGGATGAGCACAATGAGGGCGAGAACCGGCGAGCGAAAAAGAAGGATCAACATCAGATACACCGCAACCGGCACCCAGATGACAGAATGCTTCTGTCCCTCCAACAGCTGAGTCAGCATGTCGGCGTAAACTGGAAAAATTCCCGTGATTTCCACCTCGATATTCTCAAAGGCAGCACTGTGATCCGCAAGGTGCTTGCGCAGTCCGGCGAGAATGGCGTTGCGCTTCAAGGTCGGCGCGGTTTCCTTCATCCTGATCGTCGCGCGCGTTGTGGTGAACTTGCTGTTCGTGGTCTGACTAATCAGTTCGGAATTTGCGAGATTGATGAGCGACAGCATCGCGGCATCACCCATGAGCGGAAACCACTCCGACTTGAAGGTTTTGCGCATCTCCTTGCGCAGGCTGTTCAGGGAGAGAATGTTTCCCGTTTCGGGGACATCCTCGAAGTAGGCCTCCACCACTTCGAGAGCCGCGATCCCCTCTCTCGATTTGAAGAATCCGGCCTTCTCTTCCTTCGAAGTGAGCAGGACTTCAATCCAGGTCGTTCCTCCCACATTCTGATCAATATACTCCAACCCCTGGTAAACTTCGCTACTGGGCCAAAAATAGCTGGTAAATTTACTCTCCGCGCTGATCCGGCGAGCTCCATCGATGGACCCAAGGAGGATCAGAATCCCTATCATGACCACCCAGGCAGGACGCGCCAGGGTAACCCTCTCTAACACCCGTAGGAATCCTGAGGTCGGACGCGCAGTTCCCGTCACGCTCGGCTCGACGCGTGATCCCCGCAAGCGACCCATCGTCGCTGCGAGGAAGAGGAAGACGACTGCGATGCCCACCAGCATTCCGATCATCATCTTTTCTCCAAAGTCGCCGATGGGAATGATTTTGCTCCTGCTGAGCGCTACAAATCCAGCCAAGGTGGTCGCACAGGAAAAGGCACAGGGCACTGCAATAGTCCGGAGGGAGAACAGGGTGCTGGTAAGCCCGTTCTCCCCAGAGTGAAAGGCCCGGCGTTCGCGGTAGCGTTCGATGAAGTAGACGTTGTAGGGCAACATCAACACGAAGAGCAGGACCGGCATGTTGGATGTGACGAGCGAAATCGGGATCCCAAGCATACTCATCGCACCGAGCATCCCGACCGTGGGGAGGAGACAACACACAATCGGGATAATCACGAAGCGCGCTTGGCGATAGGTGACGAGAAGAGCGAGGGAAAACAGAGCGAGAGCCGCAATACTGAAGACGATCAAATCATGGCGGATGTTTTCGTAGAGCACGCGATGGATTAGCGGAATTCCGGAGATGCGGATCGGCTCCGGGAGTTTCTTGCCCCACTTCTCAGCGAGCACGCGCACTCCATCCACCATTTTCTCCCGACGGATATTAATGGGCGGAATGAGTTTGCCATCGGTCTTCGACCAATCGAGATAGGCGGCAATGTTCATGCTGCGCCCATCGGCAGAAATCAGGTTTCCACTCGCGATTTCATGGTTCCGCAGTTCCACTCCGGCCTCTTCGTAGTCCACTCCTTCCCCACGCAAATCGACCATGCTCTTCTTGAAATTTAAGAGCCTGGGTTTCTCGTTCGGCTTCTGCCGGAGGAGAGGCACGTCAAGAATCGACATCGTGGAAGCCACATAGGGAACCGCCTGCAAGTCGGCTTCGATCTCTCTGAGCCGCGCCATTCCTTCGGAGGTGAACCAGTCGTCCGCGGTGACACAAAAGAGGGCAAATTCATCGGTCCCCCACTCTTCGCGCGCCTCGTAATAGGTGGTGATCCCCGGATCATCCTCCTCCAGGAAGGAGTCGGTGTTGGCGCTGATGGCAAGGTTCGGGATTGAGGTGGCGAGCCACCCGGCCCCCCCAAGCATCACGAGAAGGATCAGCCACCACCCGCGCCTGATGATCGAATGTATAAATGCGATGGCGATAGACTGGCACAGAATTCCCCGTTCGCAATACTTGGGTTGCCAGGGACAGGGACACCATGAAAGGCACTTCGATGGCTGAAACTTTTCGTTTGCGATCGCTCCCACAACGCACCCCTGGGCCCATCCCGGAAGACCGATGAACTCCTTCCGTATAATGAAACGGGATCCTGCAATCGATGCCCGGGTGGAGAACCAATCGGAGGACGGCCAGGCTGCGGACTCAGGTCCTGGCTCTTCCTGATTTCCTAATGGAAGAGCCTCCTTGGGTAGGCTAAGAGAGCCCCATGTTCTCATCCTTACGATATGTCGCCCCCCTCCTGGCACTCGCGACGGTGGCCGTTCTTGCAATCGGGCAGGAGAAGGATTCGGAAGCCAAGGTGCGGGCTTATGTCGGGGCCCGGATCATTCCTGTCACCGCTCCTGAGATTCCGGATGGAGTCATGATCGTGAAAGACGGTATCATCACGGCAGTGGGAACACGCGAAGAGGTTGCCATTCCCGCAGATGCCGAGGTTCTCAATCTGAAGGGCAAGGTTCTCTTCCCGGGATTGATCTGCACCCATTCACACATTGGCAAGGTTCAGGGCGGCGACAGTTCCTCCCCGATCCAACCGGAAGTGAGGGTCCTCGATTCGATCGATGTCCTCGACAGCACCTTCGAAAAGGCCCGGGCGGGCGGAATCACGATGGTCAACATCATGTCGGGATCCGGCCACCTTCTCTCCGGGCAGACATCCTACCTCAAGCTGCGTAATGGCAATACGGTCGAAGATCTCGCGGTGCGCAATGAAGATGGATCGATGGCGGGGGGGATCAAGATGGCGAACGGCACCAATTCGATCAAAGGGACAGGCGGATTTCCCGGCACGCGAGGCAAGTCAGCGGCCCTCGTGCGCGAACAGTTCATCAAGGCGCAGCGATATCGTGAGAAGCTGGCGCAGGGTGGAGACCAAGCGCCCGAACGCGACCTCGCCATGGAAGCATTGGTGGAGGTCCTGGAGGGCAAGCGAGTGGTGCACCACCACACCCACCGCCACGATGACATCATGACGGTGCTGCGCCTGAAGAAGGAGTTCGGGTTCAAGGTTGTTCTGCACCATGTTTCTGAAGCGTGGAAGGTGGCCGACGAGATTGCGGAAGCCGAGGTGCCCTGCTCGATCATCCTGCTCGACTCCCCCGGCGGGAAACTGGAGGCCATCGACATCGAGTGGAGGAACGGGGCAGAGCTCGAAAAGCGCGGAGTGCTCACCGCCTTTCACACCGACGATCCCATCAACGACTCCCGCTGGTTCCTGCGCAGCGCCGGGTTGGCAGTACGCGCGGGGATGTCGCGGGGGAAGGCTCTGGCCGCGGTGACGATTTCGGCCGCTGAAATGATGGACCTGGCAGAAAAGACCGGCTCGCTCACGGAGGGAAAGCAAGCCGACTTTTTGATCCTCAATGGCGATCCTCTTTCGGTCTACACCCGGGTGCTGGCAACACACGTGGAGGGGCAGAAGGTCTTCGACCTTGCTGACCCGGCAGACAAACTCTGGGCCGAGGGCGGCTTCGGAGCAGGCCACCAACGCAAAGCCTCCGGTTGCTGTTTCACCAAATAACACCACCGCCTGATGAGCAATATCCTTACCCCAATCCTTCTTGCAAGCGCCCTGACGAGCTCCACCCTCACGGCACAAATCGCGATCGAGGCCGAGACGCTCTATCCGATGACCGGCGACCTGAAGCCCATCAAAAACGGGGTGGTCCTCTGCGGCGCGAGTGGGAAGATCGAGAAGGTCGGAACCGCAGCCGAGGTTGCCATTCCGATTGGCTACCAACGAATCAAGGCCAAGGTGGCCATGCCGGGAATCATCGATGCCCACGCCACCGTGGGTCTCTCGGGGATTCTGAATTCAGACAAGCACGATCAGGAGCAGTTGGAGAAGTCCGCTCCCATTCAACCGGAGCTCCGTGCCATCGATGCCTACAATGGCCGCGACCCGCTCGTGAAGTGGGTTCGCGATCTCGGAATCACGACCGTGCATACCGGACATGCCCCCGGAGCCCTGGTGTCCGGACAGACCATGATTCTGAAAACCAATGTCACCTCGATCACAGACGCCGGGAAAGACACCTTGCGACAATTTGCGATGGTCGCCGCCACCTTGGGATCCGATGGCTTCGCAGGAGGCGACAAGGCCCCGGGAAGTCGCGCCAAGTCCCTTGCCATGCTGCGCGAGAATCTGCTCAAGACTCAGATCCATGCGAGAAAACTCGCGGACAAAGACCAGGACAAACGACCGGAACCCGATCTCCGCATGGATGCCCTCGTGCAGGTGCTGGAAAAAAAGATCCCCCTCCTGGTGAGTGCGCATCGCCATCACGACATCGCGGCCGCTCTTCGCCTGCAGAAGGAATTCGGCTTCAAGCTCGTTCTGGACGGCGCCTCGGAAGCCTATTTCCTCCTCGATGAAATCAAGGCTGCGGGGGTGCCGATCTTGATTCATCCCACCATGGCGCGACCTTACTCCGAGCGGGAGAACATGACCTTCACCTTGGCCGCCAAGTTGCACGCAGCCAAGATCCCCTTCGCCTTCCAATCAGGATACGAAGGCTACGTCCCAAAAACCCGCGTCGTGCATTTCGAAGCAGCCCTGGCGGTAGCCTACGGATTGCCGCACGAGAGAGCGCTCGCGGGTTGCACCTCCGCCGCTGCCAAGTTGCTCGGCATTGAGGACCGGGTGGGCTCGCTGAAGCCTGGCATGGATGCCGATCTCGCGCTCTTCGATGGCGACCCGTTGGAGACCGTCACGCATTGCACCGGGGTAGTGATCGAGGGGAAAGTGGTGTCTACGGAAGTCCGCTAATGAAGGTCTCAGGCCAGAACCGACCAGCGGCTCCGTCAGATCAGTTGAGCGCAGGGGAGGAGGATCTCCTTGCGCAGATCATGCGCTCGAGCGGGAGCTCCGTGCTCGCAGTCGCTCCGGAAGGCCCCAGCACGCTTGCCCTTGAAGCGCTCGGGACAGGGTTTGCGAGTTTGCCGCACCATGCTATCTCCACGGGGAGAGGTGAGCGCCCCCCAACTTTTCAATTATCTCCATGAACCTGCAACTTGTCCTCTTCGCCCTCCTCACCCTCGCCTCGCTCTGCCTCCAGGCCAGGGAATTCAAGGCGGCGGAATCAATTGCCACGGGACACGGCCAAAAAGCAGTGGCCACCTCTGCGCCCGCCATCGCGGAGGCCGACCTGCGGCGCTTCGTCACTCGGTTGGCCTCCGCCGAATACGAGGGGCGGGGAACCGGCGACAAGGGAGAGCGCATGGCCACCGCTTATCTCGCAGCGTTTTTTGAGGGACTGGGATTGCAGCAGGCAGGCGATGGGGAATCCTACTTTCAGGACTTTGAGTTTCCGGCCGGGATGTCCTTGCAGGGAGAGAACTCGCTGAGCTTTCCGGACGGAGTCCCACCAGGGCTGAAGGGAAATCTGACCCCAGGAGAGCACTATCAACCGCTTTCACTCAGCACCACCGCGACCGTGAATGCCAAGGTCGTCTTCACAGGTTTCGGAATCGAGACGAAAGACTACCACAGCTTCGATGGCTTGGACGTCAAGGGTCGATGGATCATCGTGCTGCGGGGGCATCCCCGCCCACGAAGGAAACTTTCACAGTTTGGTCCCCTCATGGTGAAAGCCCAGCTGGCCAAAGACGAAGGCGCGGCGGGCATCATCTTCGTGAAGGGCACCAATCCCGCCGTCTCTCCCGAACTCTTCGCGCCCAACACAATGGTGGGGGGCCGGGAACAGATCCTGCCCGCAATCACGATCACTGATCGACTCGCCGCTTCCCTGCTCACCGGTAAGGCCGAACTCGAGGGCCTGCAGGCGCTTTTCGCATCCTACAACACGGGAGAGAAAATCGAGGGATTCGAGCTCAAGAATCGCATCAGCGCCAAGATCGGAATCGCTCCCAAGCTGGATTCTGGCCGCAACGTAGTGGCCAGGCTGGTGGCGGGTGACACCCCGTCAGCGGAAGCGGTGGTGATCGGGGCCCACATTGATCATCTCGGCTATGGAAATCGCGGAGGGTCGAGAGCAAGGGGCGAGGAAGCAAAGGGAATTCACTTCGGCGCCGACGACAACGCCTCTGGCGTCGCAGCCATGATGGAGCTTGCGCAGTTCCTGATCGATCAAAAGAAGGCGGGAAAACTGAAGCTCAAGCGCGACCTCATTTTCGCCGGTTGGTCGGGTGAAGAGCTCGGGCTCCACGGCTCGACACACTACGTTGCCAGCGCGAAGGCCGACCTCAACGGGGGGGATCTTCATCCGCAATTCTCCGCCTACATCAATCTCGATATGGTGGGTCGAGCAAGGAGCGGAGGGGTCACGATTCAAGGCCTGGCCTCGAGCAATGACTGGCCGGAAATCCTCCAACAGGCCGACGCGACTGACCTGAAGATCAAGCACTCTCCAAGCCCCTACTTGCCGACCGACACCACGCCCTTCTACAACTCGGGCGTCCCGGTCCTCGCCGCCTTCACGGGCCTGCACAAGGACTATCACACCCCCCGTGATACAATAGAGACCGTCGATTTCGAAGGCCTCCATCAAGTTACGCGCTACATTCGATCGATCGCGATCACGATCGCAAATCGTCCCGAGGCCCCGGACTACGTCAAAGTCGCGCGCAACAGGCCCGATGCTCCCAAGGTCCGGATCGGAGTGCGCCTGGAAAATGCGGACAACGGCGGGGTTAAACTTGCCCAAGTGGTCCCAGCCTCGCCCGCCGCGCGAGCTGGTTTGCGCGACGGAGATGTCCTCATGAAATTCCATGAGACCGCGATCGGGAACCGCAATGATCTCACCAGGGTGCTCCGCAAGTTGAAGGCAGATCAGGAATACAAGATCGAGGTGCAACGGGGAGAAGAGAGCATTGTTCTCAAGATCATTCCGGAGAAACAATAATTCCGAGCCCGCTCCCAATCCCAATGAGAGGAAACGCATCGGGGCGACCCCCTGCATCCTTCACTCCAACCCTCCGTAGTCGCTCCCCTTCCTTTCCCGCCAACTCTCCAGGCTCGGAGTCATCCACTCTTCGCGTTCAACCCCGAGTCCGTCCGCAATCCGGTTGATGTAGTTGAAATATCCGATGACTTGCACGGCAATCGTGAGAGCGTCGTCATCGAAGCCCTCCATGCGCAGAGGCTCCAGATCAACCTCACCCACCGCACCCGGGCTCAGGGTAAGCTTCACGGCGTAGTCGCAGAGAAGACGATCCGCTGAGGGGAGATCCATCTCGCGATAGTCGAGGATCAGCTGCTCTGCGGCCTCCTCGTCACCTGCGGCGCGACCGAACTCGGCCGCGTGGGAGAGCGTTCAATAATAGCAATCGTTGATATTACTCACCACCGCGGCCAACATCTCACGACGGGCGGCCGAGAGCGCGTTGGGCGACTTCATGAGGTTCAGGTAGAGCATCATCGACCCTTGCAGGACCGCAGCGTCGCGGCTCATGACCTTGAGAATATTGGCTACCCCCCCGGCCCGAGAACGGGCTCGGTGGTAGATGTTCGCGAGCGCGCCCTCTGCTGCTTCTTCTGAGATCCCTTCGATGTAGGCCACGTGGAAGTGGATCACCAATCACCAGCCGGGACGAGGAAGGATACCGGGCTTCCCCGCCGGAGAGCACTCAACTCCCCAAGTTCGGTGACCCCGGGGTGGCTCGATTCCAGGCATTCGTCCTGCCCACAAACCCGGAAGTCCCCTCAGCATCCTAAATAAAACTGGGACTTCCAACGAAGTAAATGGGTCTCATTTCAGCAGTTGCCAGTATATCCGAAAAGAACCGCACAATACCGACGTAACCGATCAGGTTAAGTCCCCTTCTGGCGATCGCCTTCCTAAACTTTGTGAACAACTTCACTCCCTTAGGAGACTGCACCATATTTCAAATCACCCCTTTCTAATTGACCCTTTGTAAGTGGTGTTTCTATAGATCCCCTATGACTGGCGTGATTGGCATGACGGGTATGAGCATGACAGCCGAGCATCGGCTCGTCAGGCTGGGTGCGATGGCACGACGACTCTCCGCATCTCTGCTCAGCACCTGCTGTCTGCTCTCTTTGCTGCTCGGCACGCCCGCCGAAGCACAGGGAGAGGACCCGGCCCTCGACCTCTATTTCCTCGCGAATGGCGCCTACAATCGGAAGCTCTATCCGGCGGCCATCGGCGGCTTCCAGGAATTCCTGCAAAAGCATGGCAATCACGCCAAGGCCGACCTGGCCCGCCATGGATTGGCCCTGAGCTACTACGCACAAAAACAGTATGCTCAGGCCATCCCGCATCTGACCTCCCTCCTTGCCAAGGGCAAGCTCGACCAGCTGATCGCCCGCGACCGGATCATCATGCTGCAGGGGCAGTGCCTCATGCGGAACGGCAAGAAGGACGAAGCGAAGGCGCTCTTCGTGCGGGAGGAGGGCCGCTTGCAGGAGCCCAGCTACAAAGCCTCGGCGCTGGCGGCCATTTGTGACATCTCGTTTGGGAAGTCCGAGTGGGAGGAAGTTCGCAAGTGGAGTGCCCGACTGCTCGGTGGCAAACTGGCCCCGAATCAAGCTGCGCGCGGACTCTATCAGCAGGGCTTCGCCGACTACCAACTGAAAAAGTATGCGGATGCCGCGGCCTCTTTGGAGAAAGTCGCCCCGCTGGGCGCCGATGCGATTTGGAAGACCCGCGCTTCCTACTTGTTGGGCGAATGCTACACGATTGAAAAAATTCACACGAAGGCGGAAGGAGCCTTCGTGATCGCACTGCAGGGATTGCAAGGGGTGGACAAGGCGGAATGCCACTGGCGGCTTGGTGTCACCCGCTTCATTCTCAAAAAGTGGGAGACCGCGGCGAGCGAATTTGAAGCCTATCTCAAGGAAGAGCGTGCAACGAGGCCCAAGGAGCAGAAAAAGGAGAACCCCCAGGTCAAGGAATCGCAGCTCTACATTGGTCGCTGCTTTCTGGAGCGCGAGGAATTCAAGCAGGCGGAGAAACGTCTTTCCGCCCTCGTGAACGTCGAGGGCGTCACAGGAGCAAAGGCAAACCTGTGGTTCGCGCGGGTGTTTTCGCGACCCGCCAAGCCCAACTTTGATCGCGCCGCAGCCGCGCTCGAACCCACGATCCAAAAGTACCGTAGCACCCCGGTCATCGACGACCTGCGCTTTGACTTTGCAAACGCCTTGATGGGCCGGAACAATCCGGACTGGAAGAAGGCCACCGACACTTTGGGACAAATCAACGCCGGAAAATTTGGCCAGATCGCGGAAGTGATCGCCCAGCGGGCGACCTGCTATCACAAGTTGAAGGATTTCAATACCAGCTTCAACCTCACCAATGAGTTCCTCGGCCGGTTCAAGGAGCACGAACTCGCAGGCGACACCAGTTTCCTTCGGGCCGAAAACCTCTTCCTCCTCGGCCAGCTCGACAACGCTGCCAAGGCTTACCAGGAATTTCTCAGCGCATACAAAGAGCACCCCAACAACTTGGCAGCGGCATTTCGGGTAGCGCAGATTCACCACCACCAAGGGCGCTGGGACCAATCGCTCGCTACCGCGCAACCTCTCCTCGCCAAAAAACCTGAAGGCCCCCTCTTTGCCCAGCTCGCCTTCCTGGTCGGAGACAGCCTCTTCAGGAAAGAACAGTGGAAGGAAGCATCCCTTCCCTTTGAGGCCTTCATCGCAACTCGCGTCACCAAAAAGGGGAACCAGCAGCAAGTGCGCTCTGATCCCAATGTCGACACGGCCCTGATCCAGCTCGCGGTGGCCTACGATCGGGACCTGCAGCCAGTAAAGGCACTCGAGCACCTCGAAACCCTCACCCGCTTCTATCCCCAGCCGACCCCGCATCTTCCCCTCGCTCTCGCCGAACAGGGCCGGCTCGCGTATGAGCAGAAGGATCTCAAGCTCGCGCGGCAAGCCCTGGAACGCTTCCTAAACGAGGATAAGCTGAACAAGGAACCCTTCAAAAAGAATGCCCCCGCACAACGACCGCGCGTGCATTACTATCTCGGCTGGATCGACGCCACCGAGAAGAAGCACGAAACTGCCGCCCTGCACTTCGCGGTCACGGCCAAGAATCCGCAGCACGATCTCGCAGCCGACGCCGCCCTGCAGGAAGGCTTCGCCTATGTGAGCGCGGAAAAATTCGACCTCGCAGCCAAGCATTTCCCGGAAATGCTGCGACGCTATCCGAAGCACGAAAAGATTCAGCGTCTGACCTACTACGCGGGCCTCTCGCTGGCGCGGGAACAGAACTGGCCCCAGGCCGGAAACCACCTCCGCAAGGTAGCCGATACCTGGCCCGATTCAGAATTCGCGGACCAGTCGCTCTACGAACTGGCGTGGTGCGAACGCAAACAGAAGCGCGAGAAGGAGGCGGTCACGCTCTACGAACGCTTCCTCGAAAAATACGCCCAGAGCCCGCTGGTCGTGAAGGTGCAGAGTGAGCTCGCCGAACTCAATCTGAAGAGCGGAGCCCAGGACATGGTGATCGAACGCCTGACCAAAGCCCTCGCCAAAGTGGCCGACCACTCTCTCAAGGCGGACCTGCGCTATCAGCTGGCAAGCGCGCACTACGGTAAGGGAGAATTCGAAACGGCGGCCCGCCAGTTCGAGAAACTCCTCGCCGACTATCCCAAATCAACGTTGCGGGCGTCGATGTATTTTCAAGCCGGCGAATCGCGCCTGAAATGCAAGGAAACCGTCGCGGCGCGCAGTCACTACGCGGCCGGCATGAAGATCGGTGGACTTGAAAACACTCTCGCGGAATCAATGATGATGCGCTTGGCCGAAATGCAATCCGCGACTGCCGATCACAAGGGAGCTCGCAAAACCTACCACGAGTTCCTCGGCCGCTTCCGCGAAAGTCAATGGACCCGCAATGCCCAGTTTGGCCTCGCATGGGCCATGGAAAATTCGGATGACCCGAAAAATGCCATTCCCGAGTACTCCAAACTCCTCGATCCCAAGGCCGAGATTGATCTTTGGACCGTGCGGGCGCGCTTCCAGACCGGCGAGTGTTACTTCAACATGCAGAAGTACGAACCGGCCGTGAAGGAGTTTCTCAACGTCGAAATTCACTACAAGAAGTATCCCAACTGGCAGGCCAAGGGGATCCTTGAAATAGGCCGCGTTCTTCTCGCTCAAGACAAGCGGGAGGATGCCAAGCAACGCTTCAAGGACGTGATCCTGCGCTACCCCAAGGAGAAAGCCGCAGTGGTCGCCCGCCAGTATCTCGATCAACTACGCACCCAGTAATTCGCCACTCCCTAATCACACCACCACAACGCTCACATGAAGAACTACCCCTCATCCCAACGATGGAAGCTCATCCTCGGCACTGCCTTTGCTTACTTGATCGTCCTGACCACCAGCGTGATGGCAGCCGAAGCAGGCGCGGATGCCGGAGTCGAAAAGGAAACGATGCTCACCCTGATCAAAAAGGGCGGGCCCATCATGTTCCCTCTCGGACTGGCCTCCGTGATCGCCCTGGCCCTCACTCTCGAACGCTTCATCTCCCTGCGCCGCGAAAAGATCCTGCCCAACGGCTTCCTGAAGGGACTGGGCGAAGCATGGGATCGTGACCCCTCCGGACAGAGTGCTGAGCAGTTCTGTGACGAGAGCCCGGGCGCCGCCGGGCACGTCTTCAGGGCCGGCATTCAATGGCGGGCCTCCGGCTACCAGGCCGTGGCCAAGGCCATCGAAGACTCGGGCATCCGCGAAGCTGACAAAATGAAGCGGAGCCTGCGCGGGCTCTCCATTATTGCTGGGGTCTGCCCGCTCCTTGGCCTGCTGGGAACCGTCTACGGAATGATTGATGCCTTCCAGCGAACCTCCTCCAGTGGTGGCGCAGCCAAAACAGCCGACCTTGCGACTGGAATTTACGAAGCTCTGGTGACCACCGCCGCAGGGCTCACGGTCGCGATTCCGGTCATGCTGGTTTACCAGTTTCTCCTGAGCAAGGTGGACGGCCTGGTCGACCACATCGATGAAGTCGGCACTTCCTTCATCGCCGACCACGCCCGTCTCAGCAACCCCGAAACCGGATCCAGCGATGGCCCGGCTGCATCCAGCGATCTCACTCAGGCCGAGGCTTAATCATGCGCATTCGAACTACCGACAACGAAAGTGGCGAGTTGATCAACATCTCGAGCATGCTCGATGTGATGTTCATCCTGATCATCTTCTTCCTGGTCACCACCACCTTCAAGGAGGAGGAAGTGGATCATCTGGTGAACCTGCCGGTGGAGGCGCGCAATCAGTCGCTGACTCAGACTGCCGGCAATCTGATCAAGATCAACATCCGCGAAAATGGATCCTATGTCGTGATGGGACAGCAGATCACGGAAGAGGACTTGTCCAAGTGGATGGGAACCGAGATCGATAAAAAGCCTGAGCTCAAAGTGCTCATTCGCTGCGATGCCGATTCCAAGCACCTCTATCTCGCCAATGTGATGTCGATTTGCCGCCACACCGGAGTGCCCAAGATGAATATCGCGGTGCGAACCGAAAAGTAGATTCCAGCCGACCGCATGAGCCGCCCAGCAAGAGCCCTGAGAACAGAGGAACGCGATGAGCGGGTGATCCTCGGGGTCACCCGTAATCAACGATATCGCTTCTACCTTTGGAGCGCGGTCGTCCTCGCGGTCGGATTCTTGGGCTGGGCCCTCTTCTACCTGAAGCCCCACCGCTGGTACACCTACACTGACCAAATTGCCTTTGAACAGCGCGCAGGTGATGTCGAGCTGGGATACGTGCTCTGGGAAAATGCGGAAGAGGCCAAAAGCGGGCTCTCCAGCAGCGATGAGATCGGCACTCCGGTCATCTCCTCGAGCGGTGCTCGCATGATCTACAGTGCTGGCGAAAAGGAGGGCAACACCAATCTGTTTCTGCGCGAGTGGGACGGCACCGACTGGGGCGACCCGCGGCCCATGCGCGCGCTCAACAGCGCCTTTCATGAGCGTTCACCCTCTCTCAACGGAGATGCGGAGCTGCTCTACTTCACCAGCAATCGCCCCGGGGGCCAGGGGGGCTACGACATCTGGGTCTCAAAGTGGGACGGGGCGGAGTACGCATGGCCTCTTCCTCTCACGGGTCGGGTCAACACCCCCTTTGACGAAGTCGATCCGGATCTTGCTCCGGACAACCTCGTCCTCTATTTCTCCTCCAACCGACCACGACGCGCGCCGGGCACTTCGGAGAAGCTTGCCGAGATGTTGGAGGACGTGGACGAGCGCAAAGGGAACTTCGATCTCTACTCGGCGGATGCCGCAGGTGACACCGACTTCGATCTCATCATCGAGCGCCAACTGAGCATGCTCTACTCTCTGCGCGAGAGTGCCCTGGCCGATCCGGAAGTGATGGCCAAGTTGGGCGGCTCACCGCAAACGGAGGGCGCGGTCGACAAGGGGCTTGCCTACCTCGCCAGCACCCAGGAGCCAGATGGTCGCTGGGACATTAGCAAGTCCGGGGGACAGGGGAACCACGACCAGGCCGCGACCGCTTTCGCGCTGCTGGCCTTTTACGGTCGGGGGGAGGTGCACGACGAGGAGTGCAAATACCAGGACACTGTCAAGCGCGGGATCGATTGGCTGGTGGGACAACAGAATGGCGCCACCGGAGACCTGCGTGGCCCAAAGCCTCAGGGCAACGCGATGTATGATCACGGCATCGCCTCGCTCGCGGTGGTGGAAGCCTACGGCGTGACCAAGGACACTGCGCTGCGACCAAAAGCGCAGGCGGCCATTGATTTCATCGCCGAGACTCAGCACGAGGGCGGCGGCTGGCGTTACAAACCCGATCAGGCTGGTGACCTCTCGGTAACTGGCTGGATAATCATGGCCCTGGGCAGCGCCAAGATGTCTGGAATCCGGGTAGACGATAAGACCATGGAAGGCGCGGCGAAGTTTCTCAAGTTCGTGACCAAGGGGAAGAACGACGGAGGTTATGGATACACCAACGGGGGCGGCGGCACGGAGGCCATGAACGCAGCCGGCTTTTTTTGCGCGCAACTGTTGGGATACTCTTCGAATACACCGAAGGCTTATGAATCGGCGGCGATCGTCGACAAGCAGGGCTTCAAGGCGAACGATATCTACTATGCCTACTACGGCACGGTGGCTTCCTACCAGCACCAGGGACCGGCATGGCGAAAGTGGATGAAGGGCATGCACCCCGCCTTCATCAAGGCTCAACAAAGCGATGGGTCGTGGAATGCGGGCGGGGGCCACGGCGGAGCGATGGGAAAAGTCATCGCCTCTGCCCTGGTGACGCTCTGCCTGGAGGCGCACTATCGCTACACCCCCCTCTATGGACTTGGTTGGGAGCCCGATGAGAATGGGCCGACAGGAGACAGCAAGGACCTCGTCGATCTCGCGGCTACTCCCCTCTTCCGTCACGCCAAGTTCCTGAACGATCTCAGTTCGCCAGCCAATGACACCTCACCGGTCCTGACCGACCATGGCGACTTTCTTTACTTCGCTTCCGAACGCGACGGCGGCGAAGGCGGTGCCGATTTGTATCGCACTCGTCTCAAGGGCACCGAGGGACCGCAGAACCTGGGACCGGAAATCAACACCGCAAGCAACGAATCAAATCCCGCGGTGCGCAATGCGGGATTCCATCTTCTTTTTAATTCCGATCGCGACCAGAACGCCAACGGTCTCTACAGCGCGCGAAGCAAACGAGTAGTCCGCCGCCACGAATACAAGATGCCCGGCTGGAAATGGATCAGCGGCAATCTCGGATGGATCATTGGCCTCGTCCTCGCCTTGGTTGGCTTTGTCTGGTTTTCAAAGCGCGCCCTCACCGCCGGCAAGGCGGACCCGGACGAGAACTTA